>DASRFC010000056.1:0-64095 GCA_035651835.1 Terriglobales bacterium
GCTGGAGATGACTGGTTGCGTCCTACGCTTTGCGAAGACGCGTTGCGGCTCGGGCGAATTCTCGCGGAGCTTGCGCCGGCGGAGCCGGAGGTTCACGGCTTAGTCGCGCTGATGGAAATTCAAGCTTCACGCTCACGCGCCCGTGTGGGACCTTCGGGCGAGCCGGTCTTACTCTTCGATCAAAACCGCGCACACTGGGATCAGCTGCTCATCCGGCGCGGACTCACGGCTCTTGATCGTGCAGAGAAACTTCGGAAAGAGAAAGTCCGTTCTTCAATAAATGACACGCAGGGGCGATATGAATTGCAAGCTGCAATCGCTGCCTGTCATGCAAGAGCGCGGACTCCTGAGGAAACCGATTGGCCACGCATTGTTGCGCTTTACGAGTCGCTGGCCAAAGTTGTGCCATCGCCTATCATAGAACTGAACCGTGCGGTCGCGGTTGGAATGGCGGTTGGTCCGCAGGCAGCTCTTGAGATCGTCGATACGCTGGTCGCAGGTCGATCACTGGATGGCTATCACTTATTGCCAAGCGTGCGCGGTGACCTGCTGGTTAAACTTGGCCGTTTAGAAGAGGCTCGCGTGGAGTTCGAACGCGCCGCGTCGCTCACAAAAAACGTTCGTGAGAAGGAGTTACTGCTGGAGCGGGCGCGAGCGTGTGGCGCTTCTAATCGCGTAAATTAAATAACTCGTTCCAGCTTCGTATGGAGAGCTTTCTTTACTCATCATGGCAATTGTGTTCACGTTGAGCCGTTCCCTGTAAAGTCTGCTCCTGTTCAATGTTCCTGCGGGAACGTAGCGTCGTGACGTGATCGACTATACAATTGCGTCATGACAGCTAAACCTCAGAAGGCAAAAACGGAAAAAGGCACAAGCGCGGATGGGAAGAGTTGGCCGGCTGCATGCGTCGATTGGGGACGAGCTATTATCGCTGACTGAAGAGGAGACGAGCGTGGAGTCGCGCTGGAACCGTCCGCGCAAGCGAAGAATCTCACTGCGCGTGGATACTGAAGTCGTGGACTGGTTCAAGTCCAAAGGTCCGGGCTATCAGACGCGAATCAACCGGATACTGAGAAGAGTGATGACGGAGGGTAAAAAACGGAAAAGGGAAAGATAGAATAGTCAGCTTCTCACTTAAGCCAACGAATGACTTGAATGGGCCAGCCTGGATTCTGAACATTCACCATACAGCCGAATACCCTTAGCATTTGGCATCATAATCTACCGCAAACCCCTTATTGCAATCACGTGAGACAGCGGTTTATAAAGCAACCGGTTATTCTGTCCTCTACGCACAATTGCGAGTAACAGGACAGGTCTTATTGTGTATGCCTTAGCATCTTTCCCCACAGGCATAGGCGGGCCCTAACATTTAAAAATCAATTGGAGGAAGGTGACCGTCTCATGAAAGTGTCATCCCTATCTTGTCTACTAACGATCCTAATCAGCACGTTCGTATATTCACAAAATTCAACCGTTTCAGAGGACATATCTACACGCTTGACTTCTGACGATCTGAAACCATGGACGCTTGAATACAAGGCGCGCATTGCGCGAGCCTTTCAATATCAATTCGGACTTCAGGAGCAACCCGGAACAGCAACGACTCAAAGCGGCAGTACGGTGAAATTTATCCCCAACCCAGAACATTACCTACTCAAACACTCCCTCACGTTCCAATTCAGCGAGTTGTTCGTAAGCCCTTCAGATTTTGCAAGTGCTCTCAAGAGCTTCCAAAGCTTTAACCCGAATCGCACGCCGCTAGATTTACATACCTTGTGTAAACAAAAATCTGCGGTTGAATGCCTTGCTACTTCCGGGGCTTGGTGGCAGCGAGCCATCTCTGGCGTGAAAGCGACAATTTCGATTTCTGAGAGGTCGAGGGTGGTTTCAGGAATCATCGTCCCAGATGCCCCATTTCCTCAAGGCTATGACAAGGGAGGAGAAATAGACTTCGACCCTGGTCAGATATTTGTAACAGGCTCGAATTGGAAAAATGCAGCGCCAATTGCCAAGGAACTCAATCTGTCTAAAGGATCTACACGAGCGTCCGGGCTGCAGGAGATGTGTTTTGTAAATCAAACAACCGCTTTAATAAAAAAGTGTATGCATGAATATGCGGGGTCGAAAAGTGGAGGCGTTGGCTTTCTTGCTGCAGCTTTGCCGACTTTTAAGTTTATAAGACAAACTCAATTTGACTTTTTAAAAAACGGAGGGTTGCTTGTTCCTGCTCCGTTTCCGGAATCGGCCCTGAATAACTATAGCTTTACATGGGACCTCAAGCATCTCATTTCACCAACCAAAGAGCGCATTGCTGTCAGCGATGCGATGATGCCTCCAGCTCAAAAGCAGAGCGTAGATCCCTCAGTGGGAACAAAGTTGTGTGTGACGATCTCAAAGGGACAGAAAAGCTACATGCCAATCTCGGATAACTTTCCAGAATCCTCCTGCGCCCGTTTTGCACAAGGGATGGCCGATGGCAATTTTGTGTTCGCGTGTGTAGCGAAAAACGGAGATGTATCTTTTGGGGGTGAGAATGGGAGCAAGCCTGCCGGTGGAAACTGCAACTGGGAACCAGGTGAAGGGGATAACCTGAGCTCGAATACGCCCGCCTTATAGTGGACACGCGCTGATTGCTTACTAACCAGCGCACGACAATCATTGTGCGATCACAAACCGAGGAAGCAGGCGGACACTTCCTGGACCGCACTCGGGCAGGTCCATCACGCGAGCAATGCTTACGAGTTTCCTGCTACCGTTCTTAATTTCCCTGGCAGGAAGTGATAGGGAGGCCATGGTCCGCTGATCACCAGCTCGCAGTTCTTTAACTGCTTGGCTGCGCTGCTGTACCGGTTTTGATATTTTTCAACGGATTTGGAGTCAATCAGGTGGGCGATGTCGATGAGCATCCCGTTCGTATTTACGCGTTTACAGCTTACTTCTTCTTCGAGCGGGTTGAAGAGCTTGTGGACTTGAACCGATAAGGCCCTGGCTTTCGTCGATCGTTCGCGGTCTTTGGAAGCCTTTTCGCGGAGCTTCATAAGATAATCGCCGCCGACGGTATCAGGCAGCGGAACGTCGGTAAAAGCTTCGCGCAACGCGCCATCTTTGATCAGAACTTTTAGGTGCATTTCGGACTTGCCACGAAGCTTTTCTACGCTTTGTCCAAAAGCGCGGCGATTGGCGCGAACCGCTTGCCGGAGAGCTTCGTCGCTATCGAACAGCGTTCCAAAGCGGAAGGGCAGCACCGTTCCATTGCGGAAACAGCGGCTCACCACATGGGCATGCTCAAGGATGGTTTTTTCTTCCATCTTGCCATTCAGAAGGGTCCGATCGTATTCGCTGACGATGACTGAAAACTCGCCGCTGGGATAACTTAGTATCGGCGCTCCGTTGACGCCTTGAATGCCCTCCAAAAGGAAAGGACGGCGGGTTCGTGTTCCGTTTGCTTGTGTTTGCTGCTCAGTGAGGCAGTACGCGTACCACGACATATAGGTCTCTCCGAACCTTTGTGGTCTGAGGCGAAGATGCTCGCCTGCAAACGTTCCGTGACAGCTGGACCTCTTGCTTAAAACCTAGGAAGAAAAGCACGCAACCTTGGGATTGGGCGCCCACAGCCGCGTCCTAAGTACAGTGTACTACTTAGACTGTTAAAAATGCAACCATTTCGTATCGCAGAGCATCGTTTCGCCTGTAAATAGATGTAAAGAAAGGGACAACATGCATGACAGAAGAGGGCCAATAGCGCCCGGAATCAAGGGAATTACTGAATTTTAATGAGAATTGCCTGAGTAAGCTCTAAAAGTCAGGCTCGATGCTTGCCAGCCTTAGGCGTGCCGCTCTGGGCAGCTGCACGGTCCTGCAGAGCCCGATCCACAACGTTGAGCATTTCATCCCAAGGCGCGGGCTTCCCGGTCCAGATTTCAAATTGCCTCGCCGCTTGATGGACGAACATTTCTACTCCAGGAATAACTTCAGCCCCTTTCTCCTTAGCAAGTTGGAGCAGGCGAGTCTCACGTGGATCGTAAACCATATCGAAAACGTACTTGGCTTTGATTTCGTCGGCATTGAGTGGCGAATCGCGGTGATTTCCCATCCCCACCGGGGTCGCGTTAATGATGACATCGAAAGTGTGCTTTTTCAGATCGGATTTTTTTAACAAACGCGCCCGCGCACTACGAGCTAATTTCTGAGCTGGAGCAGCAGTACGATTCAGGATGTAGACTTCGGCGCCGCGTCCCTTAAGAGCAAAAACCGCGGCCCGGGCAGCGCCCCCTGCACCGAGCACCAGGATTTTTGCTTTATCGATGGTGATCCGCTGTTCCAGCGGCCGGATGATTCCGGCTGAATCGGTGTTAAATCCGTAAAGCTTTCCATCTTGTGAGCGCACAACTGTATTGCAGGCGCCGCTTTTAGTCGTCTGTGTGTCGGTATTGTCGAGATGGCTGACGATCGCTTCCTTGTAAGGCATGGTGATCGAAAGCCCGTGGATAGGAATATCTTTGACGCAGGCGAGAAGGTCTTTGATGGTCTTGGCATGCAGTGCAACATAAACTGCATTCACATTCTCGCGGCGCATGGCGGCATTCATAATTGCGGGCGAAAGCGAGTGGGCAACTGGGTCTCCGGCGACTCCGTAGACCTTTGTCGCGATATCAATTTGTTCAATACGATAGGTGTTGCGTAATTCCTGGCCAGTTACTTGGCCTGGCGCGGTTTTTTCATCGGGATTCACGGCTCCGAAGGTAAACACGCTACCGGCGCGCACTCCTAACACACGACTGATGATTCCCTGCTCCCCCATGCATAAGCCAATTAGGGAGTGCTTGTCGCTGTGTTTCTCCAGGAACTTCATCATGACAACGTTGTCGTAGAGAGTTGTGGCAGTACTGACTATTTTGTAAAAATCCGCGTCCAAAGCAGTCATTTTCTCCAACGTCTCTTCGAGCTTTTTAGTAGAGCGAAAATCATGAGAAGAAAGAATTAATGCGGATTTTTGCCGGAGCAGCTGGAGCTGTTGCGGCTTACACTTCAGGGCAGTCTCAATCTCGACATCTACGAGCTGACACCCGGCAGCAGAGGATTTTGCGAGAATCTCCAACTGCGAAGCTATTGAACCCCGAAACTTTCCACCATTGGAGTCACGACGACAGGTCGCAATCACGAAAACGTGGGGATGGTAGCCGGTAAACTCTTTAATTTTCGTGAACGCCAACGCGGGCTTGGAAAGGTAGTCTAACCTGAACTCAAGAAAGATGTTATCTCGAACGAGGGTTTCCGCTTTTTCAATGAGATCCGACGGCTCAGAGGCGGTCACGGCTACACAAACCCGGGGTAACCGGGCGTGGAAAAATCTGGAAATGTAATTGTTTGACGAAGCGTTCATCTATTTATAGAGTCGGGCGCGATATTACAGGCACGTAAATCCAGATGCAACAGGGGAATCAGACTTTTTGTTGCAAGCAAACTTTTTAGCGATCCCATATGACACCAGCGTAACCTTGACCCTGCATGACTGGCTTGTTACTGTCCGGTTTGGAAACCCTTTATTTCCCGCAGTTAGCGTGCTTAAGCCGGGTACGGCAGCGCGCCGGAGGTAACATGAAGAAAATAGGCTTGTTGCTATTGCTTTGTTTGAGCACAGCCGTGTTTGCGCAGCAAGTCGCAGGTCCCTCTGCAGACCGTCTCGCAGTGGACCAGGTGGCCAATCAGGACGCTCCCGAAGGAACTTTACCAAACGCCGCCAGTTTTCCAGTCGAGCGAGTCCAGATGCCGACTAAAGCGGACCTCTATTGCGCAGGTTATCTGAGCAAAGAACGACAGCCCGATAGCGCGTTCGTGTCGGGAGGATTGCAAACTCCGACAACCGCCAAATTCGCCGAAGGCGACATGATTTATTTGACCGGAAAAGGTTATGAGGCCGGTCAACAATACGAAATCATTCGCGAATTGCGGGACATCAATGAATTCGAAATGTTCAATGGACAGCATGCTCTTCTTAAAGCGGCTGGTCATCCCTATGGCGAAATAGCCTTGGTGCGCATTATAGATACGCGCCATAAACTGGCTATTGCCCGCATCTCGTTTAGCTGTGACACGGTAAACCCGGGAGATCTGGTCGCACCGTATGTGGAGAAAACACCCATTGTGTTCCATTCGCCACTTCGTTTTGACCGGTTTATACCTCCAACCGGAAAACTTAGCGGACGTATTCTCATGACAAAGGATTTCGACGGCGCTGTGGGATCGGGCGCAAAAGTCTACATTAACGTGGGATCCAACCAGGGAGTAAAGGTTGGAGATTATTTCCGCGCCGTGCGCTTCTATACAGCTGATTTACGTGATCCTGTCGATTCGCTTTCGTTCAAGGCGGCTGTTGCCGAGGACACGCAAGCCAGGCAGCCATCGATTGATCCTAAGTTTGGGACAAAAAATAATGGCGTAACTATCCATGTAGCGGACCTGCCGCGCCGGTCAGTCGGCGAAATGGTGATTGTGGGCACCACTCCGACTACGGCGACGGGAATGATCGTCTTCGCAATGGAAGATGTCCATTTAGGAGACGGTGTTGAGATGGACGAACAGCAGTAGAGTTCATCTGTAGAAAAACTAACTTATATAGCAAAGAGAGGCCACCCGGCCTCTCTTTAAATTTTGTGGACAAACATTAAATTTTATGGACAAACATTCGTAAACTACGCCAATACTTGGGCTCAATTCACATTCAACGTACTTGTCCCATCACAAATCTGCCTCATTTAAGCTCCTGCAAGACCGCTACAACCGAATGAAATATATGGACATCTATAGTACTAAGCTGGTGTTGTGCCGGAATAATGCTCGTCAATTTGTTATTTTAATTTGTGGCGTTGGCTAATGCATTTCATTCGATAGCCTGCGGAATTCCAAATTGAGCCACTCTCCATCAGATAGCTCAACTTGCTGAAAAGATATATAGCCTCTACACTAACTGGAATTTTCCAGAGTGAAATTTCTTAGGAACAGTCACGCACAAAGCGTGGTCGCCCCTTGGTATATCGCCATGGAGCGCGGAGGATGAATGGGTAGGTCCGTTTCGGAAGTAGTCGCAGGTCTAATCTTTTTATTTCTAAGCTTTAGCCTCAGCGGATGTAGCGGGGGCGGCAGCACAAGAGTAGTAAATTTTCCGGTACCTGCGAGTATCGGGCTCACACCTGCTACGAATGCGTCGATAACCATCGGCAGCACATTGTCCTTTACGGCATCGCCGAAGACCAATGCAGGTACGGCGATCAGTGAACCTGTTGCATACCACTCCAGCAACCCGGCAGTTGTCACAATTGCTTCGAACGGGGTGGCATGCGCCGGAACCTGGGATTCCCTCACTAATCCCACGGTTTGCACGCCTGGACCAACTGGTACGGCTCAAGTCTATGCGACGGCTTTAGGCATAAGCAGTCCCCCGACAACCGTCTATGTGCATCAGCAAATCGACAGCGTTGTAGTTTCGATTGCACCGGTGAATTTGCAGACGAACCCTACGCCAAGTCCTTGTTATCCGGGAATGAATGGTTATTCCAAGGGCCAGCCTACGGGAGGTCAGCAGTACATTACATTGCAAGCAACCGCGATGAGCCACGGAGTCGATGTCACATCGACAGTAGGACAATTCTCATGGTCTGCGCTAAGTTCAGGAACGACGGGGGTAGTTACACTTTCGTCCGTGCCGGTTACAAACCCTCCAACACTTAACCAGGAACAAGCGACGGCTAATATACCTGGATTGACTTCGATTTATGCAAGTGTAGACGGGGTAAATAGCGCGCCATATCCATATCTCACCTGTCCGGTTAATTTGATTGTGTTATCTGTCGTAGGCAATAGCGGGACTTCAACTTCAATTACTGCAACCGCCTATGACACGAATCCAAACATACTAAATCCCAATGGTCAAAAGGGATTTCCGATCACCGGAATTCCTTTGACCTGGACTTCTTCTCAACCGCTCGTAACCAAAGTTGCGGGAAGCAGCGCCAGCACAATCTATGCGGGCACCGCGACCACCTCGCAAGGCACCACGGGGGGCACCGCAACCATCATCGCCTCTTGCACACCCCCGACTTGCAATATCGGACTCACACCGTCGTTGCCGATTTATCCAAAGGACCTCGATTCAATCAGTCCCGCGGGAATTTTGAATGTTATCTCGAGTCCAACCACTGGAAGTTCGAACGCAACGCTTTACGTAACTTCCACCGATTGCGGGGTTATTGACAGCTGCTTCACGCGGGTTTTGCCAATTAATGCCACTCTCGCCAATTCAGGGAATGGCGCGACGTTTACTGTGGGATCGCCTATAAACCTGGCGACGACAACGGCTGGGTCAGGTGTAACTCCAAATTCATTGGTTTTCGAACCGCAAGGCACGAAGGCTTATTTAGGAACCAAAAGCGGAGATTTAGGTACAAAGGGATTACAAGTTTTGACCGTCAGTGGAAATTCTGTAAACCACTTCACGTCCACACCAGGCAGAGTTTTGGCGGTTTCGCCGGACAATAGTAAGGTCATCGTTTCCGACACGATTGATACGCCAAATCAGGTTTATATTTTTAGTCCAGCTAACAGTAGTAGTGTTCCGCTCATTCCGACCGGTTTGCCCGGTGCGGTGGCGGCCGCGTTCTCGCCGGATAACCTCAAAGCTTTTATCGTGACCAATAACGGAAACCTATACGTTTATTCGAGTCTGGATGCTCTGCAAACGATACCCATGGGGAGTCCGGGGACCGATGTCTCGTTCTTCCCGCAAGGCTCGTTCGCGTATATAGCGGGCACTCCGGTTACTGCGCGAAGAACCTGTGATAACACAGTCGCCCAAACAATCAGCACTCCCGGAGCTCCAAGTTTTATACGAGCTCTGCCGAATGGATCCAGTGTGATTGCTATCGATCCTCCCGGAATCGATTTAATCGACGTGACTTCATTTGACCCAGATGGTTGCACGCCTAGTGTGAATAACAATGTCGCCTCTTACAACTTCGGGCAGGGCAATTTCATACCGGTTCAGGTAATTGTTTCTGAGGATAGTTCGACGGTTTATATCGTCGCAAATGATGCCGGCGGACACCCGCTGCCTTACGTTCTTGAATTTAATATCAACGCCAAAACATTTACTCCGCTTGCGCTCTCTGCGGGCGCTATTCCGCTGCAAGTTGCCTTAACGCAAAATGGGCGATATTTGTTTGTGGGTGCGCAAGAACAGGTGAACGATCCTGTGAATCATCATGTGTTCGATCCTACGATTCACGTTTTGGACATGGTATCTGGAGCCGACATTCAGCAGCTTATTCTGACGAAATATTCGACGGTGCCGATCTGTTCAGGTGCCGGCAACCCACCGCTGGATGCGCCAGTGACTTGTTATCCGAACCTGATGGCAGTTGCGCCGTAGAGCAGTTCCGGTGAGTCTAGAAGATTTCCCGTGGAAGAGCGGCCCCTTCAGGGCCGCGTTTCTATTCACGCGCAAAGTACGCGGCGCTGAAAGCGCCGCTCTTCCACGAAGCCCAGCTCCAAACGGTTCTTTGCTCGCCTAGACTTTGGCTTTTTCCAGGTCGCGCCCGACGCTGTCGAGGACCCCGTTAATAAATTGAACTGACTCCGGGGCGGAGAATTTCCGGGCAATTTCCAGCGCTTCATTGATGATCACCGCCCGTGGTGTTTTAGGAAATGCCAGCAACTCGGCGACTGCGGCGCGCAAGACATTGCGGTCAACTGCCGCCATACGCTCCATACGCCAGTTTTCGGCGTGCCGCTCAATCAACTCATCAATTTCGGAAGTGCGGTCAGTCGCCACACGAAAGAGATCCTCGGCGAACCCTTGCACATCAGAGCCAACGGAATCCCGTTCCTTCCAAAAGACGCGGCGGACGTCTTCCGGAGTCTGTCGGCCCATATCGGCCTGGAAGAGCATCTGCAATACGAGTTCGCGAGATTTGCGGCGTGTACCCATGAAGTCGTTGGCCGTACGTTATTGGTCGTTGGCATTGGAGCCATTCAACCCGAATCCAGTTTACAGTTTTCTCATTGCAAGAGAGATCATTTACAGCTTTGATTTTTTTATGCGAGGTATTTTCTGACTCTCAGCTTTGGCTCTGCCATCGACCACTGGCTGTTGACCAACGACTACTTCCCTCAGATTCGCCATTTCCACCGCGGCCAGTGCCGCTTCAAATCCTTTGTTCCCCATTTTCAATCCCGCCCGATCGATGGCTTGTTCGAGTGTGTCGCAGGTCAGCACTCCGAAGGCGTGCGAAACGCCGGTTTCCTGGGCGGATTGCCCTATGCCACGAGCGCATTCATTGACGATGACATCGTAGTGAGCCGTGTCTCCTCGAATCAGACATCCAAGGCAGATGATTGCATCGTATTTTTTCGTTTCAGCAAGAGTGCGGGCGGCGGAAGGAATCTCGAAAGCGCCGGGTACGCGAACGATGTCGATGTCGTCTTCGACTGCCCCGGAGCGAAGAAGGCCATCAAAGGCACTTCGAAGTAACCTCTCGGTGATGAATTCATTAAATCGAGAGACCACGATTGCGAATTTTCTTCCGGCCGCATTTAGACCTCCTGCAAGGCCGGGCAATCGCGGACGCTCCTCCCCTTTTCTGTCATTATTTTTTCTGTCATTATTTTTCGTAACTTTGTCCTTTGTCGCCATTCGGCTTTCAAACGTTTCCGCGTCACTCACTTTATTCTTTTTATTCTTTGAGGCCGGTTACCCAAGCCGGGTGCTTGTCGTCTATGTGACCGTTCCATTCCGCCAACAAGCGCCCACTCGTAACATCGTGCAACTCGAAATGTGGGACAAAATCTCCATGCACCGGGCCAGTCCAGAACGCAACTTGATTCCCGGCTCTTAGAAATTGCCAATCCCAAATGGATTGCAATGACGGTTGAAAACGGTGGATGATAATTCCATGACGATAGATTATCAAGCTGAGCGGAATTGGGTAGGACGTGCAGCAGTTCTCATAGTTAACCAGCCATCCGGCTGTTTTACCATCGTCCGCCAGCTTTGGACGATCGCATGTGACTTGATCTTTTTCTTTAGGAGCGAGTATGTCAATCCCATTTCTGACAATATGAATCAGACCAGCTGAGTCTGCATAGACTTTCTCAATCGAATCTTGCGAGCCAGCTTCATTATTGCTAAGGAGATTGGGGACGAGGAGAAGAAAACATAATAGCGGCGTCATACAAAGACCCTGATGGATAAATCTTCTCACTGTCATTCTTCAATCTCGATCGACTTAAAACTACTTTCCCTGAAACTGCGCTGCCCTCTTTTCTAAAAACGCAGTCGTCCCTTCTTTCTTATCTTCGGTCGCGCAACACATTCCAAACAGCGTCGCTTCCAAGTACAAGCCCTCGGCCAGTGGCATCTCCATGCCTTTGTTCACTGCTTCCATCGCATACTGCACCGCCAATGGTGCGTTCGCGATAATCTTCTGCGCAATCGCTTCGGCTCGCGGAATCAGATCTGCCGGTGCGGTGACTTCATTCACTAATCCAATACGATGCGCTTCCTGCGCGGTGATCATTTCGCCTGCGAGCACAAGCTGCATTGCCATGCCTTTGCCCACAAGCCGCGGCAAACGCTGTGATCCGCCATAGCCGGGGATAATTCCCAACTTTACCTCGGGTTGGCCGAGCTTGGCACTTTCGCTGGCCAGACGCATGGTGCAGGCCAGAGCGATCTCGCATCCGCCGCCGAGGGCGAATCCGTTGATGCAGGCAATCACCGGCTTGCCCAGGTTTTCGATCAGATTGAGTACGCTCTGTCCGCGATGCGTGTACTCCTTGCCGGAAACAGCGTCGTGCTTCGCCAGTTCAGCGATGTCCGCACCAGCGATAAAAGCCTTCTCGCCCGATCCAGTGAAAATCACAACTCGCACGGATGTGTCGCTCTTAATGTCATGAAACGCCGAGCGCAGTTCTTCCATGGTGGCCATGTTGAGAGCATTGAGCACCTTGGGCCGATTGACGGTGACATAGGCAATTGAGTTGGTCTTGGAAAGAAGAATGTTTTCGTAGTTCATAAAATCCGTATTTTGTAGGGCGGACACTCTTGTCCGCCGCTATTAGCGTTCAACCTGAGTGACTGATTTCTGCCTTGTTATCCGCTGACAGACGAAAATAAGATCGAGCTTGGCGGACAAGAGTGTCCGCCCTACAAAATCTCACAACTTATTTGCCTTCGGATTATTCGGGTCACTGTAGTCATAAAACCCTTTGCCCGTCTTTCTTCCGTACCATCCTGCCATAACCAGTCTCTTCAACAATGGCGGCGAGGCGAATCTTTGCTCTTTGAATTCGTCGTACATCACATGGGTTATGTAGTACGTCGTATCGAGACCAACGAAATCGAGCAGTGTAAAGGGGCCCATGGGATAGCCGCATCCCAACTTCATTGCGTTATCAATGTCCTCAATGGATCCCACGCCTTCTTCGTAGGCGCGGACCGCATCGAGCAGATACGGCACCAGCAGGCGGTTGACGATGAATCCCGTTTTGTCGCTGGTGCGGACTGGAACCTTGCCCAGCTTCTTCGCGAATTCGTAAGCCATATCGTAAACTTCGGGCGCCGTGGCAATCGTGCGCACGACTTCCACCAGCTTCATCAGCGGCACGGGATTGAAGAAGTGCAGCCCGATGAAACGCTCTGGACGTTTGGTCGAGGTCAAAAGTTCAGTAACAGAGATAGAAGAAGTGTTGGTAGCGAAGATGGCATCTTTCTTCACGATGCCGTCCAGCGATGCGTACATCGCTTTCTTCTCGGGAACGCTCTCGATGATGGCTTCGATGATGATGTCGCAATCGGCCAATTCTTGTTTGTTGGTTGTGCCTTTGAGCCGCGCCCGGATTTCGTCTTTTTGCTGGGCAGTGATGCCGCCTTTATCGGGAGGCCGCTCGGCAAACTTCGCGAGAGACTTTTCAATCCCAGAAAATCCTTTATCGAGATATTTCTGCTCGACTTCAAGGACGGTGACATCGAATCCAGCAGTAGCAGCAACTTGGGCAATTCCAGAGCCCATGAGCCCGCAACCGAGAACCCCTACTTTTTTGATTTGCATAAAAATTCCTTTTTCACCACAGTGGGGCACGGAGACACGGAAGGTTCTGAGCCCTCTATTTTATGAGAATTGAAGACGAGAGTTTGTTATCCACTGCCGTTAAAACACAAGCAGATTCCTCGACTTGCCCCTCATCGCGCAAGCGCAACTCGGGCAGCGCTCGGAATGACAATTTTGATTTTCTCTCCGTGTTTTCTGTGCCTCCGTGGTTAAGAATCAGTTCAAGCTCTCCACTACCATCGCTATTCCCTGTCCGCCGCCTATGCACGCCGATGCCAGACCGTATTTCTTTTTTCTTCTTCGCAATTCATACAACAACGTAATCACCAGTCTCGTGCCCGTCGCTCCCAGCGGATGTCCTAAGGCAATTGCGCCGCCGTTTACGTTTACTTTGTTCCTATCCAGCCCGAGCTCTTTTTCGACTGCCAAATACTGCGCCGCGAATGCCTCATTGATTTCGATCAGATCGATGTAATCAAGCGTCAGCCCAGCTTTTTGCAATGCGATCTTCGACGCTGGGACCGGGCCACGGCCCATAATTTTGGGATCAACTCCGGCAATGCCCCAGCTCACAATTCTTCCCAGCGGCTTCAGATTTCGTTTCTGCGCATTTTCCAGAGACATAAGAACTACGGCGGCGGCACCATCCACGATTCCACTCGCGTTGCCCGCCGTGACGGTGCCCTTTTTACCGAATGCCGTCTTTAATTTAGCCAAGCCTTCGAGCGTGGTTTGCGGACGGCGGTGGTCATCTTCGTTAAGCGATTCTCCCGTCGCCTCGCCTTTCGAATTCTTCAATGGCACGGGAACAAGTTCTTCCTGTAACCGCCCTTCTTTATAAGCTGCATCGGCAGTTTGTTGCGATCGCAGGGCAAACTCATCCTGCATTTGACGGGTTATGCCTTGCTGCTCACCATACAGTTCCGCAGTGTTCGCCATGTAGAGGCCGCAATAACTGTCGAGCAATGCGACCATCAGGGAGTCTTCGAGTTTGCCTCCGGGAGCCAACGTAAAACCATCGCGCCCTCGAATCGTGAACGGGGCCTGCGACATGGCTTCCATGCCCCCCGCAAGGACAACATTTGCTTCGCCCAACTGGATCATCTGCGCCGCGTTCACCAACGATTGCATCCCCGAGCCACAGAGACGATTCACGGTCAGTGCTGGCGTTTCGATTGGCAAACCTGCCCGCAATCCAACGTGTCGTGCGCCATAAATGGCATCGCCCGAAGTTTGTTGCGCGTTGCCAAAAATCGCATGATCGAATTCTTTGGGATCGACCCCTGAACGTTCAATGGCACATTTGCCGGCAATAGCGCCGAGTTCCTGCGCGGTAAAGTCTTTGAGCTTGCCGCAATAGCGGCCGAAGGGCGTGCGCGCCCCACTCACGATGGCGATGTCTCCGGGCTTCAACATTGTTTACCTGTCTGTGATCGGCCTTCCTGGAATTGGATAATCACGAATTATCTCTACTACAGAAGAGTTCCTTACGCGGAACCAAACTCATAAGTGTAGCAGCGGAAAAGGGGTTTTTGCTATGTGGGCTGACGGGGAGGGACGGCTAGGCTACTGCAGCTGCGGCGATTGCTGGAGATTGCACCACAATGCCGGAAGGATCATGTACTGCCACGTCCAGAGCCTGTTCGGCGCGGTTGATCACTTCCGTCACAATATCGACTGCGTCATATTCCTGACGGATAACCGCCTCTGCGACTCCCGCCGCAAATGGAATCGGAACTTTGCTCTCGGAAACATATATTTCAACGAGGATTTTCTTCAGCTTGTCGACTGCCATCAAAGCTTCTTTTTCGGATGTTTCTCCAAGAACCATCGCGATGGATGTTGTATCGTAGCGAAATGCCAGGTCGTTCTGCCGAACGTTGGCTGCGAAAAGCTGGCCAATTCGTTGCATCGCGGCTTCGATAGCAGCTTCGCCGAACTCCTTTAGCATAGCCGACCGCTCGCCGCACCTCATAAGCAGAACCGTCACTGGCGTGCTGCTTTTGACGGCTCGCTTGGTTTCAGCCATTAAAAGATCAAGGTAAGAAGCTCGTTTCAACAAGCCTGATTTCTCGTCTGTTACTGAAAGATTTTTTACCAATCGACGCAGCCCGGCATTATTTAGCGCAATTACAATCTGCTCGCTGATGGTCTTCAACACCATAATGTCGTTGGGATTCCAGGAGCGTGGTGTGCTATTCCCGAGAAAGAGAACACCTACATGATCAGAGCCATCGGAGAGAGGAATTGCCATCAGAGCACGAATGTTTAAGTTCGCTAGCGCTTCCTGAATCGGCTTTAACTCGGGGGATTTCTGAACGTCGGGAATGCTCAATGTGCCACGGCTAATCGCCAAATCTTGTACCGTTGCGGCTACCTTTTCCAGCGAGGCCTGGCCCCCGGGAGCTGCGGTTGCACAAAATTCTTTGAGCGCAGTCAATGTAAGACCCGGCTTGCGCATGGCCGCGACACAACGCTCGACATTCCATTGCGCGCCAATTTCGTTGGCGGCGGTCAAGAGCACCGCATCCGAATTGCCTTGCCGGTACAGCTTGCGCGTTATTTCGGACACGCGGGTAAAGCTGGAAACTTCAGCTGCCTCTTCGATCTCGGCAATTGTGGGCAATGCCGGCACAGCTGCCTGTAAAGCTGCGGCTACTTGCGGCGATGGAACAGACGCCGCTTGTGAATATTGCGGGATCATTCCTGCCGTTAGATACAGTTGCTGCAAAGTTTGATTGCGATCTTCTTCGTGTGGGAAGAGCTCCTGGATTCTCTGCAACCTTTCAATGGCTTTGGTACGCATGCCATACTGCACGAGAATTTCGGCTTGAAGCATCAGATCTTGCAGCGTTCCCGCACCTAACGTCTTTTCTTCGTTGCTGCGAACGGGCCCGTTGGCAGAGGCTAAGCTGGTAAAGCGTGAAGCTATAACCTGAAAACGATTCTCATCAATTTTTCCACGAAGGGATTCGAGACGCTTTTGGTGTCCAGTTTCATATGCATCTACTTCAGCAGCACGGTCCAAAGCTTCCGCCGCCTTCAGGTAGTTGCCCAAGCCATATTGGAGATCGAATAAGTTGATGAGCGTCTGGCAATATTCAGCCTCGCGGTTCGAGCCATTGAATAACTCGCTCATGAACTCCAGTAGCTCGGATGAAGGACGATGCCGGGCAACAATTTCCTGCATCATAGCCACGAACGATTTGCGTTCTCCCTTGCGCCGCTGATATTGGTCAAGTTTTCGCGCCAATGCTACCGCTTCAGGTTCCTGTTCGCTGTCAATGAACAAGTCAATCAGTTTTGCTATTTCTTGAATATGCGAGGGGTTTTCTTCGAATAGTTTCCAGAGAATTGGTTCGGCTTCCGCCAGCCGATTTGCCGCCATCAATGCGCGAACATAGACTTCGTTGAATTCGGATTGAGCCGAGGCTTCTTTTGCATGTGGCTCCAGGACAAAGATCGCGGCACCCACTTGCTCCTGCCCCAACAAGCTTTTGGCATATGCTAAGGCAATCGGGATATCGCTCGCATATTCCGTGTAAGCCCGTTCAATCCATTGCGTTGCGTCTTTTCCGGAAGCCGCCGCTGCATTCGCAATTTTCATGAAAGTTGTGGCCGCTGCCTTCTGATCGCCCAACTCTGAGCACAATTCGCCCCGACGCTGCAGATTTTTCTCGCCAGGATCAAGAGCAAGAATTTTTTCTAATACTTGCAGCGCTTCGGCTTTGCGGTTTTGTT
Organism: Terriglobales bacterium; assembly: GCA_035651835.1. Taxonomy (GTDB): domain Bacteria; phylum Acidobacteriota; class Terriglobia; order Terriglobales; family Acidobacteriaceae; genus JAOAPG01. The sequence goes on from DASRFC010000056.1 coordinate 16,848, forward strand.
TTCCCAGCTCGTCGAATGCATTTTCATAAGTTTCAAGCGCCAGTTTGCGATTTGAGTTTTCCAGCAACTCTCCAAAACGGACCTTCTGTTCCCAGGTCGGATTCACATAGCGAGCCAGCTTCTTGTAAGTAAGACTGGCGCGAGTAGCGTCTCCAGCTTCAGCCTGTCTCTCAAACAGTTCCCCCATCAGTTTCACTGCCTGCGGGATCCGCTGCAAAGAAAGGCAAAGGTCAGCCGTCATCTGGCGAAACGTATCGTTCGCCGGATCAGCCGCAAGTACTTGCAAATACTCCTCGAGAGCTTCGGCGGTCTTACCTTTTTGCAACAGCTTTTCCGCGCGTTCTACGCGTTTGCTGATTTCGGCCCGGTCTAGTCGTTTGGCGGTATCGGACATGAAAGAAGATGAGAGGACGGACAGTCCCAAAGGAAATTCTAGGTGCTGTATCAGGCGAGCGGCAATCAAGTAACGCCAGAGCTCGATTACTTAGGTCACCGGCGATGATAAATGTTTGGGAACACAGCCTTTTCTGATATAGGTGCCAAATGCCAGAGAGAGGTGGTGAGATTTCAGAGCAGGGGCTTCGACGCCAGCTTAGCGCCGGCCAAATGGCCATGGTAGGCGTGGGTGGATCAATTGGAACTGGTTTGCTGCTGGGCTCGGCTGCCGCGCTGGGAATCGCGGGACCAGGAGTCATCCTGAGCTATGCACTCGCGGCGTTTATTGCTTATACCGTTGCCATGGCTCTGGGTGAGCTTTCCAGCAAGCATCCTGCGGCGGGATCATTTGGAGTCTACGGCGATATCTATTTGAATGAGTGGGCCGGATTTATTGCAAGCGCTGGGTATTGGGCGGCTTTAGCGTTCTCAATTGGCGCAGAACTCGTCGCCTCGGCAACTTATATGGCTTTTTGGTTTCCGTCCGTACCAGCGTGGTCGTGGGTCGCCATGTTTTCGGTAGCACTGTTGCTTGTTAACCTCAGTAGTGTGGGTGCTTATGGCCGCTTTGAATTTTGGTTTGCAATGATCAAGGTAGCGACTATTGCTGCCTTCATGGTTATTGGCACGAGCCTGCTTTTAAGCAAACATATGCCGGCACAGTACACGATGCATGGTGGGTTTCTCCCGAAGGGAGCTCTTTCTCCCCTCTTCGCAATGGGTTTCGCTATCTATACCTTCGCCGGGATTGAAATGGTGGCGGTAACAACTGGCGAATCTCGAGCGGCAAAAGACATCCCTCGTGCCGTGCGGCTCACTTTCATTATTCTCACCTGCGTGTATATGGGAGCCATTATCGTACTGGCGGGAGTCATGCCGTGGAACCGCGCCAGTGTGACTGAAAGCCCCTTTGTAAGTGTATTTCGTCAGGTCCATATCCCGGGAGCATCGCATTTCGTCAACTTTGTTGTGCTCACTGCTGCATTGTCCAGTTCTAATGCCTGCCTTTATGTATGCTCCCGTATGCTGTTTTCGATGTCTCGCACCGGATGGGCTCCCAGGATTTTCGGACAGCTCAGCAAGGCAGGCACGCCAACACCCGCCTTGTTAGCCTCTTCCTATGGAATTGTGGTGGCTCTCGTTCTCGAAACCTGGGCCCCGAAGACGGCTTTTGTATCGATCCTTGGCGCCGTTCTGGTCGGGATGTTGTTAGCTTGGCTGGTTTCACTTGCTGCTCACGCCAAATTCCGCAAGCAACTTTCAGCAGAAGAGATCGCGGCACTCCCTATGCGTTCGCCATTAGGCGCTTGGGGGTCTGTCTTAGGATTCATGTTATTGATCATCGCTATCATCGAGACCGGCTGGATGTCACACTTAACCATCCTCAGTGGAGCCGCTTATCTTGTCGTGCTCACACTGGCATATTGGGCAATCAAAGCGAGCAGGTCGGTTTCCCAGCAGGAAGAGCTAGAGAAAGCCAAACAGGCGACAAGTCATGACTGACGACTTACTACGATATCGTTCTGAGTTTCCCATTCTTGATCGGACTACTTACCTGATCAGCAATTCTCTTGGTGCGATGCCGCGAGGTGTTTATGACGCAATGAAGGGATACGCAGATACCTGGGCAACACGCGGCGTACGCGCCTGGGAAGAAAAATGGTGGATGCTGGGGGCAGAAGTCGGCAATGAAATTGGGACGCTCATGAATGCACCGGCGAATTCGGTATCGGTTCATCAGAACGTGACGACATGTCAGGCAGTGGTGGCTTCATGTTTCGATTTTTCAGGCAAGCGTAACAAGGTCATCTACACCGATATGAACTTTCCCTCGGTCATGTATTTCTGGGAGGCTCAACAGGCAAACGGCGCTCACGTCTACATGGTGAAGACCGACGACGGAATCACGGTTCCAACTGAGCGTCTGCTTGCGGCAATCGACGATCAAACTTTACTGGTTCCCGTTTCTCATGTGCTTTTCCGCAGCGGCTATATTAATGACGTCAAGGCAATCATTGATAAAGCGCATAAAGTCGGCGCTCTTGTGGTCCTCGATACCTTTCAGTCTCTTGGAACTGTGCCTGTCGATGTCCAGACCCTCAATGTGGATTTTGTTTGCGGCGGAGTACTGAAATGGCTCTGCGGCGGCCCTGGCACTGCGTATCTTTGTGTTCGTCCCGATCTCGGTAAAAAGCTATTTCCCAAGTTCACCGGCTGGGCGGCCCATGACAATCCATTCGCATTCGAAGTCGGTTCCAATCGCTACACCGAACCTCCTTATCGCTTCATGAACGGAACCCCGCATGTCCCCTCACTCGAAGCAGCGCGCCCTGGGTTGAAAATTATCACTGAAATTGGTATCGATCATATTCGTGAGAAGTCGAAGCAGCAGACGAAGCGATTGATTGAATTAGCTGATAAGCGCGGCTGGCGAGTCAATACTCCGAGAGATCCAGAAAAACGAGGCGGAACTGTTTCCATCGACATGCCTGATTCTGGAGAAGTCTGCCGCGAGTTATTGAAACGTGAAATTTTGGTGGATTGGCGGCCCCAAGCCGGCGTGCGCTTCTCTCCCCACTTCTACACCAAGGACGAGGAGCTGGAAACCGCGCTTAGCACAGTCGACGATATCCTTAAAACGCACGGTCCCCGTTAAGGCCTGACTTGGTCCGCGTCAAATTACTTCCGTAAGTTCAAAATGCGGTTTTCTGCTGCCTCAGCATACCCCATCTTATTACGCTCGAAACGACACCATCCGCCATCTCTGGGCCGAAGTGTCGGGATCAAACGTGAATTTATCTCTGGCAATTTTTGTTTTTTTGTACGGGCGTGCCAACGGCTGGGCATGGGCCCTGGTAGGTGTGGGTTGTGGCATCTACCTGTTTTACAGAGGATTTGTTTTACTTAATCGCAAGCGTCTGATTGAGAACATTCCCGCCTCAAAAATTCGTAGCGCATCCATGGGCCTAGTGGAAGTAAGCGGCTTAGCTGTGGGCCCACATACCATGCCTGCACCGATTACTGGGCACCCCTGCTTTTACTATCGCACCACCGCGTGGCAACTAAAGCAATCGGGAAACCGCAAAGAATGGGAAAAGGTTGCGAATGAGAGCTTGCATCTTCCCTTCTTTATCGACGATAACACTGGCAAAGTTTTGGTCGATCCTGACGGTGCAGAAATGGACATCCATCGCGATTTCCATGAAGAGTACGGAACTTCTCTTTTATCCTTCAGCGCCGATGTTCCACCAAACGTGGGCGCGTTTCTGAGCCGGCACGGTGTAACCAACAATAAGAAATTGAAGATTGAGGAATACTGCATTAAGCCAAAAAATGCACTCTTCGTGTTAGGAACACTCGCGGAAAATTCCGAGTTGAGATTCGCCTCCATTGCAAGTCAATCCTCGCCCCATTTTTCTAATATGGCGAACCGGACAGTTCCCAAGACGGAAGGTTTTGGTTCCCTCTCAGGAATGGCCGCAACTAACATATCCTCGCACAGCAGCATCGGCCAGGAGGTCATTCGTCTTTCTGATCACAGTCATACTCCGGAGCCCTCCGCAATGACGCAACAACAGCGAGTCGCCGCAGCTCTGATGAAAGCAGGGATCACAAATCCTGCCGCCTGGACTGTAGCGGGAGTGGGCACTGGGACCACGCCTCCAGGTTCGCCTTCGTCAGCAGGCAGCGCAGCGGCGGTTGGGGTTGCGGTGGAAGAATTCGATGTACATCCGCCGATGATACTCATGAAAGGCACGCATAATCCGGCATTCTTTATCTCGTGGAGAAGTCAGCGCGATGTTGTGCAATCCCTGGGATGGAAATCGGCATTGATGATTTGGGGTGGTCCAGCTTTAACACTACTTTCTATGTATGTGCTGTTAGCGCATTTCCGTTTGCTGTGATGGCAAAAGGAACTACGGGTAGAGGAGCTAGAATGAATACAGTAATACTGGTTACCATCCTGTTCGCCGCAACCGGGATCGTGGTTTATCTAGTGACCATCTTCAACGGTTTAGTCGCTCTCAACAATGACATAGACAAGGCATGGTCGAATATCGACATTATGCTCAAGCAGCGTCATGATGAATTGCCCAAACTGCTGGATGTCTGCAAAGGCTACATGAATTTCGAAGGTGACACACTGCAAAAGATTACGCAGGCACGTGGCCAGTATCAGCAGGCTTCGTCTATCGATCAAAAAGCTCAAGCTGCCCAGAGCATGGCTTCTGCTCTGCGCGGGGTCTTTGCGGTGGCCGAGAATTATCCTGACCTGAAGGCCAACAGCAATTTCATGCAACTTGAAAAACGCATTACGGATCTGGAAAATCAGATTGCGGACCGGCGCGAGTTTTATAACGATTCAGTGAATACCTTCAACATACGCATTCAACAAATGCCGGATACCTTCGTGGCGAGTTTCATGAGCTTGCATGCGCGCCCACTATTCAAGGTAGAAGAAACGGACAAAGCAGATGTACCGATGAGTTTCGCCGCCTCAAGATAGCTCGTATGACATTGGCACAAAGGTTACCCCTTTCCTCACCTTCCCTGGCAGCTACTGTCAAGTAGAATGACTTGGTGACCGACGCCGTTCGCATTGGAATTTTGGGAGATTTCCAACCAGAATTCCGCTCCCATCACGCGACCAATGACGCGCTGCAGCATGCAGCAAACAAGCTCGGTTTCAAAGTTGAATCTCAATGGGTTCCGACCTCTTCCATTGTCGATTCCAGCGCCGAACAACTTCTTGAAACTTTCGATGGAATTTGGGCTTCTCCCGGCAGCCCCTACAAAAATTTCGATGGCATGCTTAGAGGAATCGAATTTGCGCGCCGCAGAGACTGGCCGTTCCTCGGCACCTGCGGAGGATTCCAGTACGCCCTAATAGAATGTGTCCGCAATGTAGTCGGTATTGCCGATGCAGACAGTGCGGAAAACAATTCGGGATCGAAGAACATCGTCATCTACCCAGTGGCTTGTGCCATGCCAAATCGCGCGGTGGATTCGCCGAAACTCGCAGGACCGATGCCTGAAATTCGCCTGCGTCCAGGTTCATATTTACAATCTTTTTATAAGCGGGACGCAGTAATTGAAGAATTCTTCTGTAATTTCGAAGTGAATCCGGAGTACGAATGGGCTGTGATGGAAGCTGGTTTCCCGGTGGTGGCACGAGGTCCTGAAGGGGAGATACGCGCCATAGAGTCACCCACGCATCACTTTTTTGTGGCCACACTCTTCCAGCCACAACTCTCGTCTACAGTGGGGAACCCGCATCCGCTAGTAATCGCATTTTTAAAAGCTGCTGAAGCCTGGCAAGGAAAGAAGCACGATGACAGTGTGCTTGAATAAAGCACAACTTAACTCCAGCCGAAATCTTAATGGGATGGGATATGAAGTGAGCAGTTCCCTCTCCCTGGCGCTAACTTCCAAAGCAAAATTGTTATAAGCTGACATGTAGCTGCAATGATTTTCGTTCTCGACAATTACGATTCATTTACTTACAACCTTGTTCAATATCTGGGAGAACTGGGCGCGGAAGTTGTAATCCGTCGTAACGACCAGATATCAGTGCCGGAGGTTGCTGATATGCACCCTGAGCGCATTCTCGTCTCGCCCGGCCCATGTACGCCAACAGAAGCGGGTATTAGCGTAAACCTCATCCGCCATTTTGCGGGAAAAGTCCCGGTGCTGGGAGTTTGCCTTGGCCATCAAGCCTTAGCTGAAGCCTTTGGCGCGAAGGTCGTGAGGTCTATTCATCTGATGCACGGTAAAACCAGCCAAGTGCATCATGACAATCGGACGATTTTCCAAGGCTTGCCTTTTCCCATCACCGCCACACGTTATCATTCGTTAATCGTGCAGGAAAGCGATCTGCCAACTGATCTCGAAGTTAGCGCCTGGACCACGGAGCGCGACGGTTCGCGGACTATCATGGGACTTCGTCACCGCAAATTTATGCTGGAGGGGGTGCAGTTCCATCCCGAAAGCGTGCTGACCGATCAGGGGAAAAAATTAATCGAGAATTTTCTAGGAATCTAAATCGAATTAAGTTTTCAGCCACTTAAGGCGATCCTACTTGGGCTGTTTAGCTATGATCTTTTCGCGAATTTTGTCGTAAGTCGTTTGCGGGATTATCTTCTTTCGTACTAAATCTGTTTTCATCCGGTAGGGACGGCCATCTATGATCTTTTGTGCGTATGCGTCGCCAATGCCCGGCAACGCATCCAGTTGATCTTTGGTTGCGGTATTTATGTCCAAAAGACCGGCTTTATCGGAGGAGTTGGATTTGGTTGTGGCAGGGGTTTTGCTACTAGAAGCCGGGGCACTCTGACTCAGGCCGTTCTGAATGAGAAACATTAAAGCGAAGGTCAAAACCAGAATGTGGATTGCCGAATTTTTTCGCATTGTAGCTCTCCTTCTCCTAGTCATATCCAAGCTAGTCATATCCAAGTAAATTCCTACGCGTATATCCCCCGCTGTCGGATCGTGTACGCGACGCGATCAATTGCCAGCATGTATGCCGCTATACGATTATGCACTCCGTGCGCTTCTGCAAATCGAACTACATCGTCAAAAGCCGTGACCATAATGTGTTCGAGCTGTTCGTTTACCACGGATTCTTTCCAGAAATATCCCTGGCGATCCTGCACCCACTCGAAGTATGAGGTCGTCACACCGCCGGCGTTGCATAGAATGTCGGGAATCACGAATACTTTCTTGTCCGCTAAAATCTCATCCGCCATTGCGGTTGTGGGACCATTGGCGCCCTCGGCAAGAATTTTGCACTTCACGCGATCAGCATTGCGGCTGGTAATTTGGTTCTCAGTGGCCGCGGGTATCAGAATTTCGCACTGGGTAAGAAATAACTCGGCCGGGTCGGCGGCTTCGGCTTCAGGGAATCCTTTCAGGGTTCCATTCTTCTGGCGATAGTCAGTGAGCTTCTGAACGTCAATTCCGTTCTTGTTATATAAACTGCCGGTAACTTCGATAATGCCGATGATTTTGTATCCAGCTTGATGCATCAACAGAGCGGCGTTTGAACCGACATTCCCAAATCCCTGCACGATGACCCGGCAAGTTTCGCGTGGGATGCCCAGCTTCTTGATGGCTTCATCGCAAACAATTTTGATACCGCGGCCCGTAGCTTCACGACGACCACGAGATCCACCAATATTAATCGGCTTGCCAGTCACTACCGCAGTAACAGTTTGGCGCACGTGCATCGAGTACGTGTCCATGATCCATGCCATCGTTTGCTCGTTTGTATTGATATCGGGAGCTGGAACGTCCTTTTCAGGGCCAATAAACTCAACTAACTCTGCTGTGTAGCGGCGGGTCATGCGTTCAAGCTCACCCATCGACATTTTATGGGGATCACAGATGACGCCACCCTTCGCGCCTCCGAATGGAATATTGACCACGGCGCATTTCCAAGTCATCCAACTCGCCAATGCGCGTACTTCATCAAGCGTAACGTCGGGCGAATAGCGAATACCCCCTTTACCGGGACCCCGGGCGATTGAGTGCTGCACACGGAATCCGGTGAAGACTTCCAAAGTCCCATTGTCCATGGCCACTGGGATATGCACGATGATTTCGCGATTGGGATAACGCAATACTTTCCGAATACCTTCGTCCAAATGCAGTTTCTCGGCGGCCATGTCAAAGCGGGCAGCTTGCGCCTCCCAAGGATTGATTTCCTGCTCGAGAGAGATGGTTTTTGGTGCAATGGTATCGGCAAGGCTCATAAAGATTCTCCGAAGATGAGGGGGATATGGAAAATTTTGATTATATCAATCTATTGTTCGAATGCTCAGATATGGCTGCTGCGAATCTACGCGGCTAAAGCCAACCTTATCAATGATAAGCAGCTAGAAGCGCTTAAGCAAGCGTGCGGGCGCAAGCTGAAGCTAATGACCAGACTTGGCCCGAATAATGCCGATGATAATTTCGCCGAGAATTCCTGTTCCAAGAATTGGAGCGTAGGCTTTGGTTATGATCGCAACTTGGAAGACTAACCAGCAGAGCTACTAACATGCCGCTGACCCATCCGGGCAAGGGCAAGTCAACTATGCAGATCAAAAACCCGCCGGCAAACCTGTCAACAAACGCACCGGCTATTGCGAGCCGTTTATCAGGGAATGACATCGGTAACATCAAAGCGGAATCCAACAATCCGAATGCCAACCCACAAATTACGCCTAGTAGATTCGGTTCATCTCTATTCAGGGGCGTTCAAGACAATTTCCATTCCCTCTGCGGCCGCCCGTACTTTGGCAAAGTGATTTCGAGCTTCTCGCAAAACACCATCAATGCAAGCATCGTCATGCTCAGGATCGTGGTGATAGAGCACTAATTCTTTCGCACCGCTTTCCATCACCACTTTGACCGCTTCCCGCCAGTGACTGTGTCCCCAGCCACGCCTGCGTGCTGCATACTCCTCTGGCAAGTACTGGGCATCGTAGATCAACACATCCGCCCCTTCAGCCAGCTTTCTCACATTCGCGTCGAATACTGGACTGCCGGGTTCGTTATCGGTGGCGTAGACAAAAACTCCGTCTTTAGTTTCCAGACGAAAACCGAGACATCCCTGCGGATGATTGAGCCACTTGGTCTCAACCACTATGTCTTCAATTTGCACACGGCCTTCGTCCAGATTGTAAAAATCACGCCGGGCTTTCATATCTCTTAACCCAACAGGAAAATATGGAGGCGCCATTTGTTCCTGCATAACCCGCTGAATCGTGCTGGTTCGACTTGAAGAGTGAAAGGCAAAGCGGTTATCAGGGCCGTCATAGAGTGGAGCAAAGAAAGGTAATCCCTGGATGTGGTCCCAATGAAAATGAGAAACAAAGACATGCGCAAATATTGGTTTGCCCTCGAATTCCTTGCGCAACTGATTACCGAGAACACGAAATCCGGTGCCGCAATCGAAGATGTAAATCTTATCCCCGACGCGTAACTCCACGCAGGAAGTATTACCTCCGTACCGCATATTCTCTGGCTGAGGAGCCGGGGTCGACCCGCGAACTCCCCAAAATTTGATTCGCATGTGCCTCCGCACGCGGCAAGTGGGGCGATGAGCCATCTTCTATGGTGTTATGAAATCCGTCAATTCACTCGCTGGTTACCGTAAAACATAAGTGGACCCCCATTCCCCTATAATGCTGCTTCACAGCATGATTCGACCCGATTACAAAGAGTTCACGCGATTAAGCCGGGAAGCCACGCTGGTTCCGGTAGTCAAGTCAGTTACTGCTGACTTGTTAACCCCCGTTTCGGCATTCCTGGCTATCGCCGCAAAAGAGCCAAACGCGTTCCTGCTGGAGTCGATTGAACGTGGTGAACAAATTGGGCGCTATACCTTTTTAGGTGCGCGGCCGTACATGACGGTGCGAGCCCGCGGGCAGGAAATCGTAATACAACGCGGGAAGCGGGTGGAAAAGCAAAAAGGCAGTGTTCTTCAGCTTGCCAAGGAATTGTTGCGGATTCATCATCCTGCGGTCATTCCAGGGCTGCCTCCATTCACCGCCGGAGCTGTCGGATATTTTGCATACGACAGCGTGCGCCAGCTTGAGAAGATTGGCGAATGCGCAACTGATGATCTTTTGCTTCCCGATTGCGTGCTGATGTTCTTCGATCGGCTGCTGGCGTTCGACCATCTTCGGCACCAAATTCACATTGTTGCCAATGCCGATGTTTCGCACGAGAGTCCCAGGAAAGCTTACGATCGAGCGCTTGCAGATATTGCCGTTCTCGAGAACCAACTCGCTCGTGGACTCCGATCCGCGAGTTTGCAGAAGGCTTCTTTTGGAAACGGCAAGTCCGGAAAAAATAAACTGAAGATCAACGCAGGAACCAGCCATCCGCGTTTTTTAGAGTCTGTTGAGCGTGCGAAGGAATACATTGCCGCAGGGGATATTTTCCAGGTCGTGCTATCGCAACGCCTCGACTTTATTCCCCAAGTCGCTCCATTCGATATTTATCGCGCACTGCGCACCGTAAATCCGTCGCCTTATTTATATTTCCTGCGAATGGATGATACCCATGTGTTGGGGTCTTCCCCTGAAATGTTGGTGCGGGTCACAGGAAAAAAATTGGAATATCGGCCGATTGCAGGCACGCATCCCCGCGGAGCCGATGACGCTGAAGACCGGCAAATTGAACAACGAATGCTGCACGACGAAAAAGAACGCGCCGAACACGTCATGCTTGTCGACCTGGGACGCAATGATTTGGGCCGTGTCAGCGAATACGGGTCTGTGAAGGTGAAGGACTTGATGTACGTGGAACGGTATTCGCATGTCATGCATATCGTTTCCGCACTGGAAGGAAAATTGCGTGAAAATCTAGATGCGATCGATGCTTTCGCCGCGTGTTTTCCGGCGGGAACACTGAGTGGCGCGCCTAAAGTTCGCGCCATGCAGATCATCGAAGAGCTCGAACCAGTGCGGCGTGGAATTTATGGGGGATCGGTGCTGTATGCAGATTTTGCAGGGAACCTGGACTCCTGCATAGCCATACGCACCATGTTAATGAAAGGTAAGCAAGCGTACCTGCAAGCTGGCGCGGGCATTGTCGCGGATTCAGATCCAGAGCGGGAATTTCAGGAGTGCATGAACAAAGCTAAAGCTGTACTTCGGGCAGTAGATGCGGCAAGAACGATGGGATGAAAGATTTTTGCCTCGCACAGCCCTGAATCGATCATTAGGTACTGTTCGCATTCCTTTGCGGGTGTTATCTTGCTTCTAAGCACCTTACCCTTTTGAGATGAATTTCCTCCCGTCTTTCGGTGTGAGGCTCTTTGCCTCCTGCATCGCTATGCAATTGATTGGCCTGTTACCTGCTGGCGCTCAGTCCACCCCCCCATTGTCGTCCACATCCTCCCACACAGTGAAGTCTCCGGCTATCATTCAGGCTGTCGGAGTCGCCCTCGGTAAAGACGGTCCAACACTTGAAATCATCACGACTGGTTCGCCCGTTCCAGCCATACAGAAACTGGAGAACCCGTTGCGTTTGGTCATTGACTTACCAGATTCAACCGTAGTGATGAAGAAAAAATATGTAGATTATCGCAGCCTGGAAGTGGCCGCGATTCGCGTCAATCAATTCCAAAACTCGCCGCCGATTACCAGAATCGTAGTCGATTTACTTAAGCCCATGAACTACACATGGGATTCCTCCGGCAACCGTTTAATGGTTCGCCTGCACTCGGGTGGAGAAGCCTCGGCCCAAAGCGCTTCCGTAATTGGGCTTTCTAACGAAGGGCAATCGGTGGTCCCGGTGAGCGCTGCAAACTCTGGGTCAGTGGTACTGGCCGGCAATCGGTTAACCACCGGTTCATCCGTAACTGCTGGAGGCGATGCAGCTGTATTGAATCTGGGACGTGGCGGCCAAGTACGTGTCTGCCCAGGAACAACCGTGTCAGTAACAACATCCCCAAACGGCCGAGACTTGATGCTGGGCATGAGTACGGGATCGCTCGAGGCGCATTACAACTTGCAGAGCTCAGCAGATTCCGTCTTGACGCCTGATTTCCGCATCCTTCTAGCGGGTCCAGGAGAGTTTCATTACGCCATTAAAGCCGACTCCCGCGGCAATACTTGCGTTCAAGCACTACCGGGAAACACGGCATCGGCGATCGTCTCTGAACTTATTGGTGACGGAACGTATCAGGTGAAGCCGGCAGAGCAAGTCTTGTTTCGCTCTGGACATTTGACTACTGTGGATGGCGTAGTGCCCGGAACTTGCGGTTGCCCAGCACCCAACAATTCGCTCTTACTCGCCTCAGAACCAGCGAATCCTACCTTGCCGGAGAAGAAGCTGCCCGAGTCTATGCAGCTCTCATCCTCCCGAGAAGAAGCGAAACCCGCAGCTCAAAATAGCGAAACAGGCACTCCAGCAGATTCGCCAAATTCTCAAGTGACAGTCACCGCCGCTGGACCAGAAACCGCAAGCCTTCCAGCTTCGCAGGCCAGCGATGTTCACGTGCAAGTGGAAGCGCCTTTTGTGTTCCGTGCCAGCGACCTGCCTCCGGTCGGCGCGCCTCCATCAGTCCCAATCAGCGAAGCGGCCACTCTTCCGGCAATTTCAATGCCGCATCAATCCTTACCGACGACGGTAGTTCTGTCTCCTCCTGCCACAGATTCACAGAAAAAAACGCACCATGGCTTCTTCGGGAAAGTAAAAAGCCTTTTCACAGCAGTGTTTGGATAAGTCGAGAGCGCTTCATGTTGAAGCTTTAATCAATCCACGGAATCTGGCGGAGAGTGAGGGATTCGAACCCCCGATACCCGTTAAGGTATGCCGGTTTTCAAGACCGGTGCCATCAACCGCTCGGCCAACTCTCCACAGGGCAGTTCCCTAAGTTTAACACCAGCAGAATTCTGTGATTCCATGGTCGTTGCTGGTTTTCTGCCAACAATTGCATTATTTAACTTGGCGTAAGTATTTTGCTATGTACCAATTAGAATCTAAAATCTCGCTAGCGACCTAGTTTTTCGGTGGTTCATTCGTTCTCCAGTTTTAGATATCTGCCTTTCTGTCAGTACCGGGCAGCGGCTGGATAGAGTCCGTATTTCAAAAGTCGTGAAGAGCAAAGACGAGTGGCGGAAGCAATTATCTCCAGGCGAATTTGAGGTCACTCGCCATGCGGACACGGAATTGTTTTCTCTGGAAAATATTGGAACTTACATGACACCGGGCTGTATCGCTGCATCTGTTGTGACAATGCTCTGTTCAGCTCAGATACGAATTTGAATCGGGTACCGGATGGCCAAGTTTTTGGCAGCCCATTGCATCCGAAAATGTGCGGGAGATACGCGACAGCACATTTGGAATGGTAAGGACGGCTGTCGCTTGCACAGAGTGCGATGCACATTTGGGGTATGTTTTTGATGACGGTCCCGCTCCGACACATCTTCGCTATTGCATGAATTCGGCTACGTTACGATTCGTGAGGCTATGTCGCTTCGGGTGGCTATGCCGATTCGCCATCTGAAAAATCAAACTTGCGTTGGTCAAGTACTTTTCTTAGCTTGTGCAATGTCCAGGCAAGAGCAGCCAGACCCGCGATCCAGATCGTGAACGAAGTTCTCACAACCCAGTGCGGTGCCTGACCTACCCTTCGTAGTACGAAAGGCAGGAAGTTCCAGGTTGTAATGTGGACGTAGTCCCACGAATCCTGTGTCATCGCCTCTGTGTTCAAGCCCCAAGCATCCATCTTTCCCAATGCAAAGGCGACAATGTTCTTGAAGCGCAGAGCGATTACCCAAGTCGGGTGACCGAATGTTTCCATCTGATAAATTTCAAGCGGCAACCAGAACGCGAGCGATGCAACTTGGATCACTGCGCTGATTGCGATTAGTCCTATTCCCACGCTCCAAACAAATTTTCCGAGTTGCTCACGATAGCGCAACAACAATGGCACAGAAATGAACGCCACAAATTCAACTGCCGTCGATACGTAGCGGTCTCCCCAGGCGAAGTCGCCACTCCATACGGTGTATCTCGCATAAAAACTGATATATGCAAGCAGCAGCAGTGAAACTGCGAGCACATAAGCCTTTATTCCGGGAGAGAATCGCCGCCAGGCGAAAATAACGATAAGGATTGTAAGAATGATCAGCGGATCAAATAGAAATATAGATTTTTCCGGAGTGAAAAGGGGTCCGAGAAAGCCGACGTGGAACGGCGTTTCGAAAGGATAGTTCGGTGGCAACGTAGGATCCTGCAGCCGATGCTCAATCGTGAAGTAATGCACGTATGTATCGAACCATGTTCCGAAGCGGTAGAACTGATAAAGACGGTCGATCAAAAAGAAAAACGTGTAAACCGGAAACGCGGTCTTCGCATACGAAAGAAAACGCACCCACACGGTACGTGCACTTGCCCGCTCAAACCACATCACCAGCAAAAGGAAAATTCCCGACGCGACTAGATCGAGTCCCGTGGTGAGCCGTGTCAGCAGATTGAGTCCCAGAGCAGCCGAGCCGATAAGCAGCGAACGTTTGTTGCCGGTGCGTAACCATTCGTACTGAAATGTGAATCCGATTAGCGTGAGCAGCATGATGTAGTTGTTTTCCATCATGTTCTGCATGTAATGCAGATGAGTCGTACAAAACAGCAGCGCCAACACTCCCGCAACAGATTGGCGGACGGTGAATTGCAGCATTCTCAAAAAACGAAAGCAAACCAGCGCCGTAAGGAGGGTCACTAAAATATTCGTGCTGTATGTGACGACAATGTTACGCGGCGTGGGATCGGTGTCGTCATATCGATCAAAGATCGGCAATTTTCCAACGAAAGTACCAGCAATATCAATGGGCAGCATGAGCAACGGCTGGCCGATGCCGTACCAGTCGTAAAGTCTCCCGCCACGGCCATGCACTCCGAATTCCGGATATTCATTGGGAAAGACTGGTGGCTCAGATGTCCAGAAAGAATGCGCCGTTTGCAGGCGATGCATGGTGTCAGCGGTACCAAGTTCTCCCGACTGAACGATAAAGGCTCCGAGGCAAGCGGTAAGTGCCAGCAGAAAAATTGGATCGCAAAACCAGCGGCGGGGGCGATTAATCATCGTGAATCATGGTAATGCAGGCTGAACGCGAACGACAAAGTTGCCGGAACCCAAGAAGCAGGTTCCGGACGCAAATATTGCGAAGCTTTACAATAATTCTGTATGAATTCGTCTCTGCCTACGTTTCGGGCGCCAAGCGCTGCCGAACGCATATTCAACCGGCTTTTCGGATTTCTGATCGGAATCGGTCTGGGATTTTCTTACAACTTCTTACTCGAAGTGCGCGGCCGTAAAAGCGGCAAACTCTATTCCACCCCAATCAATTTGTTGGAACTCAATGGCAAGCGCTTTCTGGTAGCGCCTCGCGGTCGCACGCAATGGGTTCGTAACGCCGAAGCCGCGGGCGAGGTTGTGCTCAAAAAGGGAAGCACGAGACGAAAATTTCGATTGCGATTACTTGCAGATGCCGAAAAGCCAGAGGTCTTGAAAGCTTATCTGGATACTTTCAAGCGAGAGGTGCAGCGTTATTTTCCCGTGCCCGCGGGGTCGGCTTCAGAGGTTTTTGTGCCGTTGTTGGATAGCTATCCAGCATTTGAGTTGGTTTCGCAATAAGTTGCTCTGCGATAACACCGCTTCGGAATGACAAAAATCCAGCTTTTCAAATTAACCACCTACATCTCGCCGATAGATTTCCCAAAGTACCTAGCTCCGTATAAAATGATCGGTTGGTCCCCGCATCTGCCGGAGCACAAGGCCTACCGCCGTCCGTCAGCAGCCGCCATTGTCACAGCGACTTTAAGGAGATTGATTCAGCAATGTCTATTCCTGCCACCCAGCTTCGCCCGGGCATGATTATTAAGCATAATAATGATCTGCATTCGGTATTCAGCGTCGAGCACCGGACACCCGGCAACCTGCGCGCCTTTATTCAGGCTAAGCTTCGGAACCTGCGCACCGGAGCCATGTTCGAGCACCGATTCCGCTCACCCGATCCCATTGAAAAGGTCAATGTGGATGAGACTGATATGGAATTCTTATACGCCGATGGCGACAGCTACTACTTCATGGACACAACCAACTTCGAACAGACACACTTAACACGGGAGATTTTGGGTGATGCAGTCGATTATCTGATTCCAAACTTGCAGATCAAAGTGGAATTCTTCGATGGTAAAGCGGTAGGAATCGAACTGCCACAGACAGTAGAGTTGACGGTAATTGAAACCGAACCCGGACTCAAGAGTGCAACCGCTTCCAGTGTAACCAAACCTGCAAAAACCGAGACCGGACTTGTGGTACAAGTTCCTCCATTCATAAACGAAGGCGAGAAGATTCGCGTGGATACGTCGGAAGGCGCGTATCTGTCGAGAGCGTAAGCCGGAGAATTTACGAGCTCTGTCTCATAAATTTGCGTGCAATTTAATTGATTATCTCAGCAATGACTTCAGCAGGAAAGAATCCAGAAGCTCGCCGTTTTCTGGTTCGTGGGCGCGTGCAGGGAGTAGGTTTCCGCTGGTTCGTGGAACGCGAGGCACATATCTTGGGTATTGCGGGATGGGTGCGCAATAATTCCGATTCCACCGTTGAAGTACTAGCCATGGGGACGCGTGAGCAACTTGTCAATCTGCGTTCCCGCTTGCAGCAAGGGCCGCGAGCTGCGCGTGTCGATGATGTTGAAGAGTCTGAAGCAAAGCCGGTTTCCGGCCTGACTACATTTCGCATTGAGGGAGCCTGGTAGATGTCGGATTTTTCGGCAAGTGAGAATGTCCTGAAGCAGAGCGCTGCTAAGAACGGCACGGACTGCGAACCACTTAAAAAGCTGATTCGCGAAATTCCCGACTTCCCCAAACCCGGAATTCTGTTCTACGACATCACAACGCTGCTCAAGGACAAGGTTGGCTTGGCCACGCTGATTGACGCACTGGCGGAGCATTATATTGGGAAAGATGTCGACCTGGTTCTCGGCATGGAAGCCCGTGGATTTATTTTCGGTCCGGCCCTTGCTTATCGCTTGAATGCCGGCTTTGTTCCCGTTCGCAAGCCGGGCAAGCTCCCCGCAGAAACCGCCAGGTACGACTACGCTCTTGAATACGGGACTAACACTCTTGAGATTCATAAAGACGCAATTGAAAAAGGGCAGCGAATCATCATCGCCGATGATCTTCTCGCTACAGGCGGAACCGCTGAAGCTACGGCAAAATTAGCAGATTCGTTAGGCGCGGAAATCGCAGGGTTAGCGTTTGTGGTTGAACTGGATTTCTTAAAGGGGCGAGATAAATTACGCGGTTATGATGTTTTTTCGCTGCTGCATTACAGCAAGTAACCAGGGGCATACTTCACCCACATTCCAAGCCAAACGTAGCGGGTGCCAATCTTTGAATGTGCGATTCTTATCGCACTATTCGTTCAATTGCTATCCCTAACAAAGTCCAACCGCCTGCACTGACTCCTAGCAGGGTTGCGAGACCGAGAACTTTGTTCCACCGAACGTGGTGCCTCGGGGAAACTCGTTCGTCCGATGAAGCGTCAGTTTGGCTTTCAGTCCAAACCAAACGCTGCTGAACTCCAGACACGAGGGGGAAGCGTGCGAGTTCTGTATGCATGATTTTTATATTGGCAACTGCTTTGCCGTTTCTCCTTTTGGGGATAGAGGTTCAACGTCAATCAGATGCAGCCATGTCAAAGAACGTGAGCTCAACCCGGGCATAGAAAAAATTCCCAAAAACGCGGGAACTTAATCATTTCTTCCTAGAGTGGCTTTCTAGTGATTCTACAGTAATTCCTGTAATGATTTTATTGTTGTGGAGCATAATAGCCCCGGCGAGCCCGAACTTGCACGTCTTTTTTTAAGGCAGTAATTTCGATCGGGCGATAACGCCCATCGGCATCGAAATCGGCAGGGTGGTAAGAGACAACATACTGGCTTCGCAGCTCGTCTTCAATCGCTGCGAACGAGTTCTTGATTTCCTTCATTTTGTAAGGGAAAAAAGCCCGGCCTCCGGTAGAGTCGGCTAGCTGCTGAAGCGCTTTGTCCCCGCGGAGAATTAACCCACTGTCATCGGTTGAAATCGCGTAAATGATCACTTGAGCACGCTGCGCCATTTCAATCGCTTGCGCACGGCTAACATCGCTTTGATTGTCCTCACCATCGCTGACTAAAATTATGGCGCGGCGCACCGGACGGTTTTCATCCGCTTTAATTAAAATGTCACGACAAGCTTTGTAGACCGCGCTATAAAGCGCGGTACCGCCGCCATCTTGCAAATGATGTACACCAGTGGCAAGCAGCGACACATTGTCAGTGAAAGCTTGCGTCACCTGACTCTGGGTGTTGAATCCCATGACAAATGCCTTGTCATAATTCACCCTGAGGGTGCGCTGTAAAAAGCTAACTGCGGCCTCTTGTTCGAAGTCGAAGCGCGCGTGTACAGAACCACTGGTATCGATTAGTAATCCAAGTTCCAGAGGAAGATTGGTCTGACTGCCAAAATTCACTACCGACTGTGGAGGCTTATTGTCATCGCGAATCGCGAAGTCGTCTTCATTCAAATCCCGGACAAATTTGCCATGCTTGTCAGTCGCGGTGAATAGGACCGTGACTTCGTCCACCCGCTTGGTTATGGTGGTGATTGGCTGATCTACTTCTACAGACGATTCGGAAGTTGACGAGGAAATTGAGACAGCGCTGGGCGGAACGAAGGCGTTCGATTGGGCAAGCAGCGGGAGCGCCGAGAATGCCAGTATTGTTAAACCCCGGCAAATCACGGATCGTATGTAGTTCATTCCCGTCTCGTCCAAAATTTTCATCCTTAAACCGCTGCCCTTCAACGATCTACAGTTGATACGTGATTAGATGCACGTCATGGGCCGAAGACCCGCAAATGAATGCGCTTCCGCTCTGCTGACTGTAGGAGTAAGCCCACTGTATGCCAAGTTACAAAGGGAGCACACGTTTGGTCATAACCCAGGTACTGCAGCGGAGTTCTCTTGCTTCCTCGATGTTTTACTAATATTTCGCTGTCGTATTATTACGTTACACTTACGAGATTTCCATGCCTCAGGCAAGACATAATAAAAATAACCAGACCCGCTGCCCTTGGCCGAGTAACGAACTCGCGATTCGCTATCACGACGAGGAGTGGGGAGTTCCCGTCCATGACGATCGCAAACTATTTGAATTTTTGATTCTCGAAGGAGCGCAGGCTGGCCTGAGTTGGGATACTGTCCTCAAGAAGCGCGAGAATTATCGAGTGGCCTTCGACGGTTTTGATCCAGAAATAATTGCTCGCTATGATGGGCGCAAAATAGCAAGTTTGTTGAAGAATGAAGGCATTATTCGCAACCGTCTGAAAATCGCATCAGCCGTGACGAATGCAAAAGCATTCCTGAAAATCCAAAACGAGTTCGGATCATTTGCCCGCTATGTTTGGGGTTTTGTTGACAGAGAGCCAGTGCAACGGAGAACGCGTCAGCGCGTTCCGGTAAGCACTCCGATTTCAGATGCCCTGAGCAAGGATTTGAAGAAACGCGGATTCACGTTTATTGGAACCACGATTTGTTATGCATTCATGCAAGCGGTGGGAATGGTGAATGATCATGCATTAACTTGTTTTCGATATCCCACTGTTAAGGTCGCAAAGACACTCTTGAAAAAGTAATAAAGAGCAATTCTATCCGGGACTAGCTTCCATCGAAATGGAAAGTAGCTCACTTCATCTGTATTTAAGGCATTAGGATTGCAGTTAAATATGCCTATTAATTTGATAGACCTAATGGCATAAACAGGGTGCATTCGTCAGTTATACGGACAACTCAAATGTCGATTTTCTACCTCAAAAACATTCGAGGTGGGAATACCGTTCACGATGAGAAACCCTCTATATGCATTGTGGTTGGCTCTGCTGTGTGCTGGTAGCTTTGCGCAAGAGATGCCGCGTAATGCGCCCGCAACGCGAGATCCAAACGCAAACAGCCATGCGCCAAAGACATGGGTTGCGTGTTTACGGAATGAGAACGGGAAGGTTACGTTTGACGGCAAAAGCGGTGAAAAGTACCAAGCTGTCAGTGATCGTGCTTCTCTTTCCGCCTACGTGGGTAAAAAAGTGAGAATCACAGGATATTTTATTAATCCAGAAGATTCCTCAAATACGGAGATGAGTAATACGGCGGGCGTCACGGGCATACCTCCGCAAGTCCATATTTCCGAGATCGAGAAGATAGCCGATGGCTGCCCTGCCAAAAAGTGATCTTGAAGAATGAATTTTTAGCGAAATAACAGCGCTGAAAAATTAGTCAGATTTCTACGCCACACCATCCAGGTATGCTCGCCGGGAGTTTCGATATCCACATGCTCAATGCTCTTGGTTTTCAGCCATTCCCGAAAATTTCGATTGATTGCAATCAAATCATCGTCCGTGCCACAAGCGATCCATAGCAGGGTTGGACGAATACTGGCTGAAGTGCCGATCTCAGGGAACTCGGCGGCGAAATTGTCGGTCATTCCGCCTGCACTAAAAGAACCAATCCAGGCGAATTTATCAAGGTTGTTGAGTCCGGTCAGCAGCGACTCCGATCCGCCCATTGACAATCCTGCAATCGCGCGTGAGTTGCGATCAGCTTTCACTCGATACTGCCTCTCAACCTGAGGGATAATTTCCGTGAGTAGAGCCTCGCGAAATTTATCGAAATTCTCCTTTCTCAATGCATCATGCTTGTCTAAACCGCCAAATCCGTAAGAGAGTATCTCCGGAGCGCCGTACCCTAACGGCATAACAACGACCATCGGCTTTGCTTTTCCTTGAGCTATAAGGTTGTCGAGGATCACATTAGCGCGGCCGACTGCCGTCCATCCGCTGGCATCATCACTGAATCCATGCAGCAAATAAAGCACGGGATATTTGGTCTTACTTTTTGCTTCATATCCCGGGGGAGTGTACACGTAAAAGTCCCGCTCATCCCCCACGACTCCTGATTTGTAAAAATGTTGATGAACTATGCCGTGCGGCACGTCGTTCACCTCCCAGGGAAGAGATGAAGGGCCAGGAACATGCACTTCGCTCGATACATTTAGCAGATTAGGCTTCATGACCGGGTTCGCAGGATCGGTGAAGTGCACGCCGTCAAC
Source organism: Terriglobales bacterium (assembly GCA_035651835.1). Classification (GTDB taxonomy): domain Bacteria; phylum Acidobacteriota; class Terriglobia; order Terriglobales; family Acidobacteriaceae; genus JAOAPG01. The sequence goes on from DASRFC010000056.1 coordinate 37,928, forward strand.
TACAAAATTATATCCATAAAAATCAGGCTCTAACGGATTCGTCGTCACGCTCCATACGCCCTGCTCATCTTTCTGCATTGGGATTGGCTTAGCACCCTCAAGATCGAGCGCGACCTCTTTAGCATTGGGAGCGCGCAATCGGAAGGTGACCCGATGATCCGGCAGGACATCGGGAGAAGTTATCGGCGCCGGCTCAACCGCCTGCGCGGGTTCATTTTGCGAGAAACTTTTCATTACTAAAACCATCCACAACGAGAACAGAATCGTCACAGCGCGTCCAGCCATCACACCCCCTAATCCAACGTGGAAATTTCAATCTCTTAATCTGTGCCCATGCATCAAAGTAATGCTTTTTGAAATTGGTTATGACTATTTCTTTACAAATATTGTGGCTTTTTATACTCGCAATTCCCATTGCATGTGTAGCATGGACAGTAACTCACGAGGAAGTTTTTCGCGAACCGCGCGAATACTCTGAGGGGCAACATAAGAAATCCCGCAGTTTCTTCCGCCGTAAATTCTTTTATTTGTTTACCTGCGAATACTGTTTCAGTCACTATATCGCTGCGTTTTTCCTGGTTATTACGCGCTACAAGCTTCTATATGAAGATTGGCGAGGCTATGTAATCGCGCTGTTCGCCCTGGTTTGGGTCGCGAACCAATATATGAGCATTTATAACCGGCTTCGCCTGGATATAAAACACGAGCGAGTCGAAATCGAAGCCGACGAAGAAGAATTGAAAGGAGATAAAAGCTCCCGGCTCAAAGCGGCGTGATAGTCGAGGTACATTTTCTCCGGGTGCGAAAGCCCACCGGTTCAGGAGAAAACCAGTGGGCGATATGCTTCTTATGACAACTCAGTGCTTGTCGTTGTCATGGTCGTGGTCGTGGTCCTTGTCATGGTCGTGATCGCGGTCATGATCATTTACGTGTTGATGCCGCCAATCGTAGTATTGCTTTTGCTGATTCTTGTCACGATCTTTGAAGTCACGGTGATCGTAGTGATTCGTGGTCTCCCACTGCTGGTAATAGACAGTCTCGTTGTTGTTCCAGGTGTGGTAATCACCATGGTCGGGATCGTATGCCCGGTAATAATGGTGCTCGGCGCAACCTGTAGTTAAAGCCGGAATGACAAATGCGGCTCCCAACAACAGCGAACTGAGATAGCGTGGTTTACGGCCCATTCCCGATTCCTCCTTAAGGTCCTGTGCAGTCGAAACTTAAGTTGCGAGAACGGCAACTCTGGGTTGCTTGCAGAACGTAAAATTACCGCTTGACGAGTGGGCGGGGAATTTCGAAACGTTCCGTTGTGCGTGAGTATTGCATCCCACCCATGCGTCCGATGAGATCGAGAGCATCCGGATCAAGTTGGCCTTCCTTCAGCACATTTTCTTCAACATGTACTGAAACGATTTCTCCCATGACGAAGCTTCCGGAAGGAGGCTGAGTTCCGAAATCAATGATCTGATAGAGCTTGCACTCGAAGCTGATTGGCGAAGCAGCGACCTGTGGAGGGCGCACAATTTTGGAAGGACGCGTAGCAAGCTTCGCTAGTTCGAATTCATCGACTGCATGTTCATACTCTCCGCTGGTTACGTTCATTGCCTCGGCGATCTCGTAGGTCACGATATTGACTACGAACTCTCCCGTATGCCGGATGTTCAGAAGTGTTCCTTTAACCTCTTGCCCATTTTCAAGCCGACGCAAGGCTGGAGAAAATCCCAGCAATGGCGGCTTTGCCGATACGACATTGAAAAAGGAAAACGGAGCGAGGTTGGGGCGGCCTTCCTGGCTCAGGGTCGAAACCCACGCAATGGGTCGGGGAGCCACCGAGCTGATTAGGATGCGATAAAACTCACGGTGTGAGAGCTGGTCTGACCGAACATCCATGTTGTTAGTCCATATTGTATGATTAGCCGCATAATTCTGGTGATAAGCTTCCGCAGGATAAAAAGCCTTCAGCGGAACCACCTGCGTGACAATTTTCCCATCAAAGGCTTGGCCTGATTCAGTTGTGCAACGTATGCGTCGGCGATTCGTTTTTGCTCATCACTGTTATAGAAAATTGCTGACCGTATTGAGTTCCTTCATCGGGACCTTGCCGGTTCAGCTCCGTCGGATCGTGCGCGACTGAGAAGAACACCCGCAGCAACTCCCCATAGGTAATTTGCGAGGGATCGTAGACAACTTTCACCGACTCAGCATGGCCAGTCTCACCGTGCTTACGATTTCGTATTCTGCCGTCTTGGCGTCCCAGCCGGAATATCCGGAAGTAGCGCTGATTACGCTCTTAACATGCTGAAACACAGCCTGGATACCCAGAAGCATCCGCCAGCGAAAACAACTGATTCTTGGCCGGACGTACCAATCTTTGTTGCATCGACTACAGGACTCGGAATGGTAGCATTATTTTTGCCGGAGCTAAATGCCGCAATACCGGCGAGCAAAATCATGGTCACGATTATGAGCGAAGGCAATCTAGACATTGGGAACCTCCAACTTACGTGAAAAGACATATCAAGGAATTCATTTAGTTAGAGTGCCGAGAACAAAAAAGTTTCAGAGGTAAGTCTTTGAAACAGTTGGCCATGAGGGCAGGCTTCACAAAAACGGTCCAAACTTAAAGAGGACAGATCACTCTGTCCTCCTAAGTTCAGGTTACTCCGTCTGCTCCAGTGTGCGGATGTACTCGACGACTGACTCGCTCCAGCCATCGATGTGCGTCCACTTGCCATAGCCGACACCGTTCTTGTAGCTGGCCACGTTAATCACGTAGCCTTTGCCTTTCGGCGCGTGTACCGTGTCGTGCGCCTGTTCGTCGGTGATCACGATCAGGCGGTCGTACTTCTCTTTCTGGTTAAGACCATCAATGGCCTTCCCCAGCTGAGTGCTGCTGTGGCGCTGGCTGGCGTCGATGGCATCGCGCAGTGCGAATCCACGACGCGCCGGAACCTGAACCAGTTCATCGGAGAAGCTGTAGACAACCACCTTCTCGCCGATCTCTCGCAGCAACACGGCCAATCCATAAGCCGCATCAGTGCGCAGCATTTCAGAGCGACGAGAAAGCGGAGCAATCATCGACCCGGAAACGTCTACCAGCACGATCGTCTTACCAGCAAGCTTTTCCTTTCCAGCAACGCATTTGAGCATCGCCTGATCGAGTGCCTCTTCCCAGTGCGGAGCATAACGCGCCGCAGCCAGAAAGCGGAACGGGAGCACACGTGCCGTGCTCATGGATCGCAAAGCCGAAAGGACCAAATCCTCCTCCACACCTGCCTCACGCATATTGCGCAGGTTGCGGAGCAGGGCCAGCGCTCCCAATTTGTTCTCCGCGAGCAACCGCTGCCATGCCTCACGCTTGTCGGCGCCAGAAGATAGCGCAACTTCCCAAGTGTCAGGTGTGTTCAGGCGCCCCCAGATCAGCTTCTTCCATACGCCGGCCTGAGCCGCGTCACGCGGCCTGGCATGGCACAGAAACAGAACGTCACGCAGCTTAATGGGTCCACCCCGGTCGTACTTCGCCAGAGCGTACTCATCAAACTTGGGAAAAGCCGCAGCCAGTCCCTTTTTCACCTGACCAGAGAGCGGAACGCGTCCGTCCTTCCAGTAGATGGCAACGAACTCAGCTAGCTCATCGGCGCGCTGAATGACACGAGCGAGCGTGTCTGCAACCAGCGCACGATGGCTCTTGTGACGCGCCATCTCCCGAACTAGCAACAGCGGCGCGTGACGAAGTTTCATCTGCTCGCGAGCTTCGATGGAGAGAGCCGCGACCTTCTCCGCTTCAACCTTGGGGACAAGCTCCGCAATGCGGCCTGCGATCTCAACGCCGTCCTCGTAGAACTGGTTCTCCCAGAGCAGGCAAGCCAGCACGGATCGGCGAAGCTGCAACTCCGGAGAGATGTGACGGGCAGGCGCACCTTCATGAGTGCGGCCGAAATGTAGGTTCAGCATGTTGAGTCGGGCCATCGTGGCCTCCTTTTGTTGGTAATCTTTTGTTATGTCATTCCGGGCGAAGCCGAGGAACCCCTACCCTGGTACAAACTTCGCGAGCGCGTAGAATCCGCCGGGGAATATGGCGATGACGGTATAGTTCCGATGCTCTACCAAATTGAGCTACACGATTTGAATCGTGACGGGATTCGAACCCGCAACCAACGGATTAAGAAGTAACCCTCATCTTCACCACCGACGAAAAATCGTAATGCTTACGGCCACCTTTATTGTGAAGTACCTAAGTCCTCACTCGAGTCGAGATGAGTTCTTCTTCGTCTTCAACTTCTTTGCTTTCCGCAGCAAAGCCTGTGGCATTTACGAATCCCGATCGCTTCCGAGCTGGTTCTACGTTGATCAGAAGCGCCATCTTCTCAAGTTCCCAGCGATAAGGCACGAGGCGGCTCTCGTAGTCGGTACACTCTGCGACTTTAAAACGCACGGCCCGCAAAGGACCAAAGCCACAGAATACGGACTCTTCACTTTCGCGGAATCCCTTCTGAATGTGCGCAGACCTGCACGTTTTGCAGAGTGAATCCCCCTCGACCAAAGTACCGCCTTTGATTTTGATTGTGGCGCTCATAGCATTTCTTTCTAACCGGCCCAGGGCCGGAGTTAACATAAGGTTAAAATCAGCAGCCGGGGAACAAGTGACAAAGGTATTTAGGTGCTCTACCCCTGAGCTACACGGCATAAATCCCGTGGCAAGATTCGAACTTGCGACCACCCGCGTCTGAGGCGAAGTAACCCTCATCTTCACCACCGGCTGAAAATAAGTTTGCGAATTACATGTACAAATTTCGGTCAGGGAACATGCGGACACGGCATGGCTTGCGCCCCACGAGGAGTCGAACCTCACAGCCCGAAGGCTGTTTCGCCAGAGAAGTATCCGTGGCCTTTCGCCACTGACCATGTGATTGCTGGGGGAATGAGCGGCAACGGTCGTTTACGATCCACAGTCGAAGGAGCCGCGGCCTACGCCACCCAGCGAGCTTAATTTTGTTTGATTTGCGTGTGAGGCGTCAGGAAATTAACTGACGAGATCGAATGACGCCCGAATGCAAGATAAGCCGATTGGCTGTCCTTGCCCACGCAGCGGATTATGCGGTTTTGTTATCAAAAATGGGCGTCCTTTCGTAAGAAGATGTTAGAAGATGCCATCATCCTGAAATTTTTGCAAGAGAAAAATTAAAAAAATCTCGACAACTTTTTTCGGAATGACTCATGTCGTGGCGCGACATTCTTCATCAAACTGCTCTCTTGCCTTCTTCCTTTCAACTCATTAATGTTGACGGTTCCGAGTAGATCACGGATTCCAGGAGACCCGGTTGAAACTACGAATGGCTTTCTTTCTCGCTTCGGTTCTGCTTTTCTCGCTCACCTCTCCGGCACAAATTGACGAGGCCACAAAACAGCTTTCGCATGACATCTTCAAGCAGCTGATCGAAATCAATACAACTGATTCAGTTGGAAATGTCACGACTGCGTCCGAAGCCATGGAGCAGCGTTTTCGCGACGCGGGTTTTCCCGAGAGTGACATGCAAATTCTCGGCCCCAACGATCGAAAGAAAAATCTTGTGCTCCGTTATCACGGTACTGGCAAGCACAAGCCCATCTTGCTGATCGGCCATCTCGATGTAGTCGAAGCCCGCCGCGAAGACTGGACCACCGATCCTTTTCAGTTCGTCGAGAAAGACGGCTACTTCTACGGTCGCGGCACGCAGGACATGAAGAGCGATGACGCAATCTGGGTCGCTGACCTGATCCGCATGAGAAAAGAAGGATATCAGCCGGATCGAGATATCATTCTCGCGTTAACCGCGGATGAAGAGGGTGGAAAATCCAATGGAGTCGACTGGCTGATCAAGAATCATCGCGATCTCATCGACGCCGAATTTGTGCTGAACAGTGACGGGGGAGGCGTGAACACAGATCATGGCAAGGTCGTGAACATTTCGGTCGATGCCACAGAAAAGCTTTATGCCGATTATCAGCTTACGGTTACGAATCCCGGCGGACATAGCTCAATCCCCGTTCCTGACAACGCGATCTACCATTTAGCCGAGGCACTCACCCGGCTCGAACATTACGAATTTCCTTTTGAGTTAAACAACGTGACGCGCGCCTACTACGAGCGCATGTCCAATGTCGAAACCGGCCAGCGCGCGGCTGACATGAAAGGCATTCTCAAAACTCCTCCAGATGCAGCCGCGATCGCTCGTCTTTCCCAAGACCCTATTGATCATTCGACTTTGCGAACGACCTGTGTGGCAACCCGTTTGGACGCGGGGCACGCCAATAACGCACTTCCGCAGCGAGCACAAGCCAACGTAAATTGCCGCATTATTCCCGGCCATTCGTCGGAAGAGGTCCGGCAAGAATTGATTAAAATATTTGCCGATCCCAAGGTCACGGTGCGATATGTGGGCTCAATCGGGGAGGTCACGGACAAGGCATTAAGCAGAGAATCGTATCCTCCGCCTCCATTACGCACGGATGTTTTCGGACCTCTGGAGAAGATCGTCGTCGCTATGTGGCCTGGAGCGCCGGTGATTCCCAGCATGGCAACGGGAGCCTCAGACGGCGTGTATACGAATGCAGCGGGACTGCCGACGTATGGAATATCCGGAATCGCAATTGATCGCGACGACGTACGCGCTCACGGCAAAGATGAAAGGTTGGGCATTGATTCCTATTACGCGGGAGTGGATTTCTATTACCGCTATTTGAAGGCAATTACCTCACAGCCGTGACTTCTCGCGTCGGCTCATTGAACGTTCTGTCATGCTGAGGAACACGGAGCTTTCGTCCGCGAAAGCTCCATCAGCCGAAGCATCCCTACTTTCACATGCCTTGAAGGCCACCATCCGATCAAAGCTCTGGCCCAATCTTCCGGTATTCACCTCGGAAATAGAGCAGCGGTTCTCCATCCCGTACTACTACTATGTCTTCGACTTCAGCAATGAATATGGTATGGTCGCCTGCTTCCTGCATCGTTTGCAATCGGCATTCCAGATAAGCCAGGGCACCATGCAGCTTTGGGGTTCCGTGTGCGGTTCGGTCGAAACGCGCTCCTGACTCCTGCTCAGCACGATCATGAGTACGGTCAGGACGAGCGTAATAATCTGCAATCGTGCGCTGTCCTTCCGACAAGACATTGACTCCGAATCGCTTTCGCCTGTTCAAATGGGCGTGCGTCCTTGCCTGCCGATCAACGCAAATCAGTACCAGCAAGGGATTCAGGGAAACCGAAGTAAATGCATTGGCGGTCATGCCCTCAACTTTTCCGTCGTCATCTACAGTGATTATGGTGACGCCAGTGGCAAAACAGCCCATTGCCCTACGAAATTCTTCCTGTGAAACAGTCATATTCACCTATGCTGCTTGGTGTTTTATCACGTCGAGAGGATCGCCGCTTCACAATCTCTGCTGTAATACTTCCGTCTTTGATAATCTTTAGAAGAGGCACGCGATTTGCAAGCACGATCAGCAATTCGGGATGAACGGTGCTCAGTCGATTCATGTCTGGACGAGCTGCGTTCCGGTTCACCGCTTTCCCGTGAAGGCGCATGCCGCTTAATTCGCGCCAACGATGAAGACCTGCCTGCACTACTCTCAGCTGCCCTCGAAGCGAAACAGCGATTCAAGGCTGACGTAATCACCTATTCGCGTAAAGTTTTTCTTCCACTTACTAATTTGTGCCGTGATTATTGCGGATATTGCACATTTCGACGCGATCCGGGCGATGCAGGCGCTCACACTATGACCCCAGAAGAAGTTCTGGAGGTCGCGCGGCAGGGTGAAAAACTGGGCTGCACAGAGGCACTTTTCAGTCTGGGGGACAAGCCCGAACTCATCTTTCCCGAGATGCGCGAGACCTTGCGGTATTTGGGATATAAGTCCACATTGCATTATCTAGAATCAATGTGCGAGCTGATATTGCGGGAAACCACGCTGCTGCCGCATCCGAATCCAGGTCTGTTAAGTGCAGAATGGATCAAACGTCTGGCGGCCGTTTCACCAAGTATGGGCTTGATGCTTGAGACCACAAATGATTCTTTACTCGCGAAAGGCGCAGCTCACGACAACGCGCCGGATAAAGTCCCGGCGAAGCGGCTCAAGACAATAGAGGAAGCCGGTAAGCAGCAGGTGCCGTTTACTACTGGGCTGCTAATCGGAATTGGCGAATCGCTTGAAGATCGAGTCGATACTCTGATTGCCATCCGCGAATTGCACCGCCGTTATGGACACATTCAAGAGATCATCGTTCAAAACTTCCGCGCTAAACCCGCTATTCCCATGAGAAACTGGCCCGAACCATCACTTGGAGAAATGTTGCGCACCGTTGCCGTGGCGAGATTGCTCATGCCAGAAATGAATATTCAGGCGCCACCAAATCTTTCCGCTCCGTACTATGATGATCTGCTTGATGCGGGTATCAATGACTGGGGAGGAATTTCGCCATTGACGCCGGATTTTATCAATCCCGAGAAACCTTGGCCTCATCTTGATCAGCTAAAGCTGCGAACAGAAGCCAAGGGATACAAGTTGAGTCAGCGTCTTCCGGTGTACCCCGAGTTCATTCCTGCCCTAATCGAACGGCCCGGACTGCTCTCAGCAAGATTAAAAGCAGCAACTGACCGCGAATATGATCGGCGGAGGTTGGCATGATTGTTGTCCTTACAGGGGGCACGGGAGGAGCCAAGTTCGTCGATGGCTTACGCCAAGTCGTCTCTGATCAGCAACTCACATTGATCGTAAACACGGGCGATGATTTGGAATGGTGGGGACTCTACGTCTCTCCTGATCTCGACTCCATCACTTACGTGCTTGCCGGACTCTTAAGCAAAGAACGTGGTTGGGGTGTAAAGGGTGACACGTTTTTCTGTTTGCAGGCCATGCGGGATTTGGCCGAGCCCATCTGGTTCCATGTAGGAGATCGTGATCTCGCCGTACATCTGCTGCGTTCGAAATTACTGACTGCCGGCAAGACGCTGAGCGAAGCGACGCAAGAAATCACCGCCAAGATGGGTGTGCAAGCGCGCATTCTGCCGATGAGTAACTCGCGAGTAGAGACTCGGGTTGATACTCCAGTTGGCGAGCTGAGTTTTCAGGAATATTTCGTGCAGCGCTGGTACCAAGACCCGGTGAACTCAGTGCGATTCGCTGGAGCCTCTGACGCCGAGCCGGCACCTGGGGTAATCGAAGCCATTACGTCGGCCAGCGCCGTGATACTTGCCCCCAGTAATCCGACCACCAGCATCGGCCCCATACTCGCGGTGCCGGGCATTCGCGAAGCACTCCGCTTAACCGAAGCACAAATTATCGCGGTGAGCCCGATCGTCGGTAATAAAGCCGTAACTGGTCCGGCAGGAATTTTAATGGAAGCTCAAGGACTTTCAGCCTCGATTGCAGGTGTGGCCAAGGCCTACGAAGATTTTCTCGATGTACTGATAGCCGATAACTCAGACCAAATCGCGGCGAAAAAGCTTACCCGGCCCGGCCTGCGCGTACACTGCACCAACACCATCATGGCGACATCGGAAGATCGGACAAGTCTGGCGAAGGTGGTGATGTCAGTACTAGCCGCCAAGAACGATGCGTATGCGGCCACGGAAAGACAATGATCCTTATTCCGGTAAAAAATTTGGACTATGCCAAGCAAAGGCTCGCATCGCTTCTTGATCAACTCACGCGTACAAAGCTGGCACACGCAATGTTGTCGGATGTGCTCGAAGCTGTCAGCGCTTGCCCAAGCCATCCCGAAGTTAGCATCGTCACCAGTGATACTTTCGCAGTGGAACTTGCACGTACCTTCAATTTTCAGGTAATCACCGACACAGCGAATCGTAGCGAAACAGACGCTATCGAGATGGCAACCCGTATCTGTGAGCAGCGTGGAATCTCGAGTACACTGGTGATTCCCGCGGACATTCCACTTATTCAACCGTCCGAGCTGGAGCAGGTTCTTCAAGCAGCTCCAGATGAAGGTACTGTGCTCGTTCCTGCCGCAGATGGACGTGGCACGAACGCAGTGCTGCGTAATCCGGCGAATCTATTTCCCTTGCGCTTCGGGAACGACAGCTTCAAACCGCATCTTGAAGCAGCTCGCGCTACAAACAGACCCTGTACCGTGTTGCAGCTACCAGGAATTGCTCTCGATATCGACAACCGATCGGATTTGCGAGAGCTTGCCGATACTCCAGGTAAAAGCAGAGCTCAACAGCTCGTCCGGCAATGGAATCTCAACGAGCTTCCGCTGGCCGTAAACTGATAAAAATGGCCCCGCCAGAACGAACGCGCAAGCTGCGGATCATTCCGATTCCCTTCGCTGATGAAATCCAGCCCCAAGATTCGCTCTTAGCAAAACTCCTCGCTGCTTTGGAGCATCACAGACTCTCACTGCAAGCAGGCGATATTCTCGTGTTAAAGCATAAAATCGTATCCAAGGCTGAAGGTCAACTAGTCGATCTGCAAACGATTAAGCCATCCGCGAGCTCCCGTGCATGGGCCCGACGCTATAAACTGGATGCACGCGTCACCGAGGTGGCTCTCGCACAGAGTAAACGGATTATCCGCCGCAAGCGAGGAATCATGATTACCGAGACCCATCACGGACTGATCTGCGCTAATAGCGGAGTTGATGTATCAAACGTCAATGGTGGCCGGCACGCTCTATTGCTGCCGGAAGATCCCGACCGATCCGCTGCCAAACTTCATCGTGAATTAAAGAAGTGCCTGAATCTTTCTATTCCCGTGATCATCTCTGACAGCTTTGGACGTCCCTGGCGTGAGGGTCTAACCGAAGTGGCAATCGGAGTTGCGGGAATGCAAGCGGTGCACGATTATCGTGGAGATCGCGATCCCCATGGATACCCTTTGCGTGTAAGCATCGAAGCCGTGGCTGACGAACTCGCCAGTGCGGCAGGTTTAGTTTGCGGCAAGCTGGCTCGCACGCCCGCATGTATTATTCGCGGGTTCACCTATCGCTCTGCGCGAGGAAGCGCGCGCGATTTGATTCGTCCAGCAAAGAATGACTTGTTTCGTTAAAACAGTTCGGAGGTTGTATGGCTCGAATTTTGCCGCAGTCGGATCTGGGAAAGTTTCCTTCTTTGCAGTGGGCTGACATTGCTCCTCACCTTACATACGACACGAGAGCCGCCATCGAGCAAGTGCTCGAATCGCAAGACGGTAGTGTACTCTCGCGCGAACAATGCCTGTTGCTGGCCAGCGCTGAAGGCGATGATCTTTTTGGGCTACTGGTAGCGGCGGACCATCTGCGACGTGAGTTAGTCGGAAATCTCGTAACTTACGTAGTGAACCGCAACATTAATTTTACAAACATTTGTTTCGTAGGATGTAAGTTCTGCGCCTTCAGCCGAGGCCCGCGAGAGTCCGACACCTATTTCTTGTCGCTCGAACAAGTTGCGCAAAAAGCTGTTGAAGCCTGGGAGATCGGTGCCACCGAAGTCTGCATCCAAGGCGGCCTTCCGCACGGCTTGCCTCCGTTCTTTTATCGCGACATCCTGCGTGCCATAAAGCAGGCGGTCCCCGGCATGCACATCCATGCATTCTCGCCGATGGAGATGGTCTACGGCGTCGAGCTCACGGGCATGCCGCTCGAAGATTATCTCTGTATGTTGCGTGACAATGGCCTCGACACGCTCCCCGGCACTGCGGCGGAAATCCTCGATGATCAGGTTCGCCAGGTGCTCTCTCGCAACAAGCTCTCGACTGAACAGTGGAAGCAGGTTATCCGCACCGCTCATCGCTGCGGAATTCGCAGCACCTCCACGTTAATGTATGGACACGTCGAAACCCCCGAGCACTGGGTCAACCAGCTTCGACTCTTGCGCGAAATCCAGAGCGATACTGGAGGCTTCACCGAGTTCGTGCCGCTCGGCTTCGTTCATCAGAACACCTTGCTTTTCCATCAGGGACTTGCGAGGAGCGGCCCAAGCTTGGCAGAACATCTCAAAATCCATGCACTCGCCAGAATCATGCTGGCTGGTTCCATCAACAATATTCAGGTTTCCTGGGTGAAGTTGAATCGGCAACTCTCCCAACTTTGCTTGCACGCCGGAGCAAACGACTATGGCGGAACTTTGATGGAAGAAAATATATCCCGGGAAGCGGGAGCCACCGCGGGACAGTACACCAGCCCGGAAGAATTTCAATCACTCATCCTCGATGCCGGACGCATTCCCGCCGAACGCAACACGACTTATACACGAATAAAAATCAAGTTACCAGGTTGCGAGTTTATCAACGAAGAGATCCTCGAACCGGAGTTCGCGTGAGCGAAGCCCGTTTAGGCCGGACAATAGCTATTATCGGAGGCACCGGCCCAGAAGGCTTGGGGTTAGCGAAGCGATGGGCTCAAGCAAGCGAAACCGTAATCATCGGATCGCGTGACGCCGCTCGCGCTCAAGAATCGGCCCACAAAATCAAAGCTAAATTTCCCGCCGCAAATATTTCCGGCCTAGAGAACGCCGCTGCCTGTGCCGCTGCTGAATTGCTTGTCCTGACTGTCCCGTTCGAAGGCCACGCTGCATTGCTGAAACATCTGAAGCCATCCATTCGCCCCGGCAGTATCTTGATTGATACGACCGTTCCCTTGGCGGCGAGTGTAGGAGGCAGACCCAGCCGGACACTCGGCGTCTGGCAAGGTTCAGCAGCGCAACAAGCGGCGGAGCTTGTTCCTGCGGACGTTACCGTTGTGGCAGCGTTCCATAACACGTCTGCGGATGTATTGAACGGCGATGAAAAAGTAGACTGCGACGTCATCGTCTGTAGTGACGATTCAAAGGCAACTCAGCTAATTCGAGCACTGGCCGCAAGAATTCCCGGAGTGCGAGCCATCGACGGTGGCAAACTTGAGAACGCTCGAATCCTCGAAAACATCACAGCATTGTTGATTGGCTTGAATATTCGTCACAAAGGCCATAGTGGAATTCGGATCACCGGTTTACCAGAGTTGTCGTATTCAGTGTCGGAAACTCGGTAACTGGTAACTGAGATCTGATAAATGACTACTTGATTACAAGTTCTTTGTCCTTCTTATGCCCTTTGCGATTGATAGACTTTGAATTCCAACTATGCTCGATTCAAACCACAAACTCGTGGTCGAGTTCGAGAATGTCTCTTATCGCCTGAATAAAGGGAATGGCCGCGAGCTCTTACACGACCTGAACCTCGTCGTGCGATCTGGCGAGACCCTTGTTTTATTGGGCCGCAGCGGATCAGGAAAAACAACCACACTCAAACTCATCAATCGTCTGCTTACCCCAAGTAGCGGAGATATTCGTATCGAGGGACGCTCCACGCGAGAGTGGGACGTGATCAAACTTCGTCGCAACATCGGTTATGCCATTCAGGAGGTGGGACTATTCCCGCACTTTACTGTGGAACGAAATATCGGTGTCGTTCCGAAAATCGAAGACTGGCCCGCGGACAAAATTCGCCATCGAACCCAGGAATTGATTAAGCTCGTCGGCCTCGACCCGCAGGTTGCCTCCCGCTACCCTCACGAGCTTTCTGGCGGGCAACGCCAGCGGGTTGGTGTTGCACGTGCCTTGGCAGCTGATCCTCCGATTCTTCTTATGGACGAACCCTTCGGCGCACTTGACCCCATCACTCGAGCGGAGTTGCAGCGCGAGTTCATCGGGCTACAAAAGCGTCTGCGCAAAACTACGGTTTTCGTAACACATGATTTGCGGGAAGCGCTTTTGCTCGGCACGCGCATCGGGCTGATGGAAGGAGGCCGTCTGATGGCAATGCTCACGCCTGAAGAGTTTTTGAATTCCAACGAGTCATTGGTCAGAGCGTATTTGGAAGCTTTCGCAACTGGACATGGGAGCACAGCGTGATTGTTTTGCTTTTTGCAAAAAATAAGTTCTTGTCATCCCGAGCGGCCCGCTTTTGGCCGTCGAGGGATCTGGGCACGCCAATTCGTGCCGATGCACGAAAGGCGTGCATCCCTATTTTCGAAATGGCCAGCTTCAACAACCATCGAGGCGCCTCATGAGTTTCTGGCAATTCGTTTTGCAAAATCGAACCGAGATGCTGCAGCTCACACTTGAACACTTGTGGCTGGTCGGCCTCTCGACCTTGATCGCGATGCTGATCGGCATTCCGCTCGGCATTCTAATTACGCGATGGCCAGTGCTCAACAAACCGATCCTTGGTAGCGCGAATATTATTCAGACAATCCCCAGCCTTGCACTGTTCGGATTTCTGCTGCCAGCCCCATGGATCGGGGCCCGCGCCGATCGTCTCGCGATTCTCGCTCTCACTCTTTACGCATTGCTGCCACTGATTCGCAACACCTACACAGGAATCAAAGGCGTGGATCGCGCGGTCATCGAAGCGGCTCGCGGCATGGGCATGACGGATCGTCAAATTCTATTTAACGTGGAACTGCCGCTGGCAGTCAGCGTAATCATCGCAGGAGTGCGGGTTGCGGCAGTGATCACGATAGGCTTGGCAACTATAGCAGCCGCAATCGGCGCGGGAGGCCTCGGAGAGTTCATCTTTCGCGGACTCGCCATGGTGAACAACCAGGTGATCCTCGCAGGAGCAATTCCAGCGGCATTGATGGCCTTATTGGCAGACACGAGTTTGGGATGGCTGGAGAAACGACTGACACCCTATAACCATGCCGTTTTCCAATAACATTGTCATCCTGCGCGATGCCCTCGTCTCTCAGAAGAATGTCATCCTGAGGAAGTGGCTTCTCCGTAAAGCGGAGAAGCCGCAACGAAGGACCCCTACCTTGGCCGGATGTGGTTTTCCAAAAATAATGACTCGCATCCTAGCTATTCTCGCTTGTCTCGCCCTACTGCTCTCCTGCGCTCCTCCTCGCAGCAATCGTATCGTAGTCGGCTGCAAGAACTTTACCGAACAACTCATTCTCGGAGAACTCATCGCCCAGCAAATCGAAAACAAAACCCATCTTGCGGTTGAGCGCCGCTTCTATCTCGCCGGCACCCTGATCGCGCACCAAGCCATTATCGGTGGACGCATCGACATTTATCCCGAATACACCGGCACCGCACTTACCGCCGTCCTAAAACAAAAACCTGAAAACCGCGAGCAAGTTTTTAGCCAGGTCAAAACCGAATATGCCAGGCGCTTCAACTTGCACGTAGGAGAGTCCTTCGGCTTCAACGACACCTTCGCCATAGAAATTCGCGGAGAAGACGCCCGCCGCCTTAGCATCAAAACCATTTCGCAAGCTGCCCCCTACACCCCAAAATGGCGCGCCGGATTCGGCTACGAATTCATGGAACGCCCCGACGGCTATAAAGGACTCGTCGCAACCTACGGTCTGACGTTTGCCGAGCCACCCCGCATCATGGACTTAGGCCTGATCACGCGGGCACTGAAAGAAAAGCAAGTCGATCTGATCGCGGGGAATATGACGGACGGCCTCATCCCAACGCTCGACTTATTTGTGCTGGAAGATGACAAGCATTACTTCCCACCCTACGAAGCGGTACCGATCATGCGAAAGGAAATACTGGAAAAGCATCCAGAAATTAAAGCCGCGCTGGATGAACTAAAAGACAAAATATCCGACGAAGAAATGCGAAAGCTGAATTACGCAGTAGACGGCCAGCACAAGGACGTGAAAGAAGTAGTACGAGAATTCCTGCGAAGCAAACAACTTTAAAACCTGTCCTCAACTGAACTGATGGTGCCCCATCCTAATTCCCGTTTTTGGCGAATAGGGTGGGAGACGAAAAGGTAATTCTGATCCTGCGATCCAGAGAAGTGCCCCATTCTTGCGCGTTTGTTGCGTAAGAATGGGAGGCGAAGGTTTACACTCCCCCCGCAATCGACGGCACCAGCAACACTTCATCTCCATCCTTGAAGGCGTACTTATTCCCACCTAGAAACCGTATGTCTTCTTCGTTCACATAGATATTCAAGAAGCGCCTGATCTCTCCCGCCTCGTCCCGCAAATGCGGCTTCAAATCCGGGAACTGTGCGTCCAGTACCGAGAACAAATCGTTAACATCGGTTGCGCCACAGGTAAACTTTGCGGTTCCCGCTGTGTGTCTGCGCAACGCTGTTGGAATCTGCACTGTAATTGTCGTTGCCATTTAGACCCCCACCGCTTCCGGAATATCGAGAGTACTCTCCAGATATTGATTGAACGCGCTCAGCTTCGGAGCAATCGCTTCCTCTGCCTCATACTCCCCGGCGAGAACGTCCGTCGTCTTCAAGCCATTCCCCGTAATACAGAGCACGGTGGTTTCATTCGGAGTAATCCGTCCCTGTTCGTACAACTTGCGTGCGCAGCCGACAGTCACGCCGCCAGCCGTCTCCGTAAACACGCCTTCGGTTTCGGCGAGCAGCTGAATTCCCTTCACTACCTCGGGATCGGAAACGTCCTCTGCCCATCCACCACTGTTCTTGATTGTCTTAATCGCATAGTGCCCGTCCGCCGGATTTCCAATCGCCAAAGACCGCGCGATCGTCGAAGGCTTCTGCGGCTCAATCTCTGCGTTCCCCGCTTTCACTGCGGTCGAAATCGGAGAGCATCCCGTAGCCTGCGCACCGAAAAACTTCACGTTTTTCGGCTCAACTAATCCCAGCTGAATCAATTCATCAAACGCTTTTTTGATCTTGGTAATCAATGACCCACCAGCCATTGGGACGACCACATTGTCCGGCAAGCGCCAGCCCAGCTGTTCGGCAATTTCGTATCCCACCGTCTTCGAACCCTCGGCGTAATAAGGACGCAGATTCACATTCACGAAACCCCAATTGCGTTCGTCGGCGATTTGCGAGCACAACCGGTTCACCTGATCGTAGCTGCCTGCAATGCGTACCAGCTTTGCACCAAACACTTGCGTCCCCAAAATTTTTGCAGGTTCGAGATCGGCAGGAATAAAGATCACAGCCTTGAAGCCATTACGCGCCGCCTGCGCGGCCACCGAGTTCGCCAGATTTCCCGTCGATGAACATGACACTGTGTCGAATCCGAAGCTGCGCGCATTCGCCAGAGCCACTGCCACGACGCGGTCTTTAAAGCTTAGGGAGGGCAAGCAGACCGCGTCGTTCTTGAGGAACAAATTCTTCGCGCCCAACTCTCGAGCCAGTCGCGGTGCCTCAAGCAGTGGAGTGAACCCGGCAGGCAGCGTGGGTTCGTAATTTCTGGGAAGAGGAAGCAGAGCGGAATAACGCCACATGCTCGGAGGCCCTTGCGCAATACGCTCGCGGGTAAACTCTCCGCGCAGGGCTTCGTAATCGTAGAAAACTTCGAGGGGCGAGAAGCAATCCTCGCAAATCGACTTGGGCTGGTTGCCCCAACTCTTATTGCACTCGCGACAGCGCAGTTCGTAATGGGCCGTATAGTTTGCGGATTTACTAACGCCGGATTCAACCGTTGCAACACTCATGGCAGCGACTCTCTTCCTTTCGTGCTTTATGCGATCTCTCGCATGCGAAGCCGGGGGACGAGCCGCTATAAAACTGCCCTAAAATACGAAATCCTCTTTCCCGGGTATGAGGAAAAGAGGAACGAGATGCAGAACGTCGGCACCCCGAATCTCATGTTCCCCCTTTACCAGGGCGAGAGTTGACACCGGGCGACCAGAAGATGACTTCTGATCCGGTTGTCGTGGCTTCTAAGGGCTCGTCCCTCAGCCACTCTTCATGAAATCCAAGGTCTGCTCCGAAGAGCAAACTTGTAGAGATGGTACAAGGGAGGGCAAGGAACGTCAAGAGGATTGCGAGACGAATCAGCAAAGCTCATAATGAGCACAGAGATGAGCAAAGTCGTGACATGGACCGCGTTCGCGATGATGGGAATTGGAGCTGGAAGTTTCCTTGCTGGCTTCAGCGGCGGTTTCGTGCCGTGCGGCCCCGCCTCGCAGCCCGGTACATACCTCTTGTTTGGGGGAATATTCCTCGCCATCGTAGGATTTCTGACGTTGATTCTTGGAGCCGCTTGGGTAGTCGTACGTCGCTGGGTGGAACAGGGTTAGCGCCATACTCTAAATTACGATTTCTTTAGCCGTCCTCACTGTCTCCTCACTTCGACATAATCGAGGCGCTTTCTCTCCCTGATCCGGCCAGCCTTTAATTCTCAACAAATCTAGGCCGGGATCCCGCCCTTTTCGCGTTCTTTGCGAACAGCGTGGGGAATTTGACCTTTTACCCAAAGCTGCGCTGTCTCTTCCCCATCCGATAAACGATTCCACTCTTCATCACAGTTGTTCACCATTTATGATTTATGCGGCGGAATTGAGCACAGATGGCTTCGACGTTCGTAAATAAGGCATCCCCTGCGAATTCGAGGCCGGCTATTGAGCGCGCCGCTGCGTCGCTGTGGCCAAAACCACAAGCGTCTTTGACAACCACGGGAATATACCCCAGATCAGCACCCTGCCGTACTGTAGGTTCAATGCCAATCTCCATGGCAATACCCACAATGGCAAACGCGTCAACGCCACAATCGCGAAGTGCGATGTCCAGTGGTGTGCCTTCAAATGCCGACATTGTGATCTTATCGAAAATTGCTTCGCTGGGAAGCGGATTCACCTCCGGAACCAGGTGAAACCCCGGCGAGTCTCGCAGGAACCAGGGCTTGACCTCGTCTACTGATCTTACCCGTTGCCAAGCCATCGCCATGCGCAACTGGGAGATGCCCATGAGCTCCTTCGGAAGTGACATGTGGCGGGTGTGAAAGACCCGAATTCCCGCCGAACGAGCCCCCTCAAGCACCTGAACAACTTTTTCCGTGACCTGGCAGCCGTTCTGTAGCTGGTTTACGATCCCGACTTGCATGTCGTAAACGATCAGCGCCAGTCGTGCCGGATCACAAACATCTTCCAGCGTTTGCGGAATATTTAGTCCGAATGCTCGCTGCATAATTCCACCTCAACTCCCAAAACCATTTTACTGAAAGTAAAGTTCTAGCTCGGTTGCCGGGTGGCTCATCCTTGTTCGCGATTTGCGAATAGTGTGTGAATCCAAAATTACATATCAATCTCTATGCCGACTGACTTCCACATAATCGAGCGCCGCATTCTCTCCCTGATCCGGCCAGCCTTTAATTCTCAACACATCCCCAGGCCGCAACTCTATCCCTTCAACCAACTGTCGAGTGGAAGTATGCCCGTTCATCTGGTCCGATGGAAAATGATCCGCTGCGCTCCACGCGCTCATGCTCTTCTCATTCACTAAAAGCTCAAAACGTGAGACCCCATTATTCTGATCGAAGTATTCGACGCTGATGTCATATCGCCCCTCCGGGCGCTTTACCACAAAACTTGCCGAACACTCCACCGCATATTTGCATATGACGGCTTTGCCGCCCGAAGCAGTCTCCCATGGAATCACATCTACGGGAATGTAGCCCTGAAGTTGCATGGCTTCCGCTTCAATGCGGTCGGGATCGTTCCCTACTCTGCCTTTGTCATCCGGTATACCAGAAATACGGAAGAACCAATTATTCACCGCATCTCGCCAAACGATGGCATGTCCCACCTGATATTCAAGACGTTGTAGAACGTCCGAATATCGATCTTCATCGATACGTCTCGAGAGTGTCTTCCACTGCTTAACCAGCTCCTCCGCTCGTTCCGCACCTTCATAGTGCGAATCGTAAATATGCTGGATCACGGTTTTCCCCGAATGCAAAACATAGGCGTACGGCACGTGATGCATGAACAGCAGCAACTCATCCGGACATTTACTCAACGTTTCATAAAGCTGCTGCACAGGCGGCGAGTATTGGCCGATGTAGCCCGTGCCCGTCGCCATCGTCCGATCCATGCCCACACCTTCGTGGTCGGCGCGATGCCACTGCCCCCAGCCATTGCGCTCCGAGGACTCAACTCCTGGCCCATAATGCGGGCCGGTAATATCTGTGAGTGTGCCAATGCCGAGCGGTCCAGTGTAGCTCTCATAAATTCCCCACGAAGCCAGCTCCATGCCGGAAATAGTCCGCACCACCAACGGATCATTTCCAAATGTGAGGCGCGTCCACTCCTCCGCAATCGCCGCGGAACTCAGGTTCGGATTCCATGCCAATCTGCCGAAGCCGTAAAGATTCGCCATGGCCAGTGGATGTCCAAGCCAGTTCGCATCCATGCCGACATTCGTGACCGCAACGAAACCGCCTAGGGGACGATGAAATGTTTTGCCAGCAACAATCTCTTTTACTGGTGTTGCTTCGCCCTTAACCGAGACATGCATATCAAAATCAAGCGTCTGCTTCCACATCGGCACGAGGAAACACAAATGCCGCTGCTGCCCGGTGTATTCCTGCGTAACCTGTAGTTCGATGGCCCCGTTAGTCTTTGCCAGACCGCCGAAGAGAGGAGAAACCGGCTCCCGCACTTGAAAGTCAATGGGGCCATACTTGATCTGAACAATCACGTTGTCGTCGAACTTACCGTCCAGTGGATGAAAATTGTCATAAGCCGCCTTGGCGCGATCATTTTTCAAATTTCGCCAATCGAGATGATGGTTGTAAACAAAAGCCCGATAGAAGACCGCGCCGCCATGCGGTTTGATGGCGCGCGCAATAACATTCGCCGCATCCGCTGGAGTGCGCCCGTAGGTCGAAGGTCCCGAACGCCCCTCGGAGTCTGCCTTTACGACAAAGCCGCCGAAGTCGGGGATCTGCCGATAGATGTTGTCAACCTTCTTGCGCCACCATTCTGCAACCCGAGGATCAAGCGGATCAAAAGTATTGAGGCCTCCAATCGCCTGCGGGCTGCTCACATCCACCGAAAGAGAAAGTTGGACACCCCAGGGACGGAATGCATTGGCTATTCGCGCAAGTTGAGGAAGAAAGTCATCCTGTAGCACATGCAAGTTTGCATTCACATTGTTGACGGTGCAGCCATTGATACCTACCGAAGCCAGCAGCCGTGCATAATCACCCGCGCGCGTGAGATCGCCGCGCACCGAGCTATTCTCAAAAAATATAGAACGACCGGCATAGCCGCGCTCAATCGAGCCGTCGAGATTGTCCCACTGATTCACCCAGCGAATTGGAGCATAGGGCGTCTCTACCTCGTCCAGAGAAGAAAGGCTCTCCTGTTGGGCGATCTTGCGAAGCAGCGCGAATGTTCCATAGAGAACACCGCGATCATTCGCGCCCGCAATGATGAGGTAGGAGTGTCCGTGCGCCTTAGTAGTTTTGAGCCAGAACCCATCACCGCTGAACTTTTTGTCTGAGGGAAGGTTCGGAAAGACGCGCCGCATATCCTCGACGGTTCCCAGGACCAGCGCATCTTCATTTGGGAGTGCGGCTTTATCCAATACGCGAACCATCTTCCCGAGCATATGATCGACACCACGAATGGTCTCAGTCTGTGCGGAAAAAATTACAACGCTATTACTGAGACAAATAATTGCGCTTGGAAAAGCCGCATATTGTTTTTTAACGATCTCTTCTTGGATGGGAGCATAACGAAGCCAGCCATCAGCACCAGTTTCCGCGTGCAAGGCTGGCAAAAGGAGGCTTGAAAAAAGAAACACTGCAAGCGGTATAGATGCACGCCGCGAAAACATGTCAGGAATTATAGCTTTGATGAATGCGGGGCATCGATCAAACCACAATACCCTGTCATCCCGAGCGCCACGCGAGCCGCGCTTCATGCGGCGAGAGCAAGTCGAGAGACCCCTATTGCCCTCATTCTCATGAGAGCAGGATCCTTACAGCGCGGAGTTTCGGCTTTTAGATGAACTAACACTTACCGGCTATACTGGTTTTTCTTCTTCTCCGCATGTCTCTCCATACCTAAATGAATCAGGCGCTCAATTAGGTCGGGATACGATATACCCGTCGCCGCCCACATCTTGGGATACATGCTGATCGCCGTGAACCCTGGCATCGTATTGATTTCGTTTAAATAAATCCTGCGCGTTTTCGGTTCCATCAGGAAATCCACACGCGCGAGGCCCGCGCAGTCCACGGCTTTGAATGCCTGGATGGCGAGCTGCTGGATTTTTTTTGTCGCGGCCTTAGTGATCTTCGCTGGAAGAAAAAGCTGCGAGCCTTCATCCAGATACTTGGCCGTGTAATCATAAAATTCTTTTACCGGAACAATCTCTCCCGGCAAGGACGCTTGCGGTTTGTCATTTCCCAGAACAGCACACTCAATCTCACGAGCTTTCTGTTTCTTGCCGCCCACACCCTGCTCGATCACAATCTTGCGATCAAATTTTGCAGCTTCTTCAATCGCAGGACCAAGTTCTTTTCGATCATGTGCTTTGGAAATTCCAACTGATGATCCGAGATTTGCCGGCTTCACAAACATCGGATACTTCAATTTGCTCTCGATTAATTTCTGAATTTTTTTCGGAGCCTCTTCCCACTCGCTTCGCAGGATAGTCACATGCTTGACAATAGGCAGACCCGCAGCCCGGAACAAAGACTTCATAATGTCCTTGTCCATGCCAGCGGCCGAGCCTAGCACGCCCGCGCCGACATATGGAAGATCGGCAAGCTCAAGTAAGCCCTGGATGGTTCCATCTTCACCAAATGTCCCGTGAAGCACCGGAAAAATGATATCGACGTTGATGGCGCGGTCAGTCGAGCGGCGCGTGAGTGTATCGCTTTGAAATGGAGTTAGAGAGTTGCCATGGCCTTGCGGCTCCGGCGGGACGATAACAGCTTCACCATTGGCCAGGACTGCTGCACCGGGAGTAGTTTCAGGATCACCGGCCCGCAGGTGGGATGTGTCAGTCGCTTTGCCGGTTAATAAATTTTCGGCGTCGGCTGCGGTAACCCATCGGCCCTCTTTGGTGATGCCGATAGGAATGACTTCGTATTTATTTTTGTCAATGGCGTTAAAAACCGAAGCGGCAGATAGCAAAGAGATTTCATGCTCGCCGCTGCGTCCGCCGAAGAGAATGCCCACACGTAGTTTCTTCATCTTAATTAGTGTGGCGGGTAGGCAGCGCTCGCGTCAATTGCTTTGAGATGACGGTCTGGGTTCGAGGCGATTGCTTGAAAAAGTGAAGAGAGGAATGTTCCGATAGGACATCAGTAACAATTCGCTCTAATGTTCCCACGGGAACATTGTACGTACATCTACATAGAACTTTAGAATTCCAAAATGGCAAAGGCCTGTGTTCATTGAAATTGGAGGGCCTTTCGATACAAGCACCCGCCCTTCGCTTCGCGATGCGAGGGATTGGGATATACTCCGTTTCGAAGGGCCCCCAAGGGCTGCCTAACCTAGTAAATGCTACCGAATATCGATCAGGTTGTTTACGGAAAGTTCAAGAGTGTGTGCAGGAAAGCTATTTTTCGAAAGACACCTGTTGAGAACGTCCAAGATATCGTGCAATTGGGCTACTTAGATGTATGTAGGACGATGAGAGGTATTCGTGATGATCCGAAACAGAGTAATTCTTTCAAGGAAAATGCCCTAAACCTAATAACAGAACTGCTGAACAAACCTGTATCCAATCAAACGGAATTCGACTTGTTGCATAATCAATGTTGTGAACAATGCATAGCTTGTACGGGGAACGTTAAGATTCAATATGGCCAAGCGCAAAAGCTCCTAAATATGTCGATGAAATACTTATACAACGAGTACGCTTTTTATAAAGGGCGAAGCAACAGTTTGAAATTTCCGAGCACAAATATTGAATATTACTTTCATTTGCCCGTTGATGGTCAAATTCTCAACCACTTGCTCAGAAGCTGCCGGTTCAATAAGCCTGGAGAGATGGCTTGGTCAAAATGGACCTATGCTCACTATATTTCATTTCAAAATGAGCTTAGGAATCGGTTAATTAACAACCACAAACCTTTAGAAATCGACTACTTGTTGTGGAACGAGCGTAACCAATCAATAGCAACTGCCATTAGTGGGTGCGCCTAGAGAATCTTTTTCCCGAAGGCTGAGGCTGTTAACTCTACTGCCAGTTCGGCGGTGCGGTTGTGTTCGTCGATCACCGGATTTACTTCTACGATCTCGAAACTCAACATGCGCCCATGGTCGGCTATGATTTCCATCGCCAAGTGCGCTTCTCTATAAGTCGCACCGCCGCGCACTGGTGTTCCTACTCCGGGCGCGTCTTCGGGATCGACCCAGTCCATATCAAGCGATACATGATAGCCCGCAGTTCCGCGGCCTGCCATTCGCAATGCTTCCTCCATAATTGTTCTCATGCCGCGCTCATCTATGTCGCGCATAGTGAACACTCCGATCCCTGCGCGACGAACGTTCTCTTTTTCCACAGCATCAATGTCGCGGACGCCGACTAACACACAATTTTCCGGATTCACCTTTGGAGAGAAATTGAAAATGTTAGAGAGCTCGGACGGACCCAATCCCATGGTTGCGGCTAGTGGCATGCCGTGAACATTTCCGCTGGGTGAGCTGTCGGGAGTGTTGATGTCGGTGTGGGCGTCGATCCAGATCAATCCGATTCTCTGGTTTTGGCGGCGATAAAATTCGGCAACTCCCGCGACAGTACCTGCGGCTACAGAATGGTCGCCGCCCAGCACCATCGGAATTTTGTTGGTTTCGAGAGTTTCAAGAACCAGTTCCGCATGTTTGGTGCAGGTTGCAGTAATTTCTTTCAGATACTTGGCATGAGGATCGCCTTCCATCTTCTGCTCGGCGATGGCAACGGGAACATTTCCGGCATCTTCCACGTCATGTCCCAGCGCTTCGAGACGAGCTTCAAGTCCGGCAACGCGGACAGCGGAGGGTCCCATATCGACGCCGCGACGGGATTGGCCTAAATCCAAAGGGACACCGATCACGCGAATTTTGCGAGGAACGACACTGGAGAACAACGACGTGGTTGTTTTCATAAATTAAATCTTTCAGGCAACAACAGGGGTCAGCTACGGGTAGAGCCGATGTAGCATTCTGGGGAATGGAATCGTCTCACGCACGTGTTCGACCCCACAGATCCATGCTACCGCTCTTTCGATTCCCATGCCGAAACCGCCGTGCGGCACGCTGCCATACTTGCGCAAGTCCAGATACCATTTGAATGCTTCTTCAGGCAGTCCATGCTCGTGAATGCGTTTTACCAGCAAATCGTAAGACGCCATGCGCTGCGACCCGCCAATGATTTCGCCGTAGCCTTCAGGCGCAAGTACATCCACGCACAACGCGAGTTCCGGCCGATCGGGATCGGGTTCCATGTAGAAGGCCTTCACCTTGGCGGGATAACGATGGATCATCACAGGCTTGTCAAATTTCGAAGAGATATAAGTTTCGTCTGGAGAGCCTAGATCTCCGCCCCACTCAAATTTGTTTTCCAGCGCACCCGCTGCGTATCCCTCTTGCAGGATTGTGACGGCTTCGTCATAAGTGATTCGCGGAAAGGGCGCTTCGATTTTCTGGAGCTTGGAAATATCACGGCCAATAGTTTGAAGATCGTTAGGGCGGCGTTCGAGGCAGCGCTTCACCATAAAACTGATAAGGGCTTCGCCAAGATCCATCAAATCATCGAGTTTGGCATAGGCGACTTCTGGTTCCACCATCCAGAACTCTGTAAGGTGGCGTCGTGTTTTGCTCTTCTCCGCTCGAAAGGTTGGGCCGAAGGAATATACCTTGCCCAAAGCCATGGCAGTCGCTTCGATATAGAGCTGGCCGGATTGAGTGAGATACGCCTCTTCTTCAAAATAATTCACCGGAAACAATGTGCTCGTTCCCTCGCAAGCTGCAGGCGTAATGATTGGCGGGTCGGTGAGCGTGAAGCCGCGATCGTCGAAAAAATCGCGTACAGCTTTAATGATCTCAGCCCGTACTCGAAGAATGGCTGCCTGACGCGGAGTTCGTACCCAGAGATGGCGATGCTCCATGAGGAAATCGACGCCATGTTCTTTCAGCGAAATCGGGTAGGGATCGTTTTCCGAGACGCGCTGAAGGACTTCAATATTGCTTACATCAAGTTCGTACCCGCCGGGAGCGCGTTTGTCAGCACGGACTTTACCTTCGACAATGACGCTGGATTCCTGGGTGAGCCCTTTAATCGCATCAAAGACTTCGGGAGCAACAGCGTTCTTGGGAACCACACCTTGGATTACGCCGCTGCCATCGCGGAATTGGGGGAACAAGAGTTTGCCACTTTCACGCAGGTTGTAGAGCCACCCACGGAGGGTGACTGTCTGGCCGTCGTGCTTTCCGATTTCAGCGATAGTAGCTATGGGTGATGACATGAATATGAAG
>DASRFC010000057.1:0-29932 GCA_035651835.1 Terriglobales bacterium
TTTGCTGGTCTGCACACTCGTTGCCCAGGTGAACGCTCGCCCTACAATCCCATCTCATACTGAAATGACTTTGCCCGTAGCACCACTGGCAAAAGTGCCAGAACCCGCGGCTTGGCCGTTTTCAGCCGGTACCGCACTGAATGCCAGAAGTTTGAAGCAGGCTTGTTTATTCGCAGGGATTAACACGGCAGGCAGAAATACGTCCGGGGAACGACTTGGCGGCATTGAAAGCAGACGAACCGATTCGCCACCATTCATTATTATTATTATTATTTCTGCATTTATTATTATTTCTGCTGCGCAGCCTTTTGCTCTTCAAGACGTTCTTTGAGTTCCTGTTTCTGCTGCTGACGCATGGCCTCAAGCTTCTCCCGCTGCGCCTGAGTCAAAAGGGGCCTAATTCTTTTGTCAGAAGTATGAACGGCTGATTCTAATTTCTCCAGCTTCTCCTGTTCCGATAATGCCGGATTTCCCCAGACGTAGTTCAATTCTCCAGCCTCTTGTTCGAGGACGGGTCGTATTTTTGTCCGCTGATCTTCAGTGAGGCTCAGTTTCTCTGAAAGGTTCTTTAACTTCATGCTGTAGTACTGACTTGGGGCTTTGGAGAAATCGACGCCACTCTCGCTAGAAGTCGTCTCGCGGTGAAGAATGGGTGCTTCAGTTTTGCCTGAGACGCTCGTATTGAAAACCAGTTTGTCGCTTTCCACGAGTACCAGGAGCTGAAGACCAGCAGAATACTCGGCGGTATTTACACCAGGCGGAGGGGTATACAGGACGGTATAGATCGTGTTTCCAACCTTTACAGAAACGTCGTATCGCGTTTGTCGGTCTCCCAATGCACTCGAATGTTTTACAACATTCATAATCGTGCCAGGCTGGTATCCGGAAGAAGAGTTTTGAGCAAGAACCGAGAGAGTGATTAAGAAGGCACATGAAATGAACCACCTGGACATGACACATCTCCCGTGAGCACCTGAAAACGGTTAGCAATTTACCGCGGCCTTTTGGATTGCATTGGGCAGCGATTAGTCGTGCCGCGCGGCACAAAACCATTGTTGTCTGAGGAATCAGACGCACCGGTACCGCCAGATTGATGCTACTTTGCTTCAATGTCGCTTGGGGACTGGCAATTCTTACAGACATTGCAGAGCCTATTGAAGCTGATGTCCTATTGCGAAAGCTGGCATCGGGAGTCGCCTTGCTCATTTCCCAGTACCTTACTCTTGCACGTGCTTCGTCGGAGAGATGCTCTTAATTGCTTTTGTCGCTTGCCTCTGGAGTCAATGCCTTGGTCTGTTAAGGCACTTGTTATGACCATTGGTACGCTGGCCGCTACTTTGTTGCCTCAACAAATATTGCTGGAGGGAATTGCTGTAACGATTCCGAATCCCTTCGATTATGAGCGCGGGATTAGTTATATGCGGCACAAATACCAGCAACTTTATGGAGAAGACCTGCGGCAAGGATTGTCACAAAAGTTAGGCTGCAACCCTACCGGGATACACTTCCTGAATGATGCTGCGGCATTTCTAATCGGTGAACTCGACCAAGGGGCAGCGGTCGGAGTTCGTCGAGGCGTTGGAATAACGCTCGGAACGGGTGTCGGTTCCGCATTCACAGTCGCTGGGCAAATTGCCGTGCACGGACTTGGAATCCCGCCGGGAGGGGAAATTTGGAATTTGCCTTATCGCGACGGCATTGTGGAAACGTTCCTTTCCACTGCCACCATTCAGCGAGAATATGCTCGCCTTACCGGAATGCCAGCGGAGGTTCATGAAATCGCAAGTTTCGCCCGGGAGCAGCCGCAGGCGCATCAAACCTTCAAACACTTCGGCCAAGAGTTAGGCCGAGTCCTGCGGTACACGTGTGAGGCATTCGCTCCGGAATGTATTGTCCTTGGGGGAGGAATTTCCAGGGCGGCTACGGAGTTTTTGAACCATACCAAAAATGAGTTGGTTGATCTCGCGATCCAGCTGCGTGTTTCAATTCTGTTTGATCATGCCGCCCTGATCGGTGCAGGTATGAGTTGGCGGCAAAAGCACACACAGTGGGAAGGGTCTCGTAATTACACGCCCAACAACTTTGCGGAGCAGGCATAGAATTTAAGACCCCGAAATGCCCTCGCAACTTTTCGAATGGTGCCGGGCTAATATTCGCTCCCAAATCACATCTCATTTTGGGAAATAGTACGTCCAATTCAAGCTGAGCCATCAGGCTTACGCGCGATTCGAGTACCGCCGACAGATGCCGCCATTTAGGACAGAAACCAGCCAGCCCCTGGTCTCATCGAGATTCGTAAGTTGGACAAGTCGTTCTTAGCGGGTCATGCCCGGAAAGTTCGCGAACGTCAAGGCACGATCGAGATGAATGTAGCCACCATCCACAAAGAGTTGCTGCCCCGTGATACCCGCAGATTTAGGAGAGAGTAGGAATACCACCATTGCAGCAACTTCTTCCGGTTCGGTCATGCGCGCGTGTAGTGGAATCTTCGCCTCGATGCTGCGCAATCGTTCCTCGGGATTCTCGAAGCTTTGTAACCATCGTTCATATTGTGGCGTTCGCACCTCGGCGGGGATGACGGCATTCACTCGAATCCCGTATTCCGCTAATTCGGCGGCCCATTCGATCGAAGCCCCCAGGATCGCGCCCTTGGCGGCTGCATAACCTGACGTGCCGCCTTGTCCGGTGATGGCAACCTTCGATGAAATGTTAACGATCACGCCCTTCGATTGGATGAGGTACGGCAGTGCGGCTTCTTTCATGGTGTAGTAATGTGCGAAATTCGACTTGAAGGATGCGGCGAACCGTTCGGGACTGCCGTGTTCCAAGCCGACACCGTCATTTACTCCTGCGTTGTTCACGAGCCCATCGAGCCGTCCGACCCTATTTGTCATGTCTTTCAGAGCACGAGTGGATTCGCCGATCTCGCAGAGATCGACGGCGATGACTTCAGATTCAACTCCTTCTGCGTGCAGTTGCCGTTTGAGATTTTCGGCTGCGGATTCGTCTCGATCGACGATCACAGGGAAAGCTCCTTCCTGGCCGCAGTTTCGTACGATCGCGGTTCCTATGCCACTGGCGCCGCCTGTCACTACAATGACTTTGTTCTTCAAATCCAGATTCATAGCCTTAGCAAAAGTCCCTCGCCGCGTTCGCCAGTCTACTCCTATTCAAACTCCGAAGTAGCATCGTGACACGGAGGCCTTTTCCGAAACAGATGAGATGTCTACACCCAGCTTATTGTTTGGGAGGCGAAACGTTACGATTTTTCCATAACCAGGTACGGCGCCCATCTGGCGTGCGATGGATTTGAGAGCTCGGGTTCGGAAACTACTCGCCAATTCCGGAACGTTTTGATCGGTAGTAGACTGGGGATCAATACGAGCAATTAAGAGAATTGAATGCCCCGGAGAACGAAGTTCACAATGCGAGATGTTGCACGACTTTCCGGCGTGTCCACATCGACCGTTTCCGCCGTCCTCAACGGTAATGTTCCTGTAAGCCCAAAACGCAAGCAGCGAGTGATAGAAGCGATGACGGCATTGGACTATCAGCCAGACGCAGTCGCCCGCAGCCTGAAGACCGGAAAGACAAACGCCATTGGAGTGGTAGTGCCCGATATCACCAACGCTTTTTATCCGGAAGTAGTGCGTGGCGTTGAAGAGGCCGCGCAACTCTTGGGTTACTCGGTGCTTCTGTGCGACTCCCGCGAGGATCCTAAAACCGAAGAAACGCATCTCGCAGCCTTGTTTTCACGGCGGGTCGATGGCGTCCTGCTTGCCTGCTGTGCGAACTCCGTTGCATATGACGCGATGGTCCGCCGCCGTTTCCCAATGGTTTTTGTAGACCGGCTGCCGGTCACAACGGCAGAAGCCACTGTCTCGACCGACAATGTTCACGCCGGTTATTTGGCAGCCAAGCACTTGCTTGAGCTAGGCCACGAACGCATCGCGGTAGTTGTGGGAAACCTGGCTCTCTCCCCGCACCGCGACCGACTGGAGGGCTTTCGGAAAGCCATGCAGGAATCGCACGTTCCCGTGCGGGACGAATATGTGATGTGCGGCAACGTGCAGGTCGACGACGGATTGATCGCGGGCAATTCCCTGCTGAGCCTCTCTATGCCTCCGACGGCAATCATCGTGAACAACAACAAGCTGTCGCTCGGAGTGCTGCAGGTTCTCGATGAAAGAAAGATTGCCATCCCAGAAGAGTTGAGCATTGTGGGTTTTGACGACTATATCTGGAACCGCTACTTCAATCCCGGCTTAACGGCAATTGCGCAATCAACCCACGAGATGGGTAAGCGCTCGTTCGAGCTGCTGCTTCAGATCATCAATCGTAGTCCCGGTGATGAGTTACCACAACCACATATCCGCATCGCGGCCGAACTGCGTATTCGCCATTCCACAGCTCCAGCGCGGCCTACAGATCCCATCCCAACACAGCCGCCGAGCTAATGGTCTAAACGATAAATGACTGAAGATGATTGAGTTGTTCAGCAGATGAATTCCACCCGAACTAGCGATCTGCGGCTCTTTCCTCTTCTAGCGGATGCCAGACGTCAAATCAACCGACGTTCACAATGTGTTCGCGTCCGAGGGTGTCTGGGACCGCCGTTACGATTCGAGATTTGCTGCGAAAGAAGACAGCGACGAGCAAGAGAATAAGAAAAGCACTCAACGCGGAAGAGATCCAAAAGGAGTGCCAGTCGCGGATTACGGCACCTCCGGCTGAGTGAGTGAAATAATCTACCGTCCGGCCCGCGATCAGGGAGCCTATCAACATTCCAACTCCGTAAGTCAGGAACGTAATCACGCCTTGCGCGGCACTCCGTAGATGCGCGGGAGCTTCCTGATCCGTATAAAGCTGCCCAGTCATGAAAAAGAAGTCATAACAGACACCATGGAGCAGGATTGCCGCATAAAACATCCACAAACCACTGTGCGGATTGCCATAAGCGAGCAACATGTAACGCACCGACCAGGCAAGCAATCCCATAATTAGGATGCTCCTGACGGAGATATACCGCAGGATGAAAGGCATCAGCAGCATCATTGCAACTTCGGAGGCCTGCCCAAGGGCCATCTTGCCTGCGGCATTCTCGACGTGCAACTCATTCAGGTAGGTGTTAGTAAACGAAAAATAGAACGTCAGCGGAATGCAGGCGAGTATCGAAGCCATGGCAAAAACCGCGAACGACGGCCTCTTAAGCATCACGAGCGCATCAAGTCCAAGGACGCGCCGAAGGGTGACGGACTGCCCTCGGCTGGGCGGCGGAGTGTGCGGAAGAGTGAGGCTGAAAATGCTCATGATCACCGAGGCCCCCGCAGCCAGCAGGAACGGGACCGTAGAGGTTTCGACCCCAAGACGTCCGACGGTCACGCCGATGGCAATCCATCCCAGTGTGCCGAAAACACGAATCAATGGGAAATCGCGGCCAGTGTCTTTCAAATGCTGCAAGGTGAGGGAGTTGGTGAGGGCGATGGTCGGGAAATAGCAAAGACAGTAAGCGAACATCAAAGCGTACACCAGGCCGAAGTGAGTAGCCTTAGTCACGAAAAAAAGAAGCACCGCGCCCAGCAGGTGCAAGACCGAAAGAACTTTCTCCGAGGCAAAGAAGCGGTCGGCGATCAGGCCAACGAAGAATGGAGAAATCATGCAGGCTAAAGCGGTGGTTCCGAAGACGAGGCCGGCCTGCGTTCCAGTGAATTTAAGGGTGATCGTAAGATACGCGCCGAGGGTGACGTACCAAGATCCCCAGATCACGTAATTAAGGAACATCATGAGGCTCAGGCGAATTCTGTCTGTTATGGGCATCAGGGACTCCCTTTAGTGAATTCGCATCACCTATTGCTCGATCCTCGTTGGTGTTTATCTTGCGCCTTGCTTAGCTTAGAAAAGGCAATGGTTTGCTGTGCGCTTTTTGTTCAAGGTGAAATGAAACGGTGCTTAGCGAGACTCCCGCCGCTCCATTCTCCTGTATTTCATCTACCGATTTGACAACAGCAAGCCTTGCATGGTTCACTAGAGGCGCTTTAGTAAAGCGATTTACCTACTGCTGTTTGACACGTAACCCTAGCATAAGGCCCATTCAATTGCAATTTAATCATGCGTCTCAATCACCGCTGAACGTCCTAACCGTATCTGACATGTGTGTCGATCTGGTGGTCAGCGGCAATGTGCGCCCCCAGTTTCATCAAGTGGAACAGATCGTGGGCGACTATGCGATCGAGTTGGGAGGATCAGCCAATATTTTTGCCTCTCAGCTGGCTAAGCTCGGGGAGCGAGTCGGTGTGATCGGGTATGTCGGCGGCGACAATTTCGGCGAATTTGCACTTCAAGAACTGCGCGGAGCAGGAGTCGATACGACTTACGTCAAGCGCCACTCCTCTGTGAAGACTGGACTCGGCATCGCTCTCACAGAGCCCGGTGACCGCGCCATGCTGACGTATCTGGGTAGTATCGATGCCACCCAGCCGGTGGACTTGCAAGAAACATTGTTGAGTTCCTGCCGCCATTGGCATCTTGCGAGCTATTTCCTGCTGCAAAGTCTTCGCGATGCATGGCACGACTGGATTCAGCAATGCCGCAAGGCGAAAATTACGGTTTCATTTGATACGAACTGGGACCCGGATAATCGCTGGAAAGGAGCGAACGAGCTTTTGCCCTACGTCGACGTTTTTCTGCCGAATGCAGCCGAAGCCCGGGCTCTCACCGGCGAAGCTGATATTTGGAAAGCGGCCAAACTTCTTGCCGCAAAAGGACCGCTTGTGGTGGTCAAATGCGGCGCAAAGGGAGCCATTGCGGTGCACGGAGAAAAAACCTGGCAGATCAAAGGCTCGGAGTGTCAGGACTCGCCACTTGCGGTGGTTGACACGACGGGCGCCGGAGACAACTTCGACGCTGGCTTTTTACGCGGCTGGCTGTTGGGACACAGCATCGATTCTTCGTTGCGGCTTGGACATCGCTGCGCGTTGAGCAGTCTGCGTTGCGCGGGAGGTATCCGCGGACAACTCAGGGAAGTGATTGAGCCAAGAACAATTGACACAATAAAGGATGGCAAATGACGACCAAGTTTTACTCGGACATTTTAAAAGAGCCCACGGAGCTCGCGAAAGCTCTGACCTACACGCTTGGTGACGGAAGGACCGCGCTGGAAGAGGCTGCTGGCATCCTGAAAAAAGCCCAACATATATATCTGATAGGCATTGGCAGCAGTTGGAGCGCTGGTTTGTCGGTCATCTCATTTTTTAATGCCGCAGGAAGGCCGGCTATTCTGTGTGACGCCTCGGAGTTGCTGCATTTTGGGGACATAGCGCAAAATGCGGCGGTCGTCGTCTTCTCGAGAAGTGGCAAAAGCACCGAGATCGTGAAGTTACTTCCCAAGTTCAGCGCGCGTGATGCCAAAGTCATTGCCATCACCAACACTCCAGAGAGTCCACTGGCACGGGAGGCAGATGTAGCCCTGAAGATGGTGGCGGCCTTCGATAATGCGGTATCGGTTTCCATGTATTCCGCGATGGCTATGATTGGGGGATTATTGGCTTGCGCAACCGAGGGGAAGGTCGATGCGTCTCTGGCCGCGAAGTTGCAGAGTGCGCTTGCCGAAGCGGGAACGAAACTCGATTCCTGGAAGCAACAAATTGAAGCTGGCGATTGGCTCGATACAAAAGCGCCGCTATATCTTCTCGCGCGCGGAGCAAGCCTGGCTAGCAGCAATGAAGGCCGGCTACTTTGGGAAGAGGCCGCAAAGCTTCCCGCCACCGCAATGCCGGCGGGAGGTTTCCGTCATGGCCCGCAGGAAGTCATCCGCAAAGGTATGCGGATTGCTCTTTGGATAGAACTCGAGAAAATGCGTGCTCAGGATTTGGCCATGGCCGCAGATCTGAGAAAGCTGGGCGTGAAGGTGCTCGCGATTGGACAGAACCTGCCTACCACGGCAGCGGATGTAGTGATCCAAATTCCATCTATTCCGGCAGAATGGCAGTACGTGTTGGACATCATTCCGATCCAGATCGCGGCGGAATGTCTGGCGCGCATGGGAAAGCAGGACTGCGACAGGTTCCGCCTCTGCCAATATATTGTCGAAGATGAGGGCGGTCTAATCGGCCCCGATATGAAACTGGAAGGATTGGATACGAGATAATTTTTGGTAATCGTGATCCCATGACACCCGCGTGCTGTCGATCCATCTGCTGCTGCTGAACACCGCTTAGCTGGACAAGATCAGCCGGTGAAATGGACACTTGAGTTCTTCCAGAAAATAAATTTGCGCGAACTTCTGGATCTAGCGAAAGCCAACTAGGTCTGCTGAGACGTGGTGGACGCATCGTGCCCAGCCCCGAGTAATTCTCGCGCAATGGCGAGCCATTCTTCTTTGAGCGATTCGTCACAAAAGGACTTCCCTGCCCGACTGTACCAGCCGGCTGCATTCTCGTGATCGCCTTCCTTGCGATGCAGATAGGCATGTACCCACGAGCTATCAGTGCCTTTGGCTTGCTGTAGGCATGAGTGAGCGCGCTCCCAGTCTCCTTTGGCTTCCCACCAAAGGCCCGCCAGCGCGGGTGTAAGTTCAGCCGGCGGCTCGTTTGCGCCTAGCGATTGATGAAAATCTTCTAGAGTCATGTGCATCAGGATCACAAATTAATCTGCCCAGGGTTTGGGTTTGCGGTCCCAGCGATGGGCTTTCAATTTTCGCAGCAGCCCCGAATCGAGCGGTCCTGCATCACTGCTTGCAATGTTCTGCCGGACATGGCTGGGCTTCCTCATCCCAACAATGATTGTGCTCACGGCAGGGTAAGAGAGAATATAGCGCAAAGCCATCTGGGGTAGCGTGAGACCCTCTGGCAAAGCAGTTTTAAGTTTTTCCACCCGCTCAATGGTCGGCGCCAGATTCTCTGGGCCGAAATACATGGCGCGCCAGTCGTCGGGCGGGAACCTTGTCTCCAGCGTCATCTTTCCACCCAGGCTGCCTTCGTCAAGCGGCACGCGCGCGATCACTCCGATATTCAGCTCCTGGCAAACCGGAAAAAGCTCGTCCTCGGGGGCTTGATCAAAAATGTTGTGGATTACCTGCACCGCATCCACCAGCCCGGTCTGCAAAGCCTTGAGACCGTTCTCGGGCTCCCATCGATTCAGGCTGAGTCCGAAGTAACGGATGATTCCGTCATGCCGGAGTTTCTCAACTGTCTGGCGGAACTCAGGCTCATCAGCCCAACTATCGTCCCAAACATGAAATTGCAGCAGATCGATGGAGTCGACGCGGAGTTGCTTCCGGATTAGATCCGCATGGCGGAAAACATGTGCCGCGGGAAAAACATCCTGATACTTGTACTCGGACCGAGCCGGCCACTTATCGTTGAGCGGCGGAATCTTGGACGCCGCGTACAGACGCTTGCCGGGGTTGGAAGCAGCGTTGCTGGACAGAATTTTGCCCAGCAGCCCATCGCTCTTGCCTTCGCCGTAGGCCCATGCAGTGTCGAAGAAATTGCAGCCGAGATCGGTGGCCAGTTGTAGAGCATCCAGGGATTCGCGATCATCGGAGCCGCTCCATCCGCTCATTCCCCAGAGCCCGTGGGCTATCTCGCTGACTTCAAAACCGGTACGGCCGAGTTTGCGGTATTTCATCATCCTCCTCAGGAAATCTAACTTCCTTTTTATTGTTTAGGAAAGATATTTTACGATTGTATCCACCAACATCGCCGTAGGCTTGTAGGGATCGCCGGGCGCATCGTATTCGATTGAGCAATATCCCTTGTACGAATGATGCCGCAAAATCTCAAATGTCCGCGCGAGATCCACATGCGTGACCTTGCCCTGATCACCCCCAATACTATCCTTCACATGGCAAATAGCGTACGAATATGCAAACATCGCGTCGACGGCGCGATACGCATAATTCTCTTCGTGTCCGTCCAGGGTGTTGCCAAAGTCGGGCAGGGCACGCAGCCAGGGACTGTTCACCTTCTTGATCACTTGCACAAGGAAAAAAGGATCCTCGCTCACTAAATCATCATTCTCCAGATGTACCACGACATTCCTTGTGGATGCGTACTCCGCGACCCGTCGCAGGCTCTCAGCAAGACGCTTGACATCGGGTTTGGAATCCTTGGCGCGAGCGATATTCTTACGAACGCTCGGCGAGCCTAGGGCAACGGCCACATCAATCCATTTCCTGCTATATGCAATCGCTCTCTCACGTTCGTCGCGGTCGGCCGCGTAAGCACTGTCGGTACCATCCACGGCCAAGTTCGCTATCGCAGCACCTGCCTTCTCGACCGCGTTACGAAACTCCTCTAAATATTTCGGATCTGTCGATGGAAAATGGTGGGTCCACGGTTCGATCTTGTTGACATTGAACCGTTCGACCACGTGGGCGGCAAAATCCTTCAGGTCAATGGTGGGATTACCGCTCTTGTGGCGATCTCCGGCAATAAACTCACGGAAAGGGTAGGACGACACTGAGATTCGCTGCCGCGGTTCAGATGGAAACTTGATGGAGGGCAAAGAAGCTGCCGTCGCATGCGACAAGCTCGGCAAGAAACACGATCCCACGGCTCCCAAGCTAAGAGCCAATCCGTTCAAAAAATCGCGGCGAGTAGTCTGTGTCTTCATTTCGATCCTTGAATTCAGTCTTCGGTCTTCAATCGTCAGGAAGTCAAACTATCCCTTCAGATTTTTACCGAGGAGTGATTGTTATAGCAGAGATTTTATGCTGATTTGCTGGTGAAGAAGATCTTGACTGCAAATCTGCGTAGCAAGAAAAAATGGCCTCCTCCGGAAGCGTCTTAAGTCTACGCTTCCGGAGGAGGCACACTGTTGTTAGTGCGTGGTCAACGTGGCACTGATGTAGCTGAAAACATCCAGGTTTTTACCTTGTAAAAAGGTGAAACTAGCAGCGGATGAAGCATTTCCTGTACCCGAAAAAGTAAAGTAGAGAGTATTACCGTCCGTACTGGTCCAGGCAGCCACTCCGTTCAAGCCCAGACCGTTTGAGGCAGCCCCGAAGTTTCCCCACCCTCCGGTCGGCTTGTTGTTACTATCTTCGCTGGCGACGTTGATGTTGTTATACGACATCACGGTCCACGGCCCCCAGGGATTCGGCGCGTCGTAAAATGACGTTTGGCCAAGATATCCCGACGAGGAGGGAGCTATGTAACGACCCAATGCCGGATTGTAGACAGGTTGATCCAGCCCTGTCGCCATCGGCCACACTACTCCGTGGGAATCGGTCTTGTTGGAGTTGCGGTCGGAGAAGATCGGCTGCATTCGCGTCACATCTGTGGTCCAAATGGGGGCGCCATTCAGGTCCAGTCCGGCGTAATACTGATATGCGGTCTGGGTCAAAATTGAACCGGACGGAACGCGACTCATAAAAGTCTTTGCCGGCGGCGCGGGAACGGCGCAGCCGGTGTCGCACCAGAAATCAGCAGTATTAGCGATACCGGTCATATAAACATAGCCGTCCGGATTCGCCACTCCCTTTCCATATTGCACAATACGGCTGGGGCAGTACGAACCGAGCGTCGGCCCGCTACTAGTACCAGCGCAGAATTCCCAATTGGCGGAGTTAGTTTGCCAGTTGAATGCGCTGCCGAGCGAATACTCGATTTCGTAATGATTGGACCCTCCATACATACTTGTTCCCGTACCAAAAGTGTTGCCAATCGCATAGAAATTCGAGCCGATGGAGATGATGGAATTGGCTTTGCCTTGAAGTTGATTGGCGCTGTAAGGATGGGTTGAGTTGTAGCCGCCGTAGACATTGGAGAAGTGCGACGAACATTGACCGTTGCCGACGTCGGAGGGTGCGGTCATTTTTGCGATGCCGAAGCTGGTTTTGTCGGCATTCAGCATCCCTGCACTTTCTAATTGGCCGCACAACCCCCATCCGTCTCCAAAGAATGCATAGGTATTGCCATCCGGCGCCCAGGTGTTCCTCCATAAATCACTTCCGTCGGTGTTCGGCGGAGTGTCAGGGCCTACTGCGGTATCGTCAGTGAATCCATTGAAGTTAAATGCCATGGAAACAACCTTCGGGCTCTGACAGTACGGAGCATCGCCCAAAGCTGAGACTACGGGGGTAGTGACGGGTAATGTGGCAGACGAGGTAGAGTTACCCGCCGCATCGAACGCCTTCACCACATAGCTATACGCTGTGGACGCGGCAACCGTAGTGTCGGCGTAATAAAGAATGGCATCCGGGACTGTGCCGGAAACGGTAGCGATTACGGTCCCTCCCCGAACAATGCGATAGCCCATTACCCCTACGTTGTCGGTCGATTTGTTCCAATTCAAACCTACGACAATCGCGCGGTTACAAGTAGCCTGCAATGTGCTGGGCGCGGTGGGAACGGATGTGTCGGTGGCTGTTGGAACCACAATGACCGTGTACATGCTGTTTTGATTGTTGCCATTTGCGGGAATGTTACTGCCCAGGGTCACCGTTGCACCCGATGGATATGAGTTGACAAATACTTCAAAGGGTACTGGCGAGGTTTGACCGCCAAGAACCGTGAGCCCTGTATCCATAAAGTTGGCCGTTAACCAAGTCGGCCTGACCGTTACTCGATTGTCGTGGGCCACATAGACCATCGCACTTTGGCCCAAAGTAAAGGTCATGAAGTTGGAACTTCCGGGAGTGACCGCTTTGTCGGCATTGGCAGTCTCAATATAGGTTTGACCGTTGAGGCTAGAGGGTTCTGGCGAGCCGAAGGTGTACGTCCGGTCGCCGTATTGAACTGCGCCAGCGGCAAATGCAGATGTTTCCACTTTATAGGTGTTTGCGGGTGCTGTTGAATTTGGGACGGACAGATTGTTGACGAGACTGGCGCTTGCGTACGACGAAAGAAACCCTGGAGCGCTGACGATAAGGATCAAAGTCCAGAGTAGCGATAGGCGGTGGAATCTAAAAGAAGGCATGACATTTTTCCTTTCTTGGTAAACACAGGTTGCGGTCGCTAGAAGGAACGTATGGAGGGAGTGGCGCAGAGGCCAATCACCATTCATAAAACGGTCTACAACTTGCCTGATGGAAGTTTTTTCACGTTATCTCCTAAAAAGAGGTTTCTGCGAACGAGTCCTCAGTAGTGGCGAAGTTGGCGTTTTTAGCGAGTCCCTTTGAACATATTGCAATCGATTACATATAGCCACACAAGCTACTCCGTGGACAATTGACTGTCAAGAAGATTTTTCTTTTAATGGATTATCCTTGTATTTAAGCGGATGGACTGCATCATTGAGTAATTATCAAGCGGCGAATTTCCTATAATTGACTACCTTGACAGAACCGTCGAAGAGGCGCAAGATAGCCACGATCCTGTAATGGATTTCATAAGTGGGATCCGAAAGCAAGCGGCGGTTCCCTGATTTCCGCCTGTTTGGGTATCTTCAGGTATTTGGTTTAATCTTGCTCTTCATCCCTTGTGACTGGATTACATTTCTAATGCGTGAGAAAAATGATTCGGTCAAACCGATGCCTTCGGTGCCCACTCTCAAAGAGGTGGCCCGGCTTGTAGGTGTTTCCACCGCCACGGCATCGCGGGCTCTCTCCGGTGTGACCGGAGTCCGCAAGTCGCTGCGCTCACAAATTCTCGAGGCAGCGCGATCAATTTCCTATCACCCCAATCGTGCTGCGCGCGATCTGCGTGTACGTTCCAGTCGCGCAGTTGGCGTCCTTATTCCGGATATTGAGAACCCTTTCTTCACCAGTCTGGTTTGCGGAATTGAGGACGTTC
Source organism: Terriglobales bacterium (assembly GCA_035651835.1). Taxonomy (GTDB): domain Bacteria; phylum Acidobacteriota; class Terriglobia; order Terriglobales; family Acidobacteriaceae; genus JAOAPG01. Next base: position 13,737 of record DASRFC010000057.1, read on the forward strand.
TTGCCAAAACCGATTATTCGCTACTTCTTGCTAGTTACAACGAGGACCCCGATCAGGAGTCTCGCCGCCTAGAGGTATTTCGTGCCGACGGAGTGGGAGGTTTAATTTTCGCCGCCAGCCGTACACCTTCCAGACTTTATGCGGAATTAGGGAAAGCTGGCAGAGCATTGGTAGCGGTATCTCGTGACGTTCCCCGTTTGCGTATCGATCAGGTTATGGTCGCGAATCAGGAGGGCGCCCGCGCTGCTATCGCGCATTTGATCGAGCTCGGCCATAAGCGTATCGCCATTATTAACGGGCCACTGGTATTTACCACCGCCCGTGATCGCCAAACAGGTTACGAAGACGCGCTCCGAGATGCGGGCATCCCTCTGGACGAGAAGCTTGTCATCCACGGCGCCTTCAAGCAGTCAGCAGGTTATTCCGCGATGCAACAACTGTTAGACCTGGCCAATCCTCCTACGGCGGTATTTGCCGGAAGTAACTTGTTGACGATGGGCGCATTGCAGGCCATACATGAACGGCGGCTCGTCATTCCGGACCAGATCGCAATTGTGGGTTTCGATGAAATGCCCTGGGCGATGTCCTTGCGTCCTCCGCTTACAACCGTCGCGCAACCCGCATTTGAGGTAGGTCGGACAGCTGCCGAGTTGCTCCTCGCGCGTGTTCGTGAACCCTCTTTGCCTCGCCGGCACGTGATGCTTGAGACGCGGCTCATCATTCGATCTTCTTGCGGATTCGAAAGCACCAGCAAGCTCGCGAAGAAACCGCTGGCAAGATGAGTCGAGGTTTTTTCTGTTTGCAATAGGAGGTGTCCGTGACGCCACCTGGCATCGAGCCAACGGCTTGCGACAATCCGCTCGTCATGCCCGCCGCGCAAACTACTGATCCCACTGCGGCCGCAGCTTCCAGCCACAAACGTTGGGAGGTTGTATGTGCTGTAGTGATTGTTTCTTTCCTAACTATTCTGGCTCGCGCCGGTATTTCTGGCGCGAAAGCTGAGATGGCCCATGACCTGGGCATTGGCGACGTGGCTTTTGGCCTGGTGTTTGGAGCCTTCGCGCTTGGCTACGCCATCTTCATGATTCCGTGCGGCTTGATGGCGGATCGATGGGGTCCGCGGAAATCCCTCACTCTCAGCGTCTTCTTTTGGTCGCTATTCACGCTGTGCACCGGGCTCGTCTCTGGAATCACTTTATTGATCGGTGTCCGATTCTTATTTGGCCTGGCCGAAGCCGGTGTCTACCCGCAGGCTACGCGCGCTCTTCACAATTGGACGCTTCCGCGTGAACGAGGTCTGGCTCTCGGACTTCTGAATATGGGCTCGCGGCTCGGCGCGGCTGTCGGATTATTAGCCGCGCCCAAGTGCGTCGAGTGGCTGGGTTGGCGAGAGAGTTTCGTGCTGCTGGGAATCGCCGGCGTGATATGGGCCGTGATATGGTTTTGGTGGTTTCGCGATAGACCGAAGATTGAGTTAGAAGGCGATAGGTTAAAAGTTTTTTCGGTCAGGAAAGAGAATCCACGCGCGGAGGCGACCAGTAAAACTCCCTGGCGGGCTTTCCTTTCGTCGCGGAACTTTTATTTGATTACCTATCAGTACTTTGCATCCCAATTTACGTTCTTCATTTGCTTAAGCTGGCTGTTGCCATTTTTAAAAGAGCGATATGGCATCACTACCAGCGCGGCGGGAGTGTATTCAAGTATTCCCTTATACTGTGGGGCGCTTGCCATGTGGAGTGGCGGCACTGCTGTCGATTGGATATACAAGTCCGGCAGATGGAAGTTGTCCCGCGGGCTGCCGGCTATGTTTGGGTTCGGGCTGGCTACCATGAGCTTGCTCCCAGCCCCTTTCATGCACTCTCCGGGGTGGTTCATAGCTTGTTTTGCTCTGGCAACATTCGGGCTGGACCTCACCGTAGCTCCCAGTTGGACCGTCTGCTGTGATGTAGGGGGAAAATATTCGGGAACGCTATCCGCGGCGATGAATACCATGGGAGCACTAGGTTCTTTGGCAAGTTCGCTGCTATTTCCTCTATTCGTAGGCCGACCTGAACACCTCAAGGCCTATTTCTATCTCGCCGCGCTGCTTAACGTCATTGCACTGGTTGGTTGGAAGTACATCGAACCGTCAAAGGGCTTGTTCCAGGAGCAGAACGGCATTGGACTGGGTGCGAACATTCAGGAAAGGAGTCTCGCGTTACGCTAATACGCCACCGCGAAGCTAACCGGTCTCATCTCGTGGTCAAATATCACAATGTACTCCCTGCGTTCACGTGAGCCAACCCGCGTTCATAAGGAAGAGTTGTTTGCAAATTACATTTACCTTATGCTAACTTGGCGAGACATACTTCAGTAAATCGCTTTACTAAAGCGCCTGCGCGTACGAGTACAATCGCCGGGAGTGAGGCTGGGGACACAATAGACTCACAATAGACTAACGATGGTGTGGTGGGAGTGGATGATATCATCTTCGCACGCTTGGCCTCTCCGCCTTTAACGACCATCCACGTTCCGCGCGAAGAGTTGGGGAAAATCGGTTTTGAAATGTTGGATCGGATGCGCCGTCCTTCAAAGGGAACGACGACTCGGCAGCGAGTGAAGATACATCTGGTAATCAGGAAATCGACGGCAGCCCCCAGAACACGATCTTCGGCAGGATAGATCTAATTTTCGACTGAGCTTTAGCTGAGGCTGCCCAATTGATGTGGAAGTCAACTATGGAGGCGTTCGATGGCCGTTCCCGAAGCTGATCTGAGAAAGCATTATGATGCGATCGTCATAGGATCGGGTGCTGCGGGAGGTATGGCGGCCCATGTTCTCACCAGCCACGGTATGAAAGTTCTCATGCTCGAGGCCGGGAAAAAACTCCCCATCGATAAGGAATTGCGGTCGATGGAGTGGCCCTACGACAATCCCTATCGAGGAAAGTTGCCGCCGGATCGACACGCGCTCAGCTACAACGAATACGACATACGCAAGCCGCCCTATGGGCCGGGCTTTGAGAAGTACAAACATCTCCATAGTTATATCGGTAACAACGACTACGTGAAAAATATAGTCGTTGATGAGCGCGAGAATCCCTACACCGGGACCAATTACGCCTGGGTGCGGGCGCGTTGCTTAGGCGGCAAAACTAACATTTGGGGGCGTCTAGCCCTTCGGTTTTCCGATTACGATTTCAAGGCCAAGAGCCACGACGGATTCGGTGAAAATTGGCCGATCACCTACAGCGATCTCGCTCCTTACTATGACAAGGTGGACCTGTATCTTGGCATCACAGGTGTAAAGGAAAATCTCGAGGAGCTTCCTGACAGTATCTTTCAGCGCCCCACCAAGTTGAATTGCGCCGAAGTCACTCTCCAGCAAGGCCTGAAGAAAATGGGCCGTACTCTAACCCAATATCGCGCCGGCGTCACCAGCGATGGTCTAAAGCACAATAAGTATCGCAGCCGTTGCTTTGGCCGCGGCGCCTGCGACAGGCATGGCGGTTGCGATATTCATGCTGCCTTCGATTCTCCGACGGGGCTGATTTATCCCGCCATGGATACCGGCAACTTAACAGTGCGAACCAATGCCGTCGCTAGAGAGATTACGGTCGATCCAAATACAGGCAAGGCGAGCGGAGTTCACTTCGTCGATTCGCAGACGATGCAGGACTACACCGTACGGGCAAAGGTAGTCATCGTAGCGGCTTCCACCCTGGAGTCCGCCCGGCTTCTTCTGCTCTCAAAGTCGCGGCAGTATCCGAACGGCATAGGAAATTCCAGTGAGCATGTCGGCCACAATTTCTGCGAACACGTAATGAGCGGGGGCATTGTCGGACAAGCGAAGGAACTCATCGGCAAGCCATCCACCAATGACGACGGCCGACCGGGTGGCTTCTATGTGCCGCGATTCCGAAATCTAAAGGACAAGCAGTCCAACTACATTCGCGGTTATGGTTTTGAGGGCGATGCCGGACAAGGAATGCTCCCACGCATCCACGATGCTTCCGGCTTTGGCGCCGGGTTTAAAGACGAAGTGCGCAAGAATAAAGGATCCTACATCGAGATGGGGGCATTCGGAGAAGTATTGGCGCGCTATGAAAACTATGTCGATCTTGATCCTGTAGTCAAAGACAAATGGGGCATCCCGGCTCTTCGTTTTCACTTTCAGTTTGGTGACAACGAACGGCGCATGGTCAAAGATATGAATGAAACGGCGAAGGAGATGTTCGAAGCGTCGGGGTTCAAAATTTTGGAAGTGAGTGACCGCATCCGTACGGAAGGAGGGTCGATCCACGAGCTCGGAACTGTCCGCATGGGCAACGATCCTAAGACATCGGTTTTAAATCAATTTGAGCAGTCCCACGATGTGAAAAACCTGTTCGTGGTCGATGGCAGCGCGTTCGTAAACTCCAGCTGCCAGAATCCAACCTGGACGATCATGGCGTTATGTTGGCGCTCCTGCGATTATCTCGCCGATGAATTCGCTAAAGGCAATCTCTAGGAGGAATGAATGTCCGACAAACCCGACCTCAAACATGATCGCCGCCAGTGGCTCAAAGGCTCAGCTGCGGTTCTCGGAAGCTCGCTTTTGCCGGCTTCGGCGATTGCTTCGAAAACGGAATCTAAAATCGCCGCGGAGAATTCGAAAGACAAGGCAGCAGAAACTAAACCCAGCGGACGATTCCTGACGCCCCGAGAACACAGCTTGGTAGCGGAAATGGCAGAGACCATCATTCCCGCCGACAGCAAATCCGGAGGCGCCAAGGCTGCGAACGTAGTTGACTATATCGAAGAGCAGCTGCGCGAACGCGCAAGCACGGCGCGTCAGGCGGATTTCAAGGAAGGACTGCGCCTGGTTGATCTGATGAGCCAGCACTACTGCGGCAAATCTTTTATCGCCGCCAGTTCCGAAGAGAGAATCGCGGTCTTTACTGTCATCTCGACCAACATCGAGATGACCGACCTTCCCGAAGTCCGGTTTTTTAAGGATTTGAGACAAATGACGATCAACGGTTACTACTCATCGAAGATTGGTATTCATGATGACCTGGAATACAAGGGCAACGTCGCTCTGATGGAATACGTCGGTTGCGATCACCCTCCCACGAAATCAACTTAAAGGACGAGCGTCAGGTCAGCCTCTGGCCACAACACAGCAGCCAGAAAGCAATGTCTTGTATTTGTTGGCAAATAGAATGGCGACTGGCACCAGTGTCAGCGTCGGTTAATGGAGAACATGACGAATAAAGACAGAGTAAAGATAGGAATTATCGGATCGCAGTTTCAAGCTGACATTCACGCAACATCACTGCAGATTATGCCAGACGAAGCCGAGTTGGTAGCCGTAAGCTCGCCCAGCGCGGGTAACGCCGCTGCATTTGCCAAGAAATTCGGCATCCAAAGAGTCTTTACCGATTACCGCGAAATGCTGAAAGAAAAAGATATCGAAATGGTGAGCATCTGCGCGCCCAATAGTCTACATGCGCAGATGACTAAGGATATCGCCGCCTCGGGCAAGCATATCGTTTGCGAAAAACCGCTGGCCATGACCATTGCTGAAGGCGAGGAAATGATCGCCGCCGCGAAGAAGCACAACGTTCTATTGATGTACGGAGAGGAACTCTTGTTTACGCCGAAATACCGCAAAGCCAAAGAAATGGCCGATGCCGGAGCGTTCGGAAAAATCTATCTGGTAAAGCAAAGCGAAAAACATTTTGGACCGCACAGCGAATGGTTCTGGGATGTGAATCGCTCGGGCGGTGGCGCACTTATGGATTTGGGCTGCCATGGGATCGCCTTCTGCTACTGGTTTCTTGGGCGCCCCGCAATGAAATCGATTTATTGCCATATGGGGACTTATGTGCACGGGGACAAAACCCGGGCCGAAGACGATTGTCTGTGCATCATCGAGTTCGAGGGTGGAGCTACCGCATTGATTGAGACCAGCTGGGCACACCGCGGCGGCATGGATGATCGTATTGAAGTCCACGGCTCCGAGGGCGTTACCTACGCCAATTTACACATGGGAAATGCGCTCACCACTTACAGCGAAAAAGGTTATGGCTATGCGGTGGAAAAGGCTCCATCCACTACAGGATGGACCTATCCCGTCTTCGAAGAACTTTGGAACTACGGTACTCCACAGGAGTTGCACCACTTCGCTCGCTGCGTCCGCGGTAAGGAAACTCCAATCATCACCGGTGAGGATGGTTTAGTAGTGATGCACGCGCTCAACGCTGGATACGCTTCGGCTGGCGAAGGGCGGAAAATTTCGTTTCCATTCGTTGCGCCTACCGCAGGAAAACCAATCGATCTTTGGCTGAATGGTCCGGCGATAACTAAGAAGCGATAATGAAGGTAGAGCAGTTTGAATCCGCAGCAACAGGCACGCCGGAACAACGGGCAGTCCGATTCACAACTGCCCTGTTTTAGGCCGAAACCGAATCATATAACCCACTCCGGCAATTAGCAGACCTATGCCCCACCATATCTGCAAATGCAAATTCTGAAGAACAACTTGCTTACCCACGTCGCCCTGCAAACCGGCTATCAAAATCAGCACTCCGTAAGCGGTGAGAAGGCAGCCCACAAAGAACCATATCGAAATCATTTTTCTGATGCTCATGTCCGCCTACCAGAAGAAAATATTTAATAACACGAATGCAATTCCGACCGCAGCCGCCCAGATAACTGGCCGCTTAAAAATCGGCAGTGCCAACTCGGAAGGGACTGAAGTCAACCCGTAAACCAGCCCTTTCAACTCCTCATCCGACTTGGGCTTGGTGATAAATGTCACTCCAACCGTAACTAGAACGTTTGCGATCAGCGACCACATGGCGCGATACAGATTCTCCGCCATATCCTTGGCATAAGGAGAAAATGCGACGTGTCGCAGTGCTGAAGGATCCAGCTTCACCCACAGCCATAATAGGAAGGAAACAAGAATCCCAGCCAGCAATCCCCAGAATCCTGCAGCCGGGGTGGTTCGTTTCCACATCATTCCGAAAATAACGGTACCGAACATGGGCACAATGAAGAAGACGAAGACCACCTGCGCGTACACGATGATGCTGGAGAAATTCATTACCATGTATGCCGTACCAATACTGACTATGACGCCGAACAGCGAACACCACCGCCCCATGCTCACGTAGTGTTGGTCGGTGGCTTGCTTCCGGAAAAGCGGCTTGTAGATGTCATAGGTCCACACGGTGGCAAATGCGCTGACATTGCCGGCCATACCACTCATGAAACCGGCAATCAACGCGGTGACACCAAGGCCAAGTAAACCGGGGCCACAATATCGCGCCAGCATCAGCGGCAACGCTTCGTTGTAAGTGTGAACCCCGGGCGTGCTGGCCATAGTCTCTGGAAGCAGCTTGTAAGGAAGCACCGCGAGCGCGAGCAAACCCGGCAGAATGACGATGAGCGGTACCATCATCTTAAAAAATGCACCGATGATCGTACCCATCTGTGCGGAGCGAAGATCTTTGGCCGCCAGGACACGTTGTACCACAAGAAAATCAGTCGTCCAATATCCGAACGAAATAGCAAGTCCCCAGCCGAACACTACGCCAGTCCAATGAACTCCCATGGGATTACCAGTGAACGACCCCATGGTGCTCCACATATGGGTGAAGTCCTGGCCGGGAAAATTCTGTGAAATGCGATGCACCAGCCCATTCCATCCGCCGACTTCAAACAGACCCGCGACAGGAATCACCAGACAGCCGACCCAGATCAGCATGAACTGCAGCACTTCATTGAAGATCGCCGATAACAGACCGCCAGCCATGACATAGATTGCAACGGTAAGAGAAGAAACCCAAATGCTGAAGTGGATGTCCCATCCAAGAATGACTTTCATGATGATGGCCATCGAATACATGTTGATGCCACTCATCAAGATGGTCATCACTGCGAAAGATATTGCGGAAAGCGAGCGCGCACCTTCACCGTAGCGCAGGTGGAGATAGCCGGGAACCGAATGGGTTTTACAAATGTAATAAAACGGAAGCATCACCAGGGCAAGGAACAGGATGGCTGGAATCGCTCCGATCCAATACGCATGAGCGACAAGAATGCCGTATTGATATGTCGCCGCAGCGTATCCCATCATCTCCAGCGATCCCAGATTCGCCGAAATGAAGCTCAGTCCCGCGATCCACGCGGTCATTTCGCGGCCTGCCATGAAAAAATCATTGCCCGTACTGGCAAACTTGCGCAGGTAAGCTCCCAGACCGAGAACCAGCACAAAATAAAGGACGATGATGGACAGATCGATGGCGTTGAGCGACATCAGACGGGAGTTTCCCGCCAAGAAGAAAAAACTCAGCTGCGCGGAGGCCGACATCAGTGTCGGGACCCCTCGGATTGCAGGATCGGCAACAAAACACGATCAAGACTTTCGTCAGTCAACTCGGAGAGTTTTACCGCGCGATACAAGCTCCACTGCTCCACTTGCTCCACTGTGTGCTGGGGAAGAACCTTTGTCATCGGCCCCAGAGTTTCAAGCTCGAGAAACTCATTGTTGGTGAAAGTTTCGAAGGAGCAGCCAAAGTCTGGATAGGTTTTTGCAGGATCGGATTTTGCGCGCTTGAGAAACATCTCCTGATTAACTACGTAGGCGGCCCAAGTGTCGGAATTGAACATCCCTAGCTTTTGGGCTTCTGGATTGTTTGGATCCTGTTGCAGCGTCAAATACTTTTTCGTGAACTTCCAGCGTTTGTCGGCGAGGTTGGTGTACGCCCACATCACCAAGGGATTGGTTGCTTCCAAATTAATGGGATGCTTGCCGCGCGGTGGAAACCCAGAAATCGCCAGGCCACCTTCCGTCATCTGGGTGAGGACCCATGGCGAGAATTCCAACGGGTACAGGGAACGATTGCTAATGCGACTCGAAACAACCACGCCAGTTCCCGACGGCGACATACTCACTTCAATTTCTTTTTGCAGCATGGAGAGCGGCTCGACCGGGGCTCGAGCAACTAAGCCAGTGGGGGTGACTTTAATCTCCACTGCCACATTGTCCGGCGCCCATGTGGCAACCGGATCTTCCGGTGCTTTCCACACCCGGCTTCCACCCCGCGATTGAAATTTTTCTTCGCCGCTCTTTCCTAATTGGTCGGAATATTCCTTGAAGAGATTTTGCCCGCCGACAAACCCGAAGCGAATGATTCGCGGGCCCACGTCACTCGTCACAATCAGTTCAACTTCACCGTTGGTGACGCGGTAACAATTTTTCCAGCCCTTGTATTCCGTTTTTTCCACTTTCACTTCGGCGTTCATGGTCCCCGTAAGCAACATGGTCAAGAGCAGCAAAAGCAACGTTCGAAACATTGCACCCCCTGCACACAGCTTTTCTAATTTATGCTTCCATCGGATCGTCTTCGCTGGCACCTTCGGAATTTTGTGAGACTGTTCTCACACATTGTTAATGGTTGGCCTGATGGAGGATAAGTAACCGATCCCTGAACGAAACAATTATGACGCGAATTCTGGTACGTCAGGGCCACTACTCCGGGGCAAAAGAGTTCGCCATTAAGTTCATATCTCCGGCAATAAAATTTGCAAAGAAGCCAACGGCAGAAATAAGGGCTAATGCCTTGTATACTTTGCTTTTGGCATTGTCAAGCGAAACGTTACGATTTCTGGCTATTGGACGTCTATTGTAGATACGATGATTTTACGAGGTTAACCTATTCGCATCTATAAATCGTAACGTTACTATTTACGCGCATAAGTTCCGCGTTGTACACTGGCTGCCGTTCATGGAGAACTGATCGGCAATGTCTGTTTATCTGGTAGCCAGCGGCGACCTACGTTTGTCAGCAAATCAAAAGTGTTGGCCAGCACAAGCGGACACTGAACGGAAGATTACGGCCGCGTTAACCCGTATCGGATATCAAGTGACACGCGCCCACGCTTTTCAAGCCGAGAAAGGTCATGGCTTCATTGACAGCCAGCGCTATGGAATCGACGTGTTTGAGCGAATTCCAGCCGCATCCCCGGTGATCGTGGCAGAGGCGGTTTGGCAATACAGCCATCATGTGCTCGCTGGCCTTTTTCACCATCGTGGCCCCATCCTTACAGTGGCAAACTGGAGCGGACAGTGGCCCGGGTTAGTCGGCATGTTGAATCTGAATGGATGCCTGACCAAGGCTGGGATCCATTACGACACTCTCTGGAGCGCGGATTTTAGTGATGAATATTTTCTGCGTCGGCTGGAACACTGGCTGCAAGGCAAGCGCGTTGCACATGATTCCAGCCATGTGCGTCCTCTCCCTTCACAACCTGCAGATTCACTAGCAGAACAGGTGGGCCAAAGTGTGGCTGCGGAGCTTCTCCGTAAAAAAGCGATTCTCGGAATCTTTGACGAGGGTTGCATGGGAATGTACAACGCCATCATCCCTGACGAGTTACTAAGTCCTATGGGGGTATTCAAAGAACGATTGAGCCAGTCAGCTTTGTATGCAGCCATGCTGCGGGTCCCTCACGCAGAGGCACAGGAAGTCCGCGCCTGGTTAGATAGAAAAGGGATGAAGTTCAACACTGGCTCAAACCCGGAGAACGAGCTGACAGATGAACAGATATTCGAGCAGTGCCGGATGTATATTGCGGCGTTGCGCATTGCGGATGAGTTCGGGTGCGCCGCTATAGGAATTCAATATCAGCAAGGACTGAAGGACCTGACTCCCGCTTCGGATTTGGTGGAAGGGTTGTTGAACAACGTGGATCGTCCCCCGGTCTGCCAAGCTGGGAGTAACCGGATACTCTACGGAGGACAGGCGCTTCCCCATTTCAACGAAGTGGACGAATGCGCAGGCGTGGATGCTCTCATCACCAACATGGTGTGGCGCCGTCTAGGCCTGGATCCGGAAACAACTTTGCATGACCTCCGTTTCGGCGAAGAGTATGGTGGCCAATTTGTTTGGGTGCTGGAGATTTCCGGAGCCGCGCCTCCCCAGCATTTTGCCAATGGTTATCGCGAAGCCGTAAGTGAACGCCAGCCTCCGATGTATTTTCCGCTCGGCGGCGGGACGCTGAAGGGGATCAGCAAGCCTGGGGAAATTGTCTGGAGCCGCATTTTTGTGGAAGGCAACCGGCTCAAAGCTGACCTTGGGCGCGCCACCGTCGTGGAATTGCCGCCTGAGGAAGTTGAGCGCCGGTGGCAAGCCACCACACCGCAATGGCCCATGATGAACACTGTGCTGCACGGCGTCACGCGCGACCAGATGATGGGACGTCACAAAGCCAATCACATTCAGGTAGCCTACGGCAAAGATGCCGTCACTTCGAATACGGCATTGATGGCCAAGGCTGCAGCTTTCCGCGAGTTAGGGATCGAAGTCTATCTATGCGGATGCAAAGTTGGAGAGTAACTACAAGCCTTTGCATTTAAGTTTGCTGCTTGAATTCGCGCACGCAACTGCCAAATGAATATCCCGCAGCAACTGTACTTCGCATTCGGTGATACTACTCAAGAACCATAGAGTGCGCCAGCCTGGTGATACATGTTGTGGATCTACGGGGAGAAGATTTTTAGAGCACATCGGTCAAAACTCTGGAGAATCTAGTGGAAAAGAAAAACGGCGTAAATCGAAGGCAGTTCCTGGTTTCCACGTCAGCGGCAGCCCTTGGCGTTGCCGCTTTGGAAAAGAATGGATTGTCCGCAGGGACTCCGCCCCAAGCCTTTCAATCCGATGCAGGCTCATCCATACCTTATTCCCGTCAAGAGCTTGTGTCAGGTGGTCCGCAGCGTTCTTACTCGAGTGAACAAGCTGGCGAAGTGGCGTTCCCTCTTGGAGGTATTGGCACCGGTACTGTCTCGATCGGCGGCCGAGGCGAATTGCGCGATTGGGAAATTTTCAATCGCCCGGCAAAAAGACGAATCCTGCCTTTTACTTTTGTCGCGCTTTGGGTACGGCCAGAGGGCGGTTCTGGTTCACTGCGCGTGGTCGAAGGGCCTCTTCAGCCTCCCTTTCGGGGCTGGGAAGGCTTTAACCGGGAATCAGGCCAGGGGTTGCCGCATTTTCAGAAAGCGCGATTCACAGGTGAATACCCCATAGCCAAAGTTGAATTCGAAGATAGTGCACTTCCCTTGACGGTCTCCCTCGAAGCTTTCAATCCATTCATCCCGCTCAATGTGGATGATTCCAGCTTGCCGGTGGCAATTTTCAATTATCGAGTCAAAAACCACAGCAAGAAAGCGGTCGATATTGCACTCGCCTTCTCTTTATTAAACCCGGTCGGCTACGACGGCAAGGCATTCCTCAAAGGTAATGGCCATCCCGGGTTTGGAAAAAATGTGACCACCGTGAAACAGGACCAGGCGGGTGGAACAAAGGTTGCCGGACTAGATTTAACCTCAGAGAAATATTCTGTAGATGATCCTCGTCATGGGTCCGTCGCATTGCTAACAACTAACTCCTCTTACACCGCACGCACCAGTTGGGAAGATGGAGCATGGTGGGATTCCTATGAGAAGTGGGTAGATGAATTTTCCGCTGATGGCAAGATGCACGATTCGGAACCCTCTAAACCATCCGCTGAGGGCAAATCAGACTACTCGACGCTCGCGCCGCATGTTCGCCTGCTTCCAGGTGAATCGACGACCATCACATTCATCCTGGCGTGGTACTTTCCGCTGCGGGAAAACTATTGGCAAGCAGAGGATGAAGATGGCTGGGACCAAAAGCATGATCAGATAAAGGACAAGAAACTGACCAACTACTATGGCACCCGCTTCAAGAGTGCGTGGGAGGTCGCGATCCACACCGCGAGCCGTTTATCTGAATTGGAGCGAAAGACCCGGTTGTTCAAAGAAATATTTTTTTCCAGTACGCTTCCGCCCTACGTGTTGGAGGCGGTTTCGAGTCAGGCCTCCATTCTTCGAACCAACACCTGCATTTTGCTCGAGGGAAAACAATTTTTTGGATTCGAAGGTTGCGGCGACGATCAACACAATGGTTGGATGAACTGTTCGCATGTCTGGAATTATGAACAGGCACTGGCATTTCTGTTTCCTGAACTCGAACGCTCGATGCGTAACACCGACTTCCTCTATGAAATGCGGGGTGACGACAGTATGGCATTTCGTTCGGTGGTACCTGTCGGTATCGCGCAGTGGGACTTTCGTCCGGCGGCCGACGGACAGATGGGATGCATTATGAAGTTATATCGGGAGTGGCAGCTCTCGGGTGACGATGATTTTCTAAAAAAGATGTGGCCAAATGCCAAGCGGGCGTTGGAGTTCGCGTGGAAGTTCTGGGACGCCGACAAAGATGGTCTCATGGAAGGGGAACAACACAATACTTATGACATCGAATTTTTCGGTCCAAATCCCATGATGACTACGCTCTACCTGGGGGCGTTGAAAGCAGGGGAGCTTATGGCTTCCGCGGTTGATGACCGGTCTGCGGCGACAAATTATCGAGAGATTCGTGAAAAGGGTGTGAAGAATATCGAGGATCTGTGGAATGGAGATTTCTACATCCAGAAAGTTACACCCGTAGAGGAGATTCGCCCCATGCTGCCGTACGACAAAGAAGATTGGAAGGAACGCGTGGTGGGAGATGGGCAGCTTAAGTATCAATTTGGCGACGGGTGTTTGTCGGACCAAATGTTGGGACAGTGGTTCGCGGATGTGGTGGGACTCGATATCGGACTGAATAAGAATCGTGTGCGAAAGGCGCTTCAGTCGATCTATCGCAATAATTTCAAGCATGACTTCTGGACACATGCTAATACACAACGCATTTACGTTCTCAACGACGAGAAAGGCCTGCTGCTATGTTCGTGGCCGAAGGGCGGACGTCCCACCCTCCCATTTGTTTATGCCGACGAGGTTTGGACGGGTGTTGAGTATCAAGTGGCCGCGCACCTAATTTATCAAGGGCTGGTGGAGGAAGGGTTGGCGATCGTTAAGGCTATTAGCGGCCGCTACGATGGTGCACGCAGAAATCCCTGGAATCAAATCGAATGGGGAAATCACTATTCGCGCGCCATGGCGAGCTATTCCGTGTTCTTAGCACTTTCAGGGTTTCGATACTCAGCCGTGGAGCAAAGCGTGACCTTCCGTCCCCGCTTGAACCCGGACAACTTTAACTGCTTTTTCGCCGCAGGGTCGGCATGGGGACGATATACGCAGAACCGGAGAGGCGGAATACTCAAGGCAACTCTTGGGTCTCGCCACGGCAACATCACACTTCGGCAGATGATTCTCGGGAGCGACTCGAAATACGGCTCTGCCAAAACGGCAACAATGACCGCACCCAACGGGAACTCTGTTCCATGCAACGCAAGAGTTCATGCAGACACCGTTCAAGTAGATCTTTCTGAAGAACTGGTAATACGTGAGAGCGAGGAGGTGATCCTGACAGTTAGCGCTTGATCAACGAACTACAATCTTCCCCGGCGAGGTTTATTTCCACAAAACCGACAAGAATGTCCTGTAATCGACCTGCCGCTAACGGCGTTGCTCATCGAATCCACGTTCTGATTATCAAGAAACGTTTCATATCAACGTACTTCAACCTTCTTGGCTTACTAAATTATTTATAATAAAGATATAGCGCACAGTAATTACTTTTAAATATCTGAATCACTGTATGATACATTTCATTTATTACTTGTAATATTTCATTAATTTCTTGACGGTCAAACTCCTCGCGTGGTACTTATTCATCCTGTTGCGAAGCCTGTAGTTTTGGTTCGGATTCGCATCATGCTTCACCCCTCAGCTAGGCAGAAGGGCTAAGACACGATCGGGCGATTCGAATGCCTGCGCATCGAGAAGGTGAAGGTGAAAGAAGAGTAATGGCAAAAAGCTGAGATTGTATCCGCTCGAAGATAGATGTGTTTCTCCGGAGGAGCACCATGGGCCCTGTAACCCGCATGAAATCAATCGGAACTTTCACTGGTCTCTGCACAATTAAACCAAGGACCGCCTATCGCTGGCTTACCGCCACATCGCTGTTTCTGATTGTCGCCTCTGCTACTCTCGCTCACGCTCAAGCTGTTGCGAACGCGCAGCTGTCCGGCGTTGTCACAGATCCCTCGGGAGCGGCAATTCCCGATGCGAAGATAATCGTCACCCAGACCGACACCAACGCGGTTCGGACAGTGCAAAGTGGGTCCGATGGAACCTTCATTCTGCCGGGATTAGCGATAGGCCCATACAAGCTTCAAGTAGAAGCAAAGGCATTTACCTCATACATACAGACAGGTATTGTCCTTCAGGTCGGTGAGAGCCCCAAAATCAACATCGCCTTGAAACTAGGAGGGGTGACCGAACGGGTTGTGGTGAGCTCTGATGCGGCAATGGTCCAGACAGACACAGCATCTGTCTCCCAAGTAATAGACCAGGCACGCATGGTTGAATTGCCGCTCAATGGGCGCCAAGCCACGCAGCTCATTATGTTGTCCGGCGCCGCTAATGATGTTGGTCCGGCAAATGGAATGAGCGATTTAACTGGAAGTAAGAATTATTTCAGCGCCGATGCCATTTCCGTGGCGGGTGGGCAGGCGAACGGAACCCTCTACCTGCTTGACGGCGGCGAAAACATGGACTCGCTTCAAAACGTAAACCTCCCGCTACCATTCCCGGACGCACTTCAGGAATTCAGTGTGGAGACCAGTGCTCTTTCGGCTCGCTATGGCATGCACCCCGGAGCTGTTGTGAATGCTGTGACAAAGTCGGGCACAAATCAATTCCATGGAACTTTGTTTGAATTCGTCCGCAACGGCCAGGTCAACGCGATTGACTACTTCGCAACCAAACAAGACTCGCTGAAAAGGAATCAATTTGGTGGTACATTTGGCGCTCCCATTCTCAAGAACAAAGTATTCGGCTTTTTTGGCTACCAGAAAACAATCATCCGCACTGCGCCTCCATCGACTTTTTCTTTTGTTCCTACGGCGGCTGCGCTGAGCGGCGACTTCAGCCAGTTGGAAGGTGCTGGGTGTCAGTCGAGTGGCATCGCGCGCACAATCATTGATCCAAACACAGGGCAGCCTTTCCCCGGAAACCAAATTCCTACATCGCGCTTCAATCAGCAGGCACTGAATTTACTGAGTCATATCCCAGTTGCCACAGATCCTTGCGGAAAAATAACCTACTCGCTCCCCGAGCCCCAAAGCGAGCAGCAAATTGTCGGCCGCGTGGATTCGAACCTGAATTCAAAAAACAGCCTGTTCGGGCACATCTTC
>DASRFC010000058.1:0-3489 GCA_035651835.1 Terriglobales bacterium
CAAAACTGGTGGCGGAATGAAACTGAGTATTGTGACGCACGCTGGAACGAATGTCCAACAATCTCAACCGATCGTAGTCTAATTTGTCTCCTAGTGCCTTTTGCGAGTGATCTTCGCGCTTAGCGGTTAAAGTGTTTCGCATTTACCAGCCAAATCAAAGATCCAAATCAAAGATCTTAAACCGCAAAGATCCCCAAGCAGATCGCAAAGGACGCGAAGAAAATCATAGTAGAACGTACCCAAACGCTTTAGTTGCCAGAAGATTTTGCGTTTCAGACAGCAGCCCACGTTATTTCAACCAAAATAAGTCAGGCACCGGCTACCCACTGCACACGTAAGAGCCCGTTACCGTTGCTTCCTTCCGGACCTGGCGGGGTTGGCGGGAATGCGTCGCGTGGGACCGATGCCTGACCTTCTCGATAATACCATCTGTAAAGATTCGCTTTCTTATCATCAACTTTGCTGATTGCTTTTCGCCGGCGCGGCTTTCCTGGACTGGGATTTGTCAAGATACCCGAACGTACCCTTCCCTTCCTGATTGAATCGCGAAACAATAGATTCCGTGTCCGCTGGCAAACTTCAAACCGGCATCATTCCGCTGCCCGTCGCGGTGGAACGTTATTTTGACGTATCGCTTTATCTGCTCGTATTAACGGGATTTGGAACGCTCGCATCGACTGCCGGACTCGACTTGCCCACGGTTACGTTTGTAGGCGCAGCGTTATTGTTTCGCGGATACTTGCTGGCAGAACGTCGGACGTTGTTCATCCCGGAGCGATGGACGAGCATTCTTACGCTGGCCTATGCGGTTTTCTATTTAGCCGATTACCTGTTCATCTCCCGCGGGTTTTTAAACGCGACCGTGCATCTGGTGCTTTTCGTGATGGTGGTGCGTTTGTTTTCAGCACAACGCGACCGCGATCAGTACTTTCTTTCCATCATCGCTTTTCTAATGGTTTTAGCTGCGGCGGTGCTCACTGTAAACAGCATTTTTCTGCTGGCATTCGCTCTATTCATGCTGATGGCCGTGTGCACTTTCATTCTGATGGAAATGAAAAGGGCATCGGCAAAGACCACTATCACCGCGCAAAATCCAGCACTGGAACATGCCTACCGCAAGATGGCATTTTCTATCATGGGCGCAACTGGCGCCATTGTGCTGCTTACTTTAGTGGGCGCAACGGGCATTTTCTTTCTATTGCCTCGCATGTCGGGCGGCTATATCAATGCTTACTTGCCGACAAGTGATGTGAGCACAGGCTTTTCAGATCGCGTGGAGCTTGGACGCATTGGAGAGATTCAGCAATCGCGCTCCGTGGTGATGCATGTTCGCATTGATGGCGATATAGGCGGAGCCTTTGATCTGAAGTGGCGTGGAGTTGCGCTTAACGTATTCGATGGACGAAGCTGGTCTAATCCGCACGAGCGTCATATTGTGGCTCGTGTCTTTGATGGCAGCTTCTTGTTGTCCAATGCGGACGCGAAGACTGAAACGTTGCATGCATCTTTGCTCGAACGCCCCATTCACTACCGCGTGCTTATGGAGCCGCTGGGCAACAACGTATTCTTCCTCGCTCAAAGGACAAAATCGCTCACGGGCAACTATCGCCTTTTAGCGATTGATGAAGGCGGCGCTGTGTTCGATCTAGATGCCGAGCACCCCATTGGCGCTTACGAGGCAACTTCCAATCTCGCCGCGCCCAGTGCCGCGCAACTACGCACTGCTTACGTTGGATATCCGCCTGCGGTTCTTCTCAACTACTTGCAACTGCCGCGGATTGATTCACGTATTTCGCAGCTGGCCGCACAAATAACGTCGCGGTCCGATAACAATTATGACCGAGCTGTGGCTATCGAGACATATCTACAAACGCATTTTGAATACACGCTCGAGCTCTCGCGAACCGCTCCCCGCGATCCTCTGGCTGAATTTTTGTTTGTCAGGAAAAAAGGGCATTGCGAGTATTTCGCTTCCTCAATGGCGGTAATGTTGCGAAGCCTTGGGATTCCATCACGGATAGTGAATGGCTTTCATGGCGGAGAATTCAATGATCTGACCTCACAATATGTGATACGAGCAAGCGACGCACATTCGTGGGTAGAGGCGTATTTTCCCGGTTATGGTTGGATCAGCTTCGATCCCACTCCCGCTGGCCCGGGGACGAGCTCGACCAAATGGAGCCGCATGATGCTTTACATGGACGCCTTGCAGTCCTTCTGGCACGACTGGATAGTGAACTACGACTTTGGACATCAACTGGCTTTGACGCAGAGCACAACGCGCGGAGGCCGCGAACTTCTGGAATCCGCACAGAACTGGGCCCGGCGCCGCTATGAGGCTTTATTGTTGGCCGCGCGGCGTACCCACGACACGGTTTCGGATTCGCCATCGCGTTGGGGCAGTACAGCGGTTGCAACGATAGTTCTACTCTTGATCGCAGGAAATGGACGCCGAATTTGGGATACGCTGGCGAAGTTCAGGCTGGCTTCTCATCCAGAAAAGTCGCCGCAGACGGCAGCCACACTCTGGTATGGACGGATGACGAAGTTGATTGCGAGGCGTGGCTGGCGCAAATCGCCCATGCAGACTCCCAAAGAATTTTTACAATGTATCGAAGACGCCGAAATGCGAAGGCAGGTCGAAAAATTTACCCGGCATTATGAGAGCGCCCGCTTCGGAGATTCTGCGGAAGACGCCCGCAAATTGCCAGAGTTGTACGAGGAGATCTCGGCCAGTGAACGGCGATAGAATTTCCGCGATCGCAGTTGCAAAACCACCTATCGAGCCCAGAGCCCTTACCTCGATTAATAACAAAGGGCAAGATTTGTATCCCCAAATATGAATTTCCGGCATATACTTGGCCGCGAACTGGCATTCACTTTCGCTGTGCCGGGTACTCAATCCACTTTCAACAGGAAATGACAACACCATGTTGATCAAGCTTGGCAGAAGCCTTTTTGGAATTGCCATTGCATTTTTTGGCATTCAACATTTCATCTACATGCTTAATGTAAAAGGACCGATTGCCGGACCTCCCTGGATCGTGGGACGTCCGTTTTGGGCCTATTTAATGGGCGCTGTGCTTGTAATTGCAGGTGTAAGCATCGTTGCACGAGTGAAAGTCCGGCTGGCTGGCATTTCATTGGCGGCTTTGTTATTCCTGTATGTGCTGTTTCTCTATGTTCCGGGATTACTTACCCATATCCATGATCCGGGCCGATGGACAAGCGCGGCGGAACTGGTAGCGATGAGCGGAGCCGCGATGGTTTTGGCTGGAAGTAACGGGATCGAGCGCACCCATCGGCCTTCGAACTCCATCACTAATGACATCGGCCGACTGCTTTTTGCAATACCGTTTGTGGTTTTCGGTATTCAGCACCTTCTCTATGCCAATTTTGTGGCGATGCTTGTGCCTTCCTGGATCCCCGGGCATTTGTTCTGGGCATATTTCATCGGGATCGCATTTATTGCCGCAAGTCTGAGCATGG
>DASRFC010000059.1:0-2916 GCA_035651835.1 Terriglobales bacterium
GTTTGGTGTCGGAAGTAACAGTATTTCTTTCTATCGAGAAATTCGACGTGGATACGTTTCTTTCCTGTCTATATGTGTTCATGCACGAGTGCGTATGTCACGTATTTCAGGGGCTGACCACGGCGGAGCTCAGGCCGACAACAGAGCCGACCGACCGTTTTGCGGAAGGTTGGATGGATTTCATCGCCGCCGGCCTACTTGGAAAATCATTCGGTAACGCCGCTGCACAGCTATCGGTCGCTAATTTTGAGCAGGAAAGGGTCGGAGCTGACTACCACAGCAGTCGGCTTAACTATCTACATCCTGACCGCGTCAAGTATGCAGTGCAATGGGCACACGGGAGACAAGCGGCGCAAAAGATTCTCCATCTGTTCGCTGGCTTACCTGAAACGTGCAACATGGTGAACGAGGCATTCTTAAAGCTGTCGTTCGACCTTAATCTCTGTCCGCTTGAGTCACGAACTCGCGAATTACTGATTGCTCAAATTGACAAGTATCTTCCCCTAAAGGGTGAGAAATTTGGTACACGATACCCCGACTTCGTGGCAATCGTTCGTAAGTATCTGATAAATAACGATATTAATTCCTTTGTTCCGGACGTCATTGCGTTCGGATGAGCGCGGTAAAAATATTAATTTTTCATTTGACAAATGAATAACAATTACATTATCCTGGGTGTGTCGCCATCGCAGTGTCGGTGGTGTCCATTGATCCCCCCTTGGCGCTTCCGAACCCCTTAGAGAGATCGAATGATTGAGGTATTAACAACAGTTTGATCAACAAAAATAGAGTTTTGGGAGCGATGCTCGCGCTCGGAGAATTCGACGCCAAGGATCTAGCCAGGTTGAGCGAGGTGAAGTTGACCACCGTAAGGACAATCCTCAATCGTGAGCAGAGCAGATTGCTCGAGGTGATCGGCTCGGAAAAAGTCGCCCGCCGCGGGGGGCGCTCGTTACGTTACCGCATCAGAGAAGAGATGATTCCCGTGCTGCGGGAGGAATATTCGGATCTATTCAAACAATTGAGCGTATCCGAGCAGTCTGGATCGGAACATCCATCGGAGAGATCGCCGGTTCCGTTGGCGGTATTAGCTGCCGAAAACTCGCTTTGCGTCTCGTTTGTCGAAGCCACAGATTTTGACGAAAAAACTCATCTGTTGAAGATGGCGGAAATTGCATGTTTTGACCCCGACAGCAACGCCGCTAGCGCTGGACCCCGGGTGAGGGCGCATTTCCGGGCGCTGGAAGTGCTAATTGAACTCTCTCGAGCCGAATTGAATATTGGAGTGGATCTTTTTCCGATCGCGAATCAATCAGGTCAGTTGCGTAACCGGATTGTCAATGCTGCCCAAACGCTGGCCGCGGTCGGCGAGGCGACAACAGCTATTGACCTACTTTGTCGAATGATCTTCAGTCCCATTATTGCTCAGGTGGAAGACAAACCGGTGCCTGAGATGCCACAAACAGAGAAGCCTGTTACGTCCGATCCGTTCCATAGATATGAAAATGTCTCCACAGGTAGCAAGTCCATATTGCTTGAAGCCGCCAGAATTCAAAAACTGGCAAATCGATTGGAACAAACGTCAGCGGCAATTTCAGCTAGCGCCGATGCAAGAACACAGTTTGCGCAGCGGCACTCTGCCGCGGTTCTTCGTCAGGAATACGAGCAACTGCTATCCCGAATCAGACCGCGCCGTTACTACATCCTGCAAGACGAGGATATTGCCTTGCTCGCCACTCTTGCAGCTTTTTACGGTCCGGATGTAGTTATTTTTGACCTGGAGAGTGGTCCTGGCTTGAATGTTGCGGCATTTCTACAACAGATCGTTGAGTTCGATCCGATTACCCGTAGTGAGCCTGCAGTCGAGCCCGTCGTCCATTACGCACAAACCGCCTGCGTGGCATAAATCCGCTCCAGCCAATCGCAGGAAAGGACCTCAAATGGATCTGAAGGAACTGCCCTTCAAACTGGTGACTGAATGCGGAAGCTATCACAACGCAATTGAAGCGATCCTCTCATTCAGTCGTTCTTTACGAGAGGTTGCATTTCTTGATTCCAACCATTCTAGTGAGGCTTTCAGCAATCATCCATACTATTGGCAGGTCGATTTAAGTGAGTTGCGCCGGGCATTTAAGAAAGACTCGCCCACGGCGGACAGTTCCATTTTTTCAACCTTGCTGCATCACATACGGGCCGTTGGATTGTCTGCAGATCCGAGGCATGGAGAAGGTAATTTCCGTCGCTCTGTTTTTCAGCCTCTTACGCTGGTCAGGGAATTGCTCACCGGCATTCGGCCGGATCACGACCTGCGATATTTTGCAATGGCAGGCATGCGCCGCAAGTGGCGCCGTGCGCTGTCATCTGCTACGGCACATGAATTTCAGATCCTCACTGATATCTTAAACTCGGCGATCGAATTAAGGGCCGATTATGATCGGAAAAGCCATTCTGTCATCACCAGGGAACATACAATTCCAGTCTTGCGAAAATGGGACGAGCTGAAGCGGTTCTATGAGGGGCATCCCAGCAGAGATGCTTTTGGCCAGGGCCAGCATTGGCAATACAAGCACATTCTGGAGATCTTGGCCCAGGCTGAACACCTGAGCGACAAACGAGACTGGAAAGCGCCTATTCAGTTGTTCCTGGAATGTTGTTTCGCCGTCTACTACTTTCAAGCGCATGCTAGCAAGAATAAATGGGTAGTATTGCGCACAAGCTCAATTGACAGTGCCTTTCTTCTTTCAAATTTGTTTGGTGTTACGACGGCAATTGCGGGACTTGACGACTTGTTCGGAGGGGGCGGACTCATCCTAGCGGATGGCGTTGTCACGGAAGAAAGCCGCAACCACCTCGGGGGACGCGCCGTACTTACATTAGGCAGATATGGAACCGGCAAATCACTGCTCTGTATGCAGT
>DASRFC010000060.1:0-10256 GCA_035651835.1 Terriglobales bacterium
AAGGTTCAATGCCGCAATCAGCGCGGTCGCAGCAAGTATGCAGACGCGTCCCAACGTCTGCATCGTAGTATGCAATATGCGCCGATCCGCTTCGACGAGTCGAGCCCCAGATTCATCAACATCCGGAATAGCTTCAATCGACATCCCATCGGCAACCACATGTTGAATGACGAATCCCAGGGATGCCAACACGGACGCGAGTGCAAACCACTTTGCTGCGCTCATTACTAACTCGAGACGCGATTGCATTTGGATCAAGCCAATTAATATTGAAAAGCTGAGTAAGATGAACATTGCGCCGCCGCAAATAATGAGCCATCTCCATCTCCAAAGGAGATCAACGAGGTGTCCGAACGGCATTTTTAGGGACCAGGGTATGGTGGCCCAAAACCCTATGCTGACGAAAGTCGCTGCTGGGATAGCTATGAAGTCTTTAACAACAAAGGTACTCGCAAGGTCAACCAACCCGGCTAGTCCGATGGCGAAATAAATAAGTAAAGGTGGTACGAAGGACAATCTAAAGCTTCTTCTCAGATAAACAATCCTGTGGATGCTCAACTTGGTCCGCGCCCAAAGACAGAGAGCTATTTTGGGCCTCACCATTTGCGGATCTTCGTACGTTTTGCTGTCTGGATCATTCGGTTTCAAATCGCAAGGGGCCCGCTAACCTCGAGTCGCGATCGCACGTTGCTTCAAAACGCAAGGTGTCGGCTGGGAAACGAAGGCGATAACGGACCCGCAAAACGTCGTCTTGCAAAAGCTTTTCGAGCAGTTCTATCAATTGAAGCTCTCCTAAGGGAGCGAGTCTTCGGCGTATGGCGCGGTTAAGCCCGGGGATCCGTTCCTTCGAAAACTCTGGTGCGAACATCTCCTCGGCTAAATGACGGGCTTTTGCCGAACGCATCGCATCCCCAAGCTTCCGGGTCAAGATGGGGTAACAATCATCAATCGGCCGTTGATTCACGAGATCTAGCACCCGACGTGCAACGCCTCGGCCAATCGCAACTATTGGAGCATCCGAAAGGTTTGCACACACTATCACGGCGACATGGTCATCGGGATACCGAGCGGAGTAAGCGACAAAACCTGCCCAAGCGCCAGAATGATAATAGACAGAATGCCCCGCCTCATTATCGATGAACCAAGCGAAACCATAACTTGCGCCTCCAAGGCGGAAGTTGGTGGTAGCACCATTGAACTGTGAAGCCGACCACATATTTTGCTTCAGTTTCTCTGGAATTACGCGGGCTCCAGCAAGGCAGGTTTCCCAGCGCAGGGCATCGTCCATCGTCCAATATTCTGTGCCATCGGCAGTTCGATTCAGTGACTCGGATGCGAGCTCGGCGTTTTTCAAGTTCCCCCCCTTCAACTCATAGCCAGCCGAACGGTTCTGAATTATTTCTCGGTTGCTCATGATCCGAATTGTGGACATCGAGGCGGGTCTCCAAACGTGCGCGCGAAGATAGTCTCCGTAGAATCGACCAGTCAACTTTTCTATGATGAAGCCTAAAAGGGTGTATCCTGAGTTGCTATACGACCAGTCCCGCCCAGGAGCAAAGGTGGGAATCGAATCCGCAATAGCAGCCACCAGTTGATCCTTCGAGTAATCCCGTTTGTAATCAAACAGTTTAGACTGCTCGTCGTAGTTGCCCAGACCGGAGGTGTGAGTCAACAAATGTTGAATCGTTATTCCTCGCCAGTATGTCGGAGCATTGTGGAAGAACGAATGAATGGAGTCGTCTAGATTTATTTCTTTGCGGCTCACAAATTGAAGCAAAGCAGCAACAGTAAATTGTTTTCCAATTGAAGCAGCTTGGAACATCGACTGCGGCGTCACCGGAACGTTTAGCTCAACGTTTGCTAAGCCGTAGAAACCGGTTTGGACGATTTGTCCATTTCGCATGATTCCGAGCATCGCACCCGGAATGCGCCTTCGGAACATCTCTTGGCGCATAAACTCATCGATCTTGTTGAAATCGCAGGAGTGAGACATTTGACGACCAAGATAGGCATACGAATCGATCTCGACAACTCTGCGAACGCCATTGCAGGTGCCGACATCCACGTCGCTCAATAAATATGTCTAATTCAGACGGTCACGGTCGGAGTTGGCTCGAGCGGTATTTGGTGTCGGCGGTCGCTTTCAATCGTTGGATATTTGGCGCCGTAGAGCTTGTGTAACCGTTCGTACCCTTCCAAGCCCAGCGCGCGTCCCGGTGACAGATACATTTGATGCGACTGCCGCTTGGCTTCGAGCTGCACGCTTTTAGGCGATTTGTCCAGAACGTTTGCCGTCTTATGCACCCAGCTGCGTTGTTCTTGCGTCTGCGGAAATCTTCGGCCAGCGCGGCCCAGAAGCCCAGCCCGCGTCGGCTACCGCGACTTACGCGGGAAAGTTCAATCCCCGGCGCTTCGGATCCGCCAGCAACGCCTGCCAAAATAATTTGCTTTCCCGCTTGCCGGCCACGACCTCGATGAGTTTCTTGGTACCATCCTCCAGGCTGCCCATCAACACCAGCACACAAGGCCGTTCATCGCTCAAGCGTGAGCGTAAGCACGGTATTTGATGGCACTGCTGCCAGGTTATTTGAGGAATTCCCGGGCTTTTTTCGCAGTTACTATGCCGTGCGTTCCAGGCATCTGGGCGTGCCCGAACTGGCAACTTTTTTTCAACCGAGCGCACTTTTCCTCAGAAAGCCCCGCCAGCGAAAATGGCCGACGATAACCCCTGCCACCACTCGATTCCTGTCATCCTGGAGCAAGTCGCCGACTGCCCTAGCACCTTAGGAATTGTAGTTGCTCGTGAGTCATTTCGTCTTGAATGGGTGTTCGGTGGATTTTTTCGGTAGGGATCCTCCCAGCGGCCTTCCGCCAGGAACGCCACGCGCATTGGAGCGGAAATCGGGATTCAATCTAAGGCACTTCGTGCTCTTTGCGATCTTCATTCATGCTGTTTGTTAGACGTTTGTTTCGGATTTGGCGCCAGACTCCTTCAGAGATTCCCGCCCCGAATCAGTATTCGCTGTGTCCGCAAGAGCAGCCAAGCGATTGCCAAAGTAACCAATACTGCTATAAAGTTGTTGGCGTAATTATTGCATGCTCAACCAACATGAAACGACCAAAGATAATTCAATTCGACCCGGACATTGTCGAAATGATTGACGAAGCATCTGAGCTTCTTGGGGTGACGGCGGGCTGGATTCGTCAGGCTGGCAGTTCATCGTTGCTTGCAAAAGCCGATACCCATTTATCGTCTATTCATTAAAGAGAGCGCTCGATCTTACGTTGAAGCACCTTTCATTCCGAGAGACGAGATTCGAACGCAAGCCGCTTTCAGGAGATTGCAAAACGAGCGGTGGAGTTTGGGATCTTGAGACAGAACGCGGCTACGATCCACCTATGGAACTCAAACCTGAAACATTCTTAATCGGCGTCATTGATTTCTTTTCGATCATGTTGCCCGGTGCTGTCGTCACTTATCTAGCGAAGGCCGATGTGGCACCGGTTCTGTTCGGCAAGGTCTTTCCTGAATACACCAGTGAAACTGAAGGATGGGCGGTGTTTCTTTTTTCGAGTTACCTACTTGGTCATTTCGTCTTCCTGATCGGCTCAAAATTCGACGATGCCTACGACTGCATCCGAAAAGCATCCGAGGGCAAGCGTTCTTCCCCCGTGTGCGGGTGGCTGGGAAAAACATTGTTACCCAAAGATGCCCATCTCGCGGTGGAGAAGATAATCGAGATAAAAAGGAAATATCTTCCGGAGGTTGATGGTAAATTCATCATCAATGCATTCCAGTGGGCGAAAGCGCGGCTGACTCTGCAATGTCCGGGTGCGCTGCAGGAAGTGCATCGGTTTGAAGCGGACTCAAAATTCTTTAGAAGTCTCTTGGTCGTTTTGCTGATCCTCGCAATTGCGCTACTTTTCAAAGGGAAGCTGTTGCTTTCGCTATTCTGCCTCGCTCTGTCTTGGCTTTCGTTCTGGCGATATGTCGAACGGCGCTTCAAAGCTACTGAACAGGCATACCGTTACATCATCACCCTGGAAGCCTGCCCCCTCATCCCGGCCAGCCACATTACTCCGCGCGCCAAACAAGAAGGTGAAACATGAAATCGGAAACCAAAACACCAAACACCTGCCTGTTGATCCGAATTATCGCGACCCCGACACTTCAGAAAGCCGTTTGCTGCCAAGCATGACTCACGTCGCGAACTGTCGCCCGCGAGCTCAAGCTGGTTACGCGCAAATGTCCGTGTTGACGTTTATTGGACATTTTTTAATACTTTCTCTCGACCGCATTAGTATGTTCATCGCGACATGTTCCGCGTGCGAATCTATGCCAAGAATACGATTGCAGTGCATATGAACGAAGCTCGCAGCCATCGACGTAAGTGATCTCGAAACGATCCCTTCGGAAGCCAAGCGTGATATTTCAGTAGAATGTTCAGCTAGCCGGCCTCTATATGCCTCGAGTGCCTTCGTTAGCCCATCGTCTAACCAATTTGGATAAATGCCAGAGAACGCGCAACGCAAAAACTGTTTATCTTTTCTATAGATTAGACCACCAGCTCGAGTAGCGACCTGCGTGTCGCCGACAATAGTATCCAACGCCTCGTTGGAGAAACCCATCGATTGAAGAAATTCAAACGCTGTCCAAGCGACTATAGAGCGACGGTCTATTGAAGGCCGATTTCTCATTAAAGCGTCGATCAGTATTGCGCAAAACACGCTATCGTCTGCGAACAAACATTCCGCGCGCTCCAAGCTCAATAATCCACCATAGCGAGCCACCTCACGTTGATATGTGCGGTATTCAAAGCGGGAGATCCATCCTGATAGACGGAGCTTTTGGATAAACTCTGACAAACGCGGAAGGACATTAGCGGCAAGTCCAGCTTTCTCGCCATTGACACGAAACCGTACATGATGCCCGCCTTCTGAATATTTTATAAAGAACCATTTGGTTATGAGTCCCTTTGATACTAAGTCGTTTGCAAAGTGTGACACCGGGCCAGCTATCAATGCGTCTAGGTGAGTCACCGGCGAATATAATTCAACATAAAGCCATTCGGAACCGGGCGCTTTCTCAGCATCTTCTACCGAGCAAACCGGATTTTGCGAGGCAACGCACTGCTTCCATTCACCTTGGCCGCGCAGCAAAAGCGGAACCACCAACTCACATAAGTAGTGACCGTCAGGTCCCTCCAGCCAAGTCTTATCCATCGGGGGTAGCACCTCTGATATGACAACCGTGTTTCCTTTAGACAGCTTCCTGAGTTCTTGGCGAAGTTCATTGAGATCTCGCTTTGCATAAAGATCTAACAAAACCCGCTTATCCCCGCGTCCCAGGAATACAAATTGTGGAACTTTCCACGCGGTTCGCCAGTTAGTAAAGGCATCCTCCCACTCAACGGCTCTCGTGGCGGCGACCTGTAAATCAGAGCCGACGACCAACTTCCATTGTGCAGGGCACAGGACAACTCGTTCCCGCGTCACGCGAGGCGTCCACGGTAGTTGGGATGCCACTCCCCAGCTAAACCCTGTCAATGCAGCTTGATCAGATAAATAGAGATCGACTAAGAAGCGGAGCGGATCTGGTGCCAAACGAGGATTGAGCATATGCCACGCCCCAGGCCGAATCTCCACATTTTCACGAGTCCACCTGACATAAAATCCGGACTCCCGCATTCCAACCACAAGGTCGGAAAGCATTACTCGGTGCGACTTGTTTCCCATCGGCGGCACCCCGTAATAGACTGCATGCATCCGGGAAACGCTCCGTGAACAAACGTTCAAATGATTGTCATCTGCTGGCGAGAAGACCAGTTCGACTTCGAGTTGGTGCGGGTCCCATGCCTGCTCGACCTGAGCGATTTCCCGAAGGAGATTATGACTATCGCGCCCTATTAGTTCTACAAAACGACCGAAATGCTTACCACCAACCAGAGATCCGACACCAGGACCAACTGCAATGGTAAAGTCTCCATCCGATAGAGCACTCAACGAAGATGCCCCTACAGTGACTACGAGATCAAAAGTCCTGGGCAATTTGTTATCCGCAAGGTTGCTGGTAGTCAACTGGTTAATCATCGCGTCGGTCAATTCGACTATCGGATTACCCGACTGCAAGGCGTTTGATGCGATTCTAAGAAGCGTAGAATCTCGCTGTGCGGCGCGCTCGTCCTCGACTATCCGGTCAGGCATGCCAAGTCCCCGGACAGGGTCGATTACTTCCAATAATGGTACTTCTATCCCTAACCCGTAACGTTCCCTAAATCGTCGTTGATAGTCGTTAAAGTTTGTTTGGCCTCGTGGAAAACGACTCAATCGCAAAAGAACTTCAGCTGCTTTACAGACTTCGAACCCAACGGAATGCGGAATTGTCGGATGCATCAACACAGCAGCTGTGTCGACTTGAATATAGTTGCCTGACTTAGTTTTGAATGCATCTCTCATTTCGCATATTAAATCATACAGTTGCTTTATCGTCACTTTCGACGGTGCTGCGTCTATTTCCGACATCGTTGCCTGAAGCCGTTCGAGAAGAAGTAAGTATGGGCGAGCTTCAACAACGCCTCCCAAGCATTTCGACAAATGAGAAACGGGGTTTTTGATGACTGGATGTCTAAGCTCGCTAATGAGAAATCCCTTCTTCCAAAGAGTGTCAAGAAAGTCATCGGGACGCACTAATCCTGTTGCGGGCATCGAAGCTGCCGCCGTCAACATAAGATTAGCGAAGGAAGCACCCTTCTTAGCTGCTTTTGCGACAGCTTCCAAAGCTCGAGAGCGGCCTATCCACTCTGCTTTTCCTGCCGGAGGCTCATCACCCGGCCCTAAATCATATAAAACGGTCCACCCGCCCTGGAACCGTGCTCCTTCGTGCCAAAAGAAATGCAAACCGTGTCGAATAGTTGGAATTGATTCGATCAGATTCACGATGCCCCTCAGCCATGTTGCGTCTAGCCGGGTTTTTGTGCGTCCCAGAGTTGTCGGCATGTGCATCCTCGCGTCATTACCCCACGCTCCCAGCGTTGCGGTTGCAAACATCCCATATGGCGTCGCCCTAGTAGCCATGCGTACTAAGTATCGATAAACAGTGCGAACAACTTCCTCTTTACCAGCTCCCCCGCCGTTAATACGTTCGATATCCTCATGCAAGGAAAGGCTCCTTATCAGAATTGCTTTCCTTTCGAACAAAGTGAGCGACTTAAGGAGTTCTGCGTCAGGAAGATTGGTAATAACAGTAAGATGGTCGATAGGCAAAGTCGGAGTGCGCACCAGATAGGATTGTGCTGGCTGGTAAAGAGGCAAAGTTTGAGAGTCCGGATTCATGAAAGTAGCATGGCCGCGTCCCAAATTGGAGGCACTGCTGAGGTAGCTGCCGCCAGTGTGAGGGCGATTCCGCAGGCGCCTTCCAGAAGTCCTGGGCGCTCAATCCTTGCCCCGCTCGGTTCTAGGTCTCGGAAAGGCAGGTAGGCGTCCGGTTCTTGTGCGTCAAGTAACTCGGTTAACACTTCCTCAATAGCAGTATGCCAGTCCTTCTCGGGAGCATCGTTTGCGAATCGCATTGTGATATGCAGTAGGCCAGCAATTCCATGGCAAAATGTCGGCGAGCTAATTGCGCGAAGTGGGACAGGTCGCCGGTGAACTGCACAAAGCCCATCGGTGGCGACCATTTTGAGGGTTTCATCATTCAAAGCCTTACCCGCCAGCCAGAGCGCTCGACAAATACCAGGAGCCCCGTAGCACCAAGCTGCTCTCGCTCCGCGCACCCCTGAATTATCTTCGTTGGAAAGGGGCACCACAGTTGGCCAGTTGAGACCGTAATCATCTTGAATCTTAGCATTGAGAAGCCAATTCGCGCCCGTTCGCAACGCCTCGGAAAAATCGTCGTCCTCAAATCCTGCAGTCAAGACAGTTGCGAGGAAAGCCACCGGTCCGGCTAGCCCGTGCGCCAAACCGCAATTGAGAGTGCCTTGCGGAAACCTCTTCTGTAATGAGGGATCAGAGTTTAAGAGGCTTGGAGTATGCCAGCGAGGGTTAGCATGGCTCGAATCGCGGATGAGCTTCGAAAGAGAGTCTGCGCAAAGCTCCACGCACGCGAACGCCTGGGGAGAGTTCCCAGAACTCAGCCAGTAGCGCCCAAGACCTGATAGGCCTGAAACTGTATCAAAATAGCCAAAAGGCATTCCAATTGAAGAATTAACGAGTTCCGCACGCTCCTTTGTCATTGATGCAAGTCTACTTTCGAGGTGTTTAACCATTTGGTGCGTTGACTTCAACTCCGGATCCACCATCCTTGCGGCGAAGCAAAGCCCTGTTAAGCCATCGAAAAGTCCCACCTTGGGGTGACGAATGAAAGGAAGAGAAGCAACCGCCGCGTCCAAGTATTTCTCTGCAGACTCAATTAAGACAGGGGATTCCAAAAGACCCCCTAATAGCTTCATTGTAACAGCCGCCCCAGCGTAACCTGTTGAAAATGACCAAGGAGTCCACCCTCGATTTAGCGGGAGCGAACTCTTTTCTTGCATTCGGGCCGCTTCTTCGAATGCTTCAATGTGCCAGAGAGACCGGCACAAGCTTTCGCACGCGGAAATTGAACGCGCACTAAGCTTTGGCGAAATGTCCACTCGCCAACTGTTGGGAGTCCCGTTGGGAACACTATGCTGGCGCAGTGTCCTCACTGGGGGTGGGTCCCTTAGGAACCTGCTGTAAATTAGGCAGGGAAACTAAAGCATCAATCGAGTGCGTCAACCAATTGGCTTTTTGGCTTTTCTGGTGGTTTCGGCCGGTCGCCCACTTTCTTCTTCTTTTTCTCCGTTTCGTCACAGTCGGGATCGCAGGACCCACACGAATCGCATGAACTGTCGCAGGAACCACTACAAGTCGGGCCGCAGCCAGTATCCTCACAAGAACCGCCACCGCTATTATCTATCCTGATAAATGTCTGAGTGCGGGTTTCGACCGGCTCCTCCCATGGTTGCAGCAGGACGCCCCAATAATCTTCGTACATTTTGTCGGTCATAATTTGTCCTCGATTGACCAATTGCCGCTTATGAGCAGGCTTTTACTTGAAAGCGAATTCAACTGCAAGACAAATTTCGCCTTATTTTGACAAAATTGTAGGCCTCTGGAGCGTCGTGCTCGCTTGCCAATCCCGGCACCAGATAGTTGGGAATCAGATTGCACAGTTGTCGCAGGAGCGTGAACCTGCCGCGTGTTGGTTTGCGGTTTGTTCTTTGCATGACCTGCCTTGTGGCGGGTCACCAGGCGGCAAGCCAACATTGTTCTTAACCTCTTCACCTATTTACTGCGGGACAACTTTGAATCCGTCGCTATTATTTTTGCTCGTTCGGCATTTGCCGAGAACCTGGGAGTGGCCAAGGATCAGGAGGAAGGCAGTTTGTATCTTGAGGAAGACACTTACACGTCAAAACGTGAGTCTGTTCACGCGACATTAAAGACAGCGTGACGCGCTCCCAATGTAAGACGTCGTCTTGGGTCACTGAACTAATTGTGGCGGACGCCTGCTCCGTAACACAAAGCATCGTCTGGTGGCCTGGTAAAATTTCGATCTTGTTTGTCTCCTCAACATCCCGGCCTGATGGAATATATTCGACCAGCACGTCGACTGGTTTATAGCACTCATTATATGCATAAAGATGCCCGAAAAAGAGAATTGCAGTGTGATTCCTGTTCCGTTGATTGTGATCAGCCGCCGCCGTTTGGGCGGCGTTTCTAGTTTTGAATCCGGTCCCGCGTTGGTTGCATGTGTCACATGACCAACTAAAGACAGGCATCTTCGTCTCTTGGGTTTCCGATGTTTTAAGAGCTTGGTAGAGTTTATCCAGGGCAGCTTGGGTGCGAGCCTCGCTGACGTTGGTCAAATGAGTGTAGATGACGGTGGTATCGAGAGTTTCGTGGCCGAGGTTAGGTACTGATCTGGCGCAAGGAGACTCCCTCTTCCAGCAAATGCGTGGCACAGGGGGTGTCACGGATGTCATACCGAGGTGAAACGCGGCCTCGGAGCCGTGGCGAGGTGGTCCGGTTGCCGGCGAAGCGCGAGCGGTGGAACCCTGGGCGACAAGGAACGGAGCCGGGGAGTTCGCGCCTGAGCCCGAGCAGCAGACGGGCATGCCGCCGCCGCCCAGGTCAACGTAATGACAACCAATTTATCTTGTAATACGCGGACCAGAGGATTACGGTTGAGTAAGACTGGAGCTGATAATGAACAGCTTAGAAAAGAAGGACGACAA
>DASRFC010000061.1:0-55466 GCA_035651835.1 Terriglobales bacterium
TCGCTAGGACATGTGCAGTACACCACGGAATCCTCATCTTTGGGGATGAGTGCCGGATTTTCCAGAACATCTTTTGGGGGAATTCTTTTAGCGCCTGGAATGATCTCAGAGTTGGCCAGCAGATCGAGCGGCTGGCGAACATCAAACAGCAGAACGCTTTGCGGTGACGCTAGCAAAGCGTGGAGTGCCTCCGCTGTAATGCAGTGCTCCTCCCTTTCATGCCGGTCTTCTCGTGCTCGTTTGATCCAAATTATCGTTACCAGGCATAGTGCTATGACGCAAATCGCACCTAGGATTAGAGCCATCTCGGTTCCTCCTCAACACTCTCTGATTAGCAGATTAACTGTAAACCCGAAAGGATTCTTCACGTGTCTGCCCGGTGTTGCACCGCTTCAAAATCAGTGCCTTACTCATTAACAGGTCAAGCTCTTATCTAGTAACAACCATTTTGCACACGCCTGAATCCTTTACAATCAGGTACACAGATCATCGATTTTAGGAAGTTCTATTTTGGAAGGCTAAAGATAATGAAAAAGCTGCTGCTTTTGTGCGTTGTAGTTTGCCTGGCCGCGACTTCGTTCGCGGCTGAAGAGGAAGACAATAAACCTGTGGAGCGGATAAAAGCTGCAGCCACCGTATTGGATGAAATTCAAGGCACATCGGACAAGGGAATCCCAGAGGAAGTTCTCGGATCGGCGGAATGCGTGGCGGTAGTGCCTTCCATGCTAAAAGGCGGCTTTGTATTTGGCGCGCGCTACGGCCGTGGAGTAGCGAGTTGCCGGACGCCGAAAGGTTGGAGTGCGCCGGCGTTCTTCAGCATCACGGGAGGCAGCTTTGGCCTGCAGATCGGCGGTCAGGCGGTCGACCTGGTCATGTTGATTATGAATCAGCAGGGGATGGATAACCTGCTTGCAAATAAATTTAAGCTGGGTGCAGATGCCAGCGTGGCCGCCGGTCCGGTGGGACGCCATGCAGCCGCCGATACGGATTGGACAATGCGAGCGCAGGTCCTGAGCTACTCCCGGGCGCGCGGCGTTTTTGCCGGATTGGAACTAAACGGTGCCGTCCTCAAGCAAGACAAAAGCAGCACCTATGAGTTCTATAACAAAATGGTGCCTTTCAAGACTGCTTTGAGCGGTGAGGCCGCCGCGCCGGACACAGCGTATCCGTTTCTGAGCACTCTGGCTAAGTGGGCGAAGACCGCAAGTAAATAGTAGTGGGTGCAGATCGGGTTAGTGTGGGGCGGACACTCTTGTCCGCCGCTGTTGATGGTGGGTTGATTTTACCTCGGAATTCATAGTTAATACGCTTCCTGGGATAACGAGAGTCAGCGTCAAAAGCAGCGGACAAGAGTGTCCGCTCTACACCGATCGCTGCGTCATCGCCCGCCTTTGTTGGTTCTGCATCATGTCCCTCCAGTTTGACACAGATTTTCCTCGGTGCTACCGTCACCCTTCCCCTGATGCGTCAGCGTTTAGAGTTCGCGCTAGCTTGGCTGATTGTTAAGACTATTGGCGTACTTCCTCGCCCCTTGGCGCGTAGGGCAGGTATTTCCCTTGCCTGGATAGTTTATGTCTTGCACATAAAATTGCGCCATGTCGGCATGCGAAATCTGGCTCTGGCTTATCCCGAAAAAAGCCACGCTGAACGGGCAAAAATACTCAGAGGCGTATTTAAGTCTCTAGGTCGGCAGCTCGCGGAACTCTGCTTGTTTCCAAAGTACACTGCCGAAAACGTAAGCAGCACGGTAATCTATGACGGATTCGAGAATTTCGAGCGTGCACTAGCCCGGGGCAAGGGAGTGTTGTTCCTCACCGCTCATTTAGGTGCGTGGGAGCTTTCGGCGTTTGCGCATTCACTCTATGGGCATCCCCTGAAGATCGTGATGCGCTCGCTGGACAACCCGTATCTTGACCGCCTTTCGCAGCGTTATCGCACCATGCACGGCAACTCAACCGTAGATAAAGATGACTTTGTGCGCGGGCTGCTCTCGGCTATGAAAGCAGGCGAGACGGTAGGAATCTTGATGGACACGAATATGACTCCGCCGCAAGGGGTGTTCGTAGATTTCTTCGGAATTCCGGCTTGTACAGCGAGTGGCCTGGCAAGGATTGCGTTGCGAACCGATGCCGCCGTGGTGCCGGGGTTCACCATATGGGATCCGGTATTGCGAAAATACCGATTGCGATTTGATCCGGCAGTAAATCTGATTCGTGCTGGAAACGATGATGCAGATGCAATCGCAAATACGGCTTTATTCACAAAGATTATTGAAGAGTATGTGAGGAAATATCCGGATCAGTGGCTATGGGTACATCGCAGGTGGAAGACGAGGCCGGAAGGACAGCCGGGGCTATATTAGGACGCTGAAGCTTTCAGTGGTTATTGGCTGCAATGGCGACAGCTACGTCAGTTTCCCAGAGGGACTCCGTTTGCCAAACATTTTTCAACGGAACCTCCATAGTCAGACTTTACGATCCCAGAATCATCGGAGCAGAAAGCTGGCAATCCCGAGCGCAGAGGACGTGCCGTTATTTGATAGATCAGATTAGGTTTTTTGGGCGCTGACGCTTTGCATCCAACGATCTCGAAAAGGTAGCCGTTGTACTTTTGATTCTTCGCTACTAGTCCTGTTATCAGCTCATCATGAGGCAATTGTGAAAGCGAGCAAGTGTAACCGATCTCTGGATGAGCTTTAGCGAACTGCTCTTCAGCTGCGGCGACCGTCCGGACCCTACCAATCGCCGAATCGACATATCCAAGCATCATTAGATCTCTCATTCTTCTGACCGCCATCCACACCAAGGTGCTGAACACCAGGACGGCTATCAAGAGTAAGAGCTGTCGGCTCACCGATTTTGTTGCTGTTTCGACCATCATTGATCCAAAGGCTCGCTGGGACATTTAGTTGAGCAGTTGAAAAATTTGTCTTCGCGCCTGTTTTTAAACGTAAATTTAAGTACCATCTGGATGGCGTCTGGGTTTCTTAACAACGACGATCATACCAATGATGATTCCTAGAACAAACCCGTACTCCAAGCCAATCAATGGCAGCCACGGCAGAGATTCGCCTAGATAAATCCACCCCTTGTTTCCTGCCAAGCTCACGATTAAACCCAGCAGGAAGAGAGCGGCAGAAGTGAGTAGTGCCATTACAAAGATAGTTGCGATGATGGTTGCGATTTTTCTTATTATTTTCAAGCCCAACCGCCGCTAATTGCTTTAATCCTAGTTCGGTCAGGTTGTTCAACAAGTTACTTGTAGCTAACGGACAAAATACGATCACAACTCGTATGACTCACCCTGACACTTCCCGCTCGTTTGTATTAGAATCGGCTCCGGCTTTCGGCTTGAAGAAAAGCCGAAACTTCAAGCAATTATCAAAACCACTCACTCCTGTAGGCAATCCACCAGCTGATGAACACAGCCGGAATCGTTGCCACCAGGGCCCACCAGATCGGCAATGTGAAATCAGCTACCAGCCCCAGCACAGTGAAGCTGATCCAGAAGATTTTCTTCTCCATGCCAATATTCTAGTCCGCAACCCGGCCTATAGCTTTTCTTTCCCGCGCTAAACATATACAAAGGTGCCATGCAGCGCACTGTACGAGAGATAGCGGAATTCATCGAAGCACGGGTAATTGGCAATCAAGAAACCAAATTACAAGGTATTTCCAGTGTCGGATCTGCTCGGGTTGGTGATTTGGTTTTTGTCGAGAATGAAAAAAGCCTCCGTGCTGCTCTTGGGTCACCGGCGTCTGCAGTCATTGCCGGAGACTTTGCTAGTTCCGAAGCCTGCCCGAAGCCACTGCTGATTTCATCCCATCCCAGACTCGCCTTTGCGCGGACAGCCAGGCTTTTTTTTTCGTCGGAAAATCAACGACCAGGTATTCATCCCAGTGCTGTCGTGCATCCTTCGGCACGGCTGGGCCGCAATGTCTCGATTCTGGAGCGTGTTGTCATCGGCGAAAACGTGGAAGTGGGCGAGAATACCCGCATCGGCGCCGGTTCCGTAATCAGAGCAAATGTAACTCTCGGACGCGACTGCGACATCTATCCCAATGTGACCATCTACGCTGACGTGCGAATTGGGGATCGGGTGATTGTCCATGCAGGGGCAGTGCTGGGCAGCGATGGCTTCGGCTATGTAGTCGATAAAAAGACTGGACGTCGAGAGAAGTTTCCGCAAGTTGGAAGCCTCGAAATCGAAGACGACGTCGAGATTGGCGCGAACACGACTATCGACCGTGGATCGCTGGATACAACTCGCATCGGACGAGGAACGAAGATCGACAACTTGGTGCACATCGGACACAACTGTGATATCGGAGAAAATGTCGTGATTGCCGCTCAGACCGGCCTTTCCGGAAGTATTACCATTGAAAAGAATGTCATGCTGGGCGGGCAGGTAGGCATCGGGGAGCATGCCCGCATTGAAGAAGGGGTGATGCTGGGCGGACAGGGCGGCGTGCTTCCACATAAAGTATTGCGGGGCAAGGGAGTTGCATTCTGGGGCACTCCGGCGAAGCCGTTACGTGAGTACTTGAAGCAATTGGCAGCTTTGGCGCGATTGGCGAGGAAAGATTAGGCGTAAGGATGAGAATGATTCTACTAATCGCGGGCGAGGGCCCCCACGCCACACGAACAAGCACCACACAAACAAACGCTACATAATCATGAGCCTCATCGTTATCGGCGGACACTCTCGCAATGTTGGCAAGACCAGCGTGGTCGCTGGCCTGATTGCCGCGTTGCCTGAATACAACTGGACTGCCATGAAGATCACGCAGTACGGGCATGGAGTGTGTTCTCTCAACGGTGAATCATGCAACTGCGCGACTGACGATCACAGCTGGGCAATTTCCGAGGAGAGAGATCGATCAGGAGAGTCCGACACCTCGCGATTTCTTATAGCGGGTGCAAAGCGCGTCTGGTGGGTGCGAACTGAACAGGGTCGCCTTGCCGAGGCAATGCCGACGGTCCGCCGCAGACTGGCGGATGCGGAAAACATGATCATCGAATCAAATAGCATTCTGAAATTTATTCGTCCGGATCTCTACTTGACGGTACTCGACCCAGAAAATTCCGACTTCAAAAAATCAGCCCAGGAATTTTTGGATCTTGCCGATGTGGTGATCTTGCACAGGCCGAGTGACTCCAGCAGCCTCAGAACCTCATGGCACGGGATTTCGTTGAAGCCAGTCACCGGGAAGCCGATGTTTTCAGTCAAACCGCCGGAATATCTGACGCCCGAGATTGTTGAATTCGTGAGGAGCACAATGCAGGCAGGCGCTAGGCTTTAGGCAGCAGGCTCCAGGTTCTTAACATTTCGTCTTAACTCTTCGAGGCACAAATTTTGTACCGCGTATGGCTTAAAAGCCTGACGCCCGAAGCCTGGAGCCTAGCGCCTGATTTGCTATTCTTTCCAGTGGCCCGAATTCACAAAAGCGCATGGCTTCTTGCTCTGCTTTCGGCTGGATTGCAGATCCTAGTGTTTCCTCTTCCGAATCTTTACATGCTGGGGTGGATCGCTTTGGCGCCACTCCTGGTCGCGCTATTGCGAGCACGCACACCTAATACTTTGCAACTCGACGCAAACATAAAGTTGCTGCCCGCAAATCCATTACAGGGATTTCTACTCGGCTATGTGTGCGGCATCACCTGGTACGCCGGCACATGCTACTGGATCTACAGCGTGATGCGGCAGTATGGTGGCGTCAATACATCTGCCGCAATTGGCATATTAAGTCTGTTTTGCTTGTACCTCGCGCTTTATCACGGAGTCTTCGGCCTGGTGATTAGTTTGCTTGCCAGGCAAGAGTCCCGCACTGAGAGCCCATTTAGCCGCCGTGCTTTGCTGCTATCCCCGGTAGTTTGGATTGCAGTTGAGCTCGCGCGCACCCGCATCACAGGTTTTCCGTGGGACTTGCTGGGCATCAGCCAAGTTGACAACATTCCTCTTTCCCGACTAGCTACCGTGACCGGCGTATATGGATTGTCTTTTGAGATCATGGTTGTAAATGTCGCTTTTGCGGCGGTCTACCTGGTGCGGCCTGACAAGCGCAAGACATTGCTCTTAGCGGCAATCGGCGCAGCTGCCGTGTTGCAGGCGGGAGTGCTTATTCCAGCTCCTGTCATTAGCACAGACCACACGGCGACTCTGGTCCAAGCGAACGTGCCTATTCTTCAAGGCACAGATTGGACGAGAGAATATTTCCTGGACACGCTACGTGAGCTAGCTGCTTTAAGTGAAAATCCTGTCAACCTAGTGAAACCGCGTCCGGATTTGATTGTGTGGCCTGAATCTCCAGCGCCTTTCTATACGAACGATCCCACATTCCGCGACACGGTGAGCAATATCGCGCGCCAAACCGGTTCATGGATGCTCGTCGGCAGTATTGGTGCTCCCAATGCCAGTTCCACGCCGCAAGAAACTGAAATCTATAACTCGGGAGCGTTAGTTGGCCCCGATGGCAAGTGGGTTTCTCGCTACGACAAAACTCATCTTGTTCCGTTCGGCGAATATGTCCCGTTCAAAAATATTTTTTCATTTGCAGGAGGTTTGACGAAGGAAGTAGGTGACTTCTCACATGGGATCTCACGAATGCCACTCGATGCGGGTGGAAGAAAGTTAGGCGTTTTCATCTGTTATGAATCGATTTTCCCAGATGAAATACGACAATTCGCGGCGAATGGCGCGCAAGTCTTCGTGAATATTTCAAATGACGGATGGTATGGCGACAGTGGAGCCTATGCTCAACATTTGAAGCAGGTCCGGATGCGTGCGGTGGAGAACGACCGCTGGCTGCTGCGTGACACCAATACGGGGATTACCGCATCAATAGATCCATTTGGACGAATTTCGTCCAGTGTGCCACGCAAGATTCGTACTGCACTGGTTGCGCCGTACGGGCTATCAAATGTAACCACCTTCTACACTCGTCACGGAGATTGGTTTGCTTATCTCTGTGCGATAATTTCTATATTGGCGCTGATAATGCGGCCTTTATTTTCGAGCCCGAAACCATCATCTTCAAGGACACAACAAGCGAATGGATGAGCAACTAGAACACGAGTACGGAGCCCTCAAAAGCAAAGTTCATGTACTCCAGGAGTATCTTTGACGGAGACAAACTTCGTCCTCAGCTAGCCGAGATCGAGAAGCAGGCCGCAGACCCGAATCTCTGGTCGAATCCCCAAAAATCTCAAACTGTGATGCGCGAGAAGAAACGTCTCGAAGACATGTTGTCCACTGAGGCTGACTTAAACCGCCGCAGTGAGGACATCTCCGCGTATTTCGATCTAGCCCGCGAGGGCGAAAACGTGGATGCTGATCTTCGCCGCGAGATTGAATCCTTGCGGCAACTCGTCGACCGTATCGAAACTGAGACTCTGCTTTCGGGTGAAAATGATGCGCGTAATGCAATTGTGACGATTCATCCGGGAGCAGGTGGAACCGAGTCTCAAGACTGGGCCGACATGTTGCTGCGAATGTATCTGCGATGGGCCGAGCGCGAGGGCTTCTCAACGGTGATCTATGATTACCAGCCGGGTGAAGAAGCCGGAGTGAAATCCGTTACGTTTGCAGTGAATGGAGAATACGCGTTCGGACTTCTGACCAGCGAAATTGGCGTCCATCGGCTGGTTCGCATTTCGCCCTTTGATCAAGCCAAGCGGCGGCACACATCGTTTGCCAGCGTGTTCGTTTCACCCGAGATTGACGACAGCATTGAGGTGGTCATCAAGCCGGAAGATATCCGCATTGATACTTATCGATCAAGTGGCAAAGGCGGACAGCACGTCAATACGACTGACTCCGCGGTACGAATTACCCACATTCCGACCGGAATTGTTGCCGGCTGTCAGAACGAGCGTTCCCAACATAAAAACAAAGAACGGGCGATGAGCATGCTGCGCTCGAAACTTTACGAGCATGAACTGGAGAAAAAACGCGAAGTCACGAAGAAGATCGAGGACTCGAAGCTCGACATCGACTTCGGCTCGCAAATCCGCTCTTACGTATTGCAACCTTATCGCCTGATTAAAGATCATCGAACCAAGATGGAAGTTGGTGACGTGGATCGAGTGATTGACGGCGATTTGCAGCCGTTCATCCGCGCCTATCTGCAAATGAGACGGGGCGAGAAACAAGCATAGAGGTACAGCGGAACTGCCGTTAACTGAACAAGCGGAACGATGAAAACAAACAGCAAAGCGTCTCCAAAACTCGGCCCTCGCTTTGAGCAGGCTTTACTGTTTGCAACTCGCAAACATTCCGCGCAGACACGAAAGAAGACCCGGGCTCCGTACATTTCACACTTGATAATAGTGGCGGGGCTGGTACTCGAGGCAGGTGGCGATGAGGATTTGGCGATTGCCGCCTTGCTGCATGACGTAGTTGAGGATTGCGGCGGCACTCCCATGTTGAAGCAAGTACGCCGCCGTTTTGGCAAACGCGTGGCTCACATTGTAGAAGGATGCACTGACGCTTTTACCACTCCGAAGCCGCCCTGGCGCGAGCGAAAAGAGCAATATCTGAAGCATTTGC
The DNA here is from genome assembly GCA_035651835.1 of Terriglobales bacterium. Lineage (GTDB taxonomy): Bacteria > Acidobacteriota > Terriglobia > Terriglobales > Acidobacteriaceae > JAOAPG01. Next base: position 8,549 of record DASRFC010000061.1, read on the forward strand.
GTACGGCTGATGCCGATACTCGCCTGGTTTCGGTTGCGGACAAATTACACAATGCAAAATCCATTCTGACCGATTATCGTGAAGTTGGTGAACCAGTCTGGAAACGTTTTGCAGGAGGACGCGAAGGTACGCTCTGGTACTATCGGGCTTTATTGAATGAGTTCCGACGTAAGCACACGAATCGTCTGGTTCGCGAATTTGAGCGAGCGGTTCCGGAACTCGAAGCCGTGACTGCACGGGGTAAAAGATCCCGGTCACTGGCGGGGCGTTTAGTGAAGACGATCAAGACTATCAAGAAGAGAGTTCGCAAATAGTCCATGCCGCGCATGATTGAGCTCATTCGCGCTTCTGCTGTCCCCGCCAACTTGATGCAATCGGCTGCCCGCGGCGCTCTTTCAGTTCCCCCAGGTGAAATGCTGGAAATTCTCGTCTATCTGGCTACACAAAGCAAAGTTTTCGGCGAACAAGCGGCTCTTACGTTAGCGGGATGGGATGAGGCTTCTTCGCGTGATGCGGCGGCGAATCCCAATACTCCCAAGGAAGTTTTAGACTATCTGGTTGCTCCGCAGAATTTTCGCCCACCACTTCTTCCCGCGTTGCTTGGCAACTCAGCTATTGGTGAAGAATCACTATCGTTCCTGGCTGCGGCGATTTCTCGCGACCTGGTCGATGTGATGTTGAAGAACGAAAGGGTTATGCAGTCGAAAGCAATCGTTGCTTCGCTTGCTTCCAACCAGAATCTTTCCGGAATTCAATCGAATATTGTCGAAGAGAGATTGGCTTCCTTCAAGCAAGCTCCCGTTCAAGCTGCCGGCGAAAGTGCGATGGAGCCGAATCTTGAGTCTGCGGTTTTATCCTCTGCCTTGCCGGACATTTCTGACGGGGAAGGCGACGCGGAACTTGCCGCTTATCTTAGTGCCAACGCAGGTGAAATTGCAGCTGAGGCGGGCAAGGCTTTCCAGGTGGTCGGGGCGACCCAGGAAGAAGCTGGCGGCGACACCGCGAGTGCTGCACCACCGGAATCAAAAGCTCCGGAGCCCGCTCCGGAAACAACTCCAAAAAAGCAAGCTAATAAGCCCGAAAGCAATGTTTTAGAGCGGGGCAGCGCGTTGCAGAAGATCGCCAAGCTCGATATTACAGGCCGGATCCAGTTGGCCATGAAAGGCACGAAAGAAGACCGGTCTCTTCTCATTCGTGATGGCACAAAGATCGTTGCACTGGCGGTTCTGGAATCGCCCAAAATCAGCGATGGCGAGGTCGAGAAATTCGCCAGTCAGAAGAACGTTCTTGAAGCCGTCCTGCGGCAGATTACGATTAAGCGCCGGTTTATGAAAAATTATGTGGTTATGCGCAACCTGGTATTTAATCCGAGAACTCCGCTCGATGTCGCGCTGGGATTAATGAAGAATTTACTGGTTAACGATCTAAAAAACTTATCAGGGAATAAAGAAGTGCCAGAGACAGTTCGCAAGCTGGCGCTAAGAATGTTCAAACAAAAGCTGGAGACGAAGAAAGATTAGTTTCGTACAGACCACGTCCTTAGCTACAATAACCGCCGATGGTTTTGCTGCCGCAATCCGACTCTATAGCCGATCTGTTAAAGCGGGCAAAAACTATAGCCGTAGTCGGACTTTCGAATAGTCCGTTGCGGCCCAGTCACGGGGTTTCCGCCTACATGCAGACGCATGGTTACAGGATTATTCCCGTCAATCCTAAAATTAAAGGCTCATTGGGCGAGAAAGCGTACTCTTCGCTCAGCGACGTACCCGAGAAAATCGACCTGGTAAATATTTTTCGCCGCCCGGAGTTTGTGGAGGAAGTTGTCGATCAGGCGATTCAGCTCAAAGTACCAGCGATTTGGATGCAGGAAGGAGTCATCCATGAGAAAGCGGCCGCGAAAGCCCGCAAGGCCGGAATATTGGTGATCATGGATCGGTGCATTCTGAAAGAGCACCACGCGCGCTTCCGTTAACCAGCGCGGCAACTTCAACATCACGCTTTGATCAGGATTACCGTAGCGTCGTCGTGCAATCCAGCCCCATTCGCGAACGATCGTACTTCATTAAGAATGCCTTCCATTGACGCTTCTGGTCTCAACATATGTTGCTTGAGGCGAGCCGCGCCATATTCTTCATCAATCGGATTCACTGCTTCTGTAATGCCATCACTATAAAACAGGAGCCGTGCACCTTCCGGAATCTGTACCTGAGATTCTGAAAAGCTCCCCAAAGTAAGTCCCAGTGGCATACCTTTTTCCGTGTCCAACAATCGCGCTTGATTGTGATCAACGAGAAGGGGCGGCAAATGACCTGCATTAGAAAAAGTTAAAGTACGATTTGTGGGATCAAGCACGCCGTAAATCATAGTGACGAACCTGGCCGGAGGAAAATCCTCGACCAGCAATCGATTCAGCTTGGTCAGGACTTCCTTGGGGCTGCATTGAGCTTCTGCCAGAGAGCGCAACATACCGCGAGTAGCCGACATTAACAGAGCAGCCCCTGTTCCTTTCCCCGCGACGTCCGCCAATACCAGCCCAACTCGACCATCATCGAACGGAATGAAATCATACCAGTCCCCACCCACCGAACCTGCCGGAACACTGAGACCGGATATTGCGAAGCCCGGAATGTATGGAGAACTCTTGGGCAATAACGCTTCCTGAATTACACGCGCCTCATGCGCGTCACGGCTCATCCTCTCTCGTTCTTGCCGCTCCAGTTGAAAGCGCCGCGCATTATGTATAGCCACAGCAATGTGATTGCATAACGCCTGCAAGACTCTGCGCTGTTCCGGCGGAAATGCATCAAGCTCGTTATGAGAAGCCATGAATACCCCGACTAGATGCCCATCCACGTGCAGAGGAATGGCCAACTCGGAAAGGGTCGAGTCATCACAAGCAATGTAATACTGGTCCAGGCGCACGTCGGCGGCGTAGCGCATTTGCCCCGTCGAAGCTACGTAGCCCACCATGCCCTCTTTGCCGATCCTCAAGCAATGGCCTGTGCAATCGAGCGTGCATCCGTGCACTCCGGACAGCACCATTTCGCCGCGCTCTTCGTCGTGAAGATAAATGCTGGCTTCCACGCATCCGAATGAAGTAGCCACGTCATTCACGATCTTGTCGATAAGTTGGTCCAGATCAAGAATGGACGTGATCTTTTGCGCGGCTCTTTGTAATTTGAGCAGTTCTTCGACTTGCTCCAGTTGCAAGGGATGCGAAACCGGCTGATCGGCAACAGCAATTCTTGGGCTAGTAGCCATTCCTTAGCCCTCCTTGGCGGGGAAATCTCTGTTCAATCAGATGTTTTGATTCACAGCTAAGATTCTTTTTTAAGCTCGGCTGATTTCTCAATCGCCGCTTGGGCGCGCCGCTTTTTAATCTCGTCCATACGTTCGCGGATGCGCTTTTCCACGCCTTCATTCGTCGGGTGGTAATAGCTTCTATCACGCAGATTGTCCGGTAAACATTGCATGTCGGCGGTCTTCGTTTCGAAGTTGTGCGCGTATTGATATCCCTTGCCGTAGCCCAGCCCTTTCATTAATCCGGTCGGTGCATTACGTAGATGTAGCGGGACAGATTCGGCTGCAGTACGTTCCACATCCTGCTGAACCGCGTCATAAGCTGTATACAGCGCATTCGATTTAGGTGCGAGCGCAAGATAAACAACCGCTTGAACCAATGCCAAATTACCTTCCGGCATACCTATAAAATCGACAGCATCCCGCGCGGCCATGCACAATGGAAGTGCGTTAGGTTCGGCCAGACCGATGTCTTCAACCGCCATTCGTACCACGCGGCGTGCAATATAGAGCGGATCTTCTCCTGCTTCGAGCATTCGCCCTAGCCAATAAAGCGAGGCGTCTGGATCGCTGTTGCGCACCGATTTATGCAGCGCAGAGATTAAGTTGTAATGCTCTTCGCCACTTTTGTCGTAGAGAAGTGTGCGTTTTTGCAGAGCGTCTTTGACAATCTCGTCGGTGATCTCCGCGCCTACTTCTTTGCCAGCTACTCCGCGGGCTAACCCGGATGCAACTTCGAGAACGTTATAGGCGCTGCGAGCATCGCCACTGGAATACGCAGCGATTTTGGCAAGCACCTCGTCAGTCGCTTGCAGTTTTAACTTTCCAAGGCCGCGTTCTTCATCGACAAGTGCTCGTCGTAAAAGTTCCACGATCTGATCTTCTGCCAAGGCCTTCAGAACGTAAACCCGGCAGCGGGATAATAACGCGGAATTGATTTCAAAAGATGGATTCTCAGTGGTCGCTCCGATCAGCCGGATATTGCCCTTTTCGACATGAGGTAAAAATGCATCCTGTTGAGCCTTGTTGAAGCGATGAATTTCATCAACAAAAACAATGGTTCGTGTACCGTACTGTTTGGCCCGTTCGGCATCAGCCATGACCTGTTTAATTTCCTTGATTCCCGCGAGCACAGCGGAGAACTCGATGAACTCCGCCTTCGTCATATGCGCGATAATTTGTGCGAGAGTAGTTTTACCTGTGCCGGGTGGTCCCCAGAAGATCAGAGAGCCAGTGTCATCACGCTCAATTTGAGTACGAAGAGGCTTGCCCGGACCAACCAGCTGTTCCTGCCCAACAAACTCATCGAGCGTGCGGGGACGCATGCGGTCAGCAAGAGGACGGGTGCGATCGCCAGGGTCGGGCCTCGGAATAGTTTGGAAAAGGCTCATAAGATCATTTTCACCACGGAGTCACAGAGACACTGAAAATCTTAAATTGTTGATTTAAGCTTCCTGCACAGGAAACTCGATATTCAGCTCTACTTATTTATTTCGGTTTTCTCAGTATCTCCGTGCCTCCGTGGTGAGTAGTACTTTTCTGTCTGGCCACTTCATACAACACAATGCTTGCCGCTACGCCCGCATTCAGTGATTCCACATTCGAGGAATGTTGTATTGCCACCACTTCATCCATTTTCGCGATTAACTCTCGGGGTACTCCCGCCCCTTCGCTTCCGATAAAGATGGCAATCGGGCTTGAAAGATTTGCCTCAGTCAATGGCCTACTCTTGTGGGAAGACGTCGCTACGAGGCGAACTCCCTTTGTCCGAAGGCTGTTAATTGCTTCGCCCAGTTTTGCCTTTGCAATAGGAAGCCGAAATACTGAACCCGCCGAGGCACGAATAACCTTCGAGTTGAACGGACCCACCGTCCCCTCCCCGAGAAGCACTCCGCCGGCTCCAAACGCCTCCGCCGAACGCAAAATCGTACCTAAATTACCTGGGTCTTGTACTCCCGCGATCGCCACTATTGGGCCGGACCCGGATTTAGCCAATACGTCTTCAATCGAAAATTGTTTGCAGCGTACCAAAGCCGCGACTCCTTGCGGCGTTTCGCTCGGGACGGCGCTTGCAAAAAGCTTATCGGGCAGCAGAAAAGCTTCAACATGAGCCGCCATTTGCGGTAGCAGCCGTTCAGCTTTGTTCGCAGCTGAATGACGGAAAAATAGCGCGCGAAACTTGAGACCGCTGCGGACGGCTTCTTCAATGATACGAGTACCCTCGATGGCACAGGATCCGTCCGTTGTGAGATCCGCGTCCGCAAAAGCGCGTCGAAGCTCTTTGACCAGAGCATTGTGCCGTCCTTCCACAGGATGTAATCGGCTACTATCGACCGAGCTTGGTTTGTTATTCAATCAGGAGCATCTGCCTGCCAGAATCATACTCGTTTCATTCGGATTTCAGCTCCTCTCCGTGATATGTTAAGTTTCGTCTTTTCACATCAAGTCAGACTAGAGGGAAGGAACCGTAGTGCGCGCGGAAATTGTCAAAATCAACAGTGCAACCCCGGAAGCGTCGCTCATCCGATACGCAGCCGACCAGATTCGTTCTGGCGAAGTTCTCGGTATGCCGACCGATACGTTTTACGGCTTGGCCGCTGATCCCTTCAATTTGCGGGCGGTGGACCGCGTTTACGAAATAAAATCGCGCTCTCGTCACAAGCCGTTGTCTTTGCTGATCGAGAGCATTGAGCAGGCCGAGGAATTGGCGCGACCGCTTCCCGAAGAATTTGCGGCTCTCGCCCGCAAATTTTGGCCCGGACCGCTAACTGTGATCGTACGCGCCTCATCGCGGCTTCCACTTAAAGTCACAGCTAACACGGGCAACGTCGCATTACGAATTCCCAGCTCCGCGATTCCTCTGGCTGTCGTGCAAGCCGCTGGCATTCCCATTACCGCAACCTCCGCGAACCTTAGTGGTGAATCTGAGTGTACGACCGCCGAAGCGGTGCGCGATCAGTTGCAAAATCGCATTGCCATTATCGTAGACGGCGGTACTTCACCGCGCGAAGTAGCTTCCACAATTATTGATTTGACCGATGAGGAGGCCCGCTGGAAGATTATGCGGGAGGGCGCTATTCCGGCCCATGAAATTTCAGAGTTCTTCGCACAGGGATGAAAGAGCCCCCAGTCAAACGCAGCCCACGAAGCTACTGGCCTTTGTGGTTAATGGCGTTTGTCATTGCTGCCGTGGCGGTATGCCTCATTTTCATCGGTAAAGAGATCATTTCCGAATCGACAAAACAAGAAGTCCACTCCGCTGATGCTATCGTAGTATTTGGCGCCGCTGAGTATGCAGGACGGCCGTCTCCCGTATTACGTGCTCGCCTTGATCATGCCTTTGATCTGTTCCAACGGGGAGTTGCACCGATTGTAATCACCACAGGAGGTGCGGCTGCAGACCCTAGCTTCAGCGAAGGTGGAGTCGGCCACGACTACCTGATGCATCACGGAATCCCAGATGCGGACCTGATCGCAGAAACGCAAGGCTCAGACACAGCACATTCCGCCCAGCGCGTTGGCATAATCATGCGCACAAACCATATGCGAAGCTGTGTGGCCGTCAGCGACGCATACCATGTCTTTCGCATTCGCAAGCTACTTGAGCACGAAGGCGTGCAAGTATCCGTCGCACCCCGGCCAGATTCAATCCCCCATTCCATGTGGATGCGGTCTGTCGCATTACTGAGAGAGAGCGCTAGTTACATGCTGTGGAAGATGCATATTCCGGCATGAGAGTTTTTAGCGCTTATGACGATGCTCCTGTTTTGATCTCCGTAATCTTGCCAACGCGATATGTAACATTAAGGGGTTTGCCACCGTTTCCATAATTCACGGTCTTATTGTCATCATCACCGCCAGGTTCCGGAATCCCCAAGCCGACCGAGAAATCCGCCTGTAATTCGTTCATCCCCGGCTTTAATTCATGATGATCGATTGCATTCCAAATATCTGCCGGCCAGTGCTTATATAGTTCACGCGGATCCTGAATGAAAAGCATCTCGTCGGATGAGAAGTGGTATTCACCATCTTTCATCACACCGATCGAAAACGCGTAGCTCTTTCCATCTTTCGAGAACACGGCCATTGCCTGCCTCTCGCCAGGATCTTTTGGCGCAGCGGCCGTAATTACGTCTTTAATATCCAGGCGTTCGATAGGTAACAACATGCCTGCTTCATGCGCGAAATTTACCCGGCCAGCCGCCTTGTCATAGGGGAAATAAGTAATGCTGTATCCGACCTTGACCCAGACTGGCTGCTGCGTCAACTGCTTCGCCGACTTCAAGTCGTAAGGATAAAGTTTTCTCGGAGTAACATAATAGTCAGCCTTCAAAGGCGGTGCTTCCTTCTTGATTTCTTGCACTTGCTCTTCATGCCGCTCGTAGAAGATATAAGCGACGCGTAGTCCAGTGACTAAGATCGCAAGCAAGAGTAAGATTTGGATTCTCTTCATCCGAAGAACTCCTTGTGTATTGTCTTAGGGCCTGGCGACAAAACGATGTCTTTTTAATGTCTGGGCAGGCTCTCCTGTTCTGGGCAGGCTCTTCCGCACCTAATTTATATTATTTCTGAAAGGGAAAAATATGTGGACCGGAAATGTGGAGTCAATTCATATTGCAACCGCAGCCAAGGCTCCCATGCATGCTGTTAGCAAAGTTCAAGCTTTACCAGGAAAGGGACTCGATGGCGATCGCTACGCCCTACAGCAGGGTACCTTCTTCAAGCCTTTGCCAGACTTCGAATTGACGTTAATCGAGGCGGAAGCACTCGAAGCTATTAAGCGGGAATACGATATGGTATTGGCGCCAGCCGAAAGCCGCCGAAATGTTACTACACGAGGCGTGGCACTCAACCATCTGGTGGGAAAAGAATTCAAAATTGGTGAAGTGAAGATTCGGGGAATCAGGTTATGCGAGCCATGCAGTCATTTAGAAGCACTCACAGGTCGTCCGGTCATTAAGGGACTTCGCCATCGAGGTGGTTTGAGAGCGCAGATATTGACTGAGGGAACGATTCGTATAGGTGACACGATCAGCGAATAAAGGAAACATATCAATGCTTGCTCTTGATTTTTCTCAAATGTAGCTCATCAGTCTTTTACTCCTGGCCTCATAACTTCTACCAATGAAAACTCCATATCCAACGCGTGCCTTACTTGCATTGGCCGCAATACTATTGTTGTGGTCTTCTGCCTACGCCGGAATCCGCGCAGGACTTCGAGGTTACTCGCCCTCTCAGTTAGCGCTCTTGCGATTTTTCATTGCATCGCTGGCTCTTGCTGTTTACGCCGCGACTGCCCATTTTCGTCGTTTAGAATTGCGCGATATCCCCGGCATCGTTCTGGCTGGAGCCATTGGTATTACCTTCTACAATATTGCCCTGAATTATGGCGAGGTTCGCGTTACTGCTGGCGCTGCGGGCTTGCTCATTGCTTCGACTCCAATTTGGACCGCCATATTGGCAGCAATTGCGCTTCATGAACGCCTGACAGTTGCCGGGTGGATTGGAGTCTTTGTCAGTTTCGCAGGGGTTGCGCTGATTTCGGCCGGTGAAGAAGGTGGATCCACTTTTCCCGGCAAGCACTCGTCATCCTGGCTGCGGCCTTGGCATCCGCTATTTACATGATCCTGCAAAAATATTTTTTAGCAAGATATAGCGCACTCGAGTTCACGGCTTACTCCATCTGGTCGGGAACATTGCTGATGATTCCTTTCGGGCGAGGCTTATTTGCCGCATTCCACACAGCAACCACAAGTAGCACGCTTTCCGTCATCTATCTTGGAATTTTCCCGGCAGCATTTGCTTATGTGGCTTGGGCCTACGTCATGTCATATGGTTCCGCAGGTGGCACTACTTCATCCTTGTACCTGACGCCGGTGCTTGCTATAGGCATCGCTTGGATATGGCTAGGAGAAGTCCCGAGGGTACTCTCGTTAATAGGTGGGGCTATAGCACTGACAGGAGTGGTTACGGTTAACCTATGGGGACATCCACATGCAAGAACAGCAGAACGCGCCCTCGCTACAATTCCCAAAGCGTCAAAATAGCAGAACTTAGTGACATCGATCACATCGTGTCAGCATGTTCTCTTCCTAATATTTACCCGTGCTCTCTGGCCGTTTGACCCAGACCATCCTTCGCACCCTCGACTGGCTGGCCCGCAAGACTCTTCCGGCGAAAAGCGTCCCCAGTCATGTGCAAACCGGGAAGCGTGGCGAAGAAGATGCCTATTTCTATCTTCGCCGCCGCGGTTACGTAATGGTTGCTCGCAACTTCCGTTCGCCATTGCGACGCGGAGAAATTGATCTTATCGGCTGGCAAAAAGATGTGCTTTGCTTCATTGAAGTTAAGACTCGAACCACGCGAGACGTAAAACCTGCGGAAGCTGCAGTTGATCGCAATAAACAGCAGGCGCTTTCCGCCGTCGCGCAGGAATATCTTCGGCACCTGTCATTTACGTGTCAGTGGCGCTTCGATGTAGTCACCGTGTATTATGGGCAGTCCAGCCAGCCTCTGTTCGAACTGTTCCAGAGTGCCTTTCCCGTTGCGTAATAGCGATTTGGCTGTCGACCACGAATAGCGAGGTATTTGGTTTTTGCCCGAGCTTAGAAAAGATCCGATTGTGGGTCGATGGGTTATCATTTCGACCGACCGTGCCAAACGTCCGACTGATTTCTTCCGTGAGGGAGTGAAGCTTAAAGGTGGCTTTTGCCCCTTTTGTTACGGAAATGAATCCAAGACTCCGCCCGAGATTCAGGCGTACCGGCCCAATCCGAATGGTGGGCCACCGCCACAAAAGGACACGCCGGGTTGGACCGTACGAGTTGTGCCCAACAAATTCCCCGCGCTTGGCATTGAAGGGAATTTAAATCGTCAGGCTGAAGGCATGTTCGACAAGATGAATGGCATCGGAGCGCATGAGGTCATCATCGAAACGCCCGACCATACGGCCACTCTCGCCAGCCTACCGCCGAAGCGAATTGAAGATGTGCTTTGGACCTTTCGGGATCGCATTCTCGATCTGAAAAAAGACCGGCGATTTAAATATATTCTCGCTTTTAAAAATCATGGTGAAGCCGCCGGCGCTTCGCTCGAGCATTCGCACTCGCAACTGATCGCGTTGCCCATTCTTCCGATATACGCAGTGGAGGAGATTGAAGGCGCCAAAAATTATTACGCGTACAAAGAGCGCTGCGTTTTCTGCGATATCATTCATCAGGAAAGTGACGCTGGCGTTCGAGTCGTCGCCGAAAACGAACACTTTCTTACCTTAGCGCCTTATGCGCCGCGCTTTCCATTCGAGACGTGGATTTTGCCCAAACAGCACGAATCGGCATTCGAGAATTCTCCTCCGAATCTGCTTGAAAGTCTTGCGAAGGCGCTCAAAACGCTACTGATGAAAGCCGACCGCGTGCTCGACAATCCTCCATATAACCTGGTGATTCACAGCTCGCCGATCCAGGATCCGACCAATGACCATTATCATTGGCACATCGAATTCATGCCCAAGCTGACCAAGACCGCGGGATTCGAGTGGGGAACGGGTTTTTACATTAATCCGACGCCGCCTGAAGAGGCCGCGAAATTTTTGCGAGAGGCAAGCGTGGAACAAGGATCTGCGGCAACCCGGTAAATGCCGTGCTTATCCCTGCGTACGATCGAGAAACTCTTCGTGCCAAGCCATCTGAATCGCTTCCAGCTTGCCTTCACTGGACTTCTTGGGGTCGTCCTTGAATTCGGACAGAGCTGTGACGTAATTGTGCAAGTCGGTAAACCGTATATCAAGAGGTTGGATGTCAGGGTGTTTCTCGGAGAGGAGAATTCCAATCTCTTCTGCATCACTCCACGTCAAATCTTTCGGCATGAGTGCTCCTCAAAACAGGCGCTAGGCTTTAGGCTCCAGGCTTCAATCCGCGCTTGCCTAAACCGCAAGGTCCACCATTGTAACGCCATCCAGAGGAAATCAGGCTTTTTTCGATTCTCGTATTATTTAAAAGCTAATGCGCGGCCTGCCGCTGACCACATCCTGGAGCCTGGCACCCGAAGCCTAAAGCCTGCCTTTAGTGTTCTTCTGAAACGTAATTACGATTCCACGCTGGAACTTCCACAACAACTTTCCCCGGCTTGGTAATCACTGCCTGACAACCCAGCCGCGAGTTTAACTGGAGATCAGCCGCCATGTCGAGTCGGTCGGCTTCATCGTCGTCCATCTCGGAAAGATTTTCCGCGCCTTCCTTTACCCAGATATGACAAGTAGTGCAGGCGCAATTTCCGCCACAGGCATGATCGAGACGGATTCCATTGTTCAGAGCGACGTCGAGAAGCGATTGTTCTTTGCCATGATCCTTGTAAGGTAGCTTGCCATTTTCGAACTGAACGGTTTTTCCGTCGGGAAGGAAGGTGACCTCAACTGTGTTCTCGCCTGTTTCCATCGTCGCGGTTCCGCTTCCTTTAGTCTCTTCTGCCATGATCGCTCCTAATGTTTTCTTTGCGCCCTTTGCGGTTAACGGCTTTTTGAATATCCCGAAGTAGCTCCAGTGCTGCTTTCCCGCAAAAGCCCTGCCCTATTCAAATTCCGCTCTGGCTACGGGATGCGCGCTATTCGGTCCTTCGCCCAAATCTGCCTGATCCATCGATTGGCCTTTCAGAGCCGTAGTAACAGCGCTGTCCATCATCAGTTCCGCAAGGCGAGTTGTGCCTTGGTTCAGTTCGTCGATGGCCTTCCGAATCGCCTGATAATCATTTTGTCTTTTAACTTGATTCAGCGCTTGCTCTTGATTCGCGATCTGCTGCCTCTCATCGCTTGTAATCTGCTCCCACGCCGGACTATGTCTTCCTTTTTCAAGAGCCGTCAGAATAGTATCCGCCTCGTTGCGCGCTTCGACCACTTGCCGCTGGCGGAAGTCCTCTTCAGCGTTATCGAAAGAGTCGAGGATCATGCCCTCGACTTGTTCATCGGTTAATCCATAACTCGGTTGCACTTCAATTTCAGCTTCCTTGCCGCTACGCTGCTCTCGAGCCGAAACATGCAGAATGCCATTCGCGTCGATAGTGAATTTCACCTCGATGCGCGGCATGCCTGCCGTCATGGGGGGAACTCCCTTGAGATCGAAACGCGCGAGCGAACGGCAATCCTTTGCCAGTTCGCGTTCGCCTTGCAAAACGTGGATCGCGACATTCGTCTGTCCATCGACTTGTGTCGTGTAATGCTGTGTCGCAGAAGCCGGAATGGTCGAGTTGCGCAGAATGATCTTGTCGGTCACGCCGCCTGCGACTTCGATCCCCAAAGACAGCGGTGTTACGTCGAGCAACAGCATATCCTGCGTAGCTTCCGAGCCACCGGACAGAATGTTGGCCTGCACTGCGGCTCCAAGGGCAACAACTTCATCAGGATTCAAATCGGTGTGTGGCGTCCGTTGAAATAATTCTTCAACCAGCCGACGCACTTTCGGAATGCGCGTCGACCCCCCAACCAGAACCACTTCATTGATCTGCTCTGGTTTCAAGCCAGCATCTTTTAGCGCCTGCCTGGAAGGAGCCAAGGTGCGGTCAATCACTGGCTGAATTAGCTGCTCGAATTGTTCCCGTGTGATCTCCCGCTGATAACGCTTGCCGCCCAGCAGCTCTATATCGAGCTTCGTGGATGGTTGTGACGACAGCACGATTTTGGCCTCTATCACCGCTTTGCGAATTGTGGCCACCGCCTCACCATTTCGCGAAACATCAAGTCCTAAGTCTCCACGGATGTCATCGATTGCAATGGCGATCAAAAGATTGTCGATGTCATCGCCACCGAGGTGGGTGTCGCCATTGGTCGCGATAACTTCGAAAATCCCGTCGTGCAGCTTGAGAATGGAAATATCAAACGTTCCACCGCCGAGGTCATAGACGGCAACAATGCCGTTCTGCTTCTTGTCGAGCCCATAGGCTAACGATGCTGCGGTAGGCTCGTTGACCAGGCGCAAAACATCTAAACCAGCAATGCGCCCCGCATCTTTTGTAGCCTGCCTCTGCGCATCGTTGAAATAAGCGGGAACGGTGATAACGGCTTTCGTTACTGGCTCGCCAAAAAAACGCTCGGCATTACGTTTGAGTTGCCGAAGGATAAATGCGGAAATTTCAGGAGGAGTGAACGTCTTCTGTCCAAGCTTGATGCGAAGAACCTCTCCGGCTTCAAGATCATCGGCCAGTCGAAAAGGGAACAGCTTCAATTCTTCCTGAATGTCTTCAATGCCGCGTCCCATGAGACGCTTGATCGAGTAAACAGAACGCTCCGGAGTTTCGATCAGGTACTTTCGCGCCGCGCTGCCGACGATAATTTGATTTTTTTCGTCAAGAGCCACGACGGAGGGCACAAGATTTAGGCCGTCTTCTCCGGGAATGACAACCGGGTTATCCCCTTGCATGAAAGCCACGAGGGAATTCGTAGTCCCTAGATCGATACCGATAATGCGTTCACTTGCCATGACTTCAATTTTCCAGTGCTTCGTTTACGTCTCTTACCAGATTTCTTATGTAGCTGCGCCGATTGAGCAGGTCGACCATCTTGCCGCGAACTTTTTCCTGGCTCCCTGCACCACCATGGTCCATTGCTTTGTCCCACTCGTTCCAGTACCCCGTTAATTCCTGCGAGAGTGCGTCGAACTTTTTCTCGAATTCTGCCTTATGCGTTTCGAGGTCTTTCACCAGCGACGGATCATCCTCGCCCATCTTCTTGTTCATGCGGAGTTCTTCGAGCTGCATGTTTAATTCGAAAACTTCCTCGAGTAGATCAGGAGGGACAACCTGCTTCTTAACCTGGCCCGCGGCACGCGCCTGCTCTGTGGCATTTTTCGATTGTTCTTCGAGCTCCACGCCTTCGAGCCGCAACAGATATTCGGTTCGCTTAATGGGATCTTTCAAGGTGCGGTAGGCGTCATTAAGGTGCGAGCTTTGTTCCAGGCTCCACTCCTGCTCACGGCTGTCTGCCCTTGCATTGAGATCGGGATGCAACTTGCGGCTGAGCTCATAGAACTCGCGCTCGAGAAGCGCGACATTAATGTTCAACTTCCTTGGCAATCCGAAAAAAGAAAAATAATCGACGGGAGCCGGAGGCTGAACCTTGCCACACGACTTACAGTACTGGGCGGCACGCATCTCTCCGCACGACCAGCACGCGCTAGTGGCGGGCTGTCCAGTCAATGTGATCGAGTTGGAAGTTTCTATGAGCATAGCAAATGTTGTGTGCGTGGGGCTCGTGTGGCGCGGGCGCCTCGCCCGTGGAAATCAGTTTTATCTTCAACTGGAAGATTTCGCTTGGGATCACCAGAGTACTTTTGATAATCCCTGCCGCCAAGCGGGCGGGCGTCCGCGCACATGATCCAAGTCAGCCCGAAAAAGATGTGCCGCATCCGCATGATTTCGAGGCATTCGGATTGACGAAGACAAAGCCTTGCTGCATCAGCGTCTCTTGATAATCCAGGATCATTCCATGCAGATAAATGAACGATTTTGGATCCACAAACACGCGAACGTCTCCGAACTGAAATATCCGGTCACGCTCGCGAGGATGGGTGTCGAAGCGAATGTTGTAGCTCAATCCAGAGCATCCTCCACCCTGCACTCCAAGCCGCAATCCGCCTTGCTCGGGTGAAATGTTTTCCTTCAAGATGGCAGTCCGAATCCTAGCCAGGGCTTTATCGCTTACCTGAATGCCCTTCGCCGGGGCAAACGACGGCGCATTGCCCGACGCTGAACCAGATGTTGGCGCAGCCGCATTCGCTGTTTCTTGTGTAACCGTAGTCATTATTTACGTCGCTTATACTCTCAAAAACCGGTTTGCGAATCCTTCAGCCTAAAGCCTGACGCCCACAGCTGATTTACTGCGCTACTTCTGCCGGAGCGCCCACTTGCTTCTTCTTCCAGTCGTGAATCGCCGCACGAATAGCGTCTTCCGCCAACACCGAGCAGTGAATCTTTACCGGAGGCAAAGCGAGCTCCTTAACAATCTCCGTATTCTTAATCTGCAGAGCTTCTTCGACGGTCTTGCCCTTCACCCACTCTGTTGCCAGAGATGACGAGGCAATCGCCGATCCGCAGCCGAACGTCTTGAACTTTGCGTCTTCAATGACATTGGTTTGCGGATTGACCTTGATCTGCAACTTCATCACGTCGCCGCACTCCGGAGCGCCTACCAGTCCAGTGCCAACTTCGGCGCTGCTCTTGTCGAGCGAACCAACGTTACGCGGGTTGGAATAATGATCGAGAACCTTATCGCTATACGCCATTTTGTCCCTCTCCTAAACTCAAAAATTAATTAAACCTGAAGCCTAATGCCCGCAGCCTAAAGCTTGTTTTAGTGAGCTTCTGCTGCCCACTTCACGTTCTTCAAATCCACACCTTCTTTCGCCATTTCGTAGAGCGGCGAAAGTTCACGCAATCTCGACACTGTCTCAACCACTCGATCCGCCACATAATCAACTTCCGCTTCCGTATTGAAGCGGCCTATTCCGAAGCGTATTGAGCTATGCGCCAGGTCGTCTCCCGTACCCAATGCCTTCAATACATAAGATGGCTCAAGTGTCGCAGAGGTACATGCCGAACCGCTGGAAACTGCAATATCATTGATGCCCATCAGCAACGACTCGCCTTCTACATAAGCGAAGCTGATGTTCAAATTCCCGGGCAGACGGTGCTCCCAAGATCCATTGATAAAGACTTCATCCAGCCGTCCCATGATCTTGTCCCGTAGGCGATCTCGTAATCCGGTTAGTTTGCGAGTTTCTTCCGGCATCTCTTCCATGGCCAACTGGCAAGCTTTACCCAGACCAACAATTCCCGGGACGTTCAGCGTTCCAGAACGCATACCGCGCTCATGGCCGCCACCATCGATAATCGCTGAAATCTGCACCCGGGGATTCTTGCGCCGTACGTAAAGTGCGCCCACTCCCTTCGGACCGTACATCTTATGAGCCGAGATCGACAGGATGTCGATATTTTGTTTGTTCACATCAACCGGAACCTTGCCGACTGCCTGTGTGGCATCTGTGTGGAAGATCACGCCACGTTCCCGGCAGATCTTTCCAATTTCCGCAACCGGCTGCAGCACGCCAATTTCATTATTGGCCGCCATGATCGTGACCAGGATTGTCTTGTCATCAATGGTGCGCTTCAATTCCTCCAGATCAACCAATCCATCCTTCTGCACCGGAAGATAAGTCACCCGGTAACCATATTTCTCCAGGCGCTTGCAGGTATCGAGCACAGCTTTATGCTCAGTTACCGCCGTGATGATGTGGTTTCCCTTTTCCCGGTACATCTCGGCAACGCCCTTAATCGCGAGGTTATCGCTCTCAGTTGCGCCGGAAGTAAAAATAATTTCTTTGGTGGTCGCGCCAATTAGCTTCGCAATGCGCTCACGTGCGGTCTCGACTCCCTCTTCGGCAACCCATCCAAATGGATGATTGCGGCTTGCGGAATTACCGAATTTCTCCATGAAGTAGGGAAGCATCTCTTCGAGTACGCGCGGATCCATGGGAGTGGTCGCATGGTTGTCCATATAAATAGGCAGCTTAATTCCGTTCGCAGAAACCTCTTGGCCGCTGTGCTGTTCTCGACTTCCGCCGTTGCTTCCGTTCAAGGGTATTGTCTGTACTTCCGTCGCCATAAATTGCTCTCCTGAAATTTTACTAAGCCCTCTCAAAACTTATACAAATCATCACCGGATCGTTACCAACTCCGTTAATTTTTTCGGCTCTGGTACTTCGTCCACATCTTCCGCCATTTCTGAGATAGTGATGCGGCGCAAAACTTCTTCGATGCTTTGATTTACTTTTCGCATCGGCTCTTTAATCGTGCAGCGCTCATGTTGTACACAATTGCCTCGTACCGTCACACACGATGTAATAAAAAGCGGTCCATCGATCACCCGAATAACTTCAAAAGCTGAAATCGTCGCCGGATCGCGCGCCAGGAAATATCCGCCATTCGTCCCATGATGCGACTTCAACAATCCAGCCTTAACCAGCTTCTGAAGAATCTTGGCCAGCAGTTCTTGCGGGATCTGATAAGCATCAGCCAGCTCTTTCGCGCTGCAAGCTCCAGCATGGGGTTGTTCCGCCAAATGCTTCATGGCCATCAACCCATAATCCGCTTTCTTAGTCAGCTTCAGCATGCAAATACGACTCTTTTGGTCGGATATAGATATATTAGACAATAAAACTCAGAAACACAACTACTTGCGGCCAATGGTAAAAATCTCTTAGTGAGCGGTATCTTCATTCAGCTGAATGGGTTAGAGGGAGCTGAAAATAGATGTTCCAGCCCCAGGCAAGCAAAAGGCCGAATGGACGCGGAAACCTTATTACCATTTTTAACAATGGATACTTGACATCTTGTACCGGCACGTTAGAATACGGCCAAATTCCGGTAAATATCTCAGCCTGCTCGGGCCGGAAATCAATCTCCGGATATATGAAGCCCATCCCGCCGATGCAAACTCCAGAGGCCACCTCCAAAAACACGCGAAAAGAAGACTCTAGCCTGAAGCCACCCTGCAAACATCCACGTGTTCAGATCGTAGCGCGCGATGAAGATTCTGAATATGTGGAATGCCTGGAATGCAGGGAAGTCTTTGAATCCAGTGAATTCAAGGACATGGCTATCGAAGAGAGCAAGCTACAGAACGAATCGTAGATTCTTCGTGACGAAGGTAATGGACAAGAACGCCATTCCGCTTGTAGCTCGCTTTTCTTTTTGTTAATGTCACTCTTTTGAAGGGCCCCTTCGTACTAATTTCCCCCGGAGAATTTGATGCCTTTTGTCGCACTAGTAGTGGACGATTCTATGTTGATTCGTCACACTGTATGTCGATTCCTCGAGGAGCGGGGCTTCACCGTGGAGTCTGCGTCTAACGGTCACGACGCTCTGGAATTACTCAAGCACAAATACCCAGACATCATCATCACTGACATGCAAATGCCAAAAATGACTGGTGGTGAGCTAATTAGTGCGCTCAAAGAGAATCCTGAAACCGCCAACATTCCAGTGGTGATCGTTGCAGGAAAGCACAGCGGTTTCGACAAACACGAGAAGCGTGCCAATATTACTATCTTCAAAGATATCGATATCGAAGAGCAATTAGGCAAAGCGATTGATGCGGTCTTGGGAACGCCAGCTGTGAAGGGGAAAGGCGCAGGATCCAAAAGCTAGAGCTTTAGCCCAGCACTAATCCAGCCTCAGCGGAAAAACCTGCTTCGGCAAAATCTTTGCAACAAAATTTCGGATAAGCGGCGGCCGCAATCATAGCTGCGTTATCGGTCGAAAGCGGGCGCGAAGGGAAGTATGCTGGCAATCCTTCTTTCGCGGCATCTTGTTCAAACCTCTGCCTTAATTCGCTATTCGCGGCCACACCACCACTCACAAATAAAGTTTCAACGTTGTATTCACGGGCCGCAGCTAATGTCTTCCTAATTAAATCTTCTACCATCGTATTTTGAAATGAAGCCACTAAGTCGAGGACTGCCTGATCGCAAAGCGAAAGATAATCTTCAACACTCGGTTTCTGAATTTCAGTAAGCGCTTTTCGTCGCGCTTCGATTGTGGTTTGCATAGCGTGCGTTTCTACATAACGCAGCACGGCGGTCTTGATACCGCTATAAGAAAAATCAAAACGCGGGCTTCCATTCAGATTCACCGGGCCGGTTTCTTTGCGGTCTCGATTTTTAAGTTGTGGCAGAGCGAATCTCACCGCCAGTGGGTCTCCATACTTCGAAAGCCGGTCAATCACCGGGCCTCCCGGATATCCCAACGCCAGCAGTTTGGCGACTTTATCGAAGGCTTCTCCCGCCGCATCATCTCGCGTGCGCCCAATATTCTTGTAAGACCAGCGCCCACCCTGTTGTTCAGCAAGGTAGAGATGAGTATGCCCACCTGATACCACTAGTGCGAGGACAGGGAAGTGTAGCTCGTAATTGCCTTTTCGCCGCTCCTCTAAAAGAACCGCGTGTATGTGACCCTCGATGTGATTGACAGAAATCAGCGGCTTATCAAGAGCAAAAGCGAGGGCCTTGGCATAGCTGATCCCAACCATGAGCGCTCCGGCAAGCCCGGGTCCCTGCGTGACTGCCAAAGCATCCACTGATTGATAAGTGTGCTTCGCGTCCGACAAAGCTTTTCGGACTACAGGAACAATAGCTCGCAAATGTTCGCGTGAAGCCAACTCAGGAACCACGCCGCCATAAGGCTGATGCATGGCGATTTGAGAGTAGACGACATTTGAAACAATCTCCTCGCCCGAGCGGACCACAGCCGCAGCCGTTTCATCGCAGGATGTTTCAATGCCGAGAATGTAAGTGTCAGACAAAGGAATGCTAAATTTCAAACTCTAGTGTAACCCGCGCCGTGCTGAGGCAAATGCACTGGCGCGGTGAATAACTGCTGTTGCTTCCTATGCGCTCTTTTTCACGTCGTGGGTCTTTACTGGCTGATAGGTGCCGGGTGGGGTGCGGGCCGAAATCGATAAACGATTCCATCCATTGATAGTGCTGATCGCAAGAGTTAGGTCGCACAATTCTTTTTCGTTAAAATGAGGACGTACTTCTTCATAAACTTCATCGGGCACATGGCCGTTAGTGATCAGAGTGACGGCCTCCGTCCAAGCCAAGGCGGCTCGTTCCCGTTCGCTATAGTACGGGCATTCGCGCCAGGCATCGAGCGAGTACAGGCGCTGTTCGTTTTCACCGATGGCTCGCAGATCCTTCCAGTGCATATCAAGGCAATAAGCACACCCGTTGATTTGTGAAGTCCGCAGCTTAATCAGGTGAAGCAGCGACTCTTCCAGTCCGCACTCATGCAGGTATTGCTCCAGGCCGAGCATCGCTTTGTATGCGCCGGGAGCGGCTTGGGCAGAAAAACGCGTGTTCATGTCTCCTCCAATAAATGACCAATATATTTTTTGGATGAGTGAATCCCCCGGAACGCCGCAATAAGTTGGGCATCGACGTCCGCCGATAATGGCCGATGTAGAAATAGATCGTCCGTAGTGACGATGGCCCGAGTCAGAGATAGCGTCCCAATCCCAGCCGCTGATAACCCAATGTAGCGAAGGCATCCTCGTCCGTCGTGTCGATAATGGCCAATGTAGAGACGGGCGTCCTCGCCCGTCCGCCCTGCTCCGTATTGTATGACGGTTTTGTGGAAGAGCGGCGCTTTAGCGCCGCGTTCCTGATTCTTGTCCTTTGAACGCGGCCCTGTGAAGGGCCGCTCCTCCACACTTGAGCCACCCTTCGGCTCCTCCCATTGCGAAGCCTACTTCTGCGCAACCTGTATTTCCGCTGTTTTTTCTTCGTCCGCTTTCATCGCCGACTTGAATCCCCGAATTCCGTCGCCAATTCCTTTGCCTAATTCCGGCAATTTCTTCGGTCCAAACACCAGCAACGCAATCCCAAATATGATTAATAAATGCATCGGCTGAAACAATCCTTCAAACATGAGACCTCCCTATAACAAAGCACTATGAAAAATGCCGGCGCGAGAACCAGGTTCTGCTCCAACGCCGGCCACGCAAAACAAAGACAACTTGTCAAAACCCGCGTTGCGCCGCATCCGCCGCTCTAGCCAGATCGCGCAAGAAGCTGAAGAACTGCGGTGACTGCCCAATGAAAAGTCCGCTGGAAACGAGAAACTTAACCACTCCCGTTGCAATCCCGGCGGTTTGAGTAGGCCGGACAATTGAACAGGCCGGGAACTTCGGGTTGAGGAACGGGCACGGTTCCGGCATGATCAGATTGGACTGCAACGACTCCGGCTGCGGAATGTCATTCGTCAGATCGGGGAACGTTACTGAAGATCCGGTGACTGGATCGACGTCGGTCAGCGGCACCGTGTTGCCCGCCTTATCCTGCCATGTCTGGAAGTGCATCGCCTCGGTAGGCCCGATGCTGAGCAGAACTCGCAGAGCTTCGACATCCGTGACTCTCTGTGCCAATGCCGGATACAGAGTGGTGCCGCCTTGTTCAATCGAGCAGAAGTGAAATCCCGCGGTGAACGCGATCGCTTTCAGGTGATCCGGAATATGGAAGGGCTTGACCGTGGCCGGGCCAAGCAGATCGTCATCGGTTCTCGGAATAGCGGTTCGATTCACAATCGTGACCGCCTGGGGAAAGGTCGCGTGCGCGAGATCGGGATTTTGCGTGCTGCTGCGGTACCGTGTCCAGAAACTCGTGTCCACGGTCAGGTTCATAAGATTGGTGAGGCGTCCCATTTGCTTCGCCCCAGTTGCCTTGCTGCTTGGCAGATTGTAAAACCCATTAAAGCTAACCGGACTTGCGCCTCGCGAAATTAGATATTGATTGATAAATGCGGCGTGGCTGAGTTCGTCATCGGTGTTGTCGTGAATATATTGCGCCATGTCGCCATCGAGAATGGCCAGGGCGTTCTGGTAAGGGACGCTGCCTCCATTTACGCCTTGTTCTTCAGCGTCCTGCGTTCCTCCGAGTTCGGTGTATTGCAACCACAGGTCGCTTTCGATAAGTTCCGCGGCTGCCAGAAATTGCAGAATTGCGGCGTCACCTGCGCTAAGGGTTCCTTTGCTCCGCTTGGTTTGCGCCGCGCTATCCGTTGCAATCAGCGCGCCGGCTGAGACAGCGAGGCCGGCCATGCCAACATTTTTCAAAAATGAACGCCGATTGCGCCTGCTGCGAGGCGCTGGTTGAGCCGATGGAGTGCTTGTTTCAAATACAGCCATAGAGGGGGTTTCTTCGTTTTTCATGTTCTCCGCTCCAAATTGTGTTACGAAATTCTGTGATCCGGCCTTTGCTTTGATCCACAGTGTTCGCAGGCTACGGCGGCGCATAAGCGGAGTTGTCATGAAGCGGTCACGAGTTTGTAAGATATTTGCGTGAAGAAAAATATAAGCAGCAACTCAGAGTTGGTGTCGAGGGTGAAAAAGCGGCGCGCTCGTTTGATCTGCGTATATGAAAAGCATTCGAGGGCCATATAGCGCCATATCCAGAATTACGAACAGGTATTTTATGGTGGAGAGGGCGCGGTGAAAGAGCGGCGCTTCAGCGCCGCGTAAGCGCACGCATTTCGGCAACGCGGCCCTGAAGGGCCGCTCCTCCACCGTTAAGAGGGCAGAAAACTTGCGCATTTAGAAATATTAAAAGCATTAAAAGTATCTTCAGCGAGGCTGTTAAAGATTGGGAGTATTGTTTAGGTGTTGAGGACGATGAGTGATTAAAGACTTCGCCATCTCGATCATCCGCACTCTGCGTGAGTACGGCCATCAAGCCTATCTTTGCGGCGGATGCGTGCGCGATCTACTGCTCGGCCGGGAGCCCGCCGACTATGACATCACCACCGATGCGACTCCAGACGAAGTAATGCGAATCTTCCCCGACACCTATGCAGTGGGAGCGCAGTTCGGCGTGGTACTCGTTCCATTGCCGGAACATGCAACTTACAAAAGCAAACAAAACATTGTCATTTCGAGCGACACCCGAGTTGCTTCAGGCAACGAGGGCCAGTCGAGAAACCTGCTTTTGTCATCCTATGGCCAACCCTCTAACTCTTGTCATTCCGAACGGTTTTTTCCCCGTGAGGAATCTGCTGTTAGCCGCAACGTCTCAGCAACGAAAACTTTATGCGTAGAGGTCGCCACCTTCCGCAGTGACATCGGCTATTCTGACGGCCGCCATCCCGACGAGGTTCGCTTCACCAAAGATCCTCGCCAAGATGTGCAACGCCGCGACTTCACCATCAACGGCCTGCTACTTGATCCTCTTACGAACGAAGTTCTTGACTACGTAGGCGGAAGAAAAGATCTCGAAGCCGGAATCGTTCGCGCCATCGGCGATCCCACTCTTCGCTTTACCGAAGACAAATTGCGAATGCTGCGGGCTGTGCGTTTTGCCGCGCGTTTCGGATATGTGATTGATCCAGCAACTTTGCGAGCCATTCAGAAATTGGCTCCGCAAATTCATCAGGTCTCGCGCGAGCGGGTGCGCGACGAACTTACCAAGATGCTGACTGAAGGCCACGCACGAAGTGCGTTTTTATTGCTTGACGAAACTGGACTGCTGCACGAATTGTTGCCCGAAGTGGAAACGATGAAAGGAGTTGAGCAGCCTCCGCAATATCATCCTGAGGGAGACGTTTTCGTTCACACATTGTTGCTGCTTGAAAACTTACCGCATCCCTGTCCGCCAACATTGGCTTGGGGAGCGTTATTGCATGATGTTGGCAAGCCGCCAACATTTCGCATTGCTCCCGATCGGATTCGTTTTGATGATCACGTTAATGTCGGAGTCAAGATGGCAGAAACATTTTTGCGGCGCCTGCGATTTTCAAATACCGATACCGAACAGATTCTTGCGCTTGTGCATAATCACATGCGTTTCGCGGATGTCGAACGCATGAAAGATTCGACATTCAAGCGATTCGTGCGCATGCCGCGCTTCGATGAACATTTGGAATTGCATCGCCTCGATTGCGAAGCCAGTCATCACGATTTGCATTCTTACAACTTCACCCGCGAGAAGATGGCGGCAACTCCGCCCGCGGACATGAGCCCCGAGCCGCTAATCACCGGAAAAGATTTGATTGCTGAAGGTTACGAGCCCGGACCTCGCTTCAAAGAAATTCTCTCCGCCGTGGAAGATGGTCAACTCGACGGACACTTGCAATCGAAAGAGGCAGCAATGGAATTCGTGCATCGTGAATTTTCGCTGATCCCGAAGTAACTGTGGTTGTGTGTATTCATTGTCTTCCTGAGCGCAGCCGAGCCATTCGTTTACGAATGACTCGGCGGAGTCGAAGGACCCCTACCCTGCTATATTGTCCAGCTCCGATCTTCGTTTCCGGAGAAGGTTTTGGAGGATAATATTAATTACAACCCTGCGTCCCGAGAGTCTAAAAACGCCGAATTCTCATTTCAGGAAAAACCTTGTCAAGCCCCCTCGCCCCGCTTTTTTGAGTCAAGTAGCTGAATCTAAACCGAAAATAATCCTGGAAAGTGTGGCGCAATTTCCCTATGCAAACTGCTATGCTGGATATAGAGCTAAAATATCAGCTCCCTTCAAGCGCTTTCTTTCGAACGACAATCAGCTCTGATTCGAGATGCTCCTGATTTAATGTTTCAAGAATCGGGATGCTAAAATCGAAAATTTGCTTAACGAAACACATGAAAGTTACTGAAAAAGATGTAGCTTACGTCGCCGACCTCGGCAACCTCGAGTTGACGGAAGAAGAGCGCACGCGCATGTTGCGTGACTTGAATTCGATCCTCGGATACATTGATCGTCTCAATGAGCTCGACACATCGAATGTTGGTCCGATGGCGCAAGTTTCTGATCGCTACGGAGTCGATAAGTCGAAGCAGGGAAGCGAGCGATTCGCATATGCGAGCCGCGAAGACATTCTCGAAGGATTGCGAAAATCGTTGCCGCATGAAGAAGCATTGGCGAATGCGCCCGATGCGGATGGAACATTCTTCAGAGTCCCGAAAGTGATTGAACGATAACAGATTGGAAAAATAGACGTGCGTGGAAGAGCGGCGCTTACAGCGCCGCGTTAACCCGCGAGATTTGAAAACGCGGCGCTGTAAGCGCCGCTCTTCCACGAATCCCGAATAAATATGAATTTGAACTCACTCACAATCGAGGCAGCACGAACTGCGGTGCAGGATCGCAAGACAACTGCGGTCGCCTTAGCCGAAGCTTTTTATTCGAAGATCGAGAAGGACGATCCGCAGATCGGGGCTTATCTCACTCTTTCCAAAGAACGCGCATTCAGTAAAGCGGCAGAGATCGACGCCCTTGCTGCGAAAGGTGAAACGCTGCCGCCGCTTGGCGGCGTTCCTGTTGGAATCAAAGATGTTCTGGTTACGCGCGGCGTGCGCACAACTGCCGGTTCGAAAATTCTTGGCAATTATGTTCCACCATACGATTGCACTGCGGTTGCCCGCATGGAGGCAGCCGGAGCGGTCGTGCTAGGCAAACTGAATTGCGATGAGTTCGCGATGGGCTCATCGAATGAAAACTCAGCTTGGAAACCAGTACATAATCCGCGCGACCTGACCCGTGTACCTGGCGGATCATCTGGGGGATCGGCGGCGGCGGTTGCTGCTGATACCGCAGTGGTTACGCTAGGATCAGATACGGGAGGCTCGATTCGCCAGCCCGCATCTTTCTGCGGAGTGATTGGACTTAAACCAACCTACGGACGTGTGTCGCGCTATGGATTGATTGCGTTTGCCTCGTCACTCGATCACATCGGTCCATTCGGTAAAACGGTGAAAGACGCGGCGACGGTACTGCGAACGATTGCTGGGCGCGATCCGATGGACTCGACTTCGGCGGAAGTGCCTGTTCCTGATTACGTTGCGGAACTTGAGAAGCCAGTGCGCGGATTGAAGATTGGCGTCGCGAAAGAGTATCTCGGCGAAGGGCTTGACGCGGAAGTTCGCAAATCTGTGGAAGCTGCTATTCAAAAAATTGCAAGCCTGGGTTGCGAAATTGTAGAAGTGTCGTTGCCGAATACTGAATACGCGATTCCGACTTATTACATCATCGCCACAGCTGAAGCGTCATCGAATCTTGCCCGCTTCGATGGAGTTCGCTACGGATACCGCGCCCCGGACGGTCGCAACCTTTCGCAAATGTATCGCCGTACTCGCGATCAGGGATTTGGAGCGGAAGTGAAGCGCCGCATCATGCTTGGAACATACGCGTTGAGCGCGGGATACTATGACGCGTATTACTTGAAGGCGCAGAAAGTGCGCGCACTGTTGACGCGCGATTTCGATGAAGCATTCAAGAAAGTGGATGCGATCGTAACGCCAACAAGTCCGACGGCAGCGTTCAAGTTGGGCGACAAAGTGGACGATCCCTTGGCAATGTATCTCGCCGATATTTATACCGTGACAGCGAACATAGCGGGAATTCCTGGAATATCCGTGCCTTGCGGAGAGACAAAAGAAAAGTTGCCAATCGGATTACAGATTTTAGGAAAGCACTTCGACGAGGCAGCGATTTTGAGAGTAGCGCACGAGTATGAAGGAGCAGGCGTGTAGGTTCAGGCGTCAGGCTTCGGGTTGGATTCTTTCTGGATAATCTCTGTGGTAATAAATCTTTAAATCACAGAGGAGCGCAGGAAAGAAAATCGGACCCCCTTCGGCTACGTTAAGGCCAGGCTCAAGGGGCTATCTCTATCGTGAATGTGGCTTTTTACAGCGGTTCGTAGTAATGAGTGTTCTGATTTGAGCAAGCTTGACAAAGAGTTTTTCCGTCAATGACAACTTCACGGCGGAAATTTATTCCTTCGCCGCAGGATTCACACACAATTCTTTCGCTTTTATATCCCGGGAACTCTTCCGGGGGAAGTTCGACTTTCACCCATTGCTGGGTGAACAAGTCTTCATCTTTCATCTCTCGATAGGCCAGCATCTGTTGCTGGTTTTTGTTTTCAAGTTCAGGATGCATCTGGCGCGCCAGCGCCTTCGATGATTCTTTGGCAGCGATGCGGATGGCCTTGCCACTACTGACGTCTACGAAAGTGGCGGCCATTTTTCCCCAGTCGCGGAATTTTAGTGCGCGCTTTCCGAGACGGCAGCCGGTAACGACGGCAACCGCATCGGTGGCGCAACGGTCGATCTCTACAAAAGTTACGAGACGCTTGCGGTCTTTCCCAGTCGGATCTTCGATTCCGAGTTGCTGAAGTCCAAGCATGGCCATACGGACGCCGAGGACTTGTCCGGCGCAGAGGTGTCCGTGTGCCTGTTCAGCGTCGAGAAGATATTCGTCGAAAGATTTCATTGGGAGCAGTCGTTGGTCGTAGGTCGTAGGACGGTAATCAGCAAATTCAATTGTAGTACGGGAAACGAAAGCAGATCTCTCGACGCGGAGGTCCTTCGCTTTGCGAAGAACCTACTTGCTCGAGATGACAAGAGGTAAATCAAACAGTGCTCAAAGAGTAGTTAAAAAATCAAGGAGAGAAACATCACAATGAATTCACCAAAATCAAAGCTCAAAGTTGTGCTCGCGATTGTACTTTCGATTTCACTACTGGCTACTGGATGCAGTGCTCAATGGATCAGCGTTGCTCTGGCCGATTTGCCGGTGCTGGTGCAAATGGCTCTCAACATTGGGAGCCTGGTCACAACGCTGCAATCCGGCAATCAACTGAGCGCCGGCGATGCGGCTGCCATTCAGAACATCTCGACAGAGGCGAGCAAGGATCTGAACCTTCTACAGACGCTTTACAACCAGTACAACGCCAATCCGAGTGGGGACACTTTGCAGAAAATCGACATTGCAATCAGCGAAATCAATCAGAACCTTCCTGCACTTCTGCAAGCAGCGCATGTTTCGGATCCGACGCTTTCCGCGAGAGTTGCTGCTGGAGTGAATCTGATTCTCACCACGGTCACGAGCTTCGCGTCGTTAATTCCGCAAAGCGCAAAGCCACAACTTGCCCCGCATATGAGCTTGCAGAAAAGTGCGGGTAAGGCGATTGCAATTCCTCATGCAAGCGACTTGAAGAAGCAGTGGAACCAGCAGGTTTGCTCGTCAACGGGGAAAGCAGCTCTGGATACCGCGTTTAGCGTATGTGCTTTGTGGTAGAGCTTGGAAAACAGTCGAATGTGGAGTGTAGATGTTGAGGCCGAGCGTTGCTCGGCTTGGACGGGCGGGGACGCCCGTCCCTACATTGAAAAAAATCTATTTTCTGCGCCAGCGAATCCCGGCTTTAGTAATTTCCACGACTATCCCCACGCTGGTCAGTTCGGCGCGGATTGCGTCGGAAGCGGAAAAGTTCTTTGCTTTGCGAGCAGCTTCCATTTCAGCTATTTTCTTTTCGACTTCAGCATCAGAAATTTGTTGAGAGGCTACTGCATCGACTAGCTCATGGCTAATCTCTTTCCCGCGTCCTTCAGTTTTCGCCCATTCGAGAGTACTCTTCATCTTGGAGGCGTCGTCATCTTTCAGAACAGCGAAGATTTCATCGAACTGTTCCAGAGCTTCCAGCAGCGGATGTACATCGCCCTTTTTGATCTGGCCTGCATCTATGGCCGCATTGGCAGTACGGACCATATCGAAAATGGCAGCCTGCGCAAGCGAAGTATTGAGATCGTCTTCGAGTCCCGCACGTAGTTTGTCTTTGGTCACCTGCGCGAGACGGGCCATAATTTCTCCACTCCCATCGGGAAATTGTCCATTAGTCAGACGTTGCTGAAAGTTGCGCAGCCGCTCTACGGAAGATGCGGCCTGCTGCAATCCATCCCAGGTAAAGTTGAGCTGATGGCGGTAGGGAATTGAGGCAAGCAGGAAACGGATCGATGATGGCTTGTAGCCTTTTAGAACAAGATCGCGCAAGGTGAAGAAATTCCCCTGGCTCTTCGACATCTTCTCGCCTTCCACCAGCAAGAAGCGGGCATGAAACCAGAAATGGGCGAAGGTCTTACCGGTGAGCGCCTCCGATTGCGCGATTTCGTTTTCATGATGAGGGAAAATTAAATCTTCACCGCCAGCATGAAGATCGAAAGTTTCCCCGAGCTCTTCCATTGACATTACGGAACATTCGATATGCCAGCCGGGCCGGCCTGGCCCGATAACGCTATCCCACGACGCTTCGCCTGATTTGGGAGCCTTCCACAAAGCGAAGTCGCGAGCGTTATCTTTTTCATATTCGTCAACATCGATGCGCGCTCCGTCCTGCATTCCTTCGAAATCTCTTTTAGAAAGTTTGCCGTAGGAAGGGAACTGGGCAATCCGGAAGTAGTACGAACCATCTTCAGCGCGATAAGCGAAACCTTTTTTTTGTAGTGTGGCAATTGCTTCGGCCATCTCGGGAATGTGATCCGTGGCGTGCACCAATTTTGGCTTATCGATATTAAGTGCCGCCGCATCCTCAAGGAACGCTTTTTCGTATTTGGCCGTGTACTGCTTTACATCGACGCCATCGCGAGCGGAGTTGCGAATGATTTTGTCATCGACATCGGTGATGTTCATGACGTAATGCAATTTAAATCCACTTTGCCGCAAGAAGCGGTGCAGGATATCGACAGCCACAAACGTCCGAAAATTACCGATGTGGCCATAGTCATAGACTGTCGGCCCGCAAGCATACATGCGTACTTCGTTGTCATTCAGTGGCCGGAATTCCTCCACTCGGCCAGACAGCGTGTTAAAGAGGTGCAGTGCCATATTTAAGAGTTGGATTGCAGACAGAATCTCTCATTCTAGGGTGCTGTTAGAAACAGGGTCAAATCGGTTGCTGCTCACGATGAAGATGTGTGGGAGTGGGAGCGCAAACGGTGTCCAACCAAGATGACATAATGAAGCGCGGAAATAATGGTAAATGCCAACGTGGCGCGCAGGAATGTTATCCGGGCAATCCATATCCATCGCGCCGGATGAACTTCCAGGAGCATAACGAAGAAGACGGCGGCCACTTGAGCAAAGGTGTTGGCTTTGCCAAAAATACTGGGACGAAAATCTCTTAATCCTGCGATCGCAAATAGCACAGCGCTGGCGGCAAGGATCGAAATATCGCGGCTGAAGACCAGCACGGTATATTTCCAGGGAATCTTCCGCATGATGGACAGGACCAGGAATACGGTGCTGAGCAGAAGCTTGTCGGCAATTGGATCGAGATATTGACCCAGCGTGGTTTGCTGTTTGAGAGTACGCGCGAGTAGCCCGTCAAGGCCATCGCTGAGTCCAGCGAAAACAAATAAAATGAGGGCCCCCAAGTAATGTCCCTCGACCAATTTAATAACGATGAAGGGAAGAAACATCATTCGCAACAATGTGAGCTGGTTGGGAGCACTGAGCAGTTGCGAAAATTTCACTGGCCGCCCTCAGGGCTGCTGTGTACAGAGGCAGACCGAGTACGGCTATGTTGGTAGAGCACGGTCGCAGCATCCATTTTTGTTTTACTGGTAAAACGCTGGGAGAGGGAAGGAATGTTCCCGTCTGGCAGATCAAGTTCAATGCGCTCGATTCGGTGCATAGGGAAAAAGACGACGGAAGGAGAGAAGGGCTCATCTTGCTGAACCAGCGAGATCAGGTCATCGAAAGAGGCAAGTTCGACGCCGCAGACGCTGAGTCCGGCGCCGGCAAGGCTGAGAATCACACCCCAGAATTTTTCGCGTGGATTTCCCAAGGTGGCAACTACCATCGTGCCGGGATCGAACGGAAGCTGATTGCTGGAAACGGAATCGCTGTCTCGAGAAGGCGCCACCAAATGATTGTCGCTTGTAGGAAGTAAAGATTGCAACTATTACGCGATTCTGTTGCCGCGGTGTTTTTCCGACTACGAGCTTATCGGATTCTGAAGGCTACCTGAATTTTCTGCATACCGGATGTGAAAATCTGAGAAATATTAACCGTCCTTTCATCACGCTGTCACACATCCTTCATGGAACTTTGATTCTCTAGAGGCTCTACATTTTCAACTAAGGTTGACCCCGCTTGAGGGGTGTGTGTGTTTTGCGCGCGGAGGTGGCCATGAAAACGAAGCATTATTCACTCGTTATTATTTTCTTTCTGCTGATTCCAACATTATTCGCGCAAGTTGATCGCTCTGTGCTCGAAGGCACGGTGAGCGACACCACTGGCGCTGTGATCGTCGGATCTGAAGTGAAAGTTGAGGCAGGAGATACCGGTCTTGCCAGTGAACAACGGACGAATTCGAATGGCTACTACCGATTTTCGGGATTAGCTGTAGGCCGCTACAGAGTAACCGTGTCCACTCCAAACTTCAAAACTAAGATCGTGAATGATGTCATCCTACAGGTCGGCCAGACCCGCACTCTGGACGCCAAGCTTGAAGTGGGCACGACCGGTGAAAAGGTCGATGTCACAGAACCCGCAGTGTCGACGAACCGCACCTCGGCAGAAGCGTCCACAGTTATCGATACAACTCAGATCGCGAATCTTCCTAATAATGGACGTGACTGGGCTAGCTTTACTCTTCTCGCGCCTTTCGCACAGGACGATGGTGGAGGCGACCAACGAACGATTCGTTTTGCCGGGAGGGCAAGGGACGATAACAACTTCAGTTTTGATGGCGTGGACGCGGGAGGTATTCAGGAACAAGCGCAAAAATCGCAAACGCGTTTGCAGATTTCCCAAGACGCAATCGAGGAGTATCGCGTTAGCAGCGCATTGTATGACGCGGAATATGGTACTCAGGCTGGCGGACAGATAGATGTGGTTACAAAATCGGGCACAAATGATTTTCACGGCACACTGTTTGGCTACCTAAGAAATTCCGTCTTCGATGCCCGCAATTTTAATGATTTTAATATTAATGGTAATCCCGCCGTGCCCCCTTTCCGCTTGGGGCAGTATGGATTGACCTTCGGTGGCCCTGTCATCAAAGACAAGTTGTTTTTTTTCGTTAATTACGAAGGCCTTCGCCAATATCAGGCGACGTCTAACCAAGTTTCTGTTCCATCAGCAACTATTGAGCAGACAACTTTGGCGAACTCCCCGCAGATGTGTTCCATTCTTCAAGCTTTCCCGTGGCGTGCTTCTACTGGTTCCATTGGGAACTGCCATCCCAGTTTCGTATATCCCGACGCTGCCTTCAGCAATATCGCTTCGGATACCGACCAATTTACGAATCCCGCAACTACCACGGTGCACGAGGATACCTGGCTAGTTCGTATGGATTACAAGGTCAATGACAAAACAATACTATACGGACGAGCCCAGCGAGACATCAGCTTGGTGGACGCTCCCGATGGCAGCAGTGTTCCATTTGACAAACTTCGCACGATCAATCACCCAGCGAACTACTTTATTGCACTTCAGCAAACTCTTAAACCTACAGTTGTGAATGAGGTAAAGCTCTTCGTCAATCGCGCGCCGTTCATTAATCCGCAAGCCAGTCCCGTACCATATTCCATTTCAACCAACAACTGGGTAACCATCAACAATGATCAAGCGGATCACGAAATAGGCACAACTTTTGGAATTATCGATAACCTCACTTGGGCACACGGTCGACACACGTTCAAAACTGGAATGGAGATTCGCCGAGTTCGGCTGAATCAAGGACTTACAGCGGGTAATAATTTATCTTTTCAGGACAGTAGCAGCAATTTAGACACACTTTTCCAAAACGCTCAGGTTTCTGGTATTTCCTTCACTGCGTCATGGTGTTGTCATAAACTCCGCCGCACATTTTACCTTCCCTACTTTCAAGACGATTGGAAAGTTACTCCGCAACTCACTGTTAACCTGGGCATTCGTTGGGAATATTACGGTGTTGCGCATGAAGCCGACAACCAAACCACCGTCTTCGATTTAAATCAGTTCCATGGAGTCTGCTTGGGTACGGCATCTATCAATGGCCCTTATCCCACGCCGATCAATACTTCGCCTTGTCCCAAAGATCCTGCTCTATACAACCCGGACTACAGGAACTTCGATCCTCGCGTTGGCTTGGCTTGGGCTCCGAGCGCGTTACACGGGAATACCGTAATTCGTGCGGGATTTGGTATCTATCATGGCGCAGCCCAGAATGACGATCTGAATGCGGGGTTGGAGAGTGATCGTTATACCCTATCTACTAACTTTCCCACCGATACGGGTACACCTCTGCTGCCGGCTTACCAACAAGAAGTTCCAGACTTAACGAGTTTGACAAATTTGGTGACGCGCGCTGGTCAACACCCTCGTGGTTTGCAGCGAAATGGGCGGCGCGATCTCTATGCCGAAACCTGGGGTCTGACAATCGAACATACTCTACCGGCCAACTTCCTAGTCTCAGGACAATACCTTGGATCGCGTGGCGTGAAATTGTTTTCGCGAGGAGCGGTGAACTTGTGCATCACGAAACCAGATGTCAATGGAAACTGTGTACGTCCACTCGATCAATATTATCCCGACCCCAACAACCCCGGTGGCACGATCGACCCATTTGGTTCGGTGGACTACAAATCTGATATCGGCGCGAGCACATATCACGCTCTTCTTCTAAGCTTGGAGCGCCGCTTCAGCAACGGTTTTTCCTTCCAAACCCGCTATACATGGTCGCATTCCATCAACGACGGATCGGTGGGAGGCGGAGAGTCAAATGGTCCGGAAAATGTGAATTGCCTCGCTTGCGACAAGGGGCCGAGTGTTTTCGATGTACGTAACAATTTTACGGCTAATGCTGTTTACGAATTACCTTTTGGAGCTGGCAAACGTTTTTTGAATGATGGGACCTTGAGCAAAATCTTGGGAGGCTGGAGTTTCAGCAGCATCGGCCTGTGGCACACAGGTCATCCGCTAACCGTGACGATGAACGTTTCGCCAACTCAGCTCCCCGATGGCAACGACCAAACGAATCAGCGGCCCGATCTTGTCCCAGGAGTTCCCCTATTATTGCCGGGCGGGGTGAAGAACGATACTTTGCCCATCAATCTTGCCGCGTTCGCTCCGCCACCACTTGCTCAAGGAACTGATCAATTTGGCAATTCCTATGCTTCGTACGGTCTTCTAGGCAGGTTCGGGGATGCTCCGAATGGCCTGCTCCGGGCTTTAGATTCCTGGCAGATTGATATAGCGCTGATGAAACAAACTAAATTGACCGAGCGAGTTTCCATGCAATTTGGTGTGCAGGCATTCAATGTCTTAAACCATGTCCAACTTGGAGATCCTGGCAATTTAACCCTTAACTATGCTCAGGCAGTAGACGTGGGTGGTAATCCGATACCTAATCAGTGGGCGCTTTCTGCGAAACCAGATTTCGGAGTAATTACGACGACCAATAATTTTAATTTAAATAATGACAATGCCGCTTCCCCGAATACGGGTACTGGCTTACCGCGACAGCTTCAATTCATGCTGCGTTTTCAGTTTTAAGTGAGTTTGCAACGACGACGAACGGCTGTTTCGCAAAAATGGTTTCAGCGGAATTTAGATTCATTTCATAGACTCGGATTTTAAGGTTATATATGGCAGAACATGTAGTTGGCATTATTGTTTTGTTGTTCGGGGGCGTTATGTTCATCAGTGCATCGAATGTAGATTCGTCGAACACTGATGCCAGGAAAAATGGGGGAGAGAAGACTGTTCTAACATCTTCCGCAAAGGCCCAGGAATCTGATGCAGTTCTCGTCGGGGCGGGGGACATCTCGAGTTGTGACGATCTGTCTGGCGCTGAAGCCACAGCAAAACTAATCGAGAAGATTCCGGGTACGGTATTTGCTGCCGGAGATCTAGCTTATCCCGACGGTACCGACGAGCAGTTTGCCAAGTGCTACAACCCGACGTGGGGCCGCTTCAAAGATCGCACGCGCCCGGCACCTGGTAATCACGAATACCACAGCGATGGTGCAAGCGGTTATGCGCGTTATTTTGGCGCAATTTCAGGCGATCCGAAGAAAGGTTATTACAGCTACGAACTTGGAGGCTGGCATATTGTGGTGTTGAACAGCGAATGCGCTGAGGTCGGCGGCTGTGACACCGCGTCTCCGCAAGGACAATGGCTGCATGAGGACCTCGCGCAACATCCCGTAACATGCACGCTTGCTTACTTTCACAAGCCGCTCTTCAGCTCAGGCGCGAAGCACGGCAACGATCCACTCATGAAGCCGCTTTGGGATACGTTATACAACGCTGGTGCAGATGTTGTCGTTAACGGCCATGATCATGACTATGAACGTTTCGCTCCTCAAGATCCAATCGGCAGGGCTGATTCATTGCATGGCATTCGCGAATTTGTCGTCGGAACTGGCGGCAAAAACCATCGTCTCTTTGCAGCGCCTAAGCCAAACAGCGAGGCGCGGAATGCGGATACATTCGGAGTTTTGAAGCTTACATTGCATGCCAAGAGTTATGACTGGCAGTTCATACCGGAAGCGGGCAAGGCCTTTACGGATTCAGGCAGTGGGGATTGCCACTAGCGGCAATCCTTCGGTTGAAGATCGCGCATAAAAACGATTAATGGGTCAGCGTGGATACGAGATATAGGAGTGCACTTTGAAAAAAGCAATAGCTGTCATTTTTCTGTTCGCGTTCTTCGTTACCTCGGCCTCAGCGGGGGATTTTCAGATCATTAAAAAGATCCCCATCGCGGGTCAGGGCGGATGGGATTACCTCGCCGTCGATAGTGCGGCACGCCGTTTATACGTCTCGCATGGAACAAAAGTGGAAGTGCTTAACCTTGATTCCGGCAAACTTCTCGGCAGCATACCAACCATGGGAGTGCATGGAATTGCAATCGTTCCGGACATCGGACGCGGCTTCATTAGCGATGGGAAAGCTTCGAAAGTTTTAGTTTTCGATTTGAAGAGCATGAAAGTTTTGCAAGAGATCCCTAGTCCCAGCGATCCGGACGCGATTATTTATGATCCTGCCTCCTCGCGAGTTTTTGCTTTCAACGGCGAGAGCAATAGCGCGACCGCTATCGATGCCGCAACTGGGAAAGTCGCAGGCATGGTTGATCTGAAAGGCGGCCCCGAATTCGCTGTTGCCGATGGCAAAGGTTACGTCTTTGACAATTTAGAAGATGAAAGCCAGGTACTCAAAATCGATTCGCATAAACTTACAGTCGAGCAACGCTGGCCCACAGCTCCTTGTACAAAACCTTCCAGTATGGCAATGGATCGCGAAAACCGTCGCCTGTTTGTCGGATGCCGCAGCAAGGTGATGGCGGTTATGAATGCGGATACAGGGCAGGTCATCACCACGCTTCCGATTGGGGATCATGTAGACGCGAGCGCCTTTGACCCGGACACTAATCTAATCTTCAATTCCAATGGAGAAGGCACAATTACAGTGATTCACGAAGACAGCCCGGATAAATATACGGTTGTAGAAAACGTCAAAACTCTACCCAGGGCAAAGACAATGACGCTAGATCCAAAAACGCACCAATTATTTCTCTCTACAGCCGAGGCCGGGCAGTTCGAGGTGTTAATGGTAGGCAAGAAATAAATTCCATCGCATCTAGCTTCTTGCCAGGCGATTCGGGCAACTTTAAATATCTTGGCATTGTCTAGACCGTTTGAGAGTAGCCCCCCTCATTAGGTTTCAAATTCTCCAAATGTTGTAAACTCTCCCACTTGGTACAAAGAATCTTGCCTGAAGGATATTACCGATGCTGCGGAGACTTTTCGCGTTGTGTTTGTTGTGTGTAACTGCATCCGCCCAGGACCGCGTCACTCAGCTTATGAAGCAGTTTACGGAGGCTCCCGGGCCTCCGGGCGCGGAAGGGCCTGTGCGCAAATTAGTTGTCGAGAACATGAAGCCGTATGCTGACAAGATCATGTATGACGGGCTCGGCTCCGTTATTGCGCAACAAGGAACCAGCGGTCCGCGAATCATGGTGGACGCGCACATGGACGAACTCGGAGCAATAGTTCGTCATATCCGCCCGGACGGCTACATCTCAGTTCAGATGCTTGGTTATTGGCTGCAACAAGCGCTGGGGGACCAGCGCTGGGTGATTGTTGGAAGCAAGGGACCAGTGCTTGGTATAACGGAACTGTGGGATGCGCATGGCGCTCCGCATGAAGGCGGTCATCCGGAAACACCGGCAGAATATTTCCTCGATGTGGGAGCCCACAACGCGGCGGATGTGACGGCTCTCGGCATATCTCCAGGAGATCCAATTGTTCCTGTTTCCGAGTTCGCCATTTTGCCGAACCAACGCTACCTCGGAAAGGCGTGGGACGATCGCATAGGTTGCATTGCCATGGTGGAAGCAATCCGACGCCTACATAGCGAACCGCACCCAAACCAAATCTTCTACACTTCGACGATTCAGGAAGAAGGCAGCATCGAAATGCGTGGCGCGACAACTTCGGCCCATATCATTAATCCTGACATTGGAATTGCGCTCGAAGTTGGTATCACCAACGATACTCCCGGCAACAAACCGGAGTCCGCGCTGGAAACGCTGGGTGGCGGTCCCGGAATTATGCTTTATTCTTTCAGCGAATACCCCAATCGCAACTTGGTTCATTTTGTGCAGGAGGTCGCCAATGAGAAGCACATTCCTTTGCAATATGATTTCGTGCAAGGATTTGGCGATGATGCAGGAGCCATAAAACTGAACGGAAGCGGGGTGCCAGTCACGACATTGCTGGTGCCAACACGTTCAACGCACACGCACAACGGCATAATTGATCGCGCAGATTTTGATCGTACGGTCGACCTCTTAGTCGCGATTTTACAACGGCTCGACGGGCCGGCTGTCGCTCGTATCAAGAATTTCGATTCCGATGATGCGAGCGTCCAACATTAGAGTTATGAGAATTTGTGGCACATTTTTGTGTTTAGCGGCATTCGTGCTGGGAATTTCGGGATTACCCCACGCGGATGTTTTTCTATGGCGCTTGCCGGCCATTGCCCCGGCCCTCTATGACGGCTCAACCGATGAATGCGCAAGTGTTCGAGATACCGCCATAGCAGTGCGAATGAAAACTGCACTTGGCGCAGACGGATTTCCGCAAGATGTGGCTTGGGAGTCCGCAGTCCCTGTTCGCTTTTGCTCGGATTGGCAAGGCAAGAATGCGGATATACAAAGAGCGACGGAAGTGCGATTATTGTGGTCCCGGGCGGCTCTCTTCTTGAGATTTCAGTCAAAATACCGCGATCTCTATACGTTTTCCGATCAAGACACCCGGCATGATCAGTTATGGACGCGAGATGTAGCTGAAGTATTTATCCAGCCGAATTATGAATCTGGCCATACTTACAAAGAAATAGAAGTCAGTCCAAATGGAGACTGGCTGGATCTGGCGCTCACGAATGGGAGCCGTGCTGACCTAAATTGCAAGATGAAAACTCGAGCGGAGATTAATGCCAAGGAAAAAATCTGGATCGCTGAATCAGTAATTCCCACACAATGTTTGGCGCAGGAGTTCGATCCAAGTTCAAACTGGCGTGTGAACTTCTTTCGCGTCGAGGCTGCGGAACCGAATCGGTTTTACTCTACCTGGCATCCGACGATGAGTTCTAAGCCGAATTTCCACGTCCCCGAAGTTTTCGGTACATTGCATTTTCAGTAAAATGCCCAACTATTCGGATATTCCTGCTGTAACTCTTAATATAGATTTCTCGCAAAAATAGGTATGTTCTGCTATCGGCAATGATTCTGATAAAATCGAAGATGTTGTTAATAGGCGCGTAGCTCAGTTGGTTAGAGCGCTACCTTGACACGGTAGAGGTCAGGAGTTCGAGTCTCCTCGTGCCTACCATTTCTTTCAGCGACTATTCTCGTTGTCTCCATTGTTATATTTCCAATTTGAATCCATTTTATTTGACGCCGGTATGTCGCATCGAACTAGTTCTTGCGCTGCCATCAATCCGGTCTTTATTTTTTGCGATCAGAAACGATGGCAAGCTGTGACACAGTTGTTAATCCGAACAGGTCCACATCGTTGATCATCATTTTCTGAGGGAGGAGGACCCATCCAGATCCAGATTGAGTTCCAGCACATTCACGCGCGGCTCTCCCATGAATCCCCACTGTCTTTGCTCAGTATGTCGCGCAACCAGCGCGCGCACCTGTTCTTCGCTTAAGCCACGAGCTTTCGCAATTCGTTTCACTTGAAACTCAGCCCCCGCAGGCGTGATGTGCGGATCGAGTCCTGACGCGGAGGTGGTAACCAGGTCGACCGGAATTAGCACGCCTGGGTTGTCAGCCTGATCCGTTGCGATGTCGGCATTTACGCGGTCAATCAGTTTTTGATTCGTAGGTCCAAGATTTGAGCCGCCGGAGTTGGCCGCATCGTATCCGTTACCCGCTGCGGAAGGCCGGGAATGAAAATATCCCGCGCCTACAAAGGGCTGACCAATGATACGTGAACCCATTACCTTACCGTTCGCCTGCACTAGCTGCCCATCAGCTTTGTCGTGAAAAAATACGTGCGCCAAGCCAGTGATCACTAGTGGATAAACTACCCCAAGCAGCACTGTCGTCGCGATCGTCATTAGAATAGCTGTAATTAGATTCTTCTTCATAACTGTCCTCTCACGCCATCCCGATACTTGTGATCACCATGTCAATCAACTTGATACCAATGAATGGAACGATAATTCCTCCGACGCCATAGACCAATAAGTTACGGCGCAAGAGAGCAGCAGCACCCATGGCGTGATACTTCACCCCTCGCAAGGCTAACGGGATCAGCGCAATGATAATCAGCGCATTGAAAATTACTGCGGATAAG
The DNA here is from genome assembly GCA_035651835.1 of Terriglobales bacterium. Classification (GTDB taxonomy): domain Bacteria; phylum Acidobacteriota; class Terriglobia; order Terriglobales; family Acidobacteriaceae; genus JAOAPG01. Next base: position 48,003 of record DASRFC010000061.1, read on the forward strand.
ATGGCCGAGCCGGGCGTCTTCAGATGCATGATATTCAGAGCGTTTAGCACTGGGAATGTGCCCGCAAACATTGCAGGAATAATTGCAAAATATTTAGCAACGTCATTCGCAATGGAAAATGTAGTCAATGCCCCTCGTGTCATAAGAAGCTGTTTGCCGATTTCCACGATCTCAATAAGCTTGGTTGGATTGGAATCGAGATCGACCATGTTCCCGGCCTCTTTTGCTGCTTGAGTGCCGGTGTTCATGGCTACGCCGACATCGGCCTGCGCAAGCGCTGGAGCATCATTGGTTCCATCTCCAGTCATGGCGACTAATTTTCCTTGCCCTTGTTCGCGGCGAATTAAATCCATTTTGTCCTTGGGAGTTGCCTGCGCTAGAAAATCATCTACTCCGGCTTCACGGGCAATTGCTGCGGCGGTTAGAGGATTATCGCCGGTAATCATCACGGTACGAATTCCCATGGCGCGGAGCTGATCAAAACGTTCCTTCATTCCGCCTTTCACGATATCTTTCAAATAAATGACGCCGAGCGGGTGGCGGTTTTCGGAAACCACCAGAGGCGTACCGCCAGAACGAGCGATTTGTTCTACCGTGGCCTGTACATCCTTCGGCAAACCATTTCCCGTTACGATTGAGACATATTTTGCGATGGCTTCGGCCGCCCCTTTGCGGATCTCGCGTCCGTCAATGTCGACTCCAGACATTCGCGTCATGGCGCTGAACGGTACAAACTGCGCCTCGTGGGATGCCAGCTCTCTTCCGCGAAGCCCATACTTTTGCTTGGCTAACACAACAATGGAGCGGCCTTCGGGAGTTTCATCTGGGAGTGACGACAATTGCGCGGCATCTGCCAGTCGTGATTCGGAAATTCCAGTAGCCGGAATAAATTCCGCAGCTTCACGATTTCCCAGCGTGATGGTTCCGGTCTTGTCGAGAAGAAGGGTGTTGACATCGCCAGCCGCTTCCACCGCGCGGCCAGACATCGCTAAAACATTGTGCTGCACCAGACGATCCATGCCCGCAATGCCGATGGCCGAGAGCAATCCGCCAATCGTTGTCGGGATAAGACACACGAGAAGTGACACCAGTACAAATACCGTCTGCGGCGCGCCCGAGTAAATGGCAAACGGCTGAAGCGTAACGACTGCCAGCAAAAATATGATTGTCAGTCCTGCCAGAAGAATATTTAGCGCAATTTCATTCGGAGTCTTTTGCCGTTCCGCGCCTTCCACCAATGCAATCATGCGGTCGAGAAAAGTCTCGCCAGGATTCGACGTTATTTTGATCTTCAGCCAGTCGGAAAGCACACGCGTTCCACCTGTTACAGCCGATCGATCTCCACCCGCCTCACGAATTACGGGCGCCGATTCTCCGGTGATAGCTGATTCATCGACCGAAGCGACGCCTTCAATGATCTCTCCATCACCCGGAATGAGTTCGCCAGCCACAACGTTTACCAAATCTCCCGAGCGCAGCTTGGAACTTGCAATCTCTTCAATTTTCCCGTTCGGACGAATCAGCTTAGCGACTGTTTCCGTCCGCGCCTTGCGCAACGAATCGGCTTGCGCTTTTCCTCTGTCTTCCGCCATAGCTTCGGCAAAGTTAGCGAAGAGTACCGTGAACCATAGCCACAGCGTGATTTGCAGATTGAATCCAAACGCGCCCTGGTGATGAAGTGCATCGCGAACCAGAAGAACGGTAGTGATTACGCTTCCTACTTCCACCACAAACATGACCGGGTTTTTCATCATGTTGCGCGGATTCAGTTTGAGGAAACAGTCGGATAGCGCGCCACGCACAATCTTCATGTCCCAAACACTTTTCGATTTCTTCTTGTCAGCCATAGGTCCTCAGAAAGTCTTGCCAGCTTGCATGAGCAGGTGCTCGAGTATCGGTCCCAGGCTCACAGCAGGGAAAAATGTCAACGCCCCGATAATTACAATCACCCCTACCAACAATCCGCTAAACAATGGAGTCGTTACCGGGAATGTTCCTAACGAAGCTGGTACATATTTCTTTCGCGCAAGGTTACCTGCGATCGCGAGCATGGGAATGATCATGAAGAATCGTTCAATCAGCATGGTCACGCCGCCCGCAATGTTGTACCAGGGGGTATTTCCGTTCAGTCCGCCGAAAGCCGAGCCGTTGTTGCCAGCCATCGATGTGAAGGCGTAAAGAATTTGCGATAAGCCATGCGGTCCCGGATTGCTAATGCTGGAAGTTCCAAACCCTTTGACACTGGAAATCGCGCTCAATGCGAGGATCACGAGCGGGAAGACGAGTGCGACCAGCATCGCCATCTTCACGTCATACGCTTCTATCTTTTTCCCTAAATATTCTGGTGTACGCCCGACCATTAAGCCTGCAATGAACACTGCTAAAACGACATAGATCAAAATTCCGTACAAGCCAGCGCCTACCCCTCCGAAAACAACTTCGCTAAGCATGATGTTTGCGAGCGGCACCATTCCCCCCAGCGGAGTGAATGAATCATGCCAGCCAATAATCGCGCCACAACTCGCATCCGTCGTGATCGTCGCGAATAGAGCGGTGTCTGCAATACCGAACCGAACTTCCTTGCCTTCCATATTTCCGCCCGGTTGAGTAAGGCTGGCGCGCTGATCAACACCATGCAATAGGGGATTGCCTTTCGCCTCAGCCCAATACGCAGTGCTGACACCCACAAAAAACAGAACAGCCATCGCCCCCCACACGGCCCAGCCGTGACGCTGCGATCCCGTCATCCGGCCCAGTGTGTAAGTAAGCCCGGCGGGGATCATGAAGATGGAAATCATTTGAAGAAAATTACTGAGCGGCGTCGGATTTTCGAAAGGATGGGCGCTATTCGCATTGAAGAAACCACCGCCGTTAGTGCCCAGCATCTTGATCGCTTCCTGCGAAGCCACAGGACCTTGCGCAATGATTTGATCGGTCACCGTATCCATCACCGGCTTGCCGTCCTGCCCTATGGTTGGCTTCCCATCTGTACCGACGTGCTGGACTTGTTGAGGTTCGACCAACTTCACCGTGTCGTAGGGCTTCAAGTTCTGTACAACTCCTTGTGACACGAGTACCAGAGCGTAAACAATGCATATGGGCAGCAAAATCCAAAGAGTCGTCCGGGTCATATCTACCCAGAAATTTCCAATCGTCTCTTTCTCCCGTCGCGCAATTCCTCGAATAAACGCAATCGCCAACGCAATACCAACTGCTGCCGACGCGAAGTTGTGATAAGCGAGACCAGCCATTTGCGTGAGATAACTTATGGTGGTTTCGCCGCCATAGTTCTGCCAGTTGGTATTGGTAGTGAACGAGGCAGCTGTGTTGAACGCGAGATCGGCGCCCACACCCGCTAATTTCTGAGGATTCCAAGGCAACAACTGCTGCAAGCGCTGAATTCCGTATAAAAGCGCCATGGACACACCGCTGAACAGCAGCATGGCGAAGGCATATTCTGTCCAGCGCATTTCATGGTTTTCGTCGACCCCGGTAAGGAAGTACAACAATCGCTCCAGCGGCCGCACAACCGGATCAAGAAAGGTTCGCTCGCGATTGAATACTTTCGCCATAAAAATGCCAAGCGGCTTCGTGACGGCAAAAATAGCCAGTAAAAAAACTACGATTTGAAACCACCCATTCGCTGTCATGGTCAAAACCTCTCTGGCCGCAATAACGCATACAGCAAATAAATTCCCATGAGCGCGGTCACAATTAGCATGATGATCGATTCAGTATTCATTGTGTTTCCTCTAGCGAATCCGATCGCAAAACCGCACATAACAAATAGAAACCACAAAAAATGATACGGTGATGATCAAAAACATCAGATCTCGCATATCCACCTCCAGGGCCGAAACCCACACATCGATTGCAACCGATTGTCGCTAAGGTTTGCGTAAGAAGTTCATAAAAAAACCGTAAAAATCATAGCGAGTCCGTTTACGGGAAGGAGGTCAAAGCGGGATTGAAAAGCAGAATAATCTAGCGGAGATCTTCGGAACCATTCACACGCTGGTGCAGCAACGAATTGGCGGCGCCACTTCCCAACGGTTAGTTGGGTAATCCCTACCTCCCGGGAGACAGTTGCGTTCGTTTTACCTTCAGCACAGGCAAGTATTAATTGCGCCCATCGCTTAAGGGCTGCAGGAAACTCTGGCCGCCGGGACCAAGTTTCCAGTGTTAGGCGGTCACCCCATTGCAAGATCGGAGCCGATCCAATCTTTGCTTTATGCTCGTTTCTTCGTTGTATTCGATCACTTGGCATCGAAGGCTCGGGCGTCTCTTGTGAGTTCAGCTACTTGTTCTTCTTTGGACACGTAATCGTCCGTATTACCAGTGTGGCCCCTTGCAAACTGCCGTTCACAGTGGCCGTGTGACTGACGTACTTCAGAAGTTGATTTTTGTCACCCTGGAGTTTGTAGGCTCTATCTCCGATAACAAGCACGAGATCGTCTCCTGCGCTGATCGAATGTAGCGCCCAGCTATATCTTGTGTACCCTTTGGGTGGAGGTTGTATTGTCTGGCAGCGTCCGCAACTCACCTCACCGGTGAGCATGATAGTGTCCGACGAAGCCTGAGCTACGGGATACAAAATAGTGGCAAGAATTGAACAACATAGGACCCCGAAGATTGCACGTTGATGACAGCACAATATAAGTTTATTTCGGGTAGACATGGCCCACTTCTATGATCCTTGCTAAAACTTCACCAGAATCGCCATGGTGCCGCGATCCTCGGTGTGACGCAGATCTGGTTGGAAGCCCGCGATAATTGACCCCGCAGTGCCAGTATTTCCGCCCGACGGCGTAATTCCGCCTGGGCCACTGAAGTACGGCACATTGGCATGGCGATGGTTAAACTCCCAACGGAATGTGATGTACTGGCTCGGCATGTAATCGTATGTTACGGAAACATCCCAGGCTTTGAACTGATCACCAGGATTTTCCGTGAAATATGGAGTGCCCGAGGCGGCAGTGGCCCCGTTAATCGGGGGCAGCAGCACGAGGTATCGGCCTGGATTATTAATCTGGCCGCCACCAATCGTGACGCCATAGCGATCACGATGAAACCACCAGCGGTTATAGACCATGTACCCGAGGAAGCTCTGCTTATAGGCGATAATCTGACCTTGGGCATTCTTCCGGTTGCCCGTGCAATTCACCCCGCCACCAGTTTCGCAGCCAGCGTCTCCCGTCACGCTGAAAGCCATCTTGTCCAGGAAGCGCTCCGGGTGGTCGTAATACTTCAATTGAATGCTGTTATCGGTGTGGTAACGTGTGCGATTCGGAATACCCAAAGCGTCTTCGCCAGCTCCATAGTTGTTGGTCAAAAGGGAAAGCCATTCATTAGGTCGGTACAAAATTTGACCACCCAACCCCAACCTGCCGTTGAATCGCGCATATGATTGCCATCCGTTGATGAGCCAGGGCTCGATTTTCAGCTTCTTCGTCGGAAACATCTGGACCCGCAGTCCGGTAAAGAACCACGGAGTATTCGATGACACATAAGATGGCTGGTAAGCCCAGTTATCGAATTGGTAAAAGCTAAATAGGCCTACATATGACAAGAAAATACCGGCATCAACATTGACCCCATGCATTGCGTCCCAGTGATAGCCACCCCAGGCTTCGGATACATAGCGGTAGGCATTAGCCAAATCCCATTGGCCACGCGTGTAACTGGCGTCGTTGCGCGGAGTCGCAGTAGAGTACAAACCGATCTGGCTCAATACACGCGCGCGAACATTGTCATAGTGAAAATCGCCGCCTATTCCCAGGTCAGTTAGCCCGACCTCGTTGGATCGAAATACTTCACCTGACCCGGCGATAGTGTCGTCCTTGGGATGATTAAAATCGTAGTGGTAGGCGACATCGACCCGTATTTCGGGGGTAAAAAACTTTGAGTCGAATGCAGGTGTTTTCGTGCGCGGGTTCCCATTCAGCCAAGTCCAATCGGCGAATGCAAACGGCTCTTCTTTGCCTGGCTTTGTTGGGGCACTGGGATGCGACACCGCTTCTGTTGTGGTTCTCGCAATTGCCGGCGAGGAGTCGACCTCCTTTTCAGGAACCTGCGTTTCGGAAGCTGGGTTTTCTTGTGACTTTTTGTTGCCCAACTGTGCTTCAAGTTGCTCAATGCGTTTTTTCATGGCATCGAGTTCTTTTATTAATTCCTGATGTGTCGTGCTGGGCTGATCCGGCGTATTGTTAGTCGCCCTCGATGTTTGTTGAGCATGCGCCGGTAAGCCTAGCAACACAGCGGCGGTTAAAACCAAAGCTACTCCGGCTGCCCTCCGAGTCGCGGACTTTTGAATGTCTTGGCGGAGCTCCATGATAATCGGGTCTCCACGTCGAACAGGTGGCTTGGACTTCGGGTTGAACTTGGCTATATAGACTTTCACCGGCATGTTGAACATATTTTTAATGTCGGTCACAAGGGCTATTAACACACGCAACATGAACGCCACTGTTCCAGCGCATAACAAAGCAAGTCCTATTTTCATTTCTTCACCTACTGTTTCTGAGGACAGCGGTTGACTTCTCTGGTCAACAGCATTGAGCCGTGCGCGGATCCAATCGGCGATCAACATCCCCACTCGCCTTGCCGGGTTTCGCATAGTAACTCCTCATTTCTGAGCCTTGCGTCGAATCCAGTTCCAGCAATGACAATTGAGCCGCTGCAATCAGTAATTTCCGCTCCGCTTCTGAAGTCTGCTCCCATGGAATTAAAGCCTCATTCCCTCCCGTCCCGGTTTCGTGAAGTTGGTTAGTGAGGGCTTCCTGATAGTGATGAAGCAGTCTGGCTAGTCGTTCTGCCGGAATATCCTGAATAAGCGACATAAGAGCCTTGCCTTCTTGTTCTCATTCAAGACTTGCAGACGTAAGAATTGGATAAAAACTCCGTAAAAGATTCATAAGCTAGGGATGCGGCCGCACATGGGAGGAAACTGACGCTACCGACTGAGGACGCGAGAGAGACAAACAAAGGTTGATGAAAAACTTAGGAGATCAAAACGTTCGCAGCTTGCGATCGGGGCTCACCCCGAGTGCGATTCGCCGGATGGCTCCAAGCGATATCCAACCCAGGGTTCCGTAATAATGTAATGAGATGCTCCTTCACTCTCGATTTTTTTTCGAAGCTGTCCCACTAGCACTCTGAGGTGCTCGGGTTGTTCGACCGCATTTGGCCCCCAAATCGCGGAGAGCAATACTCGATGGGTAACGACTCTGCTGGCATGTCTCGCAAGATAGCCTAGAAGCTCGAATTCTTTTGGCGTAAGTCTTAGTTCGCGGCCCTTCACCAACACACGGTTCGCATCACTATCAATGCGAAAATCTCCAATTTCAATGGTTCGTCTTGCGGTGTCTTCGACCGCCTGCACGCGTGATAAATTTCTTCTCACCCGAGCCAATAATTCATTCATTCCGATTGGCTTGGTAAGATAGTCATCCGCTCCAGCATCGA
>DASRFC010000062.1:0-55104 GCA_035651835.1 Terriglobales bacterium
GGACGTGGCTCAGCCTGGTAGAGCACTCGCTTGGGGTGCGAGGGGTCGGCAGTTCAAATCTGCCCGTCCCGACCAAACCTAGAATCAACTGTTTACGCGGGTTTCGCTCCGCGCCGAAGTGTAAGGCGAGGGGTCATGTGAATGCAAGTGGTTGAGAAAGATTTTCAGGCCACCCGTTTTTTCCGCCCATAGTTAAACAGTTCCCCTTTGTTCAGAAGCTCCACAAAGACACAGATACCGTTTAGATTTTTCAGATCCACATAGCGTGTGAGCTTTGCAGTCGCTTTGCCCGTGCGCGTCCGTCGCGTAATTACTCCCTTCTTTCGGCCCTGTACCATAATGGACCACTCAAGACCAATTTTCTTTGTGCTTGTAGGAACGTATAGGGTAATCATTTGTGTGAGCCTCCGTGTTCCAAACCAACTTACCAAGGACCAAAAAACCCTGCAAATACCTTTCGGAACCACTTGAATGTTACCTAACTCATTGATTCAAAAGCCATTTAAGAAGTCCTGATAACAAGTCCATTTAAGAACGTATATTTATCGAGGACAACTTTTTTACGTCTATATACGTCATAATAGATGTTGACAGTACTTATCTGGTCGGTTAGAGTCTTAAACATGATGGTGAAGACGCAGCATCGTGAAGAGAAAAGTAGACAGAAATTGGCAGCCGAGAAAATGACACCCGTGCAGAATCTCGTTCGATCTTTGCAATCAGGGCAGCTCAAAAGTGAGCTACGGACGGTGCAAGAATCTATACATGCAGCACGCGCACTCGCAATGCAGATTGAATCCGTTAGCACGAATTATGGACTCAGTAAGAAGTACGCTGAAGACTTTCATGTATCAATTGCATACATGACACCCGATTTGTCTACGTTGTACACATGGCCATATGAGCCTGGGAAAGAGGCTGAAATTCAACAGCGCCTATCGGGTCCAGGGACGTGCTGTATCCCCGTTGGCTTGGTTTTTGGTGTCCGTGACCGTAAGCAAGGCGGCGGTTGGCTGTCCGGTGCCCGGCCTTTCCTTAACACACCGTTGGTCCGACTGGCATTACAACAGCGGTTGGAAGAGAACACGATAGGTATTCACTAGCTCTAGAAAGACGAAGGCACCGGAAGGTTGCAGCCTTCCAGTGCCGGGTAGCTAAAACGGACACGCGCTAACGCATCACGGTTGAGCCATTTTTATTGTAGCAAGGAAAGGCATTTATGGACCGCATGGAAGAAGTTGTTTTGCAGAGTCAATTGTCTGTTGGTGTCTTGAGTGATACTGAAGGCCACTTGAAATTGATGAACATCGCAGATGCAACGCATGAGCTAGCAGCATCGCTTGCAGAGCGCGGGATGTGCTTTCTTGGTGTGATTGGCCTTTCCGGAAGTGAGGTTAAGTGTGCATTTAACACGGAATTCTCACCCTCTGAGTTAGTCGCACTACACCAAGCCTTCGCGGGTCTTGTGGACAGGGCCGTGAGTGACGTTGAAGAGAATTTGAAAAGCGCGGATTGGTTACAGCGCCTTTATCAACTCCCGGACTTAAGGGAGAACTAAAAGTTTGAGCTGGCCCGATGGAAGTTGGTGTCCATCGTGGCACGGGGCGGGTGCCGTATACATTCGGACCTTTTCGCCCGCCCCCATAAAGTTTGAGCAGCCCACGGAAAAAGCCGTGAGTCAACATCGTTAGCTCGCTGCAATTCGCAGAGATTAGGCGGTGTGGTAAGGACAGCAAATTCACAATCCGCATAGCTGCTCCCGGAAAAAGCCGGGTAGTCCGCAACCGTTAGCTTGCCGCAACGCCGGAATGGAGACGGGTGCAAAACAGCACTCATCCGCCCCACGGGGCTAAAAAAAGGAATTGCAAATGAAGTTAGCTCAACTATACAAAGACCGTGCCTTCGCTTTAGACAAGGCCGATAGACTTGCTAAGCTCGAAGACACACGCACGCTAACCGAAGCTGAACAGTCCGAATATGACTTAGCAGTGGCCGCTATAAGCGCACTTAATCCGCAAATTGCCAAACTTAACAAGCAGAGCACAATCCGTCAGCACCTAATTGAGGGTAAGCTCATACCTGCTACCGGAAACCTTCGTCATGCACACACACCCAACGCTCCGGTAGTTCTATCGGATGATTACTACAATGACTTTTTCACCTGGATTGGAACACGGGGCCAGCAAGTTTCGGCTGCTTTGTATGAAGGCACTGGAAGTGCCGGAGGCTTTGCCGTTCCAGTAGTTGTGGAGGGGCAGGTAGTCCCACTCGCCCCACAAGAAATGGGAGTCCGATCAATTGCAACCGTGATTGGTACCGCTTCAGACATCAAAGTGCCCCGCTCCACTGCTTTTGGTGTAGCAGCCGCAAAAGCGGAATCGGGGGCATCGGACAACTTTTTCACTGAATCAGACCCAACGTTGGATCAATTTACCCTTTCAGCGTTTATGGCCGGAATTACACACACCATCAGTTGGGAACTAGCGCAGGACGTTCCCAGCTTCCAGCAATTCGCCCTATCAGACTTGGTTCTTGCGCTTCAGATGTTTGAAGCTAATTTGTTTGTGAATGGAACGGGCACGGGACAGGCACAGGGACTAATCGGTAACACCGGAACAGGTGTCACCGGCGTTCTTGTGGGCACAGACAACTACGCTAGCGAGTTGCTTGCGGCCACATTTGACGTACTCGGCAAATTAAATGCCGCTTACCATCCGGGGGCGGGTTGGTTGATGTCCCGTGCAACCGGTGCCGTGATCCGTAAAGCACAAATGGCAGCAAACTTATTCGCTCCGGTGTGGACGCGAGAGAACGGACAGGATTACTTGCACGGTTATCCCGTAACGTTTGACGCATACATGCCCACGATTGCAGCCACAAACACGCCGGTCCTCTTTGGCAATTTCAAAAATGGCTACATCATTGGTGACCGTGGAGGATCTGGAATCAACGTCAAGATTCTAGATCAGCCTAAGGCCACTGAAGGGCAGCTTATTCTGCTGGCGTATCGCCGGACAGATGGCAGAGTGCGTCGCTCTGAGGCAATCCAGGCAATCACGCTTCACTCTTAACCAAGCCAGATGGTTCTATGCGCGTCTTAGCTTTGCGTTTCGCGTGTGGAGACGGCTGGACAGCTCTGCGATGCGTAGCTGACATGAAAAGCGCCGCAAATAAGAAGGGCCGTTGTCATGGGGAGTGACGGCGGTCCATGCTTTAACTTTTAGACAAGGAATCATAATTTTATGCCGCAGCCGGTATGGGTTCTATCCGTCGATCTTCAGACCAAAACCGCAACTTTCCAATCTGGAATGGGTGACGCGGCCAAGGCCGCCCGTGGCGCGTTCCAGGATATCAAGTCCGGCGCGGATGACATGGGTAAGGCAACGTCCGGGTCCATGATGGAAGCCCGGCACGGTGTCATGTTGTTAGGTGAGGAATTTGGCGTGCATCTTCCGCGTGCCCTTACCAGTTTCATTGCCAGCATTGGGCCGGTAGGCGCTGCAATGGAGGCCGCTTTCCCCTTCCTTGCAATCATTGTGGGCGCAACCCTCTTGCTTGAGCACCTGGCCAAACTGAGAGAGGAAGGCAGCAAGCTTACTGAATCACAAGTAAATTTTGGAACTACGGTAAGCAACGTCCTCAATGGACTAGATGCCAAGCTGCTAGAGGCCGGTATTCGCACGGATGAGTTAAATCAAAATCATCTTGGGGCGCTCAACAAGCAATTGGAGTTGATAGACCGGCAGAGCATGAATGAGCTGGTGCAATCCTTCGGGGTTGTGGCCAAAGCCGCTGATGTCACCTTTGCACAGCTTAAAACAAGTTGGTATCAGTGGGGCGCGGGTTCTGCTGGTGCCAAGAATGCGCTTGATGAATTCAAATCCAAGTATGATTCGCTGCTCGCCCAAGGCAAAGACAAAGAAGCCAATGACCTGTTAGCCGGTACGCGGCAGAGCGCGGAGCGTGTGCTAGAGCTGCAAAAGCAGGTGAAGGACAATCAAACCACGGTTAGTCCAGGCGGGACACACCACGGCGATTACAATAAGTACGAGCAAGCGTCAAACGCGCTGAAAAAAGAAGGCATCGGCCATACCGAAAAAGAGATTGAAGCGCAGCAAATGTTGGTTGACGCGCTTCAGGCTCAAGTCTCCGTGCAAGAGAAGGTCAATCAGTTAAAGGCCGCGCAATCCGGCAACGCGGTACAAAACACACAAGACAAAATAGACACCGATTCCGATAAACGCATCCGCGAGCAAGCCCAAATGCAGAAACAGGCGGATGAGGAAGCGGAGAAGTTGCGAGAGGAAGCCTACCGTGAAGCCGTGGCCAACATTCAAGAGAATGAGCGCCAAAAGATAGAAGCAACCAAGGAAGGCACAGCCGCCCGGCTAGCCGCTATTGACGCTGGTATCAAAGATGAGAACGCAAAAGGGCTGCAAGAAACAGCCTTTTACAAAGAGCTGTTGAATTCCCGTATCCAAACTGTCCGGCAAATGGAAGAAGAGCAGCGCAAACTCAAGGCCGATGCTGGTAAGGAATCAGCGGACCATGATCTAAAAATGGGTGAGATTAAGCTAGCTGCCGACCGCGAGCAAAGCCAACTCAGACTTAGTGCTATGCGGAATAGCTTGCAAGCGCAATTGGCCGATGAGCAGAAATTTGAGAATGAAGAATTCGAGTTAAAGAAAACCGCCAATGCCAAAGAGATTGCCGCGCTGGATAAGACGGGCAAAGACTATGAGAACAAATTAAAGGCACTCCAAAACCGCGAGATTGAATTAACCGAAGCGCACGAAAACAAGCTGACTCAAATTAAAGATAAGGCAGAAGAAGAACGCAATAGCCGTATTATGTCCGCCGAGCGTAGGCGGGATGATGCCCTAGTTAGCAGCATGAGCAGCTTTCTTAACCGTCATGAATCTTTCTCGAAAATGATGATTGGCTTGGGGGATCAAATAGCATCGGGCATGATGCAGACGGCTATTAAGTCCATTCTCGCGGATGACATGACTAAGCCGCATGAGGCCGCCGCCGCTGCTCGCAAAGCGTATCTAGCTGGTATGCACTTTCCTTTTCCGGCTAACCTCATTATGGGTCCGGCCCTTGGTGCTATGGCCTTTGCGACCATGATGGCCTTTGAAAAGGGTGGAATCGTGCCGGGTGTGGGCAACGGAGATACCGTACCCGCAATGCTTTCACCGGGTGAGACGGTGTTAACCAAGGCACTCACGGACAAGCTGACATACGCGGCCAAGTTCGGTGGAGACAGCGGCGGTGGTCAAGAGATACACATTCACCACCACGCAAACTATCACGTGCAAACGTTCGACAGCGCCGGTGTGGACAAAGTTCTTCAGGACCACGGAGAGAAGTTCACCGCCCACGCAGCCCGAACTCTTAGAAAAATGAACAGGTAACCACTATGAGCAAACCGCGAGTGTACATAACTGTGCTTTGTGGGCCGGAAAGATCCAATTGGATTTGTCCCTGGCTACACAGTGCGCTTCTTCTCATGCAGTCCGATAGGCGCTTTGAAATCATTCCCGGAATGACCTACGGAGTTCGGGGCTATGACGTGGCAAGAAACAGCGCCATAGAACATGCGAAAAAAGAACGCGCCGATTGGATTCTGATGGCTGACAACGATATTGTTCCGCTCTTTAATCCCCTGGATGCGCTAGCGAGTGCCGGGGATCGCAAGGTGATTGGATGGTCTTACGCGGTTGGGGATGGGTCCAAGGGCGATTACAAATTGTTTCCTCCAGGCGAAAGAGCCGGAGAATTCACCGAAGTGGGCGCGGTTGGCGGCGGACTACTCGCTATCCATGCCTCCGTGTGGAGAAACATAAAGAAGCCGCTCTTCAGCACGTTTTCGGACGGATTTAATTACACGCCCGAAGACTTGATGTTCAGCCGATTAGCACGGGAAAACGGCTTCAAACTTTGGACACCAAAACAGCTAGTTGGCCACATGCATACCGTTGATGTAACCGGTTTGGCTTGCAATATGGATGCTCTGGCGCGGAAGTAACCAACGATGAAAGTTTGGATGCTCACACAATTTCATGTGCACCCACAATTTCCAGATGCTCACCCGAAATGGCCAGTAGCCGCTTCATATGGAAACGGGCACGTAGCCCCACGGCACCCGGATACGGAGGATGGTTGGGCGTTGGTGCTGTGTGAGGCCGGTGTTCATCATATCGAAGCCGCCGCGCTGGATCCGCGAGTAGAGCCTTATAGAACGTTGTGGGACGAAATTACACCACAAACAGTAACCGCCTATGCCGATAAAGGGGCAAAGGCGGGAATGATGCTGTGCCAACTTCTATCGCTACTCGCAAACACTTACGACTCTGGATTCGGTCAACAACAATGAAAAACCATCTCATCTATGCCTTGGTGGATCCTGACAACCTTCACGTGCGCTATGTCGGGCGTACCTCTCAGACCGCCGCGAGTCGTTTGCGTCACCATCTATCAGCGGCTAAGCGGGGCCACACGGCGGCGCTTTATGCCTGGATACGAAGCATTAGTCCGCGTGTCCCTTTGCTGATTGTGTTGCAAGAGCTAGAAAACTACAGGGTGCGACTCGGCGAAGGCCGATACGAATCCAGCGTTGCGGCTTGTGAAACAAAATGGATGAAGCGTTTTGAGCGGTCACGGCTTTTTAACCGTATCCAGCGGGGTAGCCATGTGTACAAAAGGTTGGTTAATAGCTAGCCCGGCAAAGCGCGGTTACCAGTTACCGGCGTAAATATTAATTGACCATGGCAGTGACAGAGCTGCCACTGCCAAAGCGAAACTACTTTTTGTATTTGTAAGTTGCTGATAGTAGGTGGTGTTAACGCACACCCTAGATATATTTCAAATGACAGTGGCAGAGCTGTCACTGCCATGCATGTTCGTGGAAAGTTAGCCCTGCTTACAGTTTTTCGAGCGGTCAAACTAGGAAAAATTGATGCGCCCTGATAGCCATTGCGGGCCATAGGAAGCGATTTGAGCGTGTTACCTTCTGTTGGTGTGCCTGAGGTACTACCAAATAAATATGTATGGCGAAGATAAGGCGAATAAAACACTGCCAAACTATTGATTTTAATGGCTGAAGTCTACGCCAATTTTCCTAAAATCGGATAATTACTTGTTTGTGTGGGAAAAACGGATGCGGCGGCCTTTACAAAACTTTACGTGAAGATTTAGACCCCCTACCCCGTTTGGCAGATTGTCCGGCTTCACGCGAGTGTAAGTGAACGCGAACTAGTACCAGTTCAAAATAAATATATCTAAGGGGCGTAATAAACCTTTGTGAAATCAACAACATACGTTCAGCAAAATTGACTTTCGCCGTGAACGCGAACTAGTACCAGTTCACTCAAGATTCCACTTTTACTTCGCCTAATTTTCGCTCTGCATTTAACGCACAGAACACGAAAACGTTTTGATCATGATTCATTGATCATGCTCAAAAAATAATATCTAGGGCACAGAAAAAGGGTATGTGTTTTCAATAGTTTGCGTGGATCAAAAATGACTTGTGCTTGATCATGATTCATTGATCATGCTCAAGCTTTTTCCACTTTCACCCCCGAAACTACTATTTTGTCATCAGTGCGCAAAGTCACGATGCTAGGACGAGAATAGCGGTTGTCTAAAAGCGCATCCAAAAGATGGAATCTTGCATCTGAGTGTAGTATGGTGTAAGGTGAAAATGGGGGGTTATGCCTATTTCGCTTTTCGGAGATGAATTGATGGATGCTATTGATGAGCTAGTTGAGCGGTCAACGAACTGCAAGCCCCTGCGTGACTTTCATGGGGCGCATAGACAGCACCCCGAAATCCTCGATTTCTTGGTGGAAGAAATCCAACGTCGTTTAGAGAGTGGCTTTGGCGCGTTTTCTTATAGGAGCCTTTGGGAATATTGCCGCTGGAAAATCGACATAGATAAAGGGCCGGATGACACCTTCCTTATGAACGATCACAGCTTACCGTTTTATAGCCGGGCGATCACTATTCTTCACCCGGAGTTTAATGGCCGGGCTGAATTTCGTAAGGCTGAAGCAGATGAGATTTTCGGGACGAAGATCGAACCGGTGCCGGAGAAGCGCCCTAAAAACTACGCTCGTCGCTTGCAGTGGCTTGATGGCAGTTCCCTTGAGAACGGATGGAAGCCCACATCACCTCACGTAGTTGGTCCTGTTTCTAGAAAAGCCGATGTGCATAAGAAGCCCGCCACATCCGTCCGAATTCCATTGCGAGAGATTGTGAGACAAGGTAACTAGTCCAGAAAGAACACAGTTCACCGGCCATGCGTACTGAAACCCGAATATCCAAATCCGCGCTATCCGAAGTTCAAACCGCGCTCAAGGTATATTGCAACGCTGTGCAAGCTAGTGATCTCAGCCTCAGTTCTCAGGCTACATATGTGGATATGGCAGACAATTTCGTCCGATGGCTACAATACGGTTTTGATCCAGGTTCGCGAATCGCTCCGTACTCTCTCAAGAGAAAAAAGACAGCCGCAACTACACCGATAGCAGAGTGACCCGCTCATGCACCGCCTGAAGATCCTCCGTCAATAGATTCACGTATCGCCGTGTCATCTCCAGTGTCGCGTGTCCTAAGACCTTCTGTAAATGGAACACAGACCCTCCACAGCGGAGGTAATTAAGGGCGAATGTGTGCCTACAGGCATGCAACGTGCGGGCGGGCGGCACAAAGCCGAGTCTCTTGCAGAGTAGCTTCACATCACGTAATACGTTGCGCCTTCCGAGTTTCGATTGTGACCGATTCGCAAATAAAAGCGACTCCAGTTTTAGACCAAAGTCGCGGATAAATCGAAAGAGGGCTTTCCGTAGCTCCAAACTAAAGGGAACGATTCTTTGTTTGCGCCCTTTGCCGTCCAGCGTCACAAGCAAATTCTCTAGGTCTATTTCCTGGACCCGCAAAGTAAGCGCCTCCGAAATCCGTGCTCCGGTGTCCAGCAGAAAGAGAACGATCAGATGTAACCGGCGTTGATAGAAGCCCTGAGGTTTCCACTTCACAATCTTTGATACTTGCGCGGCTGCAAATGTCGGTAGCACAAGATCCGGCTCTTTTAATTGTGCGATGCGAACGTGCTTGCATTGGGGCCAACACTTGACGCTCCCTTCTGTACTAGCCCAATGAAGATAGCTGTTAATTGCGCGTATGGCTGAATTACAGCCCGTAGCTTTCAGCCCTTTTTCACGCATACGGATCACTGCATCTTTTAGTTCCTCTTGTGACGGAGATTCATTCGGCAACCATTTGAAGGCGTGCGTGTACCACTCCATCGTGGCTTCGGAAACGTTGTTTAAGTATTGGCGCTCACGGATGAACTGCGAAAAACCCACCATTGAAATTCCTCCAAGCGAGTAGTCAATTTAGGAGGAAAACCGCATAAACATTGGTCTTTGGCTCAGCCTGGTAGAGCACTCGCTTGGGGTGCGAGGGGTCGGCAGTTCAAATCTGCCCGTCCCGACCAAACAAAAATCGTGCCTTGCTTTTAGAGGTTTACAAGCAGACCCATCCATCACTTTTGAACCGATCTGCGAAACGTTGATGTAATTGCCCTCCCGTCAACAACCAGAATAGATCGATGATTCTCGGTGACTCTCTATCACTTTTTATCAATGGCACTAAAACAAACTTGTCAAAGCAACAGACCCTAGACATGGTGCATCTGAGGGCAGCAACTCTGGAGTATTCTTGCCCGATGGGAGTACAAATCTATGTTTCCGATTTTTTTCGGCGGGCCCTCATAGTCTTTTGTCTACTCGTCTCAGCGTTCAGAACCTGTAGTGCCCAGTCCACTAACCTACCCGCACAGGCAAGTGTTCCGGGACCAAGAGGAAGATTCTTATATGCCGCCACCACTGACATCCAAGCGATCCTAGAGTTCACGATCGCTCCCGATGGCGCACTTATCGGTCCGAAATACTTCCCGGTGCCCGGTTCTCCTGCCATGGTTGTAGCAGACCCCGGCGGCAAGTTTCTGTTCGCGATTGAATATGGGGGGATTCTGACCTTCGCGATTGATCCAAGCAACGGAGCATTGACGCTCGTTCCCTCGTCGTACTGTTGCGGAGACTTACTACCCCCAACTGCCATCGGTATTGATCCGAATGGTAACTTCTTGTACGTCACATTCGATGATCCCGGATCGCCAGCCCTATATAGTTATAGAATCGACCGAAGCTCTGGCGCGTTGACTATAGTTTCAGGCACCGGATTGTATTTTGCTGCTGCGCCGCAACCAACTTCGATCCAAACCGACGCGCTAGGAAAGTTCGTATATCTTGTGGATCCCGCTAGCGGTGTCATTGCTGGATATCCAGTCAACTTAGCGAATGGACAGCTCGGGCGAGCTCTTTTCCCCATGCCATTTGCGGCTGGTTTGGGTGCAACCCTCATCTCAACCAGCTCGAACTTCTTATATGTTTTCGCGCGAAACCAGATTGCGAACCTTATAGGGTACCGGATTGATGAGACATCAGGACGACTGTGGCCTGTGCCGGGGGCCTTGTTCACGAGCCATGGACGGTCGTGGGGAAATTACATGACAATTGAGCCCGTTCATAACGTACTGTACCAGCCAAGCGGAGGATCGCTGGCCGTGTACAGGCTTCGGAAAGATGGCGCGCTGCGTTTCCAAAATCTAACGGCGGTCGGTCAAGCGAATACTGGGAGTTTGTTAGTAGACGCGTCTGGAACGTTCCTCTTGGCAGTGGGTTCGTCATCAGGGGCAGAGATGGCACCCCTGATTCTGAATTCATACCGAATCCATCCGATTACTGGCGACTTGGAGTTCGTCGGACAATCGTCAACCTTCAGCTCCTTAAACAATTTGGCTTCGCTCGCCGTCGCTCCTTAGCAAGCAGACGAGTCCGACTGGCTTGGCCCTGCACCGGAAAGCAGCAAAGTTCGAAGATCGTCTGCTAGGGCCAACCAACACAAATCTCGCCTTTGCTTTCAGAGCTTTACAAGCAGATCCATTCCATCACTTTTGAAACCGATACAACATCAGTTGGTGTAATTGCCTGTTCTCAACATTTATGATGGGCAGCCGGGGAGACGCACAGATGACATACGAAGAAATCATCACCGGGCTGCGAACACTGACCCCCTCGGATTTTGACTACAACAACATCAGCGCACGAGGCGGGGAGAGACTCTCAGAGTTGACCGATGCCCTCATGGCAATACCCGGTGGCTCGTCTGAGGCTGCTATTGAAGAATTGTTTAGCGTGATGGAACGTATGCCTGACGCAGAATTGGGTTCGCCGGGACCGCTAGTGCATACGCTGGAAAAATTGAAAGGCTACGAACAAGAACTGATTCGCTCCGTCCGTCGATGCCCGACTTTGCTGTCGGTTTGGATGGTCAATCGTATCCTGAATACCGATCTGTCTAGCGACGTTCGCCAGTCGTATATGTTGCTTCTCAAGGAAGCAGCAACGCGCTCAGATTTGCCGAAAGCAATTCGGGACAATGCACATCATTTCGTCGAACTGCAGGAACGCAGGCACCGAAAATCCCTCTAGCTGTTGAAAAATCGCATTACGCCAGCAATCCGTAAAGGTTTGACTGGCTTGCCCCCGCGCCGGAAAGCAGAAAAGTTCGAAAAATCGTCTGCTAAGGCCGACCAAACTAAATCTTGCCGTAGTTTCAGGTATTTACAAGCAGACTCATCCGACATTTTGAACAGCTTTGGCTGGTAGTTGGTTTAATCGTCTGCCAACAATAGTCATCTATTAGAAGGGTTCTTATCGTCCGTTTTGCGTTGGGTATCGGGAGGCTGCTGCGAGCTGTTCTTCGGCACATTGAATGATCGCTCAACGGCGTCCTTCGGATCGTTTGAGAACTCGTGATCTCGCCAAAGCCAGCGCATCATTTCCGGCAAGATTGCTCCGCCCATCTTCTGCCCGTGCTTGTTGATGCCCCAGGCGTAGTTCAAGTCGTAGCCTTTGGCGGTCAAGGCCTGCATCATGCGTACGTTTTGATAAAACCAATCGAAGTCTTGTTTGTAAGCCTCGCCGGAACGCTGACCTCGGAGATCGTTGCGCCCATCGCACAGAAAAATGCGAATCGGCTTCTTATCGCTTTTGCTGATGATATCGGGGTAGGCGTTGCCTCCGCGTATATTCACAAAACTTCCGACGTTGCTCAGGACCTTGCGGAATTCGTTCGGACGCTGCCACGCAACCGTGAAAGCGGCGATTGCTCCCGAGCTTGATCCACCGATGCCGTGTTGTTCGGGGTCTTTGGAAATGTTGTACTGCTGGTTGAGCGCCGGCATGAGTTCGTCCACGATTACGCGAGCGTATTTGTCGTCGAGCGTGTTGTATTCCGTGCGCCGATTTGTTGTGTCGTCTCCCCACTCGGTTGCGTTGGGCTCAGGCTGATCGGGCCGGCGGTCAGGATTGATGAAGACTCCAATCATTACCGGCAACTCACGCCGGAAGATGAGATTGTCCATTACGTTTTGCGCACGCACATCGCCATCGGCGCTCATGAAGGCATGGCCGTCGTTGTAGATCATAAGACTGGCGGGAACGGCTGAATCGTACTGCGCGGGAACGTAAACCCAATAGGTGTGCTGGGTGCCCGGATAGGCTTGGCTGGGAAGCGTGAACGGCCCACGGATTTCGCCTTTGGGGACGCCTTCCTGCGGCAACGAATCAGGACCGAGATGGTAGAAAGCGTCGGGGTCCGGAGCCTGAGAGGGAGCCGGCTTAGCCTCGGGAGGCCTACCTCCGGAGCCAGACTGTGCAAAACTGATGAGGGGAGCGGCCAGCCCGAAAAAAAGAAGTACTATAAGCAGCCATTTCATTGACGCGCACAAGATACCACATCGAAGCGACTGCGGACGATTCGGTATAGTTGTGTTAACCTTCCCCGATTTCCCATTTGCCAACCACCCGGGAGCTATCCGGTTGTTGGCTTACATCGCGATTACACGAACAATCAGGCGGTCCAGAGCTAGCTTTCCGGCGTCTCGGCTAGCAGAAAAATTCGAAAATCGTCTGCCCGTCCCGACCAATCATCCAAAACGGACAGTTTAAAAATCACCAGAGACGTTCGAGTCCGTCTTTCAGAACATCACCTTCACCGAGAATTGAATTTGTCGCGACGATCCAGCGGTCTTGCTAATGAGGCCGAAGCCGCTGCCGCGGACGACGTTAGAGGGTAATCCGAAATTCACGACGTTGAAGACGTTGAAAAACTCGGCTCGAAACTCCAGGGTGCCAAATTGCGCATTGTCGCGGCGGCCGAAGGGAGTGTCTTTGATCAGCGCCACATCGAAATTGTGGAAGCCAGGCCCGCGGAACGTGCTCCGTCCAAGGGTTCCGAAGCGACCGTGATTGGGGCCAGTGCCATCGGGCAGATTGATTGGGATATTGAAGAAAGAGGCATTATCAGCACCGCGGCCGAAATAATCAGCGCGCACTGGGCCGCTTGTTGAGAAATGCGGCATCGCAACTAGGTCGGGACGATCCGTACCTCCGGCCCCCGCGCCGGTTTGTTGCACTCCGGAATAGACGGTAAACGGTGACCCCGTCATCAGAGTCGTGATGTTCAGAAACTGCCATCCCGACGTGAGAGTCTTTCCCATCGGGCGCAGAAAGCTCACGCGCTCGAATGGCAACAACTGAATCCAACTCACTGTGAAGACGTGGGTCACGTCGAAAGTGGAAGCACCCTTCTCGGCACGCGGGTTCCAGGGATCCTGCGGCGGCGTTTGCAGGACCACGCCAGCGCCAGCGATCGAGCCTCCAATGACCGAACTGGTGTCGTCGATCGATTTCGAATACGTGTAGCTCGCCTGCAAGCCGAGCCCGGCGCGCGGCGAATTCTTGGCCACGCTGGCTTGCAGCGCGTGATAGCTGGAATGGGAATCACTCGTAATCAGACTAATTTGCCCAGCTCCGCCAGTGCGATTACCGGCCTGGTCAAACGTCGTGAACGGCGCGAAGGCCGGGTCGGCGCCAGTGTAACTGTTGGGGAAGAACGGCTCAGGAAGATGAATGCCAGTTGTGGCCACATAGGCAGCGCTCGCTTTAAAGTCACGAAAGTCGTGATCGACGCCGAGTGTCCAGCTGCCGATCATGCCATTGCGGAAATTCTTCGCAATCCCGTAGATGGCGGGTAGCTGAGTCTGGTGGCCGGGCGTTAAGTCAGCCACGTCTTTTTGAAACCGCGCCACGTCCATCACCGTGTTCGGCTTTGCGTCAGTGCTTCGATTATTGGGGAAGATCAGGTTGCCATTGGTGTCGTAGGAGGGCGGCAGAGTAAGAGGCACGACCGCATCCGTGAAGGGCACAGCGGTATTGGGCTGCGAGGTGAAGAATGGATTGAACACGAATGGAATTGCTGCGGTAAGCGAGTTCTCTTGCCAGAGATTCATCAGGCGGGTCGTGAGCGCGGCGCCGGCGTGAAAAACCGTATGTGGTGTGACGGCGTAGTCGATGGCAAGACGCGGTCCCCAGCCGTTCCAGTCCTTATCGTAAGGAGGCTGCGGGTTCACCACGAGCTGGTAGGTTGCCTGGTGATTCCAATATGAGGTGGGCTTGCCATTTACATCGTAAAAGAACGGGAGCGACGTGCGCTTCGTCTCCTCGTGGATACGGGTATTTATCTCATAGCGCAGTCCATATGAGATCGTCAGCCGCGGTGTAGCTTTCCAGGCATCCTGAAAATAAAAGTTGTAGGCTTCGCGGCGCACGCCAGCTTCATTGAACTTGCTGCCGGTCGGCGTGAACTCTGCCGGGGCAACGATGTTGTAAGAGTACGGTGTTGCCGTGAGCAAGCCAGTAAGTGAGTCAGGCAGCGGATCGCCGGGATTGATGTTGTGCGTACCACTGGCTGAAATAATCGGGGGCGCCTGAGGGTTATCCGCGGCATAATATGCTGTTCCGCCGCCGAACGAATACGCGCCGTTAGGAGCCGTACCGAAAATTGTCGAGTCGCGGTTTACGCGAATCTCGACTCCCCATTTGAATGTGTGCGCTCCGTGAATGTCCGTCATGTCGTGCTTCAATTGATAAAGGTTGGAATACGATCCGTAGATCGAGCCTGCTGGAGCGCCGTAAGCGGAGAGCAGACCGTCGCCAAACAGAATCGCTGGCTGCGTGTGATTGCTCGCGGGAAAAAATGGCGTGCTGCGGATGTATCCGAGAGAAGTTTGAAAACTCAGGTGCGAACTGATAGTACGGGAATAACTCAGGCCTGCGTTCCGTTGATGATCGAAGAACTTAATGGCAAAACTGGGATCGATGGCCGTCTGGTCGGGATTCGTGAGCGGCCCCGTCACCTGATTCAGGCTGAATCGCGTGAAGAGTTGCGCCTTATCGGAGATGCGATGGTCCATCCGGACGGAAAATTGATCGGTCACGGTCGTGACCTTCGACGATGTAGCGAACGTTCTTGCGCCATAGGGTCCAGCCGGATCGTTGGGTAACGGATAGGCATTAAGCACCGGCTTGATTGAATTGGCGACAGGAATCGTGAGCCTGTCGGGATCGCAGCTACCGTTAGCATTCGGAAAGCAGACGTTGACCGTGCCGTTGCGTTCGGCTTCGGTCGGAACCGGAAAGACTTGGGTTGTGCCGAGGATCTGGCGGAATCCCTGATACTCGCCGAAGAAGAATGTGCTATTGCGACCGTCGTAGACGGGAAGCACCAATGGGCCGCCGATCGCCCCGCCGAATTCGTTGCGAATAAATGGAGGGATGCGGCGATGATCAAGGCTCACATGGTCAAAATAGTTGCGCGCGTCGAGCGATGCGTTGCGAAAGAATTCAAACATGCTGCCGTGAATTGAGTCGGTGCCTGAGCGCGTCACAACATTGGTATATCCCGCGGCGCCGTGGCCAATCTCGGGCAGCATGACGCCGGAACTCGATTCGACTTCCTGAATCGCGTCGACATTAAAATTCGAAAACGTCGCGCCACCCATCTCCGGATCCGTCGTGTCAGCTCCGTCCATGGCAAAGACGGTAGTCGAGCCGCGCTGGCCGTTGACGGCAAACTGCTGCGTGAAGTTCGCCGCACCGTTGGCGTCGGTCATGGTGCCGGCGGCGAGCAGGAGCAATTTGCTGAAGTCGCGCGAGTTGAGGGGCAAGCTGGAGACCTCAGCCCCAGAGAGACGTTCGCCGCCGCTTGCCTGGGCAGTCGCCGTATTTTGTTCCTGTACAAAGACGAGCCCCTTATCGGGGCTCGACAGTTGCAATGCTGATGTCAGGCGCACGTCGTCTTTGACTTCGATCGTACCTATGGACTTGAAATTATTCCCGGCTATCGCTATGGAGATTGCGTATTTCGACGAGGTGAGATTGAAGAATACAAACTCCCCAGTGGGCGTGGTAGTTATCGTGAACACGTGCTTACCGGATGCGTCGGCCAACACGATCGTTGCGCCCGCGACGGGGTTGCCCACTGCATCACGCAGCGCGCCGCTCCAGGAAGTAGCAGACGCGGCTACCGTGCAGTTACACAAAAAAATGAGAACCACCGCCCTAAGCAGACGAAAATAAGAACGCATGACGCGAGAATTATACCGAGGTAGTCAGGCGATGATTGGTTTCTGGTTTGCGATGTGGGTACCAGTAGGCAGGCGACGACAATTAGGAGACAGCTCTCGGCAGATCGACGAATGACTCGTCGAGTGTAATCGAGCGTCTACGTCAGTTAGTACCGTACATCTTTGCCACAACCTTGGCTCAGCGAGTGCGTGCGCTAGGGGTCATCTTGCCTCTCGCGAACAGCCACGCCACCACGGCCAGCATACCGCACCAGCCCAGCACGCGAACCACAGCAGCAATCTTCGTGTCGTAGTTTAGAACTCCAAGGCTCGTGAAGATTGCGTAAAAATCGTGCTCAACGAAATCGGGATCGCCCGTCGTGACCAGGGGGAGGATCTGAGCGCGCGCATCGGCCATGTAGGTTGCGGTATAGAGCCAGTTCTCGAAAAAGAAGAACAGGCAGAATACAAAGCCAGCGGTCTCGCGTTGGCTGAAAAAGTAGGAGGCCAGCAGGAACGGGACAAGCCATTGCAACAACGTCCCTCCCCAGAGTCCCAGAGTTGGGCCAAACCATCCGAAGAGATTGTGACCGCCTTCGTGAACGACCAGGTTTGCGCTGTCGATGAAAAGGAAACCGCCGTGGGCGGAGAAGGCGTAGACGAGGAATCCTACGTAAAAAAGCAGCCACGCTGCCAGGGCTGGCCGCGAGACCGGCTTCCATGCTTGACCGAAGCATAGTTCACCGAGACGCGATTGGCTAAAAATCGATTGCAGCGATTCGAGCATGCGTTACGATTCTAAGGGCACCGATTCGTGCTCGGCAGGTTACGAACGTGTAGCTGCAAACAGCATTACAGCCGGTCAGACGATCAATGTTCTGCCTACGGCCACTCTTCCGACTTTTGTTATTATCAGTTTCGCACTCATATTCTTTTTATGGAGAACTTTTATGGATGAAACACCGACTAACACAGGCGCCGGTACACGGCGCAACGAAGATATTGCATTGGATTTGCTGAAATTTGTCGCGATGACAACTGGCTACGGGAAAACCAGTTCTACTGGAGCAGGATTTCAGGGCACAGGATCAGCTTCGAAGCCAGAAGATTACGCAAACCATCTGCTCGAACTATATGGAAAATGTTTACAGGCGGTGCAGGGGAAGAAGTAATTTGATTTATAAAGGCAGGATGGCTGTCCCGAGCGAAATCTGAGGAACTACTCGTCGCTACATCGATGAGATTTAGGAGTGTCTATTTTTCATTGCACACGCCGGGAGTTCTTTCAAAATGTGTTTTATGGCGTGATCGCTCCCAGAGTAGCGGGAATTATGCCACTTGAAATTCTCTCCGCAGCTGTAATCAAGGTCTCCCAGCGAAAAGTCATGGCAGCGTCTCAGTTTCCAAAAGATTTTCGTTGGGGGGTGGCCACTGCCGCTTATCAGATAGAAGGTGCGTGGAACGAAGACGGGAAAGGGGAATCCATTTGGGACCGTTTTACGCATACTCCCGGCAAAGTTGCGAACGGCGACACAGGCGATGTGGCGTGCGATCACTATCATCGATGGCATGACGACATAGCTCTAATGCGAGCGATGAACCTGAACAGCTATCGCTTTTCGATTTCATGGCCGCGTATTCAGACGGCGGGATCGGGAACCGCAAATTCCAAAGGCATTGATTTCTACAGCCGGCTCGTCGACGCTCTCCTTGAGGCAAAAATCCGGCCATTCGTGACTCTCTATCATTGGGATCTCCCGCAAGCGCTTGAAGATGCTGGCGGCTGGCCCAATCGCGATACCGCAGCTCGTTTTGCAGAATATGTAGAAATCGCCGCTCGAAGTTTAGGCGATCGCGTCTCTGATTGGACGCTCTTCAATGAACCCGCAGCCTTCACCAGTAAAGGATATTTAGACGGTGTACATGCGCCCGGACGGAAGAGTATTCATGATTTTCTGAAAGCAACCCACACCGTAAACCTGGCACAAGGGATGGGATTTCGCGCTTTAAAAGCGACGCATTCAACTGCTCGCGTGGGTACCGCGTTCAGTATGTCGCCTTGTGAACCTGCCACCAACTCAGAAGAGGACAAACTCGCCGCCGAACGAGCTCATCGCATTACTAATTTATGGTTTCTCGAACCTGCCCTAAAGGGAAAATATCCCGACGCATTTCCTGTCTTTCCCGGATTTTTGATGGGCATCAAAGCCGGCGATATGGAGCAGATTCGCGCGCCGCTTGATTTTATTGGAATCAATCTTTATTACCGGACCATCGCTTCCGCTCCCAGCGCCTCGGAACGCGCTTTCGATCCCAAGCTATGGCTGTTTCCGGTAAAAATGTATCTGGCTCGAGAGGGTTCTCGAACCAACTTTGACTGGGAGGTCTGGCCAAAAGCGCTATACGACATCGTCGCAAGAATTACGCGTGACTACAATCGTCCCGCAATTGAAATTACTGAAAGCGGTTGTTCTTACCAAGATGGTCTGAGCGCTGATGGATCGATTCATGACGTTCAAAGAATCGAATACCATCACGCCTACTTGCAGGAACTCGCCCGAGCAATCCAGGACGGAGCTGACGTTCGCGGATATCACGTCTGGAGCTTGCTGGATAATTTCGAGTGGGAAGAGGGATATAAACAGCGATTCGGGTTAGTTTACGTTGACTACGCTACGCAAAAGCGAACCATCAAAGAATCAGGAAAGTGGTATGCAAAAGTTGCGGCTCAGAATGCGTTAACAGTGTGATTGGTTGCGTTATTTCTGGGTCAAAACTAACTCGCCGTTCTCAACTTTGATTCCGCCTACATCGTTGGGCAATTTCAACCGGTCCCGCTGTTCGGCGAGTTTTTTCTGCAAAGCATCGTTAACCAGAGAAACTGGGACACTCAAATCACCCACTTTAAATTCGGTTGGATCGAACGTCGCATAGCCATCTTTTGATCCCAGATGCCCGGCGAGAGTCACCCAAACAGCTTTACCTGCAACTTGAGTGAGAAATTGGCCTTTCGCGAGATCGCCGTCAAAGTTCACCTGATAGTCCTTCACATCAGGCTCACCTGAAGCGATGGCAGCATCAGCAGAAGATGGAAGAGAATTGAGAAGTCCGGAACCCGTTTGATCCGTGGTCGACACATCTGATGACGACTTACTGGAAGAAGTCTGATTCGGCAAAGCACGGCTTGAGGGCGCCTGAGTCGAATGGGAAGCCGTTGCTGATGCCTGCAAAGCTCCCACTGCTTGTGCCAGAGCCGCACTCACCTCGTCCGAATTGAGATGAACTTCGGCTGGCGCCTGTCCTGGCTCCTTTGGTTGATCGAGCTTCTGAATTTTCTGATCGAAAGATTGAGCGTTGACGGCAGCCACGGCAGGAGATTGCGGCTGCGCAACGGGAGCAGGTTTCTTAAGGACAAGGACGAGGGCAATGACCGAAGTGGCGAGAGTGGCAATACTGATAATGCGATCAAGCTTCCACTTCTTCATACGTCATCCTCCAGACTACACAGATCCCAGCATGGGTTATGTTAGTGAGAAGGAATTGGAAATTCACCTGTCGAAAGTCACTAGTCAGGTAGTTACTTTGTGTGAGTTAAGAATCCAGCTTCTTGGCAACTAGCTCATTCACAAGCTGTGGGTTGGCTTGTCCTTTGGACGCCTTCATCACCTGCCCCACAAAGAAGGCGGCCACGGTTTTCTTCCCACCGCGATACTGCCCTACCTGCTTGGGATTCGCGGCTATCACTTCATCGAGGATCTTTTCCAGCGCAGACGTATCGCGCGATTGCTCCGGCTTTCCTTCTTCTTCATAGACGACTGAAAAGTCTTTTCCGCGCTCAAAGCAAAGGTCGTACAGATCCTTCAGCATCTTGCTGCTAATCGCGCCACTCTCGGTTAGATCGGCAGACTGGGCAACACCTTGCATAGATATAGGCGAGTTTTCAATTTCCAGGTTCTTTGCTTTTAGCCGACCTAATAATTCGCTTTGGACCAAATTTGCGACGCGCTTCGGATTTTTTGCCGCTTTGGCGGCGGCTTCGAACTGATCCGCGAGCGATCTCGTTATGGTAAGCACAGCGGCATCTTGTTCGGTAATGCCATAATCGGCAACCATGCGTTTCCGGCGTGCTTCTGGTAATTCCGCCAGGGTGCTACGAATTTCTCCTCGCCACTTCTCATCCACCACCAACGGAAGCAAATCAGGCTCGGGGAAATAACGGTAATCATGAGCCTGCTCTTTCGACCGCATGCTGTGGGTCTTGCCCTCATTCGAGTTGTAGAGGCGAGTCTCCTGCGTGATCTTTCCACCGGACTCAATTACTTCGATCTGCCGCTCGATTTCATATTCCAGCGCTTCGCGAATGTAACGGAAAGAATTCACATTCTTTACTTCAGTTTTGGTGCCAAACTCTTTCTGGCCGCGAGGCCGCACGCTGATATTGCCATCACAGCGCAACGAGCCTTCTTCCATGTTGCAGTCGCTAACCCCCGTGTAGAGGATGATTTTTTTGAGGCGTGTCAAGTATTCGAATGCTTCGTCGGGCGAGGCGATATCTGGTTCGCTGACAATTTCAATCAACGGCACTCCACTGCGATTCAGATCGACGGCTGTGGTTTCGCCAGCTCCGGCAAATCCCTCGTGCAGGCTCTTTCCAGCGTCCTCCTCCAGATGCAAGCGGGTGATGCCGATCTTCTTGGTCCCGCCGACGGTAGGAATCTCAATGCAGCCGTGCTCAGCTAGCGGTTTATCGAACTGCGAAATCTGATATCCCTTGGGAAGGTCGGGATAGAAATAGTTCTTGCGGGCAAAAATCGAAGTCTCGTTAACCCGGCAATTCAGCGCCATTGACGCAAGCACGGCGAATTCGACAGCTCGGCGATCCAAGACGGGCAGAGCTCCGGGAAGCCCCAGGCAGACCGGACAGACATTTGTGTTCGGAGGATTGCCAAACTGCGTTGAACATGAGCAAAAAATCTTCGTGGCAGTGAGTAGCTGGACGTGTACTTCAAGCCCGATGACCGGTTCATATTTCGCGCGGGCCGCGACTGAATTGTCCACGGAAGTTGCCATATGTCTGATTATAGCGAAGGGAAGTGTATTTCTTACGGCACTGGGCCAAACGCTAGATGAATGACTCGTTTGCGAGTAGACGGCATCGGCGAAAATTTTAGTGATCCAGCGGAATCTCGAAATACATAATCTCATTGCCCTTAGAGTCACGGAGCCCTGTTAAATAGAACCGTGCGCCCTCTGTCGGATTTGATACCCCAGAGACATCAAAAAACAAAAAGCCCGCTTGAGTGGTATGCGGTTCCACTGCGTGAGCGCCAAACTGCGCTCGCTCGATCTCTTCCAACTGTTTCTGATTTACTCCACCCTTTACTGGCTTAGTAGGAAACGGAACTGGGTATGTGCGTCGAGACACGGGGCGCGTAATGCGACGGCGGATTTCGTCGGTGTTCGCGGCGTCTAATTTAGTGTGATTTGCCGTGACGAATTGCGCGTTCATGCCCGACAACTGTACCGGTTCATCGCTATCGTTGGTGACAACCATGAAAACCGGCAAAAGATCCGCATCGTTGTAATGAATAGAGAAAATATTCGCCTTCGCCGAAGTATCGTAAGGATCGACCGCAATTGTGAGTCCGTGACTTGAGTCTTCGCTGTGTGCGGGATATGTCTTTGCCGGTTGGGCCTTCGGCATGACAAATTCTTTTGATGCGAGGCAAAAAGTAACGGACAACGCAGCAAAAGCCGCAGTGAATAGACCCCGTTTTCGCCCAAAATATGATCGTGTCCGGTTCACGTTATCGATTATAGGATGCAAGCTTTCTAAATAGTGGTGCCTTGCTGATGCAAGTAAGTCATCAGCGGGTAGAATGTGGTTTCCTCAATGTATCTGCTCTACAGCGCGGCACTGGCACTCGCACTGATATTGACGCTTCCATATTGGCTTTTACAAATGGCTCGACATGGAAAATACAGTGAAGGGCTTCGACAACGTTTAGGAAAAGTACCGCAATATCTCTCCATACAGCCGGTGCAGCCTGTGATTTGGGTTCATGCCGTTTCTGTCGGGGAGGTGCTCGCGATCAGCGGTTTGATTGACGCATTTCGATCGCGAAATTCAGATTATCGCGTTTTAGTATCGACCACGACCGATGCAGGACAAAAGCTTGCTCAATCGCGGTTTGGTCAAGAAAATGTTTTCTATTTCCCACTGGATTTTGAATTTGTTATCCGACCATATTTGCAGTCGTTGCGTCCTGAGTTGATTGTGCTTGCCGAAACCGAGTTCTGGCCGAATTTCTTACGCCTCGTTCACACAAACAGTACGAAAGTCGCAGTTGTAAATGCGCGTATTTCGGACCGCTCATGGCCCGGCTATCGCCGCTTTCGAAGTATTTTGCCCAGAGTGCTTGGAAATATAGATCTCTTTCTTGCGCAGACAGAACAGGATGCGCAGCGGCTGGTAAACATAGGTGCATTGCCAAGTAGAGTCCAAGTCAGCGGAAATCTGAAATTCGATGTAACAGTCCCGGCAATTCCAGAAATCGCCGTCAACTTGCGGCAGGCATTTCAAAGTACGAACACTGGGCCGGTAATAGTTTGTGGCAGCACCGTCGAAGGGGAAGAGCCCTTACTGTTACATGCTTTTGAAAATGTGCTCGCCAGCTACCCGAACGCGGTCATGATTCTTGCGCCCCGTCATCCAGAACGTTTCCCCGAAGTCGCGCGCTTGCTGGAACAGTTAAACATTCCTTTCTGGCGGCGTTCTCTCTGGAATGGCGAGCCGCTTTCGGGCAGCGTTCTTTTGCTGGACAGCATTGGCGAACTCGCCGGGATGTATGCTCTTGGTGATGTTGCATTTGTGGGAGGAAGTTTGGTGCCGCGTGGAGGACATAACATCATCGAACCGGCCCAGCACGGAATTGCGATCATAGTGGGAAATCACACGGAAAATTTTCGCGAGATTGTGGCATTGTTCCAGACCCAGAATGCGGTGCGAGTAGTGGGGCAGGCAGAATTCCCACTCGTCCTGATGGAGCTTCTCTCAAATGAAGCGGAGCGCATGGGGCTCGGCAAACGGGCCAGTGACACGTTAAAAGATCAAATGGGAGCTACGCAAAGGACATTAGAAGCATTGCAGCGACTTTTGGATTCGAGCAGTACGCGAACTCCTCCTGGTGGTTCGAATTCAACAGTAGGCACCAAGATACGATCCCATTGAAAATCGTGGACTCCATTTTCGGAGCAGCGGTGAGGACGCGAAATTCGCTCTATGATCATGGTGTGTTTCGGGCACAAAGACTGCATGGAGTGGTCATTAGCGTAGGAAATCTATCGGTCGGCGGCTCGGGTAAAACACCGTTCGTGATTTTGCTCGGAGAATTGCTGAAAGCACGCGGGATCAAGTTTGATGTTCTATCGCGTGGGTATAAACGGAAGTCTAAAGAGATCACATTAGTTGATCCTAACGGTTCCCCTGAACAATTTGGGGATGAGCCATTGCTGATTGCACGCCGTCTTGAGATTCCCGTAATCGTGGGACCCAACCGATATCAGGCAGGAACTTTTTCGGAAACAAAATTCGGCCCGAGACTGCACATCCTCGATGATGGCTTTCAACATCGCGCCCTGGCGCGAGACTTCGATATTGTTCTAATCAGTTTAGAAGATGCGCAAGACCGCTTATTGCCCGCGGGGCGTTTACGTGAGCCGATCGACTCCCTGAAGAGGGCGGATGCCGTGGTTTTTACAAATGACAATAGGATCAACTCTTTGCATCTCCGCGGGAAAACAACTTGGAACGTTCGACGCGGAATTGTAGGGAACGGCGTTCCACCCAAACCCGTTGTCTTTTGCGGCATCGCTAAGCCCCATAGTTTTGTGTCTCAACTCAAAGCCGAAGGCATTGAGCCCGCGGCGGAAAAGTTTTATAGAGACCATCACGCGTACACTGAGCAGGACATCAACCACTTATTACAATTGCGGCAAGATTCTGGAGCGGGAGGATTTGTCACCACGGAAAAAGATGCGATCAACCTTGGCCCCCGTCTCTCAAAATTGCAGCCGATTGCCATCATTTCTGTAACAATGATTCTGGAGAATGCAGATAACGCACTGGATACTATGTTCCGCGTAATCGAAGATCGAAAACACCGTGCGTGAGAAAATTTCTTACTGACTTAATGAGCAAGCATCCCATCGAGGTCGACAACTTACAGCAGATCATAGACTCATTTCCCAATGTCACTGTGACGGTTCTCGGGGATATGGTGGCGGATGAATTCATCTTCGGGGAAATATCACGTGTGTCCCGAGAAGCGCCGGTTCTGATTCTTAAGCGTCGAGATCGTAAAGTCATACCGGGCGGCGGCGCCAATGCAGTCAATAATCTCGCAGAACTCGGAGTAAAAGTACTGCCAGTCGGTATAGTTGGCAACGATGAACCCGGGCGGCTGCTTCTCAACTGTTTACGCGAGAAGAACGTTGTGATCGATGGAATTTTTAAGGACAAGCAATATAAAACAGTAACCAAGACCCGAATTCTCGCAGGCATGGCCCACACTGCGAGACAACAGGTGGTGCGGGTCGACAGTGAACCGGAGGGCGAACCCAATACCGAAGTCAAACGGAATCTCGTTCGAGCTGCGCGCGAGTTCGTGTGTACGTCGAATGCAATATTAATCTCCGATTACGGGTATGGCGCTGCGACTCCCGCGCTTTGGGATGCGATTCGAGGGGAAAAAAAGCAAAAAAAGGTTCCGGCCGTACTCGATTCTCGATATCGCCTGTTGGAATATTCCGGTATGACTGCTGCCACTCCCAACGAACCGGAGGTGGAGCAAGCTCTGGCAATGGAGATTGGTCAGGACTGGTCACGGTTGTGTAAAGCTGGCAAACAAATTATTTCTCGCATGAAACTTCAATCGCTGATCGTCACCCGCGGACGTCACGGAATGGTGACGTTCACAAAAAAGCAGATGCCAATCGACATTCCAATTTTCGGCTCGGATGAGGTCGCGGACGTTACGGGTGCCGGGGACACCGTAATTGCAACTTTCACCGCAGCTCTAGCGGTAGGCGCGAGCAGCGAACAAGCGGCTCATCTCGCCAACTACGCAGGTGGTATTGTGGTGATGAAACGTGGTACGGCGACGGTTTCACGTGAGGAACTATCGTGGGCAATCCATCAATCTTCATCGGCGACCAAATCGCATTGAATCTATCGAAAATCGTAACCCGAGAAGAACTCAAGCGCCGTGTTATCGAGTGGCGCTCTGCCGGAGATAAAATAACGCTTACCAACGGGTGCTTTGACCTATTACACGTTGGGCATGTGCGTTATCTCGAAGCAGCGAAAGCGCTCGGCGGAAGACTGGTTGTGGCTATTAACTCCGACGATTCGGTTCGTGCGCTGAAGGGTCAATCGCGGCCGCTTATGCCAGAGCAAGAACGAGCCGAGATTGTGGCCGCACTCGGAGTGGTCGATGCAGTCGTCATTTTCCCGGAAGAAGATGTGCGACCGCTCATCCGCGAAATTCGCCCCGATGTTCAAGCAAAGGGCACAGACTACACCGCTGAAACAATTCCTGAGCGGGATGCCGTTAAAGAATGCGGCGGGCGTGTCGAAATTGTTGGAGATCCCAAGGATCACTCTGTTACCGATATTATCCGTTTGAAATTGGGACGGCAGCCTTCGTGAACGCATCCGATTCTGTGGCGATTCCACCAGACATTAAAAGCTTGCTGGTCGTCCGAATGAGCGCAATGGGGGACATCATTCACGCGATGCCAGCCGTAGCAGCATTACGGGAAGTTCTTCCGAAAGTTACCATCGGGTGGGTAGTAGAAGAGCGCTGGGCGGAATTGTTGTCCTCTAGTCGGAGCGCGGGTTCAGAGAATATAGCTGGTTGGCAGCTTGTGCACAAAATTCATACGGTGAATACAAAGAAGTGGCGTAGCCAGCTCACCTCAAGCTCCACCCGCCAAGAAATCACGAAGGCTGTTAAGGAATTACGTGCAATGAAGTATGAGGTAGCTGTCGATTTTCAGGGGCTGATCCGGTCGGCTGTTTTGGCTAAATTATCTGGTGCAAAGACTATTTACGGATTTGCTCAGCCGCGTGAACGAGCCGCTCGGATCTTTTACACAAAGCATGTAGCGGCGCGGGGCGAACATATAGTTGAGAAAAATCTCTCGCTTGCCGGATCCATGGTGAATCGGGAATTGACAGTGGCTCATTCGGAGCTTCCTTCCGATGAAACAGCAGAGAGAGATTGCGAACGTTGGCTTGATGAACAAAAGATCAAAAAGTTCGTGATCCTCAACCCCGGTGCGGGGTGGCCCTCTAAGCAATGGCCAGCAGAACATTATGGCCGTTTGGCAAAAGACTTGGGTCACATAGGATTCAAGCCTTTGATCAATGCCGGACCTGGGGAACAAGAACTTGCGCGGATGGTGAAAATAGCCAGCGGGGATACAGCGGACATGGTCGAGTGTTCAATTCCTCAATTGATCGCCTTCACGCGCCACGCGTCTTTATTTGTCGGAGGAGATACTGGCCCTATGCACTTAGCTGCTGCTCTTGGAATTCCAGTGGTCGCGATTTTCGGGCCAACAAACCCGGCGCGCAACGGACCTTACGGAACCCATAGCATTGTGTTGCGAAGCTCGTCCAGTTCGACAAATCACAGTCAGCGCGCACAACTCGATCCTGGTCTGCTGGAAATCAGCTCTGCGGAAGTGTTCGCCGCTTGCCAAAAGCTGCTTTGTGCTGGTCGTGGCTGAGGAATGAAGATGAGTGACGTAAAAATCAATTCACCTCAGGTGTCATGGTCCTCCGTTGCGCGACGAATAAGAGTGCCACTCAGTTTTGCCTGTGCTGTGGTTTATTTTTGGCTTGCGCATCCATCCAGTAAATCGATAATCGCTGGAACCCTGATCGTAATTCCGGGACTTGTGGTTCGTGCGCTTGCTTCTGGCCATGTGAAGAAAAATGAAGAGCTCGCCACCTGCGGACCTTATGCGTATACCCGCAATCCGTTATATTTAGGCTCTTTAATTTTAGCTTTCGGATTTGTACTCGCGGCACGGAGTTGGTGGATTGCGGCAGTGCTGCTTACGATGTTCTTCGCGATCTACTTGCCGGTGATTCGCGGAGAAGAAGCTTTTTTACGGCAACGCTTTCCTGATTATGAAGCTTACGAAAGCAAGGTTCCTCGACTGCTGCCAAAATTACGTGGGCTCAGTTGCAACGATGCGAAGTTTTCTTTGGATCTCTATCGCAAGCATCGCGAGTACAATGCGTTGATTGGGGCCGTTGCGATGATTGCATTGCTCGCAGGGAAAATGCACTGGCTGTCCAAATGATTCGGAGACTCGGACATCTCACCAATCTTCATTCTGCGTCTCACCATATTTGAACGGGTCCACAATCCAATGGATTTCTTTCAGCTGTCCAGGTCAAGATATTTTTTCATTCCGGTGCTTTCGGCCTCCATGCTACTAGCGCAAGCACGCCCGCCTTCTCCTCAGAAATCCGTACCTATAACAACTATCGGCGCCGCTACCTTGGCGCAGATACTTCCTCCGCCCACGGACTACCGATTTCCTGATGGTCAAAGCTATGTGTATTCAGTTGAGTGGCATATGTTTACGGCTGGTACGGCTACGGTGAAGCTGAATGCTATTGGCGATGAGCAGCGTGTAACCGCCACGGCGGATTCAGCAGGTGTGGTGTCCGCGCTTTTCAGAGTGCACGATCTGTTCCAGGCGAGCTTCGACCCTCATTCATTTTGCTCTTTAAAAGTTTCAAGGCACATAGAAGAAGGTTCGCGTCAGCGCAACTTAGACTTGCACCTGGACTATACGCGTCGAAAAAGCGTATTGGACGAAAAGAATTTAAAAACGGGAGAATTAAAGCACACCGAAAACGACATCCCAGGTTGTGTGACGGACGTTATCAGCGGTTTTTATTATCTTGCGTCCCTGCCCCTACAACAAGGGAGCGGCAGTACATTCGCGATTAATGATGGTAGAACGACCGAAGTCACAGCGCGAGTGGAATCCAGAGAACAAATAAAAGTCCCGGCCGGCACATTCCAGACGGTACGTGTGAGAGTAGAAGCAGTTTCTGGTTCATTGAAGGGAAAAGGCGAAATATGGGTTTGGTTCACAGAAGACGCCAATCACACCCCTGTGCAAATGCGCTCGAAGTTAGGATGGGGAACGTTGTTGTTCCGGCTGCAACGGATTGACAAGCAATAGTGTCGCAGATTTATCAATTTGTATTTTCAACAGCGGAACTTAATTCTGTGCCAGTAAAATTCTGGCGTGGCTAAGTTCCGGGCGATCTGAATTCGACCCATTACAATTTTTCACAAGTTGAGCATAGTATGCACTCGCCTTATTGTTCTTGCCCATCAATTCAGCTGCGCGTCCAGCACCATACAAAGAATTGAAACGGTTTGGATTAAGTTTCAAGTTAGCTTCATACTCGATTAAAGCGGCTTCAGGGCGATTCATATCGAGCAACATATCCGCCAACATTTCTCGGGCTGGAATTCCGTCGCTGGCCTGGAAAACACCTTCATCCCTATCGGCGATGTCTCGCAACAATTTAATTGCGGCTTCATTTTTGCCTTCGGCATGGTTTACCCACGCCTCGGCCTCTCGACGTTCGTCGTCAATCGCATTCACGTAAGTCAATTTTCGTTGGATGGCGTCAGCATGCATAACTACCAGTTGTGTCAGTGCTTTGCGTGCTTCAGCTACGTTACCGGCACGCGCCGCTCCAATCGCACGAGCGCGAAAGGTGTCCGAATCATTGCCATCCGTACCCGGTATCAATGGGAGTGCCGCTGCCTCGGACCAGTGATGCAGCTCTAACGCATAGCTAGCTTCAAAGTCTTCCAAATTGAGAAACCGGGGATCGGTCTCGCCGCTATACATATCTTTCATGGGCGGCATGGCCTTCACATCACTAATAACGTGTTGAACGTCGGCTTCATGTCCGCTTTGCAATTGTGCATAGACCAGAAAATCCATAGCGTGAAACTGATGGCCTTCGTTTCCCATGTGCATCTCTTCGCTTTTATGTGTCGCCGCGATGGAAGCCAAGTTAGACTGAATGTCTTCTTGCCAAAGTCCGAGCCGGGCAAAAATGTGTGATGGCATGTGCACTGCATGTGGAGCTAGAGGCGCGATCTTTGCATATCGGCGTGCGGCAGGGAGACCGAGCGCAGCCATTTCTGGCTTGTCATAAGCATGAATTAAATAGTGCGCTACACCAGGATGATTAGGCTCTTCCGCGAATAATTTCTCCAGCACCACCGCAGCTTTTTTGCGGTTCGCAAAATTCTTATCGTTGTCGGGCTCCGAAGCAATCAGAGACAAAGCATAAAAAATGGCGGCTTCATGATCATCAGGATACTTCCGGTAGAGCTGCTCCATCTGTTGGGAGTAAGCAAATGCACGAAGTTTGTACTCCCGATCATGGTGTTCATAGAAGGCGTTCAGAGCGGCAATGTAATCTTGCTCCCGGTTCGTTGCGGCGTGTAGCGATTTTGCATTTTTTAGTTCGGAAGCTCCTTTCTTAAGAATTGTGCCATTAGGCTGATCCCAGAGTTGATGCCAAAGGCTCATGGCGACTCCCCAATGCGCTATCGCACACTGTGGATCACCCTTGGCCCCCTGTTCGAAAGCCTTCTCCGCTTCTTCGTACCAAAATGAGTGCAGTAGGGCAACTCCACGTTGGAAAATTATTTGAACCTCAGGAGAGCAAGAAGTCTGGAAGTGGACAGTTCCCAACTGATCCTCTGTTAGATCTTCGTGATGATGTTCTTCGTCAGCGAGCGCTGAAAGATTAAGAACAATGCTGACGCTCAAAATTAGCGGAAAGTAATACTTCATGAGATGTGCTACCGAAAGCGAGTCTAGCCCTTCATTCCAGAGGCGTCAATCAAGGTCGGCCAAAAAGAGCGTGTCCGGAAAACAGCCGCTTACTGCAGCCGGAATCGCTCGTTCATGAGGCGCTGCAAACGGGGTTTATAGAGGATGTCATAGGCAAGCTCTTTATCTGGGAACATGGCCAAGGCTGCCCGTTTAGCTCCTGCCGCTAATTCAGAGGCTTCTTCGACAGTCAAATTTGGATCCTCTCCAATAACTGACATAACCATGTTAATCATCACTTGCAGGCGGCGGATGTTCCTGGCTTCCTGTTCTCTTTCGCCTACGTTCCCGCTTACAATTCCGAACTGGTTAGCCCGTCCCGAACTCTCCATGCACTCCTCACTCAATTCCTGAACTAGCGAGAAAATTACTTAGATGTCCACCTATCCGCGGACGTTGTGCCTCAAAGCGATTGTCACGAGAAAACTCTCACGAGGCAATAGCGCGGAAGTGTATGTCCCTTTGAATTCGCACAGCTGCAAGGTTACCTTCAGGTTAGAATTATGAGTGCGCTGCAAATTTGCGATATTCCTATGGGAGGAACAATGGCAATTGATTCCGCGAATACCGAACAAGCTCCTAACCCAAATGAAAAGCTAGTACGAGTGTTTGATACCGAGCAAGAATCGGAAGCCATGGTAGTGCGCGGGTTGCTTGAGTCCGAAGGCATTGATGCTGATGTGACGGCACTTGATGCACCTCAAGATGTTCTTCCTGGCGTGGGTGGGACTGTCATTCTAGTTCGCGAAGAAGATGCTGATCGGGCTCGTAAGCTTATACGGGAATCGCTGCGTTCGGACGAAGACACGGCCGAAATGGATGCTATCGCAGATCCACGATCTGAGGGCTAACAGTTTTACCGTCGAGGTAGAAAGTCACAGCTCCATTGAGATCTGTCCGCGATGTCGCAACTTCGGCCTGTTGCAAGCGGGTTAACACCTTAACCCTGGGATGGCCGTAAACATTCCGTGCCCCTACTGACACCACTGCAAATTTGGGATGCACGGCTTGGAGCAATTCTGGCATCGTGGAAGTGGTGCTGCCATGGTGTCCAACTTTGAGCAAGTCCGCCTGCGGCTGCTCATCGAGTAAACGCATTTCAGTTTGGCGTTCGGCATCCCCCTCTAATAATGCTGATGTGTTGCCGTAGCTGATTTTCATCACCAACGATTCATCGTTCGGTTTCGATTTTTCTGTTATCAAGTCAGGCCAAGGCGCAAGAACTCTAACCGTTGCGCCCCCGAACTGAATCGCGTCGCCAGTTTGATGTAACACGATTGGTATACCCAGGTCTCTGGCGTGTTTGAGTAGACCCTGCACTTCCGCCGGCGAATCAGTGCTTATCCATAATTGCTGGGGACGAAAACTAGAGAGCACGGCGCCCATTCCGCCCATGTGATCGGCGTGCGCGTGTGTAAGCGCAACGATATCTAAACGTTCAATGCCGCGGGACCAGAGATATGAAGAGACTACATCTTCGCCAATATCAAGCTCTGAATGCACCCACGATGGGAGCCCTCCCGCATCGATCAACATTGTTCGTCCTTGAGGAGACACCAGCAAAATTGAATCGCCCTGGCCGACATCGATGGCAGTTATTTCTATAGCTCCAGTACGGAGATATGGCTTCGGCCGGACAGCACAAATCCAGAAAGCACTTGCTGCTAATGAAGCCAGCCCTACTATGGCCAGCCACGAACGGCGGCGAGCGAACACCATTGCGAAAATAATAGATACTGCTGTCAGAAAAATAAGCACGAAGTCTGGAGTTGGAACCCGGACATCGGCAATTCGCAGGCCTCCCAACCAGTGCACCGTCCCTGCGATGCCTTCGAGAGCTAGACCAGCAACCAGCGCCGGAATTCGAGCTAAGACCGGTGAGACGTATCCAAGCCCAACGGCAAGCACCGAAGCCGGCATGAGTATCTCGGTGAGGGGGACGACTAGCATGTTGGCTGGCAATCCAACCACTGTTGCCCGATGAAAATAGTATGCCATTGGAAGCGCAAGTCCCACCTGCATCACTGCGGAAATCAGAAGCACCTCGCAAACTCCGAACAGGAAACGTCCCGCAAAGATCATGATCGGCAATGGCAGATATTTCCCCAAGAAAGCGGCCATTCTTCCGCCGATCAAGCGTAAGTCCAGTCTGAACTGGGCTATTTTTGGCAACAGAAACATGTCGAGGCTAGTGGAGCCGATGTTCCGTAATCCCCGCGTGTAAGGCTGGATGGTTCGCCCCGTGAGCGGTATTCCGACAGCCGCAACTAACCACACGCACAAGAACGTCAGCTGGAAACTTGCCCCGAACAGTACTCGCGGATCAGCAATCATCAGAGCAAGAGCTGCGGCCCCGATTGCATTCAGCATCGATTTTTCGCGGTACAGCAGGCGTACGCCGAGATAAACAACGAGCATCAGGGTTGCGCGCCAAATGGGTGGGCCAACATTGGTCAGAACTGCATAAGCCAGAATGAAGGCTATCGTAAGCGCAGCCGCAAGTAGATCGCTGATCCGCAATCTACATAAAAACCAGAACGTTGCTACCGCAAGAATCGTGACATTCATTCCGGAGACAACCAGCACGTGATAGGTGCCGGAACGTTGAAAATCGACACGAGTAGAGCGATGAATGAAGGAATCTTCCCCGATCACCATGGCGTCCATCAACTCAGCCTGTCCCCGAGGCCATATGGTATGGACTTTTTCGATGATGTTGCGGTGAACGCGCGTTCGCCAGAGTTCGAATCTATTACCCATGAATCCCGGCAAGATTTCGGCAGTAGCAAACTTGGCGGAAGCAACTGTAGTAATTCCGTTCTCGGCGAGATAGCCAGCATAATCAAA
This sequence comes from Terriglobales bacterium, assembly GCA_035651835.1. Classification (GTDB taxonomy): domain Bacteria; phylum Acidobacteriota; class Terriglobia; order Terriglobales; family Acidobacteriaceae; genus JAOAPG01. Next base: position 33,344 of record DASRFC010000062.1, read on the forward strand.
AGCTCCAGGATTGCGAAAGTTCCGCGGGGAATATAGCTTTGCCGGAAACCGCAAGCGTTCTCCATAACGAAACAAGCGCATGGGAGTTTTCGAAACGTCTTCATCGTTCCTCTCTTTGTCATAGAAACTCACGCGTAGGCCCGAACGATAGGCCTGCTTCTGGCCATCGCATTCGACCTGTTCAGTTTCGAGATCGACTCTTTGACTGACCTCACGGCTGTTCCTCCCAAAGCTTTCGTCGCGTAAGTTTCCTTCTGCTATGACGTGCGCTGTCACCAAAACTTCTTGTCCATCTGCCAGTTGTGGAATAACTGCAGCAGGAGTGCTCTCGGTGCGTATTTGTATGGTGAGTGCGCCCGCCATAAAGATCGTGACGAGCCCGAACAGGTAGGCCCAGGAAATCCTGCATCGAAGCAGGCATAGCCCAAAGATAGAAAATACCGCTGCTGCCACAATCCACCAAACTGGAGGCCGCCATGCGTATTGTCCAACTGTAAGGCCCGAGGCGAAGACTAAGGCCGCCCAAAGTAAAGGCTGACGTGCAGCATGAGGAGAAGAGGGAATTGGCGAGCTATTAGACGCGGTGCTCGCATTTTGCGAAATATTGGCGCGCGGGTTATTCGATTGCGATCTCAAATCATTCACGAACCCGGCGTCCACCTGGAAGTCGAGCAGCTCAGTGAACGTGAAGGCTACCGGATCAGATGGAAAACGCTTTCGAGATGAAAGGTCTGCGGAAAAAGATCGACCATATGCGCCTCCCGCACACGATATCCTGCCTTGAGCAAGCCGCTCAGATCGCGAGCCAGTGTCGCCGGATCGCATGATACATAAGTGATCTGCGGCGCTGCCAACGCTATCAAGTCGTGAGTTGTGCTTTCGCCCAACCCACTTCGTGGCGGATCCACCACTACTAAATCCGGTTGCAACTTGCCCGCAACATTCTTTAAATATTTTTCCGTCGTGGAACAGACTGCCTTCACATTCGGAGGCGAATTGTATAGCAGATCGGCATAAGAAGTCGGTGACGATTCAACCGCAATGACGCGCTCAAATTCCCGATTCAGCACTGAGGAAAACAGCCCAACCCCCGCATAGAGATCAAGGGCTGTGCTGCCCGAGTGACCGCTGGTTACTATATCGATCAATTCGTCCGTTAAGCAGCGGTTTACCTGGAAAAACGCTCCTGCGGTTACCCGGTAGGAACAATGTTTTGTTTTGTAGCTGAGTTCTCGTAGGCCAGAGAAGGCGATTTCTTCGGGTTGGCTGGATTTTACGCCCGAGAGATCTGGCGCGTGGATTTTTAATGCTACGACTCCGATAATTTCCCGCAAGATCTCTTGCAAAGCATCCACCAGCAACTTTGCTGACTCGGGAGAAGTATTTGGAAAGCAGTAGGCCTCGATCAGCAATTCAGTATCTTCTGCATTCGCAAAAAGCTCGACTTCTTCTAGGTCAGATAAAAAATTCTTTTCTGTACGGCCTATTTGCCAACAAGCTGCAATCGCTCGATTGATTAGAGACGAACTAATCGGGCACTCTTTTACCGGAAGCAACTCATGCGATCCGAATCGATAGTAGCCGAGCGCAAACTCCGGCGCGGAGCGAACCTTAAGGCGCGTGCGATTGCGATAATTCCAAGGCGCGGAAGAATGAATCTTCAGTTCAACTGCCAGATCGAGTTTTGCAATCCGAAGCAGATTCTCTTTGAGAATGGCGGCTTTGATTGCGAGCTGATGCTCATAGCTGGCATGCTGATAATGGCATCCGCCGCAACGCTGGAAATATGGGCACACGGGCTCAATCCGATGAGGAGAAGCTTGCAAAACCTTATTGGCGCGCCCCCTCGCAAAGCCACGCTTCTGCTGGTAAAGTGCCGCATCAACTTCTTCGCCTTCAAGAACGAATGGCAGAAATACTGCCTTGCCGCGTCCTTGCTCGTCGGCAGGCAAACGCGCCAGTCCGTCGCCACCATAAATGAGTTTTTCGATTATGAGGTCCAAGATTCGATTCTATGTCACGCGGGGCTTGCGCTACATGTAGAACAGACTCAACCGCGGTAGCCCGTTTTTTTCCAAAAGCCTTTTGTGGATGTACTGCTTTTGCAGCTGTCCAATTTGCGCCGCTGTCATGTTGCGCCGATAAGGCGCGAGTTCGTGATCGGCCTGAGCTCGAATGGCGACGAGTTCCTCATCAGGGCTCGACGCCATTAGCGCTCCAAACAGCTTTTCTTCCAAGACCGTCAGCCGCCGTTCCAAATCTTCAAGACGAGGCGAGGCACTGGCCGATTCCAGTTCAGCAGCCATTTCACGCAGACTTGCAGCAGTGTGTCTCGCCAAAGCTTGATCAGACAAGCCAATTGCGGACGGCAATCTCGCAGCTTCCAGCTGGTCTGCATTTCTCAGCAAAAATGTGATAATTTCAGGAACTTGAAAACCACCACTCTCCCGCGGTGATTCATCTTCGCTTGCCCCAACAGCCGCTTCTTTCATTTCTTCCGCGGCAGCTAAGACTGCCTGCGCACACCAAGCCAGTCCATTTATCTTTCGCGTTTTGGAGGGACGACGTTCGTATTTGTCGAAGGCTTCATCGATTCCGCGCAAAACAGCTTGCAGCGGAATCCCAGCGTCTTTCCAGACTTCCATTAAACCCCAATCTAGATTAGAAACCAGCAATGGACCGCCACGCCGCCTCTGAAAATGTTCTTCTATCTCAGTAAAGTAATTGAAGTAATTTTCCACGGCAGGTTAGCGGGAGCGTGTCTTGCGTGTTGAGGTGGGATTTTCTTTCTCTCCGATGAAATGCGGCTTACTGGTCGTTCCATCGCGACCTGCCTTATGAGAGGCATTGCGCTCCCAGATAATGCGAAGCCCTTCCAGCGTCAAAAAATCATCCACTCGCTGAATGTATTTGGAGCCCTTTCCAATCAGCGAAGCCAACCCGCCAGTCGCGATGACATGCGAATCTTTTCCGAGCTCTTGCAGCAGTAATTCAAGAATTCCATCGACAAGGCCGAGGTATCCGTAATACAGACCGGATTGCAGGCTACCGACTGTATTGCTTCCAATGATTCGAGATGGCTTCTTAATATCAACTCGCGGCAGACGTGCGGTACGTTCAAATAAAGCATCCGCCGAAATTCCAAGTCCGGGAGAGATCACGCCGCCTTCGTACTCTCCCTTCGCCGAGACGCAATCGAATGTCGTAGCTGTTCCAAAATCAACGACAATGCAAGGCCCGCCATATTTCTCGAATGCCGCGACTCCGTTTACGATGCGGTCCGCCCCAACTTCAGCCGGGTTGTCATAATGAACCGGCATGCCAGTCTTAACTCCAGGCTCGATGAAGAGTGGTTTGGTGTTGAAATATCGCTCACAAACCTGGCGCAATGTGGAATCAAGAGGCGGAACGACAGACGAAATCACAATACCTCCAATGTCGTTTACCTCAAGATGATCCATCGAAAACAGATTTCTGAACAGAACACCATATTCATCCACAGTTTGCGTAGCAATAGTTGCCACGCGCCAGTTTGCCACCAGCTGTCCATAGTGGGTGCCGTCGCGCGAAATTTCGCGATCACTCGCAAGCGTACTTTCTCTATGAGCGAACACACCCAGCACCGTGTTTGTATTTCCCACATCAAGAACTAAAAGCATAAGACTCACGTAGAGACAGCCGCCCTCGGCTGTCTAGGATGACGATTTTCATTTCAATCTTACTGTCCCGCTCAAAACTGTTCGCATTCCTTCCGCTGTACGGACCTGCAAAAATCCCCGTGAATCCAAACCTTCGGTCACGCCTTCAAAACCGCCATTCTCTTCTATGGTCACCTGCCGTCCAAGTACTGAGGACGACCACTCCTGAAATCGTCGCAAAATTGACTCGCGAGCGCCTGGCTTGTACATCAGATCCTTATATTCGCGGTCGAGTGATTTTAACAAAGCCGCGCACACTTCCATTCGCGACCATTCGGTACCGCTGACTAAACGCAAGGACGTCGCAATCAGCTCTAACTCAGCGGGAAGGCTGCTCTGGTTCACATTAATGCCAATTCCCACCACTACATGCCGAACACGCGTGACCTCCGCGTTCATCTCAGTCAGAATTCCGCAGAATTTTTTGCCCTGGATCAGCAGATCGTTCGGCCATTTCAGGTCCGGGATAACTCGCGGATCAATCCCTCGAATTGCTTCATGGACGGCCAAGCCAGCAGCCAGTGACAGGATCAATGCATCGGATGGCGGCAACATCGGCCGCAAAACTACCGAGCAGTAAATCCCAACTGAATTTTCCGAATGCCATTGATGTCCGCCACGGCCTCTTCCCGCAGTCTGCTGCTCCGCTAGAAACACGGTGCCCTCGGGCGCCCCAGCGGTCGCAGCTTCCATAGCAGCCGTGTTGGTCGAGTCGATCTTGTAATAGTGATGAATATGCTGATCGAATATTGTTCCCTTGAGCTGCGGCGAGAGCATATCGGGCAGCAACAAATCGGGAATCGACTTTAGTGCATATCCCGTCGCCGGATGTCCCTCGATCTCAACTCCAAATTCACGCAATTGCTGGATCATCCGCCAAACTTCTGAACGGCTGGTGCCGATCTCGTCCGCGATCTTGGTGCCGCTCATCACCACCATCGCATGATTTACCAGCAGGCGCACGATGCGCCCGAGGCGGACATCCGTGTGTCCGGAACTCGGCGATACCCGCGAGCTGCGCCCTTTGATTGATCTGTTAATGAGGAAATTATGAGCTAAATAAGACTAAAAGCGAAATGCCAGCGTGATCGGGGCGGACGGGCTTCACCACGGAGACACTGAGACTCAGAGGAAAAGGTGCTGATCGAATCATAGATTGGCATGTCTGTTTCGCATGGAATGCTGGTTTAAAGAGATTCACTGGCTGTTTTGCGGGGTGACTCGGTGCCTCCGTGGTGGATATGTGCAACGCCTAGGCAGGCGTGACTCGTAAGCTCATATCCACCGCTGTCGCGGAATGGGTAAGCGCTCCAACCGAAATAAAATTGACGCCAGTCTCAGCATAGGAGCGCACATTTTCCAACGTAATTCCACCCGAAGATTCGAGTGGGATCGGACGTTCCAAGCGAGAGCAGCGCTCCACGGCCCGTTTAACGTCCTCCGTAGAGACGTTGTCCAGCAAAATCGCCTCGGCTCCATGCTTAAGCGCAAGCTCTAATTCTTCCAGTGAGCGAACTTCGACTTCGATAATTTGCGTGCCTCGCCGATTCTGCAGTGCTCGCTCTAAGGCGGGAACGATTCCACCCGCCAATGCAATATGGTTGTTCTTGATTAAGATTCCATCTGAAAGATCGAGGCGATGATTCTGACCGCCACCACAACGCACTGCGTATTTGTCTAGTGCTCGCAGGCCAGGCGCAGTCTTCCGCGTGTCGAGGATTCGCGCTTTTGTGCCGGAAACCGCATCGACATATTTGCGCGTTGCCGTCGCGATCCCACTCAGGCGCTGTAGAAAGTTTAGGATCACCCGTTCACAGGAAAGAATCACCCGCGCATTGTGCCGTATGACGGCGACCGTCTGCCCATCATGAAGTCTCACACCATCGAAAATTTCCGGATGACTCGTGACTTCGTAATGTGAGGTAACCGCACCATCGAGAGCTGCATAAACATCGAGAATGCGCGAGATACACCCGATCCCCGCGAGTATGCACTCTTGCTTGGCTAGAATCGTGGCGGCGGCACGCTGGTTCGCGTCAATACAAGCGTAACTGGTGGCATCGCGTGTGGCGCGGTCTTCCAGGAGCGCATTTTCGATGACCGCAGTTAAGCGTCGGCTATTAAAGTCCATGATGTCTTCGTAAGGACAACTATCCCTCGCCTGCCTTGGTCAATAAAATCCGGCAGGTTCTAATCTGTTTTCCCCAGTATTTCTCCCATTCCCCTCAGTTTACTCTTTGTCTTTTCCTGTAATACCACCAGTTCCTCTGCGCGTTTGCGAATTCCCTCGATCACCTGAACGGGAGCTTTGGCTAGAAATTGCTCATTGCTCAATTGACGTTGGCCGTTAGCAATCTCTTTCTCGATTTTCTCCAATTCTTTCCTCAGACGCTCGCGCTCTGCGGCTACGTTAATCACTTTCTCATAGATCACATAGACGTCGAATCTTGCAGTATGGCGTGCGCCTTGCGTGTAGGTTAGTGGTGCATTAGTAAAAAGAATCGTTTCAACGTTGGCAAGTCGCTCGACCGCGCGCTGATTCTCCTGGAGTAATCCCTGAATTTCCGGTTCGGCAGCAAACACTTGAATCGGCACTTTGGCTTTCTGTTCAACCTTCAGTTCCGCCCGCAGATTCCGTACCCCCACGATCAAATCCTGCAAAATCGCCATGCTGGTTTCGGCCGGAATATTAACCTGCGCGGTATCGTTTACGGGGTAAGCGGCAAACGCGATCGACTTAAGCGGAGGTTTGCCATCGTAAATGGCATACCAAATCTCCTCAGTAATAAATGGCATTACCGGATGAAGCAGCCGCAAAGCTGCTTCGAATAGGCCAACCAGATTTCCGCATGCAACGCGAACTACTTTCTTGTCGTCGTCCAACAGCCTTGGTTTGATCAGTTCCAAATACCAATCGCAAAATTCGCCCCAGAAGAAATCGTAAATCTGATTTGCTGCTTCATGGAAGCGATTGGTTGCGAGAGCTTCATTGACTTCTTTCGTAACCCGATTGAAGCGGGAGAGAATCCACCGGTCTTCAAGAGTAGCCGCCTGAAATCCGGTTTGTGTGGCGCGGGCGCCCTCGCCCGCGAGCTTCCGGAATTCCTCCATCGACCACACGTCAGCCTGCTCCGCTCGATCCACATTCATGAACATGAACCGCGCTGCATTCCAAATCTTGTTGGCAAATGCCCGATAACCATCAGTCCGGCTCTCATTGAACGCAATATCTGTACCCGGCGAAGCCATCGCCGCTAATGTAAAGCGAGTCGCATCGGTTCCATATTTCTCAATAACCGCGAGCGGATCCAGCACATTGCCTTTTGTCTTCGACATCTTCTGCCGGTCCGCATCGCGCACCAATGCATGAATGTAAACGTCGCGAAACGGTACGCTATCGTCTTTCCTTGCACCCCAACCGCTAACCTCTTTGATCTTGGGATCAGGCTGGTGCCCCTGCATAAAGTGGCAGCCGAACATGATCATCCGCGCCAGCCAGAAAAATAGAATGTCGAATCCCGTAATCATCAGCGAGTTCGGATAAAACACTTCCAAATCGCGCGTCTTCTCCGGCCAGCCTAGAGTCGTGAACGGCAAAAGCCCCGAAGAGAACCACGTATCGAGGACATCCGTATCCTGCTCGAGCTTTTTTCCACTGCATTTCGGACAAGCAGACGGAACACCGCGCGCCACAATAATTTCGTCGCAATCGGCACAATGCCATGCCGGAATGCGATGTCCCCACCACAACTGGCGCGAAATGCACCAGTCATGAATGTTGTGCATCCAGTTCAGATAAATTTGCTTGTAATTTTCGGGAGCGATCGTAATCTCGCCCTGCTCAACCGCCTCCGTAGCCCGTTTCGCAAGTGGAGCAATCTTGATAAACCACTGCGTCGAAAGGCGCGGCTCAACCACGGTCCCGCAACGATCGCACTTGGCGATGCCAATCGTGTAATCCTTTGTGCCAACCAGAAAGCCCTGCACTTCAAGATCCTGTACAACTTTGTCGCGCGCTTCAAATCGATTCAGACCGGCATACGCACCGGCGTTCTGATTCATGCCAGCGTGCTCGTCCATCACCTCGATCTGCGGCAGATTATGGCGAAGCCCGGCCTGGTAATCATTCGCATCGTGCGCTGGAGTCACCTTCACCGCGCCGGTTCCGAACTCCGGCTGCGCAAGTTCATCGGTGATAATCGGGATCTCCCGGTTCATCAATGGCAACAGAACTTTCTTGCCGTGCAGATGCAGATAGCGCTCGTCTTTCTCATTCACTGCAACAGCGGTATCGCCCAGCATGGTCTCAGGACGCGTGGTGGCAACCGTAATGAACTCTTTTTTCCCAGAAGCCGACCCAACCACCGGATAACGAATTTCATACAACTTCCCCGGAACCTCTTCGTGCTTAACTTCGAGATCTGAAATCGCCGTCTCGCAGCGCGGACACCAGTTCACGATGTACTTGCCGCGATAAATCAATCCTTCTTCATAAAGCCGGACGAAAACTTCGCGCACCGCGCGCGAAAGATTCTCGTCCATGGTGAAATACTCGCGGTTCCAATCGACTGAAGCCCCGAGCCGCTTCATCTGATCGAGAATCGCGCCGCCGTAGAGCTTCTTCCACTCCCACACGCGCTCAATGAAAGCTTCGCGGCCCATCTCCTGCCGCTTCTTGCCTTCAGTTGCGAGCTGGCGTTCCACCATCATCTGCGTGGCGATTCCCGCATGATCCGTTCCTGGGAGCCAGAGCGAAACAAATCCGCGCATGCGATGCCAGCGCACAATGATGTCCATTTGCGTCTGGTTCAGCATGTGCCCCATGTGCAAACGGCCCGTGACATTGGGAGGCGGCAGCAGCAAAGTGAATACCGGACGAGTGTCCCCGGGCGGCGGAGTAGGCACGGAAAAGAGTTTTTCTTTTACCCAATATTCAGCCCAGCGCGTTTCAATCGCGCCCGGTTCGTACGCTTTAGGAAGGTCGTGTGCCATGATATTGACGCTTAGAGGAATCTACGTACTGTGCACCGCTGGAATTACGTAGGGACAGCCGCCCTCGGCTGTCCAGCCGAGCAATAGCTCGGCAATCCTGATTAAAGGTGAACATTTGATAGTACAGGCGGTTGGAAAATGTGGTCAAACGAGGCGGGTTAGTGTAAGACGATGGCAAAATGCTCCGTCCGCCGATATTCCTGATTTTGACTTTCGCCGGGCCCCCTTCGCTCACCCGTGTGCGGGGCAGAGCGCGTGCGGGCTTTTCGTCGAGAGGGTATGAAAAACAGCCTGAAGCGAATATGTCGCGGAATCAACTCGGACGCCGTGCGGAATCAGAAACAAGCCTTGTCGCTGAAATTGATGAAATACTCATCAATGATCATCTGCCGTACAGTAATTTTTAGTGAGCCTACGCATGAGGCTCTCCCGCTGTTCGGGGGCGAGGACACGAAAGACCTTCATGGAACTGGTGCGCGGTCTGCGTGTGAAACGCATTTCGTACGAGGAATTTGTGCGCTGGCTGCAGGGATACAAATTGCAAAACCAGATTCAAACGCCAGCATCTCAAATAACCTAGTTAGGCAGTCAATGAGTCACATCGCGATATTCCGCCAGTTGATAATTGGGTGCTTCCCTCGACCTCAGGAGCGGCTTTTCTGACATAAAGCAATGCAAAGCCGATGAACATCGTGGGTTCGACCACTGCAACTCCGGTGATCGAAGCGATCGTCAAGATCCAAGGAAACCATGCGGGTAATCGAGAAGTGGCTGGAATGAAGGATGCCAGCCAAAAGGGACACATCCCGGCGAGGTAGCCGCCAATCAAGGACTTCGCTAGAAGGACGGCAAGGGTTAGCCATTCACCCTCAGTTAGCTCGTCACTACGGAACATTGCCTTCCCGACTCTATAATCATCCAAGATTAGTGCAGGCATCGCGAGTCCAAAGCGTGAGATCAGAAGTAGCACTAAAGACGCTACACCAAACGTCAGTACCCAGATTGCAATGTGCCCCGGATGAACCCGACCGTATGGCAGTATCGCAAGAATGCTTCCCGACAGCAGTCCCCCCGCCCCTTCTGCCACAAGAACCAGAAAGAACAGCAGAAGCGACAGTCGTAGAAATGCGCCCAGTCGGTGACAAACTGCCATAAGGGAGTCCGGGACCGATGGCGTAACTCCTTCTCCAATTTGATCCACCGCGAAGCAAATCGCGCCGAACGAGAAAGACAGAGCCATCCAACTAACGAGATATCCCAGTGAGTTTGACAGCCAAATTTCGGCGAACTCGGTTTTGTGCGAAAGCAACGCCTGGCCACCACGGGGAAGATGCCGTGCAATCTCCCATGCCTCGTTACGCCCCATGGCAACTGCGATGTAACCCACCACAACGGCGGGAGCAACCAGCGCCATAAAAAACCAGAACTGGCCACGATAAACACGGAGTACGTCTTCTACAAATTCGCCGATTGCGCGAGGGTATTCCGAGAGTGATAAACCGCGACTCATAGCATTGTCGCCCAATTGCTCCTTTTCGGATTGCGCTTCCGAATATTCTGTTCCGTCGATTCTGCGCCTCGCCAATTCACTTCTCAGAACGGATTTAGCTTCGAGTGTCAGCTGTTCTGAATTGGTAGCCAACCGCAGGAGTTCTTCGTCAGTCTTGGTCTGATACGAGTTGGCCAGATCCTGAATTTGCATGGGCACCGAATATTAGTTCACTTGGGATGATCGAACAATAGTTAACTGCGGGTGACTTGTCTCGCTATAGCATCCTTCAGCTTTTCGTGGACGAAGGCGAAGCTGACTTGCTTTTCGATCTGCTGCAGCAGATGAGTCTCTGGAACACCTATCAGGAATTGAGAGCCCCGCCGAAAAGCTTGTCATTGCGATGCCGTAGAACCAAAGCAGCGCGCCTAATCTCTTCAACGAGAATCGACTCAGTTGTTTTCCAGTCTCTGTTTTTGAGTTTTTCCTTCAGCTTCTCCATTTCAGCCTTTGAGTGGTTGATGGGGGAACTGTAGATCGTGAAGGGTTTCCCCTGCGCTTGTGGATGGTGCCAGAGCCGGTTTTTGTATCCCAGATCGCATTCGGTCTTACCTTTATGCTTACTGATCCAAAAAATAATCGGACGCGACCGCCCTCGTCTATTCCAATGCCAACCTGTCCCCAACAGATCGAAGGACAAAGTCATCCATTGTTGTTGCCAGTCGAAAACGAACGGATTTCTGGGCCACTTCGAGAGCCGCGCGAATTCGCTTGAGGGTTTGGCCAAGGCCTTCATGTGAAGTCCAAGAAGTCGGTCTAATCAGCGCGGGCTTCGACTCAAGGCGATCGTCGGTGATTACTTGAACTAGCCACTGGTCCGTAGGCACGTTCCCTAGAAAAGCCATGCCTGTATATCCAAGGGCAACTACCGCGTCTTTGCAAGCGTATAGGGTGTTCTTATTTGAGTATTTGTCGAACGGCTGTCCTGCGGCTGTCGCCACGAGCATATCTGTGGCGAGCGTCGTGTAGTCTTGGGAAGCCCTGAGGAGAATCTGGCTCACTGAACAAGTTTATTATATGCACCATCCTCGCGTGGTCCTCAGGGCTCGCGGGAACAAGAAAATGCTCTCCTCCCTGAAGGGTGGATAAACGTTGTTTGTGGTCATCAACTGCCACATAATACAAATCTAGAACAAAGCTCTCATTTGATATCACGATTTCAGTTTCTCCGGATTCAAAGGAGAATATCCCGAACACTGTAAAACCGGCAGCCGGGGATATTTGGGGAAATTAGCATCGTTCTTCGATTTCTCACAAAAATAAAAAACAGATCCCCGCGGAGACGTGATTCGGCGAACGTTTGTGCAGCTAGAGCACAAACCAATCCTCTGCTCCTTTTGCAAGTCTTGTGATTCTGCCACAATAGTTTTCCCTGCTGAAATCGTAAACTATTTCGCTCGAACGCGATCCTATTACCGCGGTTAGTCAAAGATGCCTGTAAGATTTATTGAAACCAGTTCAGTGGATCAGTTTCAGTAAAGAGAGGTGCCGCAGTTGGATATTGTTCTAAATGAAGTCGAGACACGAGTGCTGGGTTCATTAATCGAGAAAGACATCACGACTCCGGATTACTATCCGTTATCTTTGAACGCGCTGGTCAATGCCTGCAATCAGAAGAATAATCGCGATCCGGTGATGAACCTCGACGAAGACGCTGTTCGTCGTGCGCTGGAATCTCTTCAGCAAAATCGACTTGCTGGTCCCGCCCGCGGCGCAGATAGCAGAGTCACCAAGTACGAGCATCGCTCACAGGAAGTTTTCAACTTCACGCGCGGTGAGACTGCGATCATTTGCGTATTGTTGTTGCGCGGACCGCAAACACCAGGCGAGCTGCGAGGACGATCAGAGCGCATGCATCGCTTCGAAGAATTGGATGATGTGCAATCAACATTGCAACGTCTCATGCAACGTGATCCGCCGTTGGTCAGAGTACTGCCGCGCAGCCAGGAACAAAAGAAGCGCGTTACGCGCATTTATTGTCCGGAGATCGTGAAGAATGGAATGCTCCAATAAGCAATAATGCAGGAGCAGTCCGCTCAGTTTTTCCGGCGCAAAGCGATCAAGTCGAAGAACTTAAAACCGAAGTGGCAGAGCTTCGCAAAGAAGTTGAGGATCTGAAGCAACAATTCGCCAGTTTCCGAAAACAATTCGAGTGAGGATTTTGGCATTCCGGAATTCGTTCTACTTTTTCCGATTCTTTCCACAACGAATTCTCATCCTCCACAGTTTCTGCACAAGCCGATCGCACTTAATGATTGCGAAACAATTCGCGTTGCCACAAAGTGAACTCACTGCATGCGTGAGATGTCTTGAAGCGCTGCCGTAGATTGTGACGGAGTAGCGGCCTCGGCGAATTTCTCGAGGATGGAACTGCTCAGGGTTTCGAAATGTGCTTTACGGCGCGTTTGGTCTGCCCGGGCTTTGCGGCCTCCTCAGAAAAGTCATTCAGCGATGGATGATTCGGTTGCTGGCTTTCACAGCGGTAGCGGGACATGCACGAGCAATGCGGCTTGGGTGGCTGGCCCGAGCCGCATTTATTTTGAGCTGCATGAGAGTCGGGCAGATCAGAACGAAATACTTGTGATTCGCTTTTTGTTCTCTTATACTGCGGCTGTAAATTTTCTTAGAGCGTTTACTCCTAAAATCTGGTTTGTAAATAATCTTGGCGACTACGAACTACAACATCGCAAGCACGCTTCCCGCAAACGTGGAGGCCGAACGTTCCATCCTTGGCGCCATCCTTCTCGATAATTTTTCTTACAACGAAGCCGCCGAACACCTTCATCCCGAAGACTTCTCGCTCGACTCTCATCGCCGTATTTACTCGCGAATGGTGGAGCTTGCGGAATCCTCGCGCCCCATCGACATGATCACGTTGGTCGAGGAGCTCGACCGATGCAAGGAGCTGGAATCGATTGGTGATGTCGGTTATATCTCAAGTTTGGTCGACGGGGTTCCCGATCGGCCGAGCATTGAGCACTATATTAAGATCGTCCGCGATAAAGCTTTACTGCGTGGATTGATTCACGCCGCGAATGCAGCGATCTCGCGGGCTTCCGATCAAGGAGATGCCGCCGAAGAGATTCTCAACGACGCTGAAGCTGCGATCTTTCAGCTCTCCGAAAAGCGCATAGGGCGCGGCTTCTTGGGCATTACTGAAATCGTCAAAGAATCTTTCGGATCGATTGATGCCCTGCTCCAGCGTGGCCAGCGTATTACGGGCATCGAGACGCACTATGCGGACCTTGACGAAAAAACCAGCGGGTTGCAACGCTCGGACTTGATCATCATCGCGGGAAGGCCTTCAATGGGCAAAACTTCTTTCGCGATGAATATTGCCGAGAATGCCGCCATCGAAGACAAGCGGATCGTCGGCGTGTTTTCGCTGGAAATGTCGAAAGAGGCATTGCTGCAACGCATGTTGTGTTCCGTAGCGCGAGTCGATGCGCATAAATTCCGCACTGGATCGCTCTGGCAGGACGATACCCGAAAGATTACTCACGCGCTTGAGAAGCTGACGCAGGCTCCAATATTTATCGATGACACACCAGGCATCGCCCTGAGCGAAATGCGCGCCAAGGCAAGACGACTGCAACAGTCGCAAGGCGGGCTGGATCTGATCATTGTCGATTACTTGCAGCTGATGTCGGGTGGATCGCGGCGGTATGAAAACCGAACCCAGGAAGTCTCGGCAGTTTCGCGTGGTCTAAAGGCACTCGCCAAAGAGTTGAAGGTCCCGGTAGTTGCACTCTCGCAGCTCAGCCGCGCACCCGAAAGCCGGGGAGCCGGCGATCACCGCCCGCAACTTGCGGATCTACGTGAATCTGGCTCAATTGAACAGGACGCCGATGTTGTGGCCTTTATCTTTCGAGAAGAGGTTTATAAGCCCGACGATCCGGCGCTCGATGGGGTGGCGGAAGTCATTATCCGCAAACAGCGAAACGGTCCAACCGGTACCGTTAAAATGGCATTCTTGAAAAACTGCACGCGCTTTGAATCCATGGCAAACGGCGGAATGATGGATGACGAATAAATCCTGCCCTAGCGTGTGATAACCAGCCCTTACCTTGTGGAAAACCCTGTGGAAGTGAAGATTGGGCGATAAAACCAAAGAAAATGAACTCTTCGCTGTTTAGCAGTCAAATCCTTAAAAGCAAAACAAGTTATTTAAAACAATAGAGTTAAATGCAACAGATAGAATTAAGCAGGAGAGGCGATATGGAATGTGAATTTCTTGTAACTCTTGAGATTTGCACATCCAGAGAGGCATGTACTTCCGATCTAAGGTCCTCATCGGGGTGTTTAAAAGTTAGTAAAAGTGAAATGGGTCCATATTCCTTGGCAGTAACGGCCCCGAGGCTCCTTGTGGATTGTAGCTACATATAGATGCTGGTTAGCTGCTGCTTTCCCCGACCTTCAACACAGCGAGGAATGCTTCTTGCGGGATGTCCACGCGACCAATGCGCTTCATGCGCTTTTTGCCTTCTTTTTGCTTTTCCAGCAGCTTACGTTTTCGTGAGATATCGCCGCCGTAGCATTTGGCGATGACATTCTTGCGAATGGCATGAACGGTTTCGCGGGAGATAATTTTCGATCCAATGGACGCTTGGATTGCCACTTCGAACATTTGCCTCGGAATCAGCTCTCGCATTTTGGAAACCAGGGCTTTGCCGCGTTCATAAGCGAAGTCACGATGGACAATAACCGATAGCGCATCCACGGATTCGCCGGCAACCAGGATGTCCATTTTCACCATGGGCGATTCCCAATAGTCGGCGAGATGGTAGTCGAGCGAAGCATATCCGCGAGAGACGGATTTCAGGCGATCATAGAAATCGAGGACGATCTCATTCAGTGGCAGTTCGTAATGCAACATTACGCGGGATGAACTTACGTATTCGAATGTCTTCTGCTTGCCGCGCTTTTCTTCCACGAGAGCCAGTATTCCGCCAACGTATTCTTCATTGGTGAGAATCGTCGCAAGAATAACTGGCTCCTGAATTTTGGCGATTTCACTCGGATCGGGCCAGCGCGAAGGATTGTCGACTTCGATCAAGTTCCCATCTGTCATTGTGATCTTGTAGCGTACGCCGGGTGCCGTGGTGATCAGCTCGAGCCCGAATTCGCGCTCCAGCCGCTCTTGAATAATTTCCATGTGAAGCAGGCCGAGAAAGCCGCAACGGAAACCGAAGCCTAATGCGACAGAGCTTTCGGGTTCAAAGAAGAACGACGAATCATTGAGCCGAAGTTTTTCCAAAGCTTCGCGTAATTGTGTGTGTTGGTGCGCGTCCACGGTGTAGAGCCCGGCGAAGACCATGGGCTTGATCTCTTCGAAACCAGGAAGCGGTTCGGGTGCGGGATTACCTTCTTCAGTAATCGTGTCGCCAATCTTCGTATCGGCAACATTCTTTATGTTGGCGATCAGAAAGCCGACTTCACCAGCTCGGAGTTCGCCTATTTCCACTGGCTTGGGAGTAAGTACGCCGAGCGTTTCGACATCAAAGACACGTCCATTCGACCATAGCCGGATTTTCTGTCCTTTGCGCAGAGTGCCCTGAAACACGCGCGTCAACACGATTACTCCGCGATAGGGATCGAACCAGGAGTCGAAAAGCAGCGCCTGGAGCGGCTTCTCGGGATCGCCCTTGGGTGGCGGGACTTTTTTGACAATGGCTTCAAGAACGTCCACCACACCTTGTCCAGTCTTGGCGCTGATCGGAACGGCGTCGCTGGCATCGAGACCGACCGCGCCTTCGATCATTTCTTTGGTGCGAGCAATGTCCGCGCTGGGCAGGTCGATCTTATTGATGACCGGAATAATTTCGAGGCCATGATTAATAGCCAAATAAGAATTCGCAAGCGTTTGAGCTTCAACACCCTGAGAAGCGTCTACAACCAGCAACGCTCCTTCACAAGCCGCAAGCGAACGGGAGACTTCATAAGAAAAATCCACGTGACCGGGCGTGTCGATCAAGTTGAGCTGATAAGTTTGACCGTCTTTCGCCGTGTACATCATCCGCACGGCATGGGCCTTGATAGTGATACCGCGTTCCCGTTCCAGGTCCATCGAGTCGAGCACCTGTGCCTGCATTTCGCGGGCAGTTAGCGATCCGGTAATTTCCAGCAGGCGGTCGGCAAGCGTGGATTTCCCATGATCGATGTGCGCGATGATGGCAAAATTTCGGAGAAAAGCGGCGTCCATAGCTGATGCAGTCAATGTTTTGATTCTAACAGGCGGATTGGAACACAGTTTTAAGTTGCTAGTTGTGAGTTTCGAAGTTGCTGAGTTAGGCACGCTAATATATCGGAATGAGTGACGCTCCATTTATTGCTATCGATCATGTCCAACTGGCCATGCCTTCGGGCCAAGAGGGAATCGCGCGTCGCTTTTATCGGGATCTATTAGGGATGGCAGAAATCCAAAAGCCACTAGAACTCGCGAAACGCGGTGGCTGTTGGTTTGAAAGTGGCAGTGTACAAATTCATCTTGGAGTGGAGAAGGATTTTCGTCCAGCAAAGAAAGCGCATCCGGCTTTACGGTGTCGCAATTATCCAGCACTAACGGAACATTTGCGGAGCAATGGTTGTGAAGTCCATGAAGTCGTCGACATTCCCGGAGTGCTTCGCTGCTACATTCACGATCCTTTTGGTAATCGCATTGAGCTAATCGGATAGTCGACAGGTTTCACTTCGGTAAAATCAAAGCCATGCTCGTTCTCGCTTCATCGTCCCCCCGCCGTCAGGAACTACTGCGCAATGCCGGTTTTGAATTCACAGTGCAACCAGCGAACATTCCCGAAGAGTTGCAGGAGGGGGAGCGACCGAATGCCTTTGCGGAGCGGCTTGCTCGAGAAAAAGCGCAAACAGTTTTTCAGAAGCGCCCTAATGACACTATTCTCGGTGCGGACACAATCGTGAACGTCGAGGGCGAAATTCTCGGAAAACCTCGCGACAATGCTGACGCTCAACGCATGTTGAAGCTGCTCTCCGGACGCACTCATCAGGTCACAACTGGCGTCTGCCTTATAGGAGCTGGATTTTGTGATGCACGCTCTGAAACCACATCGGTCCAAATGATCCCGTTTTCCGCTAAGGAGATCGCTTCCTATGTTGCGACCGGCGAGTGCCTCGACAAAGCCGGGGCTTATCCGATTCAAGGATTTGCCTCGCGTTGGATTTCCCGCATTGAAGGAGATTATTTCAACGTGGTGGGGCTGCCGGTGTCGCTGGTTTACCGGATGCTGCGTGAGCACGGTGCGGTTTAGCTTTCTTGTCATTGTCGGGAGCCGTCGAAGAGGGCGCTTGCGGCTCGGCCTGGGGAGTTATTTCATTCGGGGCCGCAGCTACAAGTTTGCGAATCAGCGCTGTCGATAGATTCGCCGTGAGTTCGGTGCGGTCCTTTTTCTGTTCCACCTTGACGCCCTCAAAGAACTGTTTCACGTCAGGATCAGGCCCTTGTTGTCCGACCGAAATTTCTGCCGCACGAAAAATCGTAAGAAACGTGCTCAGTTGTTCGGTCAGATGCTGGGCAGCATCATCGCTGCCTGTAAATGCTTCGGCGCGAAAGTGAATTGCTCCAAAATAGCGCACCGAAGCGACAATCACTGCCGGCTTGGCAAATAAGAAAGACAAATCGAATGGCGAAAGTTTGGACGCGGAACTTCCCGCCTGACTCGAAAGCGCATTTTCGGAAGCCGCATTGGCCTTGAAAATTCCCCAAACCAGACTCGCTAGGGGAACACGCTTGTAATACTGACGCAACAGAGCTGGGCCTCCAAAGGGAGAAGCCAGTTTGCGGGAGCGATCCACAATTCCGTGAATCACTTGCGGGTCATTGTGGTTCGACACTGCAACCATGTCCACACTCAGGATCGCAACCCGGACGGTGCGTCCGTCGAGGGGAATGTTGTAAATATCAGTCGAGCGGTAACTTTCAGTTGAGTTCGAAAGTTTGTGCAAATACGCCCGCAGACGTTCGCCATCGATTTTTCCGACGAATACCTCGGAAAAGCGCGGCTCCGCAGTCGCTCCATTCTTGGCGCCGTCTCCGCTGTAGTGAACAGCAAAAGCTGCTTTATCCAAGTCGCGTTCGAACTGGAATCCGGTTTCTTGAACGAATTGTTCGTACTCGGCGTCGTGAGGAACATTGGGCAGCGGGCCGGTGATGTCGGCGCGGCGCATCCATTGAAGATTTATGTAGAAGAAGCCATCCGCTCCGGGAAGCAATCGAGCCGGTTCAGGAGGAGCGTGTTTGCGCAGCACAACCGCGAGCGCGACGGCTGCAATGACCAGCAGCACACCAAAGAAAACAGGGAGGCGGCGTTTTATGCGCATTGAAGGCTGACTGCCTGCGGCAATGCAGCTCAAAACTCAGATTTGCCGGTCAGCAGCCAGGGAACAACAATCATAGCATTTCCTAACCTTGGTCCATCCGCTGAGTTTGCGTACTCGTAAGATTTGCAAAACAGATCGGAGTTACACTTGTTGATGACGCTTTGGTTTGAGTAAAATGACTCGCAATCAAATCGGCATCACCGTCGGCGGCTCGGGATTCTTCATCTGCGCCGGCGTATTTGTGTTTTCGCTGCTCCAGCAACTCGCTTATGTTGAAGTGGTTTCTTGCTTGGCAGCTTGGGGACAGCTTTTCATTGCAAGCGCGCCGATCTTGGAAGCCTTGGACAATGAGCAGGTGAAATCTGTGATTCCGAGCATCATCGGTGCTGCTCTGACCGTGTCGGTGCTGGTTTTCTACGCGCTTTCCTATTATTTTTCGGGTCATTTCGCCGGAGCCTAATCTCCACCAAACTTTGGGCGTTGCACGCCCGATATCGTTATGGTAACTTTAAATCTTGTCCCGGACATCAGTATGGGATCAGAGGGGCACTTGTGCCTGAAAAGGTCACTGCCTAACTGCTGGCGTAGCTCAGCTGGTAGAGCATCTGATTTGTAATCAGAGGGTCGGGGGTTCAAATCCCTCCGTCAGCTCCAAGATCGCAAAGAGATTCAGAACAAAGATCGAAATTGATAGACGAGTTCCGGAACGCAGAATATTTGAACGCGGCGCGGCGTCGTAACAGATAAATCCAACAGCACTCCATAGGGAACTTTCCAAATGTGGTGTTCGCGTGCGAGAGGCTTTCGTACGCACTTCTGTTCTTCCATTTTTAAAGCTCGCGGCTAGTGCGATTCTGCGCGTCCACGCGGTAAGCCGGCAGTAGCCGGACCAATGAGTGGGAGCCGAAATTCGGCTTACTGCACAGGTGGGTGAGTGGTTAAAGCCAGCAGACTGTAAATCTGCCCCTCTCAAGAGGTACGAAGGTTCGAATCCTTCCCTGTGCACCAGAGACTAAAGTGAATCGTTTGTATATTTCGCTGGGCGTGTTCGTGGCCTTGGGAATTCTGGCTTGGATGACCATCAGCGATCAGCGTATTCGGCTTGTGACGCTGGCTATCTTAGGAATGTTCGCGGTGAAAACCTGGGTGCGACGCAAGGACACAATGCACTCTGATAGCGACAGCGAGCAGTGAGTGGTTGGGCCGATGTAGCTCAGTTGGGATGTAGCTTAATAAAAGGGCATTCCCTTGGTAAGACGTTGCAGCAGCGAAGTGTTGCTGCAACACAAAAAGAGGCCGTCACCAGTTCTGGTTTTTGATCCTGGTCATCGGCTCCAGAGTTTGTTGTTGAAGTGGTTGGGCCGATGTAGCTCAGTTGGTAGAGCACTCCCTTGGTAAGGGAGAGGTCACCAGTTCAATCCTGGTCATCGGCTCCAGAGATTTGAGCGAGAGAGTTTGTCTGAGTGGAAATCGGCGGCCAGCTTGTTTTGCTGAGAGCTGACGGCTGATAGCTGATGGCTGGTTATAAGCGGGAGTAACTCAGTGGTAGAGTCACAGCCTTCCAAGCTGTTGGTCGCGGGTTCGATCCCCGTCTCCCGCTCCAGAATTTTAATGCAAGGTCTGTGGAAATGATTTTCGAGAAGGCCGAGATCAAAGTTGAGCGGCAAAAGGAATTCGACGAACTGAAGAACGCAATCGAGCGCGCCTTCGCTGCGGATAAAGTTGAGCGGTTCCTGAATCGTATGCAGAGCATGGATGTCCGCGTACGGGATCTTGAGTCGGCGCTGGCCAAGGGAATCCTCGAATATGCGAATGGAGTAAAGCCGGCGATCATTTGCCGGGCCCAGTATGAAGCGTTAACGACATCCGATCAGGCGCAGATGCGGGAATTTTATCTGTCGAAGATAGAGGAGCTTGATCCGGCGTTGCGGACAAAGTTTAAGAAGCTGTATCAGTACTACTAAGAATTTATTTACACGAGGGAAGGTACGGAGAACTAGATGGCGAAAGAGAAATTTGATCGCAATAAGCCGCACGTGAACGTAGGGACGATTGGTCACATCGATCATGGCAAGACCACGTTGACGGCGGCGATCACGAAGGTATTGTCGAAGCACAACCCGAAGATTCAGTTCCGCAGTTTTGACTCGATCGATAACGCTCCGGAAGAGAAAGCCCGCGGCATCACCATCGCCACGGCGCACGTCGAGTACGAGACGGCGAACCGGCACTATGCGCACGTCGATTGCCCCGGCCACGCCGACTACATCAAGAACATGATCACGGGCGCGGCGCAGATGGATGGCGGCATACTCGTGGTGGCAGCGACCGATGGTCCGATGCCGCAAACCCGCGAGCACGTGCTGCTGGCGCGGCAGGTGGGTGTGCCGTATCTTGTGGTGGCTTTGAACAAGTGCGATGCAGTCGATGATCCCGAATTGCTCGAGCTGGTTGAACTTGAAGTACGTGAGTTGCTCAAGAGCTATCAGTTCCCGGGAGACGATGTTCCGGTAGTCAAGCTGTCGGCGCTGGGCGCATTGAACGGCGAAGCCAAGTGGGAAAAGCAAGTCGATGAGCTGATGGAAGCGGTGGACAAGTATATTCCGCAGCCAGCACGCGAGCTCGACAAGCCTTTCCTGATGCCGATCGAAGATATCTTCTCGATCTCGGGGCGCGGCACGGTGGTGACCGGACGCATCGAACGCGGCAAGGTGAAAGTCGGCGAGGAAGTAGAAATTGTTGGCTTCCGCGACACGCGCAAGACGGTAGTGACGGGCGTTGAGATGTTTAAGAAGCAGCTCGACGAAGGCATGGCGGGCGACAACGCCGGGCTTCTTCTTCGCGGTATCGCGAAAGAAGATGTGGAGCGCGGCATGGTGCTGGCCAAGGGTGGATCGATTACCCCGCACACCAAGTTCAAGGCGGAAGTTTACATCCTGACCAAGGAAGAAGGTGGACGGCATACGCCATTCTTTAAGGGATACCGTCCGCAGTTCTACTTGCGCACGACGGACGTGACGGGCGTGGCCGAGTTGCCGGCGGGCACGGAGATGGTAATGCCGGGAGATAACGTGAGTCTGGTGATCGAGCTGATCACGCCGGTGGCGATGGAGAAGGGATTGCGGTTTGCGATCCGCGAAGGCGGCCACACGGTGGGAGCAGGAACGATTAGCGAGATTGTGACATAG
>DASRFC010000063.1:0-20043 GCA_035651835.1 Terriglobales bacterium
TTCGCGCGCACTATGCCCAACATTGTTTTCTGGCGCATATGGACTTTCGCATTGGTTCCGGCCTGGCAGGAATTAAAGATGGAGGCAATGTCGCGCAAGACGTCCACTTTTATGGAGGGCAATACGGTATCTGGACTCGAAAACCTTCTCCAGGGTGGCAGTTCACCATCATTGACGCCACATTTGAAGGCCAGCGCGAAGCTGCGATTCGAGAGCACGAAGCTGGCCTGACCTTAATTCGTCCGCTATTCAAGAATGTTCCTACCGCGATTTCCATCGATCCCAAATATTCCGACGAACTCTGGATCAAAGATGCGCGCATGGAAAACATCACTGGCCCAGCTGTTGTCATCAGCAATGAGAATAATGCTCGCACAGAGATCAACATGGAGAACATCGCCTGCCGGAATGTGCCTGTATTTGTCTCGTATCGTGAGAGCGGAAAGCAGCTTGCCGGCGTAGGAAATATTTATGCGTTGAAGACTTTTTCTCACGGGTTGCACTATGAAGATCTTGGTGCAGTTCCCGCGATTCAGGATGTGTTTGAAACCGCCTCTTCAAGCTCACTACCTGAACCAGTCAAGTCCGACATTAAAGACTTGCCGCCGATGAATACATGGGTCGATATTCGTACTCTGGGCGCGCGCGGTGATGGGATGACCGATGACACTGAAGCATTCAGAAAAGCGATTGCTGAGCATCACACGATTTATTTACCGTCCGGGCAGTATCGTGTCACCGATACTGTCACGCTTAAGCCGGATACTGTGCTCATTGGCCTGCACCCCAGCACGACGCGCATAGTCCTTGCCGATTCTACTCCAGCTTTTCAGGGTGTCGGGAGTCCCAAGCCGCTGCTCGAAACTCCGCCAGGCGGAACTAACATCGTGACCGGTATTGGGCTTTACACTAACGGCATCAACCCGCGAGCTGTAGCCGCTAAATGGATGGCGGGCAGCGACTCGATGATGAACGATGTGCGTTTCCTTGGTGGTCACGGCACCTTCGATCCGAATGCCACTTGGGCGAAAATCTACAACAACACACATACGGCAGACGCCGATATAAATCGACGATGGGACGGACAATATCCAAGCCTGTGGATTACCGACGGTGGTGGCGGCACCTTCGTGGATATTTGGACGCCCAGCACATTCGCGCAAGCGGGCCTATACATTTCGAACACATCAACTGAAGGTCGAATCTACGAACTGTCGAGTGAGCATCATGTCCGTAATGAAGCCGTGCTTCGCAACGCATCCAATTGGCAGATTTATGCGCTCCAGACAGAAGAAGAACGGGGCGAAGGCGGCTTCGCGCTTCCGCTCGACATTGAGGATTCAAGCAACATCACAATCGCGAACTTTCATACGTATCGAGTGGTCAGCGCTTATCAGCCTTTTCCCTATGCTATCAAGATCACGAATTCGAAGAATGTACGGTTCCGCAATGTCCATTGTTATAGTGACAGCAAAGCCTCCTTCGATAATGCAGTTTACGATCAGACACACAACTTCGAACTACGGCAGCGTGAATTCGCCTGGCTGAATGTTTCCGGAGAGGCGCCTCGAATCCGCGCAAGAGAGCGCTCTCCGGTTATTGCCGAGGGTGCGAAGGTGGAGAAAGTTGCAGGCGGCTTTTTTAATATCTCTGGTGGAGCTGTTGATAGCTCTGGGAATCTTTATTTTGTCGATGCAAAAAAACAAACTATTTATCGCTGGTCGACTGCAACTCATCAGCTTTCGATAGTTCGCGACAATCCGCTCGATCCGGTTCAACTAGCTTTTGATAAATCCGGCGATCTGATGGTAATTTCCTACGCCGGGAACGGCACGGTCTACAGCTTCAACCCTGGCTCCAAAAACGACGACATCACGCTGCTTAAAGCGGAACCGTCCATGCCTCGTCCAGGGATGACCGCGGTTTTGCCGGCTAACTATTGGCGAAATGAAAATGATTTCTTGGAAGCGGTGCCCGTAAAAAAGCCTTATCAGTTTGTCTCGCCAGACGGAAGCACTTTCATTCCTGCCGGAGAAGACTTCGTAAGCGGTGAACTTTATTACGGATCCAAGCTTCACGATTTGCTGCGAGCGTTTGGCATGGCGCCAGCAATCGTGGGTCAGCCCTATTACGTCACCGACGAGTCCGGAGAGAAGACTTATACGGCAAGCGTCGGCGACGATGGCACAATCTCAGATTTAAAACTTTTTGCCGAACAGGGCGGAGAGGGCGTAACTGAAGACGAGAAAGGGAACGTCTATATCGCTGCGGGGCAGGTTTTCGTCTACAACCCACCTGGGCAATTGATGGATACGATTGAAATTCCAGAACGCCCCTCACAGTTATTGTTTGGGGGAAGTGACGGGAAAACCTTATTTATCCTGGCGCGCAGTTCCTTGTACGCAGTACCAACCCGCTTTAAAGGGCGGTAAAACACGCGAATAATCTTTTTTGATGTTCTGGGAGTGGAATTTTAACCTTAACATGTTAAAGTTAAACTAGGTGAAAGAGCTTGTACCCAAGACGGAACGTCGGCTGACCGAGCTTTGCAGAATGTTCTATGAACAATCTCTCAGCAAGTCAGAAATTGCCCGCAAAACAAATCTTTCTGTAACCCACGTGAACCGGCTGCTACGTGAAGGACTGCGGGCCGGAGTGGTCGAAATTAGAGTCAAGCCCCACACTGTCCAGAGTTTGGAGTCCGATCTTATTAAGGTATTTGGACTCCGGGATGCCCGGGTCGTGACGAGCTCTGCAAATACCGACAGCACTCGTATTGACCTTGGAAGCGCCACTGCGACGCTCTTTGAGGAACTAGTTTCAGACGGCGCCAAGGTCGGCATAGGCAGTGGTAGAACCCTGTTTGAAATGGCTTCGAAGTTGCAGGAACGTCCGAGAGAAATTTCGATTTGTCCTGCAAATTTGGTGCTTGAACAAGATTTGCAGATTGCAGGGCTCACGGCCAATACGGTTTCCACGATAGTGTGGTTTCGGAGTCGTCCATCAGCCAAGGCCTGTCGTTTGGAAATGTTTTTCCCCAGTACCGATAACAAAATATTAATGAATTACGTCAATCAACTCTCGAGAACATCGGCACTGGCTAGCCTTCGCGAGCAAATTCGGAAGCTTGATGTCTATTTTTTAGGCGCAAGCGAATTTCGGCTAAATTCACGACTATCAAGACTTAGAAATGATTTGATCGGCAAAACCGAGAAAGCGGCCATTGTGGGAGATGTCGCCTTTAACATGCTGGATGCCTCGGGCAGGGAAGTCGATTTTAATCTTGACGAAGTGCTGGTGCGCCTCTCGGCGGATGCTCTTAAAAAACTTGCTGCCTCAAAGCGAAAGACAGTCGTACTCGCCGCAGGAGGCAGAGAAAAAGCTGGCGTTGTTTCCGCAGCTTTGGCTGCACGCGTCTGCAATGTACTAGTGACCGACTCAGACGTCGCGGAGGAAGTTCTGAAAAACATGAACACGTAAAGCAGTGCGGTGAATACTAATATTGCGGGGAAGCGATGATGGAAATTAAGTCTATGCAAAAGCTAGTTGTTCTGGATGCTGGCGGGCAATACTGTCACCTGATCGCTCGCCGTTTGCGGCATTTCGGAATTTATTCAGATGTAAAGCCATGTTCAACCCCAAGTGCCGAGTTAGTTGGATATAAGGGCATCATCATCTCGGGCGGGCCCAGCAGCGTTTATGACGACAATAGCCCAAAAATTGATCCCGAACTCCTCGCGCTTGAAACTCCGGTATTAGGAATTTGCTATGGTCATCAGCTTCTAGCCGGATTAGTGGGAGCCACAGTGAAGCGGGGAGACTTAGCCGAATATGGCCTCAGCACATTGTCCGTGGTTACTGAAGATTCCATATTCAGGAACTCGCCTTCATCCCTTACTGTATGGATGAGTCATAGGGATCTGGTTACGTCTTTGCCAAAAGGATTTGACCTTCTCGCTAAAACCGATTCGTGTCCGGTAGCTGCAATGGGGAACTCCGAGAGAAAACTCTACGGGGTGCAATTTCACCCCGAGGTGGTTCACACCCAATATGGCAACGAAATACTAAGAGCTTTTTGCGTGGATGTTTGCAAATGCGTACCCAGTGTTTGGCGTCCAGCGCAGCAGATCGATGCTTTAGTTGATCAAATAAGATCCGCTGCGAAGGGCAAGAAAGTTTTTTTCTTCATCAGTGGCGGTGTTGATTCCACCGTAGCTTTTGTATTGTGTTTGCGGGCTCTGGGTCCAGAACGAGTTGAAGGAGTTTTTGTTGACAACGGTTTTATGAGAGAGGTGGATATTGCCGACATAACCTTCCTCAAAGAAGCGGAACACGCCACCATTCATATCGAAGATGCCAGAGAGGAATTCATTGGTCTGCTGGGCTCTATGGACAGTCCGGAAAAAAAGCGCAAGCTTATTGGTGAACACTTTCTCGTTGTTCATGAACGTATTCTGGCACAGCGCTTTCGCGGACATGAAAGTGAATTGCTTTTAGGCCAGGGAACCATTTATCCAGACACAATCGAATCCGGAGGAACTCAGCATTCTTCAACCATCAAGACTCATCACAATCGCGTCGGAACGATCCTGAAGATGCTGCAAGAAGGCCGCGTCATTGAGCCGTTAGCGCAGTTCTACAAAGATGAGGTAAGAGATATAGGTGGAGCATTATCCGTCAGCGAACGGATATTGAAAAAGCAGCCTTTTCCCGGGCCGGGGTTGGCAATCCGCTGCATATGCTCTTCAACCAGCGGTCATCCTACAACGAACTCCGTCTTATCAGAAATGGCTGGTTCAGCGGGATTTACTGGTTGCATATTGCCCCTCAAGTCCGTAGGTGTTAAGGGTGATGAACGGAGTTATCAGAGTGTCGCAGTCTTGGCTGGAGATGGAAAATTTAATGAGTTAGGTTCCATCTCAACCAGAGTCACAAATCAGGTTGTTGACGTAACTCGCGTGCTCTATCTGCTCGCTGAATCTAAATTCCAGATTAGTGAATGGGAAGTAGCGGAAAGTTTTGTAAATGCGGCGCGGCTCGACAAGCTGCGTTCAGCCGACTCACATGTACGAAGTTATATGCTCAAGTGTCATCCAGAGATAATGGATACAATTTGGCAGTTCCCGGTCATCTTGCTGCCATTAGTAAACAAGCGGACTGATCAGGAGAGCGTGGTACTTCGGCCTGTAAACTCCGTCGATGGTATGACTGCTTCATTTACTGAAATTTCGAGGACTGTGCTGCACGAACTTGCTGCCAGTATTCGAGAGGAGCTGCAGTTGCATGTCTTTTACGACATCACAAACAAGCCTCCGGCAACAATCGAATGGGAGTAGGAATTCGTCAGGATTTTTGCCGGGATGACGGCTTCAAATTTTTCTCATGCCGGCGCAGTACTGTATAAGTAGCGTTCTCGATTTCAGAGAGTATGCCCTCGATCCGCGATTGAGCACGCCGGTCTCGTTCTTCATTTTTCGGTGACCGCCTGCGTCTTTCCGGCTTCTTGGAATTTTCTGCTTTACCCATGATGCTCATCTATTCGAATAAATTCCAGTCATAATTATTTCTTAATATGAGCCGGGGCACAAATCAACAATGCGTCACAGAGTACCCGCGGCTTGCCTCTCGTTTAAATAATTCTGCAATGCATCCCGCCATTGGGGCATTGTTATCCCGTACTGGTCAAGGCTTCTCGGGGACAATACGGAATATTTCGGACGGGGTGCCGGTCGAACAAATTTGTCGCTGGTAGTAGGACTGACAACGGTTTTAAGGCCAGAGGCTTTCACGATTTCACGCGCAAATTCAAACCACGAGCACTCGCCACGATCAGTCACATGTACGGTTCCCTGCGCGTTTTTATGGCAGAGCTGAATGATGGCTTGGGCAAGATCGTTTGTGTAAGTAGGTGATCCACGCTGGTCGTCGACGACCTGAATCTCAGGACGGCTGGAGGCCAGCTTAAGAATCGTGTCAGGGAAACATTTGCCGCCCATACCGTAAAGCCAAGAGGTCCGAAGAATGCAGGCATCCGGAAGAATCTGAGCAATCTTTACTTCCGCTTCCGCTTTGGATTGTCCATAGACGCTCTTCGGCCCGCGAGGAGCCCCTGTTTCGTAAGGAGCAGTGCCGTTTCCGTCAAACACATAATCTGTGCTGACGAACAGCAGTTTCGAGTTGTATTTCTTGGCTGCTTGGGCAACGTTCAACGCCCCGCGGCAGTTGACGTCGAATCCCAGCTCACGATTCGTTTCACATCCATCAACGTCCGTGTATGCCGCGGAAAGTACGATCCAGTCGGGCTGGATTTGTTGGACCGCCTGCACAACCTGCGGAAGATCTCGGATGTCAGCATCCTTCGATCCTAATGACGTAACCTGATCGTCAGCCTGCGTCCACTCGCGTACAAGTGCTTTTCCGAGCATTCCGGTGCCGCCAAAGATGATGACTCGCATTAGACGGCGAGCGCCTCGGGAACGACGACCTTCTCAGCGTCCAGAACTGTAGCAAGACCATGGATAACTGAAGCCAATCGGATCGCTGCCAATACGGCATCTTCGTTGAGACCTTTTTCGCGTATGACCTTTTCATGGGAATCGACGCATATCCCACAGCCTTTAATGGCTGAAGCAGCTGCGGACCAGAGTTCGAAATCCACTTGGTCGATGCCATGAGAGCGAAGCACGTTCATGCGCAGTCTTGCGGGCATCGTACGATAGTTCTCATTGGTTGTCAGATGCTGAAAACGGTAATATACATTGTTCATGCCCATGATCGCGGCCGCAGCTTTAGCTGCATCGAGCGCTTGCGGAGATAAATGCGACGGAGCTTCGGCAAGCACAGCTTTCGTAAGCTCAGCATTGCGCGATGCGACCGCACTGGCTACGATGGTTCCCCAAGTTTGTTGCTCGGTTAATTCCTTCTGCTGGCTTAGAGTCGAGAAATTGAGTTTCAAATCTCGAGCATAAGCCGGGACCGTGTCCATCAATTCAGTCAAAGTCATTGCTGTCCTCTAAATCTGTTATTTCTTAAATCAGGAAGCTCCGTTCGGGTTAAGGCAACGGAGCTCCGTCTATCGTTCGACACAGCTCCACAGCATTACGCAACCTGCAGAGTCGCTTCACCCTTCTTCCAATTGCAAGGGCATAGCTCATCAGTTTGCAGAGCGTCGAGTACACGCAGGACTTCTTCAGGATTGCGGCCCACGGCTCCATCCGTCACATACACGAAACGAATGACGCCTTCCGGGTCGACAATGTAGGCAGCGCGTTGCGCCATGCCGTTTGGTGCCAGGATGCCAAGCTGTTCGCAAAGATCATGTCTTACATCGGCAAGCATGGGAAAAGGCAGATTTTTCAGATCAGGATGATCATTGCGCCATGCACGATGCACCCATTCCGAATCGGTGCTGCCGCCCAATATCTGCGCATCACGCTCCTCAAATTGTTTGTTCAATTTGCCAAAACCGGCAATTTCGGTAGGGCAAACGAAGGTAAAGTCTGCTGGCCAGAAGAAATACACTTTCCACTTTCCCGAATAATCAAGATCCGTGATTTCTTTGAAAGACTTTTCGGGGTCTTTGTCCGTGCTGATGGCTGCCTTCAGTGAAAAAGAAGGAAATTTTTCTCCGATACCTAACATAGTTTGTGTTCTCCTCGTGAAATAAAAATGTGAGCTTTGTTGTGAAAGTTATGAATGAACGGTTTTGCGATTTTTGTTTTTTCGAATCTTGGAGGCGTTGGTTCGCAGCAATCGTCCGGACTCGCTGCATGCCAAGCAGATCCCTATTACATCGACCGCGATCCTGCGTACTTGAAATCCTCGCGGCAACTTTTCCGGCAGTAGAACTGCTTCCATGCTGTTTTCTTTGAGATCCATAATCGATTTGCATTTCACGCATACCAAGTGGTGGTGTGCTTCCTCGTTCGCCTCCACTCGCAACGATCCGTGGTGCAGGCTTACTTCCCGGAGCACGCCGCTGTCGAGGAACGTACGGACGTTTTTGTACACAGTCGCCAGAGAAATAGATGGAATTTTCTTTCGAACCTTATCGTAAATCGCTTCAGGACTTGGATGTCCCGGCATCGCCATGACAGTTTCATAAATCAATTGCCGCTGGTGAGTAGCGGCCAAATGATGCCGATGGCAAAGCTCGCGAAAGTGAGTTGCAGGCTGCATTACAAACGATAATAGTTATTATCCAACAAATACTTTGATTTAGCAATGTCTACCTGAGGATTCAAATTATTGCAGGTTTCGACGCTAAATAGGGACGTGTGGGAGTGCTACAATTGGAAGAGTTCTTCTGGGATTTCTACGCATCTATTTCATTGAGGTAAATCATGGCAACAACTTTGGAAGCTCCTGTCCGCAATCGCATTCGTCCGCATGAAGGGCCATTCAAGAACGAGCCCCTTACTGATTTCAGCCGCGAGGACAATACCCGTAAGATTCGCGCCGCGATTGAAAAAGTGCGCACTCAGTTGGGCCGCGAGTACGACTTGATCATCGGTGGCAATCGTGTAAAAACACAAGACAAGATCAAATCGCTGAATCCGGCAAGGCCATCACAAATAGTTGGTGTTCATCAAAAAGCCGGCAAGGAGCACGTCGAGCCCGCAATGAAAGCTGCTCTTTCCGCTTTTGAGAGTTGGAGCAGGACATCAGTAGAGCAGCGCGCGAACTTGTTGTTTCATGTTGCTGATATGTTGCGCGAACGCAAGTTTGAATTTGCGGCATGGCTGGTTTTCGAGGTCAGCAAGAATTGGGCGGAGGCAGATGCAGACATTGCGGAAACCATAGATTTTTGCGAGTTTTACAGCAGGGAAGCGCTGCGTTTGGCAAAAGCTGAAACACCAGTGCAAATGCCGGGAGAGCGAGATTCACTCTTATATATTCCCTTGGGCGTGGGGGCGGTGATTCCACCGTGGAATTTTCCTTGCGCGATTATGGCCGGAATGACGCTAGCATCCATCGTTTCCGGGAATACAGTGATTCTCAAGCCTTCCAGCGACTCTCCCACTATTGCGGCAAAGTTTGTCGAGTTGCTCGAAGAGGCGGGAATGCCGGAAGGTGTCGTGAATTTCTGCCCAGGAGCAGGCGCGAGTTTTGGCAATGCTGTTGTAGCTCACCCGAAGACTCGCTACATTGCATTCACCGGATCACGCGAAGTCGGACTTGATATCAACAAGAGCGCCGCAACACAAGCCGCAGGACAGATTTGGATCAAACGAACGATTCTTGAAATGGGCGGTAAAGACGCTATTATCGTCGATGCGGATGCTGATTTGGACGTGGCGATCGAAGGTGTCGCCCAGGCAGCATTCGGTTTCCAGGGACAAAAGTGTTCAGCTTGTTCGCGCGCAATCGTGGATGAACGCGTATATGACAAATTCGTAGAGGGGTTGAAGGCGCGCGTGGAAAAGATCAAAGTTGGCGATCCCGCCGAGAACGCCAACATGGGCGCAGTTATTAACGAGGGTTCGATGAAGACGATTTTCGAGTACATCGAACATGGAAAGAAAGATGGCCGGCTAATTACCGGTGGTGCCAGAGCAACCAATGCTGGTGAGGGATACTTTGTGCAGCCCACGGTGATTGCCGACATCAAGCCAAAATCGAAACTCGAGCAAGAGGAAATCTTCGGGCCAGTGTTGGCTGTAATCAAAGCTAAAAATTATGAACACGCGCTAGAGATTGCCAATGACACGGAGTTCGGATTAACCGGAGCGGTGTATACGAACTCTCAAGATAAGATCGATCGAGCGATTCGTGAGTTCCACGTTGGAAATCTTTATATCAATCGTAAGTGCACGGGAGCGATGGTAGGAGCGCATCCCTTTGGCGGATTCAACATGTCAGGAACAGATTCAAAGTCGGGTGGCCCGGATTATCTATATCTGTTCACGCAGGCAAAATCAGTGGCTCAGAAAGTTAAGTAATTTTGCCAATAATAAAGGCCGGAAGCTTCCGGCCTTTTTCTTTTCTGAGTCGTGCTCGCTTGGAAGTTCCCAAAAACAAAGAGGGGCCGCCCATAGGCGGCCCCCTTCGTTCGTTAAATCGCACTACGAAGGAACTGCTGCACCCGCCCCAGGCTGCTGGATGGTCGCTGCCGTTGCTGCCGCCGCTTCGTTCAATATTCTGTGATGTATCGTGAACAATGCTAGTTCCAACCGGTCGGAAACGCCGATCTTGTCGTATACATTTCGCAGGTAATTCTTGATTACCTGCTCTGTCGTTCCCAGTTGGGTGGCAATCTCTTTGTTTTTATATCCCTGAACAATCAAGGCCACGATGCGCAGCTCTTTCGCAGTTAGCCGATCGCGGACCCGCAAGCCCACCATATCGTTCTCGGTGAGTTCACTGGGCACCGCAATGTCCTGCACCCAATTTTCTCCGCGAGAGACTTTACGTACGCAATCCACTAATGCCGCGCTGGTCACATTGCGATACACAACGCCCTGCACTCCTGCGCCCATATATTTCTGAGCGCTCTCGCCTGTGTCGGCAAGCACCACGACGCGCGTCTTTGCTTTGTTCGCAGCTGCGAGAATGCCGGGAAAATCTGAATGAAATCCGCCGGCAACAATTAATACAGCAGCGCGGAACTTATCCAACGCCATGTACATCTGTTCCGGCGTCTGGGCTTGCGCCACAATACGCATTTCGTCTTCCACCGCCAAGACCTTGGCGATGCCTGCACGGAAAATGGCTTGATTATCGGCCAGAATTAATTTCAGCATTACGTCAGCTCCTGTTTAGCAGTAATGAGCTTACGAGCGGCGAACGAAGTCGTAAGAGTCAATTACACAAGCCACGCCGCGTTGATCTTTTGCAGAGCCGCCAGTCGGTTCGTCGGTCCGCACGACGCGCCCCTTACATTGGACGATGACAGGTTCCTTCGCGCCCGTTACCTCCGGAGGCAAAGCAATTTCAAACTCCACATTCGCTCCTATTTCCAAAGCTGCATCAGAGCGAATATACACGCCAGCGGCACTGAGATCTCCCGTCATCCCGCTGTGCTCTCCGCTCTCTTCTGCACCATGAATTTTGATGGGCAGTTCTAATGGGAAGCGTTTTCCCGTCCGGGCTTCGGACACAAGTCCTCCTCGTTTCTGGCCATTGTGGTTCTCGAAAGCCAGCTCCATTAAGGAATCTCCTGATGGAGGTACCATTTATTTGAACTAATTTACTCTAAACGGCCTGTGCTGCACACTTTTACTACAGGGGCGTTTATACCACGGATTGTACCTCTTCCAAAAGGCCGGGGTGACTGCAAAGGCAAGATATTCACTTGACACAAATAGGCTATTTCGCTATTGTTTGTACATGCCACTGCGAATTCATCCCAAACCCATGAGCATTCAGGAAATCTTCATACAGTTTTCCACCGAACAGCAGTGTCTTGAATATGTCGAAAAGATGCGTTGGCCGGATGGCATCGTGCGTTGCCCTACCTGTGGTGACAAAAACGTAAAGCGCGTTATGCGTAAGGCGGAATCCAAGAACAAACGCCCTTGGTTTTACCTCTGCCTTAATAAAGACTGTCATCAGCAGTTTTCTCCCACCGCTGGTACACTGTTCGCCGACTCGCATTTGCCTCTTATAGTTTGGTTCCATGCAATCGGACTGATCCTGAATGCAAAGAAGGGCATCTCTGCCAAGCAGCTACAGCGCGATCTCGGAATTGGAGGGTACAAGACGGCCTGGTATTTGAATCATCGCATTCGCGAATCCATGAAAGACTTGAATCCAGAGCCTCTAGGCGGAGTGGTTGAAATTGATGAAACCTACGTAGGTGGCAAAATACGTGGCGGAAAGAGTATGCGTGAGATACGGAAGTCGAAAAAGGTGGTAATGGGTGCCGTACAGCGTGGCGGAAAACTACGCTTGCGCCATGTGCCGGACGCAAAGATAGAAACTATCAGCGGCTTCGTGAAAGCGCATCTGTCACCCGATGTAGAGCGCGTAATGACCGATTATCACAGCGCGTATCCTCCAGCATTCAAGCCTGATTTAACCGACCGCCATGAGCGCGTCAATCACATAGTAGGCGAATACGTGCGAGGAGATGTAACTACAAACTCTATTGAATCGGCATTCTCACTTCTTAAGCGCGGAATCATAGGGCAATTTCACAAACTATCTGGAAAGCATCTGCACCGCTACCTTGCAGAGTTCGAGTACCGCTTCAACCACCGCAAAGATTCTGATGTATTCATACAGACAGTCAAGCGGCTCTGTGGAGTTGAGCCGTTGCGATTTGCTGCTCTCACTTCAGACGAGAACGCTTAGGCTTTTTGGTTACACGATCTCGCCTCTCACTCTTTATCTCCGAAGTTTTCTGCGGTGGCTTTTCCAGCATTCGCCGCAGTACCTCATCAAATTGTCCTTTATCTGTTTTCATGCTTTGCACCGCTCCTACTGGAGTCTAAGATGTATTCAATCTTAAGCCAATGCATGTGGGTTCTCTGTTTTCCTTAATAGCTAGACTGAATTCTTCTTCTTTACATACGAAAACAAGGCCGTTTTCCACAGACACCAACTGGCGCTGAATAATAGTATCCCCGTCTGATATAAGCGTAAGTAGCTCTCCTGTAACCATTTAATGCTCCATTAGGGAAAGATTATCATGTGGAAAAGCAGATACAAGAAATAATCTATCTATTGTGGCAACTGTCTGCTAGTATTGGTTTGTGGCATTGGAGGAACATCTTATGGCACAACCAGAGCTTATCACCGAAGAGGCCCAAGTACCCAAGGCTACACCAGCCGCCTACCTGCCATTCCGTACTTTCTTAGGCGCAATTGAAGCTCTTCAGCATGGAATTCCTAAACGCATCGACCGCACCATTTGGCGGAGTCAATCAGGAATTGTACAAGGTCAGATTATGATGGCTCTCCGTTTTTTTGGTTTAGTTAATAGCGAAGATGAACCCACTCCCGCGTTACACCGTTTTGTTGATAGTCCAGAAAAACGTGCCGAAAATATGTGCGCACTTATCCACCATTCCTATCGTGATTTGATTGAGCATGACCTAACAAAAATGAGCCCGAGGATGCTTGAGACTGCGATGGAGCAGTATAGCGTTTCCGGTGAAACAAAACGAAAAGCAGTTACGTTTTTTTTGCAGGCTGCAAAGTTTGCAGATTTGCCCATGCACCCTCTTTTGTCCAGCCAAGTAAGGAACACATCTGGTACTCGCCGACGAAGAAGCAAGGTGCGAGAAATTGGCGTGCAGGTTGAAGATCAAATGCCAGCAATGGAAGATTCTGTTTCGGTCCAGCAACAACGGAATATTACTAAGGTTGACCTCAAGAGCGGAGGAAAGCTCACGCTCATTATCAATGTCGATCTAATTTCCCTCTCTTCGGAGGATCGAACCTTTGTATTCGGGATGATCGACAAGTTTAAAGAATATGGAGCAGGGAGTTAGAGGATTAAAAAAGCGAACTCCTTATGACCAGAATATCTATAGCCTGATTCCATCACTGGCTTGCCGTGGAGTCGGGCGATAACACAAAGGCCCCAACCAGGATTCTTGGAGGAAGCACTGGTAGAGGCCGTGGTGAGCGCTCTTTACTTTTCATTGCCCTGATTCGGAGAGCGTTTCTAGTTGGCACTAGAAGCCGCCTTATACGCGGCTAGTTCCTTTATCGGAACGGGGTCCGATCCCCCCGCTCTCCGCCATTATAATACGCTGTCGCAAAAAGGGCCTAATGCCCTGAGGCATTCTTAATGTTTACTCCCAAGACGAAACGTATCCAGAACCTAATCGAGAAATTTCCATACGTGGTTGAAGATTTAGATCCAATATTTGGTTCTGGTTCTGCGAACGTCTATTTGGATTACGGTAACGTCAGGAATTGGTCAAATCGATTGGAATGGCACATTGATTTAAAGCGGTTGAAACAACTTCTTGATTCATTTGGCGGAAAAATTGTAGCCAAGTTTTATTACGGCACCAGAGATGGCATGGCCGACTCAGAAGAATTAATACGAACTACGAAAGAAATGGGCTACAAGGTACTGACCAAACCTGTCAAGACAATCAAGCTCTCAATCGATGTGTCGAGTGTTTCTCCAGACTCCCCAGATATCCTCAGAAACTTGATTTGTACTCCTCTTCTGAAAACGCTTAGCGTTCAATCAATCGAGCACCTTAACGACCACCTGAGAGATTTGAATAAAAAGGGGGTTTTGTCCTTCGACGATCTTAAATGCAACTTCGACGTGGAGATGGGGAGGGATATGCTAGTGGATCAGGCGGTAGGGGAAGCTGACGTTTTCGCTCTATGGAGTTGCGACAGCGATTTTGCGGGATCAGTAGAGGAGTTACTCGACGATGGAAAGCAGGTTGTCGTATTTGGAACCTCTGGGATGGTTGCTCGCGAGTTGAATATGTTGCGTTCCAAAGGTCTGAAGGTCTATGACGTTAAGAAACTCAAGGAGATGATTTGTTGGGCGAGAGAGCTTCCAGAGGAGCTAAAGACCCCTAAAAGCCAAGAGGACACCTTGCGGTGCCCTCAAGCGAAAATGCTGTGGTCTCGCGACCATGAGTAGAATAAGCAACTGCTTGACTCTCTGTCAAGGACTTACTTGACAGGGTGAGTACAATATTTGTCCCGCTTTGCCCCTATCCCACTCTATAGATATAGATGCACCTTAGTTACCAAAGATTCTTCTTTTGTCAGTCTAACAACTTAGGGCCTAGCCCCTGTCACGGCTCTTAAAATCTCTCACCTTGGTCTATTTGTGTCAAGTGAATATCTTGCCTGCAAAGTCAATGGTGTGCCTACCTTTTCGAAGCCAGCTAGCCCATTCAGGGTCTGGGAAGGGAATCTGAAGACGCCGTAAGCCACATACCTTAACTAATGTTTTTAAGCTATTTCATCCCTTCCTGAACAAACCTATGCTATCGCAACTCAGGTTTTCGGTTCTTGTCCCAATTCCCGGTTCGAGGGTATTCCTTTGCGCAGGCTTTTGGTTTCGGTGATTTTCCTTGTAATGCCCGTCTTTGGTCAGAGTAATTATGCCGTACTTAGTGGCAGTGTCCTTGATCCGCAGTCTCGACCCGTAGTGGGAGCAACTATTGAACTGACAGCGGCAGGCACGGAAACTGTCCGCCATGTCACCACAAACGACCGCGGGCTCTTCGAGATTCCCGGGCTTTTGCCAGATGCCTATTCGCTCAAAGTCACTGCTTCGGGATTCGGCATATTGCAAGAATCCTTACGGCTGGAAGTAGCGCAAAGGTTAATGCTCAATCTAGGTTTGAAACTCGCGTCTGCCCACGAGTCTCTGGAGGTTTCGGCAGCTCCAGAAGCGTTGCATACGACCGATGCCAGCGTCGGAGAAGTCGTCGAATCAAAGTCCGTCCATGAATTGCCCCTTAATGGACGCATGCTGATTGATCTGGTCTTGACCGTCCCCGGAGCCCACATGAGCCACGGCGCGCAAACCGGAGAAACGAATCCACTATATTGGCGTCCCGGACAGCGCTCTGCTGTTAGCATCGCAGGCAATCGGCCCAACGCAAATTATTTTCTGCTCGACGGCACCTCTGATACCGATCCTACTTTCAATACTCTGAACCTCAGTCCTTCACCCGATGCAGTACAGGAATTCAAAGTGCAAACCGGAGATTACTCCGCCGAAATGGGCGGGGCCGGAGGCGGACAGATCAATATCGTAACCCGCTCTGGAACCAATCAGTTTCACGGCACGGTCTACGAGTTCATTCGCAATAGCGTGCTCGACGCCAATAGCTTCGATTCCATGGGCAATAACCATCTTGTGCAAAACAACTATGGCGCATCCTTCGGCGGACCGATTTTGCACAGCAAGACTTTTTTCTTCGTGAATTATGAAGGTCTTCGACACGCAATGGCCGATACCATGATCGACACCGTTCCGACCCAGGCAGAGGTGAATGGTGATTTCAGCCAAAGCGGCGTCAGTATCTACGATCCCTCCAATGGACGACAGCAGTTCCAAAATAATGGTGTCTTGAACGTGATTCCCCAATCCCGCATTAATCCAGCGGCTCAGGCATTCCTTCAGAAATATGTGCCGCGCCCCAACATGACGATGGGAATGCAATCCATGCCCTGCGGTGAAGCCATGATGGGGGCACCCACGGTCGTTGGGGCAGGGACAGACTGCAACAACTACACCGATGTTCGCAATGAACTTCATGTAAATAATCAGGGAACGGCGCGTGTGGACCACATGTTTGAACGCGGCGACAGCCTTACTGCAAGATATTCTGCCGGCAGCGAATATGGATTTACTCCCGGTGAGAGCGCGCCCGGCGGCATCGGTATGTTACTTCCTGGGTTTGGTTCTTATGATGACAACTTCTCGCAGCAGGGGACTGTTGCCTGGAACCGCGTCATCACTCCGAGAATTTTGAATACCGCCGCTATCAGCATATCGCGCCTGGCGATGCACCGTTATTCGGAGAACAGCAACACCAACGATATTGTCGATGAACTTGGCGTAGTGGGGGTGGGCTTTGGTGGCCCCGGAGCTTATGGATCGCCGTTTTTCAACGTCCAGGGTTTTTCTCCCATGGGCGACAATTACTCCGCAACTCCGATGAAGGCCTGGGACACGATCATTGAAGGCCGCGATACTTTAAGTTGGCAGCATGGACGCCATAATCTGAAATTCGGCGGCAGCTACCGCGATTACATTTGGCCGATGTGGGGATTCTTCCAGAACCGCGGCTATTATCAATTCACCAGCGGTTTTACGACGAAGACGGGCACAAATGACGGCACCGGCTCCGCTCTCGCCAGTTTTCTTCTCGGACTTCCCGCAGTCAAGCAACGTCAGGCGGGAGTTCCGCAAATGCAGCTTCGACAATGGTATGCCGACGGCTTCGTACAAGACAGCTACCACGTGACTCACACCACCACGATAGAGATGGGCCTGCGCTATGAGTTTATGCAGCCCTTGGTGGACATCAGCTATGCGAATTCAAATCTCGTCTTCAATAACGGCGTGCCCTCCGTATTTATTGGTGGACAGAACGGGTATCCCAAGGGTCTGCAGTATTCGAATCCGCATAATTTCGCGCCTCGCTTCGGCTTCTCGCAAGCGATTCCTCACGTGGGATTGGTCCTGCACTCGGCCTTCGGAATCTTCTTTACACCGGTGGATATGAACACGTGGTGCAACCAGCGGCACGACGTTCCATATGTTTTCTCGGAAACGCAACAGAGCGATAATTTCACTCCTTCTCCATCCATCGTTAATCCGGGGCCGAATCAAGGCTTTAACTTCGGTCCTGCCGTGCTGGGTCAAACCACTGTCAGCTATACCTCGGTGCAAGCTCATGCGCCCGCGCAATACATCGAGCAATGGAGCCTTTCCGTGGAGAAGAGTCTCGATCGCGATACGACCCTCGAATTGGGATACCTCGGATCGCATGGCCTCCATCTTCAACAAGCTAATCTGATCAACAACGCGCCTCCGGGACCGGGTGCAATCGGGCCGCGTCGTCCTTTCAAGAAAATTAGTTTTGTACCGGGTACGGTTCTGCCAACGAGCGTGCTCTACACTCCTCCCGCGACGGGATGCCCGAATAACACGATCTGCTTTCCCGTGAGCACTATTAACTTGTTGCAGAATACGGCCCAGAGCTGGTACGACGCGGGATACATCAATGTCCGTCGCCACTATACTCACGGACTGACTTTTCTTGGAAATTACACATGGTCGAAAAATCTGAGTAACGCTCCCGATTTCCGCTCGCCCATGTTCGAGTCTTCTGTTCCGCAAAACAGCAGAGATCTCGCTGCCGAAAAAGGCCCGGGATGTGATGTGCGTAATCGTTTCTCGCTAAGCGCGGTTTATAACCTTCCGAAAGCTGGAATCAATGGCTTCTTAAATGCCGTAACCAAAGACTGGCAGCTCTCCACCATGTATCAAATCGAAACTGGATTCCCCTTTACCATCTCCGTCTTTGGTGACACGGCCAATGCGGGCACGGTTCTTGGGGAGAATCCGATCCGCGCTAACTATACCGGCCAACCTGTCTTTACTTCGGGCACCCACACTGCGAATGCATGGTTCAATACCGCTGCATTCGCCGCGCCCGCAGCTTTTACATTCGGCAACGCAGGCCGGAACTCAGTCTACGGACCAGGCATGCAAACGCTGGATTTCGCGATGGTACGCAACTTCAATCTAAGCGAACGCGCGAAGTTCCAATTCCGTGGAGAGTTCTTTAACGCACTCAATCATACCAACCTCGGAACTCCTGATCGTTTCGTAAACACACCGCAATTCGGAACCATCACTGAAGCGACAACTCCGGGCCGCGAGATTCAGCTCAGCGCCCGTATTTCGTTCTGAGAACGCGTTTCGTCAGCTGATTTTTGGGATTTCTTTTGAGCGGATACCCCTTTTTCACTTTTCGGCGACCACGTTCCCTCCGATGCGAGGTTCTTCACTTCGCGATGAACCATTCAAAGCTATCTTTCCCTTGGTTTTGAAGTCCGAATTCCTCCGATAAATCCATTGACAGCGGCGCTTTCCGGCGGTATAAATTGCGCCACCCTCCCAGAAGCTCTATACCCCTAGACTTTTGGCTAAGTCTAGTCGGCCTCGCTTCCCACATTCCAACTTGAAGGAGCCCCCATGAATCCAGTGCTTGGTACTCAAATCACTTCCCTCGCAGCGCTTGCTTTAGCTTTGAGCGTCGCAGTTGAGCGTGTGATTGAAATTCTTAAAGGGATGATCCCCATCCTTGCCACTCCACAAACTAACCCGAAACTGGAAAACCTTCGAGGCGCCGTCATTCACCTGCTCAGTGTAGCCATCGGAGCTATCGCGGCAAGAGGCGGCGGAATCGATCTTTTTCAAAAAATCACTGGTGTGGCTAGCGCCAATAATGAGATTCGTTGGCTTTCCGGATACCTGATCTGCGGACTGATGACCGCCGGTGGATCCGCATTCTGGAATCATATTCTCGACATCGTGCAGGCGAGCAAAATCAAAAACGAAACCGCAGCCAAACAAGAAGTGGAACTGGCCGGCAACGTACATCCGATTGCAGCCTGACAACAGCTTGAAAGCGAAGCAATCCTGACCAGGGCCAATTTTGCGGCAACGATGGTGCGCGTCCGGTTTCGCGGCGGGCCCAGAGCGTCAGCCGGTCTTCTGCTATTCGTCTGTTTGGAATCCGCATAGGCTCCCATGCATCTAAGCTAGACCAGAGTCAATCATTGTCAGCTGTTGGTGCATGAGGAGCTGCCGGATGCGGATCGCCAGCGTGGAAAAAAGTTTTGATAGAGCCTTTTGGTGTGGATATTGGATCTTTGCTCTATTTCTTCTACTAGAGGCATCTGCTTTCGCCCAATCAGCGCCCGACAAGGTTACTCCAGACAACTCTGCGCAAAATCCTGGTTCTTTGAAGGCTGAAACACAACAGCAAAAAGCAGCGGGAACGCGTCCGGCGCAGCCGCCTCCAGTT
Source organism: Terriglobales bacterium (assembly GCA_035651835.1). GTDB lineage: Bacteria > Acidobacteriota > Terriglobia > Terriglobales > Acidobacteriaceae > JAOAPG01. The sequence continues at coordinate 19,485 of DASRFC010000063.1, forward strand.
CTTCAGCAATTGAACTCTGCTTTAGAGGAACTCTCGAACCGAATCTCTCCCGCGGTGGTGCAAGTACTCGTTACGGGCTACGGACCTGTCGAAGCGGGCAATCGCAATGAAACCGCACTCATTGCACGCCAGCATGCACTCGGCTCGGGAGTCATCGTCGATCCCGACGGTTACATCATGACGAATGCTCATGTAGTCGAAGGAGCACAGCGCATCCATGTCGCTCTGCCTATGCGTTCCATTGACATGCCCAACCAGCTTGAGCCGGTAGGCAAACAACGCATCGTTGACGCCCGTTTGATTGGCCTTCACAAAGAAACTGATTTGGCTCTCTTGAAGATCGATCAAACCGGCTTGCCCACACTTTCTCTCGGAGCAGCACGCCCCGTACATCAGGGACAGCTCGTCTTCGCTATGGGCAGTCCCGAAGGCCTGCAAAATTCCGTGACTATGGGCGTTGTCAGTTCAGTAGGAAGACAACCCGATCCCACTCGGCCCATGGTTTACATCCAAACCGACGCCCCCATTAATCCCGGCAACAGTGGCGGTCCCTTGGTCG
>DASRFC010000064.1:0-15686 GCA_035651835.1 Terriglobales bacterium
CAGGTCACTTTGCAGTTTGACCTGCGCGTTGTGGTACTCGCTTTTGGCCGCCTTGAACGTCAGAGCCGCATTCATGGCCTCCTGCTCCAATTGTGGGTTGGCCAGCTCCATGATGACCGTGGTGGGCTCGACGTGGGCACCGGGCAGCACCAGGATTCACGTCACAGTAGCCTCAGTCTCGGCCGGAATCAGCCGCAACTTATCTTCGCGGGGCACCAGGCTGCCGGTAGACCCGTGCACCTGGCGAATCATCGGCCCGCGACGAACGGTATCCGGCCAGATGGTGGAGCGTTCCACGGTGGGCGCGGCTGGTTTCAGTCGTGAAGCCAACAGCAATCCCAGAGCCACCATCACTACAGCAGTGGCCACATACGCCGCCATGCGACGCTTCTTCTTGAGCAATAGATCGGGACGTGCAATATCCATAGTGCCAAAAGAAAAAGCATTTCCTGTACCAAACTCTCTCAGGAATAATCATTGAAAACAATGGATTTAGTGGATAGCTCACAGAGAATCCGGTACCTGAGTGACCGCTTTCGGTGAAACGCTGTTCGATTGCGAACAGTCGGCGCCCTGCCTAAAACTAAATATCAAGGCCAGGGATGCAAAAGCCGCGTGTAGCGCGTTATCAGGCGTGGCTTTGATATTCCAAAGTTATTATTACTTTTCCTCGAGCGTGCCTTTCTTCCAAATATCGGATCGCCTCAGGGACCTCACTCAGCTTGTAACTTCTGTCGATGACCGGTGTTACCTTCCCCGCCGCCATGAGTTCGCGCATGACAGTCAGGTCCTCTTTGTTCGGTCTCGCCAGGAACGTGACCAGCTTGTGGTTAACGAACCGTGGCAACAGAAACGTCGTGATCAAACCAGCCAAGAAACTGATCATCCCCTGACCGCTCGATGGTGCGATCGCGATGCACATCCCCTTGGGATGTAAGACCCGTTTGCATGCTGAGAACGAATGGTTCCCAACGCAGTCAAAAATCAGGTCGTAACGTTGCCCATTTTTGGTGAAATCCTGTCGGGTGTAATCAATAACACAATCCGCGCCAATGGATCGGACCAGGTCCACATTCCTCGTACTACATACGGCGGTCACATCTGCGCCGAACGACTTGGCGATCTGCACAGCAAACGTACCCACACCCCCTGCGGCACCGTTAATCAAGACCTTCTGCCCCGGCTGGATCTGTCCCTTGTCGCGAAGTCCTTGCAATGCAGTGAATGCCGCAACAGGCACTGAAGCTGCTTGTTCGAATGTCACGTTATCCGGCTTCATAACCAATGTCGACTCGGGAGCACACACATACTCGGCAAAAGCCCCCTGCGTGACCCAAACTTTAAGACCGGAATCTTTCGGGTCACTAATACAGACGCCGAACACCTCGTCGCCCGGTTTGAACTGGTTTACATTTTTTCCAACCGCTTCAACCTGGCCAGCTACATCAACTCCTATTCGTGAATCTTTTGGTTTGCGCATCCCGAACAGCAGGCTAACGATGTACGGCATGCCTTTTATCAAGCCAGCATCAAGTGGGTTGACCGAAGCCGCGCTAACTTTTATCAAAACTTCATCGTTCCCTGGAGTCGGCTTTTCAATTTCTTCGCATCTGAGAACATCAGGAGAACCATGGTTATGGTAGACAATCGCTTTCATCAAGAGATCCGATCATATTGTCGTTGGTATTCCCTTATCTCCGTCAAAAAAAGCGTTTGCTTCCCTTGAGCACTCCTTGCCTGAGGAATGAAATCGGTATCCAAGACGACATTACGAGTGCCGAATTTTACGGCATTGTTATTCACCAACAAATTGTCATATTCTTCCATTGACAGCTCGTATCTTTTGTCGAGTTGATCTTTGATCCGCAGTGCACGCACGCGCTTCTGACCGTCTTCAGTGACGACTCCGCTAAAAAACTCGGAACAGCAGCCGGACCCGTAGGAAAAACAACCAATTCTCTGAGGAGTGTGGAAATCACCGTGGTCGATCGTGCTCAGCAGCGCGAGCATTGTGGTCGCCCCCATGATGTTGCCGACGCGCTGGCAAAAAGCCAAACCAGGAATCACGCGACGCTCAAAATCTGCTTCAATCTCTTTCGGATTCGCCTTAACCATTTTGCGCATCACATCGCGATGCGCACCCTTGACCATACCTCCGAAAGGGGTGTGCATCGCCAGATAGCCAAAGGTATTGGCGAAATCCGCACCCTGCACACGCATTTTGTACTCCAGAAAAGATTTCTCGCAGCAATCCAGGTAGGAAAGCAGGGACAAATCAGCATCGCCGGCCTCAGTATCAGGAACGGGCCGGCAGGTATCCATCACCTCATAACCATAATATCCGTTTGCTCCGACATCGACCTGGAATACATAAGGCAGTTCGCTCACTATCATCGCCACCGCGCCGGCTCCCGCACTTGGCTCAAAGAATGACCAATCTTGGGCCAGCGCTTCTTCGCCCTTCATCTTGGTGAAGCGGGAAATGTCAGTTGCGATCACCAATACCTTGGCCCCGGGCGAAGCCTGAGACAAAATGAAATTGATCGCCGTCTGAAGTCCGGCCACGCCGGAGTAACAAGCATTTTTGAGCTCGAACAGACGGCAATTACGATTCAAGCCCAGGAGCTTGTGAAAATAAGTACTCATCGACTTGCCAAAATCGAAGGCCGATTCAGTACAAGTAATCACCATCTCAATCCGGTCTTTTTCGTCAGGACTCATGGCCTCGATCAGCGGCCTGGCTGCGTTCAAACCAAAGGTGATCGGATCTTCATAAGGCAAGGCGACGGTTTTTTCTTTCATCAGCAAGTTCGCAAATCGCGCCACGTCCAACTTGCGATGTCTGGCAAGCTTTTCTACATTTACGTAGGCGCTACCCGCAAAAACATTCATTGCTTCAATTCCAACTAAACTCATATGTTTTCCTCTGATGTAATGTTTTTTTAACTCTTGCGCAAACGCTCAACGAAAACTTGAACATGCGCGGCTTGGACAGTCACTGAAGAACCTGAGTCTTGCCGATATGTGGAGATCCAATAAGCTCAGGACGCTGATCGACCTGCTCCCGTTTTGCGCTGTCTGTCATAGGCAGGTGCGAAGCTGCATCGGAATGCAGTTGACTTCGCACATCCAGGCACTGATCGATAATATGTGCTGCGCGTTCAAGCCCGTTTGCGGCTTGGATTTCGGCTTGCATGCGACGGGCATTTTCCCGGTACTTGCCATCTTCCAGCACCTGCCGGATAGCTCGGCGGAGCCGAAGCGCGTTGAGCCGCCGAATCGGCACGACGGTGCCAGTGCGGGTGTACGCGATCCGCGCGGCCACTCCAGGTTGGTCGTTGGTAACTGGTATCGCAAGCATGGGCACTCCGGCGGCGAGCGATTCAAGAGCGGTGGTCAAGCCAGCATGCGTTATGCAGAGCGTGGCGCGACGGAGGAGTTCCCGTTGAGGAGCGTAATTGACTGCTATGCAATTCCCCGGAAGCGGACCTATATCGTGCATCGTCAGTTTGGTCCCGATCGACAGCACCAACTGGCAGCCAAGACCCGAGCATGCCTCGGCGATCGTGCGGAACACGTGCTCAAAGCCATTTTGTAAGGTCCCCATCGAAGCATAGATGAGCGGCTCTCCGGTCAATCTTTCCCAGGGGAATTGCACCTCGGCACGGCCGCCTCCGTCATCAAACGGACCGGTGTGGTGAAACCAGGGTGGCAACTCGGGGTTGGGAAATTCAAAGGCTGCTGGAGTTTGAGCGATTTGCGCCAACTTCGAGCATCCGAAGGCAAGGCCGCCAAAGTCGAAAGCTACACCATGCTGCCGGTAGTAATCAGCGACTCTGGCGGTGTACGTCCGGACGAGGTAGCGAAGGATGGCATGTCCAGTCCTGTTTCTCAGCCTTGAGATCCACCCGGCACGGTAAGGCCACCCAAATGCCGCTGGAGGGGCGCAATCCCACGGGTTGCCGGCCAGCGCAATCGCGACGTGGATTATCGGCAGTCCCATCTGCTTTGCCACCGCGGTGTAACCTGTCGCCAACTGGTCCAGGACAGCAGCTTGCGCTCTTGCGCGGCGGAAAACATCAGGGCAATCGCGCACAATAGCGTCGAAAACACTACACAGGCCCTGAATCGTAAATCGAAGGCCAGCGGCGCCGCTCAGCTTGGCCAATTGCGCGTCCCTTTCAAGCCAAGAGCCCACTGGAAATTCCCGCTCCGCAACGGAGTAGAATTCAATTCCGGCCGCGCGGACAAACGATTCTGAGTCCGGGACGCCAACAAAGAAGACTTCGTGCCCGTGCTCGCGCACCTTGCGAGCGAGGCTAGTCATGCTATTCAAGTGGCTCGGAAAACGGAGCGTGGCGAAAGCGATACGCATATGCTTGACTCCTTTCGGACATTTGCATCTGATCTATTTCGCGTTGTTGTCAGTGTTTCCTTCTGAGCGCGCAACCAGCACAATGACAGCCAACACCGACGCCATCAGAACTGAACTCCTCTGAGGACTTCAGTTCTTTCTTCAAACTCGCGACGTTCTAGTTGAGGTTTTGCGTTCGTTACTATGTTTCTCGTTGCCTTCTTGAGCAAAAGCCGCCAGAAGCTCGACGACATTTCGGGCACTTAACCGCCCCGGATTTCGTCAAATAACTCGAGACAAATGGTTAGCCAGAAATTTTCCTAAACAAACGAGCGTCAGCGTCGGTGGTACTTTGAGGTTCTCGGGAAGGATCGCGCCATCGCACACGTAGAGATTGCGGTACTCCGTCTGCAGGTTCTCGTCGAGATGCTCTTTGATTCTAATGGTTCCGGCCAGTTGTCCGACGCCCAGGCGGGTCTTAGTGATATCTTTGGCGCCAGCATGGCGCAGGATTCGGCGAGCTGAATTTTCGCCGGCTTCCAGCTTTGTTAATTCCTCTCTCTTCAGTTGCTCGTAATAGCGGCCGTCCTCCTTCAAGACACCTCCTGTTCCTTCTTTGATCCTGACCCCAATCCCCATACTTTTGGAGTGCCGAAACGCAAGGGCGAACTTGCGATTGCCAAACATGAACATTCGGTACGGAGCGCGGGCGTGGTTGGCGTCACCCAAGATGATTCCGTCGACTTGCTCCCCTCCCATAGTTCCTGCGAAGGTATCTCCAGCCTTCATTCCGGGAACTACTCCATAAAGCGCAAAAGTAAGGCTACAATGGAACCCGCAGTTCACCATGCTTTTCATGCCGCTGTCTCGTAGAATGAGAGGCGACGATGAAGCGCCGGCAGCAAGGATGGTTCTGGCGGCAAAAGCCCTGCGGAGTTCAACTTGCCCTTTTCCTTTCTGCAAATGATATTCCACGCCGACCGCCTGGCCTTTTTCAACAAGCACCTTCAAAACCTTTGCTCGGGTTGTTAATGTCGCTCCATTTTCAACCGCCTGTTGCACGTAGGTTCTTGCGTTCCATTTTGACTCGTAGGTATAGCCGGAAGCGCATTTGGACAAATCCACCAACATCGGATATTTTTCCCATTTGTACCCTAGTTCCTTTGCGCTTTCTCGCAATCGAATAGACTGCGCTCCCAACACCTCATCGGGCAACACAGTGAACGGCAGCTCCCCCCTCACCTCCTCCAATTCTTTGGAGAGATCGATTCCCAGGGAGCGAAACGTCTCCAATGAAGGCAAACCGCTCACGGCAAAATAGATCGCTGTCGTACCTCCAGTCGTAAACGCCCTCGCCATGCTGAGGTTGTCGCCCACGGAAAGTGGTCTGAAAATAGAGAGCGTTCGGAAAGAACCTTCGTCTATGGGTTGGTTGCCGCCCCGTTCGAGAATCAACACGCGTCTCTTCCGCTTGCTCAGTTCCAGGGCAATTGCTGCACCGCCAGGCCCAGAGCCTACGACGATTGCATCGAATTCGTCACCACTACGCTGTTTATCCATATGGATTACACCTAATCGGGATAGGACCAGCTAGGCTTGCTGGTCCAGGGATCAGAGTCATTCAGATTTAGATTTCGGGTACTTGTCGTAGAGACTAAGACATATACGTCCTTGTCTTTTCCATAGCTGTCCAGATACCCTGGAATGCATAGGTCATTCCTACCGCCACAATGCCGAGGTATTAGGATTCTGAGGAAGGGAATGCCAACCATGGTCACTTCAGAATCCGAGGAAATTGCGGAAAACAAGTGAGCGATCTCTCAACTCGCCGATGCCGTGATGGCCGCGACGATGCCCGCTCTTTTCACTTTTGATACTTGTCCCAGAGATCTAAAGTACGTCGATGGCTTGCGTTGTCCCACTTGAAACCTGTTAACTCTTCGTCCAGCCGGCCCGAATTTCGCAGCTCTTCAGGGAAATCACTAAACAGTTTCTGATAATTGGTTTGCTTGTCCGGCTGATCTGTTTTGATAGCAAGCCCGTAGGGCTCAAGTTCCCCATAGTGGTGCCTCGCATGCTGAAAGACTTCCATTACTACTCTAGGGATCCTTGGGAAGAGCCCAGGAATATACTGGTGCAGGTTTATATCCTTTCGGACCTCCCTGGTGTAGATCAAAGAGGAAACAATGGGATTGTAAAATGCAACCGGTGATCCTAGGGTAAAGCGCAAGAACCCTTCTAAGAATCCGTTTTCCGCCACAGCAATCAGCCCCGAAGGGATGGCATCATGGTGCGATCCATGGAGGAATATGAACTCGCACTCCGAATTGTGCGCCAGCCAGTGGTCGCGGTATAGCCATTCATTGAACACTTTCAGCCATCTCACCTGGATCATGACACTGACCAGGCAGGAAATTGGAAGGAAGACTATCGAAAAGCGAGAATAGGTAATTACCAGATACCATGGCGCAACCAGGATGAGATGCGTTAATACTCCGGTGCAATAGGCGTGGACGATTTCTAGAGTGATGTTAGTCCTTTCCCGGATGACTCTTTTCCAAGGGGTCTGCATTAATATCTCGCGAACCAGTTCTCTCCGCTTCAAATGGCCGAACAAAATAGCTGTCCTATATGCCGTAATGAATATAAAGTGACTGTAAAAGAGAAAAAACGCAACTCGACGCATCATTTCAACATGATGGGGAAGATTGGGTGTGGCGCTGATCGCAATGTTCTCTAGCAGAAGCGCGCCAAGGGCAATAAAGTACGCCGGCCTTAAATTCTGAAGCTTATATATGAATAGATAGAGAACCTCCTGCGGTCTTTTCAAAATGACAGGGACCCTCAATTCAATGCCATGCCTTATGATGAAGGTGATAAGGACAAAGCCGCACAGCACAAAGCCAACGATCGACATTATGTGGCTATGGCGATATGAGAACCTGACGACAACTGCGTTCAGCAGGATCATCAAGGCATAGTCGACAAAGTCCCGTCCATAGTAAGTGGTCTTGGGCTTTCGGATTCCATATAACTTATGGAAGAAGGAGGGACTTGCTATTTTCCGGACATCTTGTTTAGCCATTACATTCTCCTCACCCTTTCATTGAGGTTCCATTCTGACAATAGTGGGTTCGCGTCCACGGTTTCTGTTGCATTACTCGCAGCGTCGTGCGTGGGGACGCAAGCCGTGGTCAAATGTTTTGTTCTGCAGCCCCAGGTGTTTGGATCCGACGACCCGAGGGTTAGTGCTCGGAAGAAAAGGTGCCAGTCCACGCCCGCTGCGACCGGCAGAGGACAGATTCCTGGACCGCTGAGCGCTTTTGCCCGGTGCTCAACGAAAAGTGAACATCTTGGCCGTATTTTGCCCGCTTCTCATGCGAAAAGCAGCGAAGGAATCTTTATCGGAAAAATGCAGATACATGTTGTCTCTTAGCAACTGCGATAGGGTTTGACCTGGCGGTTCGCCGTAGGAATGACCGGGAAAGATGCGCGTTTGCGGCTTGAGCCGCGTTTTCAGATTCTGCAGGCTCGCAAACATGGCGTGCGCGGCTTGGGTATCGGAACATAGACCGCATCCCTCTGCGAACAGAACGTCGCCCGAAAATAAGTTACCCCCTATCAGATAGCAGACGCAGCCCGGTGTATGCCCGGGTGTGAATATGGGTTCAATGAGCATTTGCCCAATAGCCCATGGGGTTGTATCTATGGCAATCAATTGCCTGGCGTTGAACCCAGAAACCACTATTTCTTCTTTCGACATCCATATCGGACAGTCGTATTTTTCAGCTATTGGTTCGGCCAGATCGGTATGATCAGGATGGGAATGGGTAATTAAAATGCCTCTCAGCACGGCTTGCGCATCCATCAAGGCCTGATCGATTTTTTCCATTTGCCAGGCCGGATCTACAATAACTGCATGGCGAGTGCTCGGATCAACGACCAAATAGTTATAGTTCTTTATGGACTGATAACACATTTTCAACACAATGACTCGCGGTACGATTCCGTTGTGCCCTGCATTTGTATGTTGTTGGTTCATCCTATAGCTCCCGAGCACGACTGATCACTCGCCCTTTCCGGGCATCCTTGCCTGCTCAACGGCGTGCTCATCATTGCCGGCGGACCAGGAAATCTGGGATTGCGCTTCGATGGAGTCTGGGGTGCAAGACGCCGCCTCAACGCGAAGCGGCGGTGTAGACGCAAAACGTACGGAGTCGATTCGTACTGCTCAAGCACCGCCAGCAATGGCAAGCGATGCCGCCACCGGCGAAAGAGAACTCGTCTGGGCTTTGGCTTTAGCGAACGCTCGAACGAACAGGTTATTGAACTTGATTAACAGGTCTCCATTTTCATTCAGGAGCCGAATATTAAATTTCCTGACGCCTGCGTGATCCTGACGCGAGTCAGCAAATTCCGCATAGGCATAACATGCCTGAGGGACAGGGTGAATGATATCGAGTTCATCCAGTGCAAACGGCAAGTGCGGCGTCGCCGATTCCAGACCCCCAATCAAACCGGCGGCTGTCTGCAAGGCGCCATCCATCATGCTGGGATGAAGAATGAATTGACCAAAATCGTTTTTCAAATGATCCGGTATTTTCAGCTTGGATAGTGCAAAGGAATCACCGACGTAAAGCTCCTGTATGGTTTGGAAGGATGGACCATAATTAAGACCATATTTCCTGAATTTATCGTAATAGGCAGTCCCATCTTCCAGCCTCGCACATTGCGCTTTCAGTGTTTGAATCGGAATGCGATCTGCAGAACCTGCCGGATCCAGCCAGCCGTTCCTGAAACCCAGCCTTCCTTCTGAATGAATAATTATTTCGTTTTCCTCATCCAATGAAGAAATTACATATTCGGCGCTGTCCCCCACTGGTTTCAGAAAAGTTCGAAGTGTTTGGGAGCCCTTCTGGAAAATCAAAGGCCGTATCCAAACGATATCTTTGATCTTACGAACCCTTTGCTCGCCAGCGATATTCCCTGAGATGCACGCCATCTCCAAAAATCCCGCTCCTGGGAAGATCCTTTCTTCGTTCACTTTATGATCTACGGCATAAAATGCGCTATCCTGCAGCCACGAACTGAAACTAACCTCCTTCAAGGTAGAGGAGTTGCAGGAGATCAATGGATGAAGTTGAGCATGGGAACCTGTCCGCTTTTCCGGAATCAGGGAGTCTGAAATCCAATATCTTTCACGAGCGAACGGATAGGTAGGCAGGCCGATCCGGCGCGGCTTATTCGAAGGATATAGATTGTCCCAATCCACTTCTTCGCCTGCAACCCACATCGAAGCGAGTTCGATCAGGCTTTGCTCTCCCATGCCTGCCTCTCTGAGCTTAGCGGGCCGCCTCGATCCCCGGCGCCGGCCGAGACTGCCTCGATAGACGTTGGCTGAAGGTCCTCGCTTGCTCCAATCGCCGAGCCGATCGATGAGTTCATTCACATCCGAAACAACAACCGCCAGCCTTTCTTCCATGGCTTCTCTGCCGACTTGCAGGGTGTAGCAAAGGCTCGCAAGATCAACCTGTTGTTCACATTTCAAATGAATGAGCAAACGATCGACGTATTCCCGAAGCCGATCCTCTTCCTTTGCGGAAAGCACGAATAAATAGGGGCCAGATTCTTGCCGATTGTCCGAGGAGTTCGGCTTTTCGTATTCCTCCAAGATTACGCATGCGTTCACCCCTCCAGCCCCGAATGAATTGATGAGCGCGCGCCGTGGGTGACCAGGAGACGATTCCCATTCGGATAATCCATGTTGCAGATAAAACGGTGATTCCTTGAATTCGATATCGGGATTTACCTCGTCAGAATAAATGGAAGGAACCAGTTGCCGATGCTTCATTTGCAAGATGACCTTCGCCAAGCCGGCAATTCCCGCTGCCGACTCCGAATGCCCGATATTGGCTTTTACAGATCCGATGGAACAGAATTGCCTTTTTGTTGTTCGTTTTTGAAATGCCTGAGTCAACGCGGCAATTTCGATACTGTCGCCTAACTGGGTGCCTGTGCCATGACCTTCGACATAGCTAATGGATTCAGGATGAATTCCGGCCTTCTCGAGTGCATGGTTGATCAGATGCGCCTGAGAGTTTGGATTAGGCGCGGAATATCCATTTGATCGGCCGCTATGGTCGAAAGCACTCGCCGGAATGACAGCATAAATATGATCTTGATCGTCTATCGCCTTGCTAAGCGTTTTGAGTACCAGTGTTCCTACTCCCTCGCCAGGAACAAACCCATCGTCACCGGCGCCATAGCTGTGACATTTCCCACAAAGGGAAAGCATGCGCCTCTGGCACAGTGATTGGTATTTTGAGGGATGCAAATACAAGTTCACACCGCCCGCGATTGCAACCTGGCATTCGCGATTTTTGAGGCTTTCGCAGGCGAGATGGACTGCAACCAATGAAGAAGAACATGCGGTGTCAACGGGCATACTGGGTCCGTTGAAATCAAAGAAATAGGAAACACGATTCGCAATAGACCAGGGCAGAGCGCTGGGACAAACGATATTCCCGCGGCTCCGTTCTTCTGGGGCCCACAGGTGATAGGAGTTGGTGGTAACGCCGACAAACACGCCCACGTCAGCGCTTCTTGCTTTGGGGAATCGCTTTTTCAAACTATCTCTCGTGTAGCCAGCATCTTCGATAGCGGCCCAAACCGATTCCAAGAACATCCGCTCCTGGGGGTCGATTATCCGGGCTTCTTCAGTGGGGATATTGAAGAAATGTGGGTCGAACTTGTCATAGTCGTCAAGGAAGCCGCCCCATTTGCAGTAGATTTTCCCCTGCGAAGCGGTCATCGGATCCGAGTCATAGAACTCTTCATAGTCCCAGCGATTGGGCGGCACCAAATCGATCAAATCTCTCCCTTGTTTCAGGTTTGCCCAATATTCGCCCAAACTTGCAGAATGAGGATAGTACCCATGGATGCCAACGATTGCGATTGGCTCGAGACCGTTGTTTTTCTCTGCTGTTGCCACCTCATCTTGAATCTCTTCTTCCACGATTTCCGTTAACGGAATTGCCGGTTCAGTAACTGAATCTCCGAAACCAAACAGCACGATCAACCCTTCTCGCGCCTCCCGCAGCAGGAATTTCGTAAGCTCCCGGATTGTTTCGTGTTCGTATAGCAAGGTTTTCGGCAGCGCTCCCAAATCTTTTTCCAATTTGGTATTGAACCGATTGATCATTACCGAATCGATGCCAAAGGATTCCAGACGATCTGACGAACCAATTCGGTCTGGGGCAAGTTTGATTTCCTCGCCGATCAGTGCCTTTAAATATGCTTCTGTTTTTGCAAAGAGGGTCGCGGGATCAATACCTTCTGCCGGCGCCGACACGTTTCTATCAGCCTTCGCCGGCTTCTGGGCAATGTAGGCGGCTATCCTGGAAGAGATTCCATAAAGAGCGATGCCTTGTAACGCATCGGACCGCAGAAGGTCTTCCCAGTATCGAATGCCTTCTTGCGTCGGCAATGGACATATCCCGGTTCGTTTTTCCAACAGAGCAATATCATCCTGAGCGATGCTCATCCCTCCCGCTTCCCACAAAGGCCAATTGATCGATAACGTTCGGCCCAATCGCCGCTGCGCTCTTCTCAGGTTCTCCCGATTTTCTGCAAAAGAATCCAAGAAATGGTTGCCGTAGGCGTAATCGCATTGCCCAACGTTGCCCATCACGCCTGCGACAGAAGAAAACAGGACAAACAAATCCAAATTCTCGCCGCTCGTCGCTAGATCCACATTGATTGCGCCGTAAACCTTGGGCGCGAGGACCGCCTCCATCTCTTCTTTTGTCTTCTTCAGAATGAAAGCATCACGATTCACGCCTGCGCCATGAATTACCCCATTGATTTCCGAGAATCGTGTTTTTGCCTCTCGCACGACCATTTCCATGTCTTCCAATTTAGAAACATCGGCCTGAAGAGGCAGTATCTGGGCACCGTAACCTCTCAGCTGGCTTAGTTTTTTTTCTTGCCTGAGGTTGGGAGCGGAACGCCCAACGAGGACCAATTTCGCCTGGAAATTTTTCGCCAAATATTCTGCAAAAATGAGTCCCAGGCCGCCTAATCCGCCGGTAATAAGATAGACGCCATTCTGTCTCAGCGGCAGCGCCGATAATTTTCTGTCCACGAGCGTGTGCGACACCAACTCCCTTATATATCGCGCATGCTTTTGCTTATCTTCGTCATCGCGTCTGCAATAACGAACCTCGTTTTCCGTCCAGCCTTGATCGTAGATCTCATTGCAAATAAGACCGGCTTTCTCAGCAAGAGGTAATTCCCCATTTTTTTCAGACCCGCTTTGAATATCTACAACCTTTGCGAGATACCGCGGATTTTCCAGCATAAGGGTCTTGAAAAAACCGCCGACGGCAGCGCTTAACGGAGCCGTTGCTTCCGATTGGCTGGAGAAGACCGACATCATTTTCAGCGGCACTTGATGTTTTTCCTTCATCAAGGCCTTGCATAGATAGAAGAGGGTATAGACCCCATTATTGAGCTGCTGAGCTACCTGGTGTTTGACCTCCAGATTGCATACCTCAGAACAGTGATGAAGAACCACTCCAGGAAGCAGAGTTTTGTTCTTGAGACTCTCGACAAGTTCGTGGAACTGCTCTTCTCTCTCAGGATCTATGATGTAAATATTCGGCTGGATTTCTTGAAACGACTTTCCTGGTTTAACCAAAACAACAGGATTGGCTTCCGAGCGGTTTTCTAACTGCTCTTTCATCGCTAGAAACAGCCGCTCAGACGCATCCAGTATCAGGATTGGACCAACCGTCTGTTTTTCCTTCGGTGCAGCAAGGGCTTTCAACGTCCATTGCGGATAGTAATATGTCCTCCGTTTTTCCTCAGCGCGCTCGTGCGCTGCAATCTTCCGGGCAACCTGCGCATTCGCTTGAATAAGACGAGATGGCGTCCCCCGATTTACCCAGTACCTCTCTTTGGCGAAAGGATATGTCGGAAGAGAGATCCTCCTTGGGCTTGCATCCCTGTACATGAGAGACCAGCCAATTTCAACGCCCAAAACCCAGAGTCTGGCTATCTTTTCCAGATCTCTGCTTGCCAGAAGATCTGCAAGAAAAACTTTTCCTGCTTTTCCTTCAATCAGATTGCCCGCACTGTACTGAGCCTGCTTGATGTTCCCATAGAAGACATCTTCCAATTCAAGAGCATTACCCCCGGAATCGAGGTCTTTATTCTTCCGCAGAGCTATCCATTGATCCAATTTGCTTTTGAGGTCTTCCAAACTCGAGGCTATAATCGCAAGCCGCATATCCATCGGCGTGCGCGCCATCTGTGAGGTATGCGCCATGTTCGCCAGCGAAACGTCAGAAACATTTCCCAGAAAATTAACGATTTTTTCGGCATAACGACAAAGTGCGCCCTCGTCTCTTGCTGAAAGAACAAAGACTTCGGACGGCATCGCATGCGACGCTCCCTCGGATACTCGCGCGTCGGCGTATTCCTCTAAAATCAGGTGCGCATTCGACCCTCCGGCGCCGAACGAACTTACCCCAACCCGCCTGGGATGGCTAGCAGGGCGCTTCCACTCCGTCAGTTCGGTCTGTACGTAAAACGGCGAGTCCTTAAAATTGATATTTGGATTAAGAGGATTGGCATGTAAAGAGGGAACCAACTGCTTGTGTCTGATCTGCAGCAAAGCTTTGGTAACGGCTGCAATTCCGGCCGCCGATTCAAGATGTCCGATATTTGACTTGACCGACCCAATCGGACAGAACTGTTTCTCTTCAGTCGAAGCTTCAAAAGCCTTCGATAACCCCGTAATCTCGATGGGGTCTCCCAGGGAAGTGCCTGTTCCATGGGTCTCCACATAACTCAGAGTTTTAGGATCGATATTAGCTTTTTTAAAGGCCTCGAGAATCAAATCGGCCTGAGCATTCGGATTGGGAACCGTATAGCCATTGGTTTTTCCACCATGATTCACGGTGCTCGATTTGATCACCCCGTATATTTGATCTCCATCGCGGAGAGCGTTTTCCAAAGGCTTAAGCAAAACCGCACCCACCCCTTCTCCAGGCACGTATCCATCCCCTCCTGCTCCAAAACTTCTGCACTTGCCGTCGCTCGCGGCAAACTTGCCCTGGCTCAGGCTCAGATATTTATATGGATGTATCGTCAGATTAACGCCGCCTGCAATGGCCGCATCGATCTCTCCTTTTCGAAGCTCTTCGCATGCCAAATGGATTGCGGTCAGGGAAGACGAACACATAGTATCGAGCGCAATGCTGGGGCCGCGAAGGTCGAAGAAATAAGAGACCCGGTTAGCAATGGAAGCGTGGGATGAACTGGGGATAGATGTATCGCCGTTTAAAATCGACTCAGCCCCGAAAAGCTCATACTGTCCCCACATGACGCCGACAAAAACACCCACGCGTTTTCCTGAGATGTTCTCTTTGCTATAACCGGCATCCTCAATGGTTTGCCATGCGGTTTCGAGAAACAAGCGCTCTTGTGGATCGATCAGTTCGGCTTCTTTCGGTGATATGTTGAAAAACAATGGATCAAATTTATCCACGTCTGCAATAAATCCGCCCCACTTGCTGTAGCTTTTCCCTAACTTGTTTTGGTCGGGATCGTAGTACAGTTCGTTATCCCATCTTCCTGAAGGAATTTCCGTAATGCAATCGCGGCCGTTTTGGAGGTTTCTCCAAAATTCCTGTAAGTTTTCAGCTTGTGGATATCTGCCGGCAAGCCCAATAACAGCAATATCTTTCTGATAATTTACTTTGGAGCCAAGGAAACGATGCTTGCTCCGCATCGCTGAGGTTGGCCGCTTTTTTTCTATCGTAGTTTGATCAGCATCTTTTGCCTTGGGAGTCTCCTGCAAAAGACCGATTTCTTTCTGCACGATTGCCGGATGCACTTTCAAGAGATATCCGGCTAACGCGGCTATGCTTTGGTATTCAAAAAACAACGTTTTGGAGAGCGAACCAAATGTCTTCTCCAAGTGGTTGGTCAGCTTCATCGCCAGGATCGAGTCAATCCCGTATTTCTCCAATACTGCGTGCGGATCTATCTTGTGTGACGGCAGTTTCAACAAGCCTGAAAATTGTTTGCGCAAGTAGTCCTGCGTCTTCTCGACAAGACTCTCCGAATCGATATTGGCAGCGACCGCCTCTTGTTTCGCTTGCGCTTCAGATGGTGTCGCCGGGCCGGCAAGCAAGATGCGGCGGATCTTAGCAAGCTCGCCCTCCACCACCAGCATCTGGTCACAGGACAACTCCAGGCTGCGATAGAACGCCTCCATCCCCGTCCCCGTCTGCATCGGCTTCATGCCCGTCGCCTCTTGCAGCAC
>DASRFC010000065.1:0-82711 GCA_035651835.1 Terriglobales bacterium
TCGGGGGCATCCTGCACTGTTTCACCGGAACTCCTGCCCACGCAAAACGTGCTCTGGATATGGGATTCATGATTTCTTTTGCAGGAAACATCACGTTCCCAAAAGCACAGCAAATTCGCGATGCGGCGAAAACAGTGCCACTGGATCGCATGCTGATCGAAACCGATTCGCCTTTTCTCGCCCCCATCCCGTATCGCGGAAAACGCAATGAGCCCGCATTTGTGAAGGAAACCGCGCGGCAAATTGGAGAGCTGATCGGGCGATCAACAGAAGACATTGGCAATGAAACGGCGGAGAACTTTTACCGTTTCTTTTCGCTTCACGAAAAGCTCAAATCCATTTAGCTTGATAGGTGCATCTTTTGCACAGGGCAGATACACTGCCTAGAGACTTAAATCATGCCCGAGAACACATTTGATGTTGTAAGCAAGCTCGACCTGCAAGAAGTTGCCAATGCCATTCAACAGGCGCTAAAGGAAATTCATACGCGCTTCGATTTAAAGGATTCGAAGTCGAATATTGAGATGGAAGGCAAGGATGCAATCATTTTGCATTCCGCTGACGAGTACAAACTGAGAGCCGTGAATGAAATTTTGCAAGGCAAGCTGGTGAAGCGAGGAGTGTCGCTAAAGGGATTGACTTATGAGGCGGTGCAGCCCGCGGCTGGCGGCACGGTGCGCCAGAAGGTCACATTGCAACAGGGGATCCCTATCGAAAAAGCCAAGCAGATCGTGAAAATTATTAAAGATTCGAAGAAGAAGGTGAACGCATCCATTCAGGCAGATGCGGTGCGGGTCAGCGGGAAAGACCGCGACTCGTTGCAGGAAGTGATCGCGTTGTTGCGCGGGCAGGATTTGGGACTCGATTTGCAGTTTACGAATTACCGGACAAATTGAGGGGAGTTTCACCACGGAGACACAGAGGCACGGAGAAAAGCTTTAGAACATCTTTCATCTTTACTTTAGCTTTTCGTAAGAGCTTGGTCCAACAGGTTTTGAAATTGTATTTCTCAGTGCCTCCGAGTCTCGGTGGTGAACGTAGTGAATAGAACGGAAAACAGATTGAGCACACCAGCGGCTATCGACGGGAAAGAAATCTTTGAGATGTTGCGCGAGGACCTCTCCGCCATTGAGCGGGAGTTCGGGCGCGACACAGTTTCTGGTGTCGAAGCGATCACCGAGATTGGCGAATACCTGCGCAATGGCGGCGGGAAGCGGATTCGCCCGGCTTTGTTGTTGCTGGCGGCGAAACTTTTCGATTATCAGGGACGAGGCGCGGTACGCTTAGGCGCGGTAGTGGAGATTATTCATACCGCGACCCTCGTGCATGATGACATCATTGATGAGGCTCAAACTCGCCGTGGCCGTCCGGCTGCAAATACACAGTGGGGAAACTCCAAATGCGTGCTTGCCGGCGACTGGCTTTACATGCAGGCTTTCAAGGTCGCTGTGCAGGAACGTAATTTCCGCATTTTGGATACGCTCATCGAACTGACTCAGCAGATGGTGGAAGGCGAACTGCTTCAAATGGAGCAGTTGGGAAAATTGATTTCTTTGGAAGATCACTTTGATCTTATCTTCCGCAAAACAGCTTGTTTGTTTTCGGTTTGTATGCGGATGGGAGCAATCCTGGGTGGCGCGACAGTTGAGCAGGAAGAAAATCTTGCCCAGTACGGACGCGATCTGGGAATGGCATTCCAGATTGTCGATGACGTACTGGATCTGACTGCCTCGGAAAACATTTTAGGAAAGCCGGTTGCCAGCGATTTGCGCGAGGGTAAGGTAACAATGGCGGTGATTCATGCGCTTGAACGCTGCACGCCAGCTGAACGCAATCTGATTGAGGCGGTGATCGGGGAACGGGCTTTCGAAGGCGTAACACATAAAGAGATTATCGATGTTTTGAATCGCTATGGGTCACTGGACGCAGCACACACTTGTGCTTTGCAGTATGCGGATCTCGCTCGCAATGCAATTTGCAGCTTCCCGGATAGCGAAATTAAGCGAGCCTTGCTCTGGGCTCCCGATTTCGTCGTGGCACGCGAAAAGTGAGCCGAATCTTAGATTGATTTATTATCCATTCACAATCGGCCGTTCATCTTTCAGCCTACGGTAACTTTCCTATTGCAATTGCCTGGGAATCCATCACAATTAAACTGCGGGTATGGCATGGAGGAAAACGTGAAAGTTGCGAATATTTTGCTCACGAGTGCTGTTGTCACACTCTCTATAATCGCTTCAGCGCAGCAATCGCCGGACACACAATCCGCCGGAACTTCGTCCGGCACCATGACGGTTCGGGGATGCCTCAATAGTTCGCGCGGAAATTATATTGTGGCTGAAAATAAAACAGGCATGACTTATGTGTTGCGAGGTGTTGGCAACAAATTAGACAGCAAAGTAAATCGTGAAGTACAGGTCATAGGCACGCTTGAACCCGGTAGCCAAAAGACTGGAGTGCGATCACAGAAACAAGGGAGCAATCCGGCGGACACAGTTCACGGAGTCGATGGGACTCCACTTTATATATCCGACGTGAATGCCGACATCAAAAACGTCGGAAAATGCAAAGCTGCTGATGCCCGCTAAGAATGTCTTCTAATCAAGAGATTGAAATCAAATTCCGTGTAGATGACTTGCGCGCGCTCAACCGGCGTTTGCAAAATTCGGGTTTTCACCTTGACACTAAGCGCACCCACGAACTCAATACGCTTTACGACCTTCCGGGAAATCCTCTTAAGAAGCGCGGCGACATTTTACGACTGCGCAAATTTGGAGAAGATTGGGTGCTTACACATAAAGGTAAGGGCAAGGCGGGCCGTCATAAAACGCGGGTGGAAAACGAAACTAAACTTTCTGACGGACGAAAGATGGAAGCTATTCTGCGCGCGCTGAACTTTTCTCCGGCATTCCGGTACGAAAAATTTCGCGCGGAATGGAGCGATGGCAAGGGGCATGTGGTGGTCGATGAAACGCCAATCGGAAATTTCGGAGAGATCGAAGGTCCGTCACGCTGGATTGATCAAACTGCCAAGCAGCTTGATATTTCCCGCAGCGATTACATCACGCAATCTTATGGCGAGCTTTTTCTTGATTGGAAAAAGAAAAACCGCAGTCCGGCTCGAGAAATGACCTTCAAAGAAATCCGCCTGCCTAAGCCCGGTAAACGCCCCTAACCTGCTGCACCAAACTAACCAACAAACCTTGAAGTCGCACAAGTTTCGGTGCATGGTACTCTCAAATTGCTCTGGTTTCTGCTCCGGCAATTTGGCGATGCAGAAAGACAATTTTCGGCGACTTCTTCGTACTGTTGAAGCTCTATCGGACCTCGGCCCTGCAATCACCGCGGCACGTGAGTTTCCGCAGACGGCGCGCGCCATTCTTGCTGCCGTGCTACAAGCAGGCGGCGCGCGCGAAGCTGTGCTTTTCTCTTTTAGCGACAAGCCATCCATGCTCAGCTCGATTGTGGCAGATGGTTTTGCGCTCATGCCCGATCCGGCAGTCATCCCTCTTCTACCCAAGCATGTTCATGCTCTGACTGTGGCGCGTGGCCCCGTAATTCTGGGCCAGGTGTCGTACGAATCGGTACTGAGTTCCAATGGCAACGTAGCTCCGGAGTTGTTCAAATGCGTTGCTCCACTCAAAGTCGGCGGCAAACTGGTGGGAGTGGTTGCATTGGGCCGCCGTGAGGGCGATACGGTTTACGATCCGGGCGAACTCGAAGCGCTTGATTTGTTGTGCCACTATGTTTCGCTCTTCATCCACAACCATTCTTTGAGCCAGACTTTGGCGCAACGGGTTTCTGAAAACTTGCGATTGATGGCTTCTCTGCATGGGTTTTACGATAATGCCCTCGAGGCTTTCGCCACCGCGATTGATGTAAAGCACGTCAATATTCATGGGCACTCTTTGCGAGTCGGCCGTTATGCGGCAGCAATGGGCGAGGCCATGAACCTGGATATGAATGAAGTGGCAGCTCTACGCTCCGCCGGATATTTACATGATATTGGCAAGGTAGCCGTCGATAAGCGGCTTTTCGGCAAGACAACTTCGCTTGATGAAGAAGAATTCCGTGAGATGGCCGACCATACACTGGTGGGACATCAAATCGTGAGCGGAGTGCAATTCCCATGGCCCAAAATTCCGGAGATCGTCCGCTGGCATCATGAACGGGGCGATGGCACGGGGTATCCAGACCATCTCATGATGGATGAAGTGCCAATGCCAGCAAGGATCATTGGTGTTGCCGATACTTTCGACGCCATGAACAGCATACGTCCCTACCGCGAGCGCCTCTCTCTTGGAAGTACGCTGCGCGAAATTGTGCGCATGACTCCGCAAAAATTCGATCCCAATGTCGTGCAAGCTCTTCTGGTTCAGGTCCGGCGCGATACGGTCGGCAGCAATCGCATTCCATTCTTAGAAGAAGGACTTGCGGGCAGTATTGCGGCGGCAGACGTTGATCACCTCGCGGCATCGTTGCAGCATAAGATGAGCCATGGACGGCTTTTTTTAACCTAGAATCCCGTATCCTACGGCATTATTTTCTGTTTTTTAGTGATATCCTAAGTCATTTCGCTGCCGCCGATGCTGCTTCCTGCTGGGATCTCCGGCATTCTTATCCTCTTTTCCGGATCTTACCGAACTTTCGTTTCAATAAGAATTTCCCTCAAGGCAGCGGCAAATTAGCCGATCTATTCATTGTTCATGCTATGCGATGTTCATGCTATGGGACCGTACTTGCAATCTGAATTTCTCGATTTTCTGTTTTCCAGCTTCACTCACTTGAAACTCAGCTCATCCGCTACTCAAGATTTCGCTTTATAAGCATTTACGACAAATTAGATCACACGATCAGATCGGCAAAGATTTTTATGGCGGCAGGCACGCAGCTGATATGAAGCACTCGCACAACAATCGGACGCGCTACAAATTATTTTTGAAAGCTTGCCAACCGGCGTCATGGTAGCCGATTTTGATGGAAGACTCCTGTTCTCTAATCCGGCAGCGGAAAAGATATTGGGATGCGGCCCCATCGACTTTGCTCCCCAAGATGCAACCTCCATTTATGGATGGTACTTGCCGGATCAGGAAACACTCCTCGATCCAGAACAGTTGCCGCTTGTACGCGCAATTCACGGAGGCACCATTGTGGATGAAGTCGTTTTTGTACGAACCTTGCAGCAACAATCCGGTGTGTGGATTAAGGTGAACGCGTGGCCGCTGCGGGATTCAGTCGATCAAATCCATGGCGGTGTAGTTTTGTTTCAGGATTTCACGAAGGACCGTGAGGCAATGCGGGCGCTCATCCTGCTGGCACAAGTAGTAAAACAAACCACCGATAGCGTGGTGCTGACAGATAAACAAGGAATTATCCAATATGTGAATCCCGCGTTTGAGACGACAACTGGGTACAGCAAAGAGGAAGCTATAGGAAATACGCCTCGGCTGCTCAAATCCGGCCTTCACGATGCGGAGTTCTACCGGCAACTCTGGGCGAAGATCAGCGATGGGCAGTCTTTTGAAGGAATGATCATCAATCGCAATAAGGCCGGCAATCTCTACTGGGCTCAACAAGCCATTACTCCCATACGAGACGATTCCGGACAACTTACACACTTTGTTTCAGTGTTGCAGGACATTACCGAACTCCGAAAAAAACAAGAGCAGGAATTTCAGCTCCAACTGGCGCGCAACATTCAGCAAAAACTTTATGGCTCCGCGCCAGTATTAGATGGCTTCGATATCGGGGCATCTGCTCATCCGGCTTATGAAACGGGCGGCGATTATGTTGACTTCATCTCCATGCCTGACGAATCGCTGATCATCGCAGTCGGCGACGTTCACCAGGTAGTGCCCTTTAGCGGTGACCCGAAGTAATTCTTTTACCAGCAACTTTCCTGTTCATTCGGGTTCATAATTGAGAGCGATTCAGCCTGCGATCATGAACCCAGCCCGAACAAAATTCTCCGTTATAACAGGTTTGGCAGTGATCGTAGTCATGATTTCTGTCCAGATGGCGCTGGGCAAGAAGAAAGACAAATACGCCGCCATATCGCAAATGGACGATCGCAGGCGCGCTGAACATGCACTCAATCGGCTGACATTCGGTCCGAGATCCGGAGATGTAGACCGAGTGATGACTATCGGAGTCGATAAGTGGATCGACGCACAACTCCATCCTGAAAAGATCGACGATACCGCACTCGATACCAAACTGGCTCCCCTTCAGACACTGCGGATGAGCACGAGAGAGATGGTTGAGAAATTTCCGCCGCGGCAGGTCATTAAAGCGGTTGCGGATGGAAAGCTTTCGCTTCCGACAGATCCAGTAAGACGCGCTGTTTACGAGGCACAACTCGATCGCTTCCAGGAAAAACAACTTAAGAAAACCGAAAAAGCGAACGCATTGCCGGTTTCTGAGGCGGCTTCCAAAATGCCTGGCCAGGAAAGCCTTCTTAGCGACGATGAACGTCGCCGCAACGAGCAACGTTTCAACGCGAATGAGCTGGTACGCGAACTGGCGAGCATGGCTCCGGATCAGAGAATGGATGCGGTTCTCAAGCTTTCAGTCGAAAACCGAAGCGCTGTCGCCGATGTACTAAAAGGCGACAAGCGAGATAAATTTTTCGAAGGCTTGACTCCACAACAGCGGGAAGATCTGCTGGCCATGAATAATCCCGAGCAGATGATCGACGATGAACTGATTCAAGGAAAATTGTTGCGCGCGACTTACAGTGAGCGCCAGCTTGACGATGTGATGTCCGATTTCTGGTTCAATCATTTCAATGTTTTTATTGGCAAAGACGCCGACCGGTTTCTCATAACCAGCTATGAACGCGATGTGATCCGTCCGCATGCATTGGGAAAGTTCGAGGATCTCCTCATCGCCGCGGCCCAGAGTCCCGCCATGTTGTATTACCTCGACAACTGGTTGAGCGTGGGTCCGAATTCAGATGTCGCCAATGGAATTAAACGCCGGAACAAACGCGACGAGAAGAAATATTCCAAGAGCAATGGTCCGGTCAAGCAATCCAAAGGCAAGCGCAATGGGCTGAATGAAAATTATGGACGCGAGTTAATGGAGTTGCATACACTCGGCGTGAATGGCGGCTACACGCAAAAAGATGTGACCGAGCTTGCGCGTGTATTAACAGGATGGACGCTGAAGAAGCCCAATGATGGCGACTATAGTTTCAGTTTTACGTTTGATGAACGCATGCACGAACCCGGGGAAAAAACAGTTCTTGGACATCGCATCAAGCCGAATGGCGAGAAGGAAGGATATGAAGTCCTGCATATCCTCGCACATCATCCCTCGACCGCTAAGTTTGTTTGCACCAAGCTGGCCCAGCGGTTTGTCTCCGATAATCCTTCACCGGAATTAATAGACCGGATGACGCAAACTTATTTGAAGAAAGATGGAGAAATTCGCGAGGTACTCAAGACCTTATTCCAGTCGCCTGAATTCTGGGCGGCGGATGACTACAGAGCAAAGATAAAAACACCGCTGGAGTTTGTGGTTTCAGCATTGCGAGCAAGTGATGCAGACATTACCGATGCAATGCCAGTTGCCAGGCAGTTACAAAATATGGGAATGCCACTTTATGGAATGCAGCCTCCCACCGGCTACTCAATGAAAGCCGATGCGTGGGTGAACTCTTCGGCGCTTCTGGGACGCATGAATTTTGCATTAGCTTTGACGGCTGGAAAGCTGAAAGGCGTGCAAGTGGACTCAGGCCGCTTGCTGGACACTCAACAGCCGCCTACAGATGCGGAACAAACGCTGGAAGCGTTGGAGAAAAATCTGCTTGCGGGAAATGTGTCCAAACAAACGCATGATATGATCGCGGCGCAGCTGCAAGATCCGAACATTGCGCAGCGCAAGTTGGACGATCCATCACATCCACCGAACGTGGCCGGAATCGCAGGATTGATCTTGGGATCGCCAGAGTTTCAAAGAAGATAAAAAAAGCTAAAAGCTACCAACTGCTAGCTTTTAGCTTGAAACAAGTTCAACACAGTTCCAATAAGTCAGTCAGCTTCTAAATTGGATTTTGCTAAAAGCTAGAAGCTAAGGGCCAGGAGCTTCTTTATGTCCATCACTCGTCGCATTTTTCTTCGTAATGGCGCTTTGGCCGTTGCCGGAACCTCCGCTGTACCGGCTTTTCTTACTCGCGCTTGCTACGCAGCCGAATCATTCAGCATTAAGAACAAAAGGTTGGTTGTAATCTTCCAGCGCGGGGCCGCCGACGGTCTGAATATTGTTGTTCCGCATGGTGAACAGGCTTACTACGCGATGCGCCCTTCGATCAGCATTCCACGTAATGCTGTAATTGATCTTGATGGGTTTTTTGGATTGCATCCTTCCCTCTCGGCTTTTCAGCCTCTATGGAATCAGCGTCATTTAGCCATCGTGCATGCTGCGGGATCGCCTGATCCCACGCGCTCTCACTTCGACGCGCAGGATTTCATGGAGTCAGGGACGCCGGGAGTCAAGGCTACTGAAGATGGTTGGCTCAATCGCAGTTTGCGATCGTTACCGCAGCAAGCTTCGCCTAATTCGAATGCCAAGTCGGCCTTCCGGGCTATTGCTCTCGGGCCGTCAATGCCGCGCATTCTTTCTGGAAGCGAGCCTGCGATTGCCTTGAACAATATAAATGACTTCGGAGTTGGCGGGCGCAACCCCAATGCAGTTCCTGTGTCGAATACATTCGAGGCCATGTATGAACACTCAGTGGATTCGGTTCTGCACGGGACAGGGCAGGAAACTTTTGAAGCGGTGAAGATGCTGAAATCGGCCGATCCGGCGAAGTACACTCCCGCAGCCGGCGCTGATTATGCTAAAGGACGCTTTGGCGACAGCCTCAAGCAACTGGCGCAGCTCATCAAAGCGAATCTGGGAGTGCAAGTGGCATTTGCGGACATTGGAGGATGGGATCATCACGTGAACGAAGGAAGTACACAAGGTCAAATTGCCAATGTTTTGCGTGAGTTCTCGCAATCGCTCGGCGCTTTCTGGACTGATCTCGGAAATCTCGGCGAAGACACTGTTGTGGTGACGATGTCGGAATTCGGGCGCACAGCCCGCGAGAATGGAAACCGCGGAACGGATCACGGCCATGCCAATGTAATGTTCATCATGGGTGGTCCAGTGAAAGGGGGCAAAGTCTACGGACGTTGGCCGGGGCTCGATCAGTCCCAATTATATGAAGGACGCGACCTGGCCGTCACCACTGACTTCAGACAGGTAGTGAGTGAGGCAGTGTACAGGCATTTGGGAAACAAAAACCTGGATCAGGTGTTCCCAGGATTCGCGAGTCAGCCCGGCGGCTTTCTGAATCTTCTGGTTTAGTGCCAGTTTGTTAACGAACCGATCAGAGCTGAATCCTTACCTCACCATCTTTAATTTCCAAATTATAGATGGCAAGTTTGGCTTTCGGATTGTGAGAAGCCTCGCCGCTCTTCGCATCCCATTCCCAACCATGCCAGGGGCAGACCACCTTATTCCCTTCGATGACGCCTTGACCGATCGGGCCTCCGCGATGCAAGCACACGTTGTCCATGGCTGTGATCTCGCCGTTGATGTTTGCAATGCAGATGGTTTTATCACCAAAAGCAAATTCCCTGGCTTCGCCTTCGGGAGGCAATTCAGATTGCGTAGTAAGTTTTACAAATTCGGACATAAAGTATGAACTCCCTAGCATCCAGAACGATATAGTTTACCCAAGTACATTACCGCCAATTGAAGGGTGGATGCATCTGGATGTTTGCTCAATTCGCCTCGAAATGTAACCAGAAAGTTGCGGGCGTGCTGAATTTGCTGCCTTACGAGACGGCAGATATCGATTGCTTGAGTTGCAAGAAAGCGGGAAACAACAAGCAAGTGGAAATGGGAATCTCGTCCACAATGGCCCACCGCAACTTAATTGGCCAGCAGCTTTAGTTGCATGCTCTTAATTGGCCAATTCGTATCCTGCAAAGAAATAACTCAACTCAAAGCGGGCCGTATCGTCCGCGTCCGATCCATGAATTGCATTGTGTTCAATATTCGCCGCCCACTTTTTCCGGATCGTGCCCTCTTCCGCCTGAGCAGGGTTCGTCGCGCCCATCAGCTTACGTAGATCGGCAATCGCATTCTCTTTTTCCAGAGCTAATACAACGATGGGTCCGCTGGACATGAACTCGGTCAGCGATTTAAAAAAGGGCCGCGCCGCATGTACCGCATAAAATTGTTCCGCCTGATGCTGTGAGATCTCAAGCATTTTCATGGCAAGAATACGAAAGCCGTTTTTTTCAAATTGCTCGATAATGTCTCCGATTGCGTTGCGCTTCACGGCATCCGGCTTAATGATGGTAAATGTACGTTGCAAAGTCTTCATGATTTCTGTCATTCGTCCTTATTCTTTAAAAGATCAATCTTCAGATATATTTCCGAAAATACGTCATCCCGAAGCCTCACGCTTTTTACCAGTGAGGCGAGGGATCCCGCGCATAGGTCTTACGCTTTCACTGTTGTTCCCATTGCCGCAGCAACAGTCTCCCCCAGCTGTGCCGGCGATTGCACCACGCAAATCCCGGCAGCCTTCATCGCTTTCATCTTCTCTTCGGCAGTTCCCTTCCCCCCTGAGATGATCGCGCCGGCGTGGCCCATACGTCGTCCCGGAGGTGCGGTCTGACCCGCAATGAATCCGACTACTGGCTTCTTCATGTGCTTCTTCACATATTCCGCCGCAACTTCTTCAGCATTACCGCCGATCTCCCCAATCATAATCACAGCTTCGGTCTGCGGATCTTTGTTGAAGAGTTCGAGAGCATCCGTGAAATTTGTTCCGATGATAGGATCACCGCCGATTCCGATTGCCGTCGATTGCCCAATGCCGCGCGTCGAAAGCTGAAACACTGCCTCATAAGTAAGAGTGCCCGAGCGCGAGACGATACCGACAGAACCTTCTTTGTGAATGCGTCCCGGCATAATGCCAATCTTGCATTTGCCCGGAGAAATAATGCCCGGACAATTCGGCCCAATGAGCCGCGAACGGCGGGTTTGCAGGAACTCCCATGCACGCACCATATCGAGCGTTGGAATGCCTTCGGTGATGCAAACGATCAATTCGATCTCTGCATCGGCAGCTTCCATGATTGCGTCGGCAGCAAATGGCGGCGGAACGAAGATTACTGTCGCATTTGCGCCAGTTTTATCCACCGCCTCCTGCACACTATTGAAAACCGGAAAACCCTCGTGAGTAGTGCCGCCTTTTCCGGGAGTCACGCCGCCGACGACGTTGGTTCCATACTCGGCGCAACCTTTGGCGTGAAAAGTACCCTCACGCCCAGTTAGCCCCTGTACAATCAGCCGCGTTGATTTATCTACAAGAATGCTCATAAATAGTTTTCCCTAACACTTCTGTCATCCTGAACGCCGTATAACCACATTTATTTAATTGTCATCCTGAGCGGCAGCAATTTTTCCGTCAAGCTCTGTCATCCTGAGCGCTCGCGAAACCCATTGTCTGTCTCTCTAAAACTGTCATCCTGAGCGCCAGCAGTTTTCCGCGTAGCGGAGAGCTGCCAGTCGAAGGACCCCTACATAGCCAATTTAAGCCGCCCCGTGCTACGCTACTTCGCCGCTGCAACCACCTTCTCTGCCGCGTCTTTCATGGTTTCCGCTACGATAAAATTCAATCCCGATTGCTTCAGAATCTCGCGTCCTTCTTCGACGTTGGTTCCCTCCAGCCGCAAAACAATCGGCAGCTGAATCTTCGTCTTATTCGCTGCTTCGACCACACCCTTTGCAAGCGTATCTACGCGAAGAATGCCGCCGAAAATATTAATCAGTACGGCTTTTACGCTCTTATCACTGAGTAGAATTTCAAATGCGTGGGTCACCTGTTCTGCATTCGCACCGCCACCTACGTCAAGAAAATTCGCAGGCATTCCGCCGGCATACTTGATGATGTCCATGGTCGCCATCGCTAGGCCCGCCCCATTCACCATGCAGCCCACGGTCCCGTCAAGTTTGATGTAATTCAGGCTGTACTTCGAGGCCTCAACTTCGAGCGGATCCTCCTCAGTGATATCCCGTAGCTCTCGTAGATCAGGATGGCGAAACATGGCGTTATCATCGAATGCCACCTTGGCATCCAGCGCGAACAATCTTCCATCCGTGCATGTAATGAACGGATTGATCTCCATCATCGACGAATCCGTCTCATCAAAAGCTTTGTACAGCCCGGTCATGAACTGCACCGCTTGATTGATTTGCGACGGCTTCAGTCCTAGTTTGAAGGCCAGCTTGCGCGCCTGGAATGCTCCCAAACCAAGGCCGGGGGTCACGTACTCTTTCAAGATAGCATCGGGATTTTCTTCCGCGACCTGTTCGATCTCCATTCCGCCCGCAGCGGATGCCATAAATACCGGCTTTGCTTCCGTTCGATCGATCACGATCCCCAGATAAAGTTCTTTCTCGATCGGCAAAGTTTCTTCGATCAGCAGTCGTCGCACCACGCGGCCTTCGGGTCCGGTCTGGTGTGTGACCAGTGTCATGCCGAGAATTTTGGATGCGAGCTCGCCCGCCTCCTCAACTGACTTCGCAATCTTCACGCCCCCACCCTTGCCGCGTCCTCCAGCATGGATTTGCGCCTTAACCACAACAGCCGTAGCGCCCGCGCTGAACAGATTCTTGGCCGCACTCTCGGCCTCGTCGCGTGTCGCCACCATCTGGCCGCGAGGCACGGCAACGCCATATTTTTTCAGAATGGCTTTAGCCTGATACTCATGAATTTTCATAATGATTCCTGATTCACATCGTTCCCGGAAGGAAATGCTTGCGGCTTAAGACGGCGGGCAGCAAACTCTTGATTCTATAGGAGGCGAGTTGAATCGGTAAAGGAAGGACCAGACAAGTGGCAGCTCTATTTGAAATTGGCATAGTGACTCAGCCGTTTTCTGCGGCTTTTCTTTGTGTTCTTCGCGGTACAGTCTTTAAAAATCTTAACCGCAAAGCTCGCGAAAGGCGCAACTCACTCAGTTCGGTCAGCGTCGCAATTGAGCTACTACCAACAGATTAGGTAGTGGGCTGTTTTGAATTTCCACAGACTATTGTCAACGGACACCGAGAGTATTTTGCGGGAGCACCTCAAAGACTTTCCCGCCGAAAAGTGTGCTACCGATTTTTGGAAAGCACAGGGCGTCGACGCAAATTGATGTACTCCACTAACCAGTCATAACGATCTTCCAATGCTTGCGGATCGTTTAAATCATGACCAGTGTCGTAGTACAACACTTTCTTTGGATCGCTGGCAGCTGCGACATAATGCTGCATCGATGTTTTGTCGAAGTACTGCTCAAAATTAGCAAATTGTAAAAGCACCGGAATCGGAGCTGAGTGGCCAACGAAATGGATAGCATCGATATCACCCGTGACCCGCGAGTATTTTTCGAGTTGACCAGCAGGCTGGGTTTTTCGGAAGTCCACCATACCGGGCTCGTCGCTGCGCAAAAGAATGTCAGCGGTTTCGGCCACGCCAGCCATCAGCACCGATGTCTTCATACGTTTGTCCACCGCAGTGAGGATCGATCCCCACTGCGCTCCATAGCTGTGGCCGACGTAGGCAAGTCGCTTCGCATCAACATCAGGGCGCGCCAGTAACAGGTCGATTCCACGGCGAAGATCGACTACTACCTGAATTTCGATCTCACGGTCTAAATCCGGCTTATCGAGATGGTCCAATGCCTTGTGCCACGGTTGCGGACGGTCCCATGGGTAGTTAGGGATGAGAGAAACCGCTCCAGCGCGGGCATAGATTTTGGCTTCAGGAATAAATTCTGCGCGCGTGCCATTTCCCCAGTGCCCAAAGAGCACAGCTGCGAATGGACCTTCACCCTTCGGCACTACAAGATACGCTGCCACGGGACCACCCTTGGGACTGGTATAGTTGATGTCGTAAAGCGTGCCCCCGTCGAATTCTTCGATCATTTTCTGGCGGATATTGAGCGGTTGTTTTACGTCATAGTCGAACAGTCGCGTAGCAGATGAGAAATCGGGTGCACTCTTAGGTTCTGTCTGCGCCGGTGTTAAGGCAGCAGTAAGGATAAGCGTTAGCACACCGATCAAAAAACGCATGCTGTCTCCAATCGCAGGAAACGATTCCCGCAGCATTTAGCATATTCAATCAAAAACAAAAGGCCTTTGTACATGCCCGACTCTTGTTGGCGCCTTGAATATTCGCGAACTTCCTAAATATTCGTCTTAAATATTCGCCAGGTGCCCATTCATTCTTGCTCTTTGCGGATGAAATTAATGCAGACCTGACCATCTCCGTTTATTTCTCCTCCTCTTTCCCATAATAAAATGTAAACAAATGTAAAGCATGGAGGAAGACGTATCAATCAATTCAACGACATCATACGATAATGTAAGTACAAAAATGCAAAAATGTTCCCGTGGGAACATTACGCAATTCCCCAAAATCCAACTCTGCCGCTAATGCTACTCTAATATTTGATCTATGATCCTCGACGCCCTTCACCGTATTGCCAATCATCGCCAGTCGCTCTCTCGCGACGAGGCCCGCATCGTCATGGCTGAAGTCTTAACTGGGAAATGCACTGACACGCAGATCGCGGCGCTGCTGGTTGGTTTGCACATGAAAGGTGAAACGGTCGAAGAGATCGTTGGCTTTGCGGAAGCCATTCGCGCCGCGGCGTCTCCCCTGAACCTTCACGAAAACTCAACGCTGGACGTGAGCGGAACCGAACGCGACGCGCTGGTCGATACCTGTGGTACAGGGGGCGATGCAAGCGGAACATTCAACATCTCGACTGCGACTGCATTCGTGGTTGCAGGCGCGGGAGTGCGCGTGGCAAAACATGGCAACCGTTCCGTGACATCGAAGTGTGGCTCTGCTGATGTCATGGAAGCGCTTGGCGTAAATATCAATTTGTCTCCTGCTCGCATGGGTGCATGTCTTGATGAAGTTGGAATGGCATTTCTATTTGCGCCAGCGATGCACTCCGCTATGAAATACGCGCAGACAGCACGCCGCGAGCTTCGTCTCCGAACAGTTTTTAATTTGCTTGGCCCACTCACTAATCCCGCTCACGCCTCAGCGCAAGTCGTGGGAGTTTATTCGGTGGAGCTGGTGGAAAAATTAGCCGAAGCCTTGAGCATGTTGGGATTGCGACGAGCCGTTGTGGTGCACGGGCTGGACGGCCTCGATGAAATCACGATCACCGGCCCAACTCGCGTTGCCGAAGTTCGGCAAGGAAATGTCAGAACTTATGAAGTCACGCCGGAAGAGTTCGGGTTAAGACGCGCTCCGATTGAAGAACTCGCGGGAGGAGATACCGCGGCAAATGCCGGAATTATCCGAGCCATTTTAGGTGGAGAGAAGTCAGCAAGGCGTGACGTAATTCTTTTAAATGCAGCTGCTGCTTTAGTGGCCGGAGGACGAGCAGATCATCTAAGCAAAGCGTTGCCATTGGCGGCAGAGTCAATCGATTCTGGCGCCGCGCTGCACAAACTGAAGGAGCTGATACGGTTCACGAATAATCCATTGACCGCATGAGCGCGGTCTTAAGCAAATAGGCACGCGGCTCGGCTGCTCGGTCTTTTCACTACTCCACAGCTTTTGGCTTTCTTCCCTAGGGAAAAACGGAAAACAAATCTCTGAGGTCCGGTTGAGTCGCGGCATTGCCGAGATATGGAGTAACACCGAAGATTTCCTGCAAGCTCCGAAGCAATGCTCCGTGGTTGTAGTGAATCGAGTTGCTGTAGCTTTTGCCTTTGGCGAGCGGCGACAGCACAATCATTCCGATGGGTCCATCCCCCGTATCGGCTTCGTCCCAGGTAAGGAAAACGACTCCGCCGTCGCGATAGGCTTGAGAGTTCAGGATCATCGGCAAATGATGGGCCAGCCAGGCATCGCCTTGCGCGATTTGATTGCGAAGCGGGCTACAACTATCGTGCATGTCATTGCAAACGTTTGGAGTGATGAAGTTGTACCGCGCTACGGAATTGCTGTCGAGGTCTTTGGCGAGTTCCTCGAACGGCCGGATGTGCTCAATGCAATAGACGGAGTTTGCCTTTCTGCGGTCAGTCACATCATCAAAATAAACAAAAGGGTCGTGCCGCACCGCGTAGGGGTATCGATTAGAGATTGGACAATCTTTCCCAGAGATATTCTCTTCGTAAGCGCGCCACGACACGGCGCCGTGAGCGGAATTTTTTAGCAGAGTCACCAAATGTTGAGTGCTGGATTGGCTGTCGCCCAGCGGCGAGTTGTCGTCGAGAATGCCGAAATTCGTGCCCGCTTCCATCCACAGGTAATTGGGCAAGCTGGGATGGATGTTGGGAGGGTTGAAATATTGTTCGGCATGAGAGGCCTGCGGAATCAGAGTCTGGTTAATATAAGGAGCAAACTTACTGTTTTTGATGGATGACCAGTTCTGGTTCTCCATCACAATCACCCACACCGTTTTTATCTGCCCGGTTGAGGAAGGTTGCGAATTTTGGGCGGAAGCCGCAGGGCAAAAACCTGCAAGAGAATAAATCAGCAGGCTTACAAGATTTACGAGCACTAAGATTCGCATAGGGTATTGTGCGACAAAACATATTCTTAAATGAGGTGACATTCGAGTGCCGGATCTTCAACGGAATTACTCTTTCGCAATTGGAGATTCCACTTGGACTATCACTTTGCCAGATCGATTTTTAACATATTATTGGACAGGTCGCTTTCTGGCACACTGCCGTCGTTGATCACAATTTCTTCCGGCTTCGATGGCACATCCATTCTCGTCGATATCTTTGATTTAGCCCTTACTTCGATTCGCTTGGTCACTTCACCGCCTTCGGTCTTGAGAATCAGCGGCACTTCGGCTCCGGCGTTTCCAAGATTCTCTACTGTGATAGTGACGAAGTAACCGCCGCCAACACTGGCACGCGCGTAGGCCGATTCAACGCGAAAGTCGGGCAGTCCCTTGTCAGCATAAACCCAGTCGTCGAAGAACCACTGCAAGTTGCGTTTCGATTGCGCTTCGAGAAGATGCTGCATGTAAGCGGGATCTTTGTCTTCGTCAGGCTTGTATGCGGTGAGAGCCTTCTTGAGAGAATCGCCTCCAACCATGCCGCGCAGCATCCACCACACAAACATGGCTTTGCTGCGGTAAAACTCTTCGATGCTGGTATTGATCAATGACTGATCAGTCTGATTTCGGTTAGCGATAGATGATTTTTCTGCGTCAACAATCGACGCACGAAATGGCGCCATGAAATCGAGCGCGCCCTGACGGCCATTGTGCTGTTCGCGATCAAGCGCCTGAGCAAAATGTGCCAGGCCTTCGTAAATCCAAAGGCGCGGCGAGGGGAAAGCTGCATGGGTAAGCGCGTGAACGGCAGTGAGTTCATAAAGTCGAGAATCAACATTGGCGAGAGGAGTGAGTAGCACGTTACCGCTTTCAAAAGAGGCAGCTTCCGAGTCGTTCAATTCCACGACTTGCGCTTTTTGTCGTGCAACCCCAAACCATTCCGTTACAAGCGGAGTGACCAAATCTAAAGCTAATCCGAAGTTGTTGGCAGCGGACTCGTGTTGAGACAGAAAATGAATTCGTATCGCAGGACGATCCAACTCCGAGTAATCGGCAATAGAGAATAGCGGTATCAACTGCCCTAGTTGTGGGTAAAGGTGTTCTCCGCAAGAGGCGGTGGTTTCGTCGTTGGTTCTACGCCCGTCTTCCGCAGGTACGCCAACCGGCACCGGGTTGTTCATGATTATTTCGGAATCAGTATTACCGGTCGAACAAAGATTTACTTTCAACAATGTATTTTGCTCGCGCACTTTCCATCTACCCAGAGCCTCAAAGACGCTCTTCCCTTCGGACAAATTCGCCGACTCTATTGCGACCGGATACCACGCGACATAACCCACGCCTCTTACTGCTGTGTAGGTCTTGCCGATCTGATCCCAATCGCTGTGCTTTGCTTTGTCCTCCGGAACGCCGATTCGAGTCAAGCGCGTGGCGTCAAGTACGATCACTCCCTCATAGCCGATCGCAAGCTCGATCGTTCCTTTCGGCGGAGCTTCCTGCGGCAAAGTGACGATGGCCTCCGAAAGTGCTCCCGTGTGGTCGATGTCTGATGCGTAAGGCTGGGAAACAAACTGAACTGGCTTGCCGCCAAATTGAATCGATCTCCAATCGAGACTGGAAGAGATCTGCAACGAAAAACTTTTCTGCGGAGAAGAAGAATCGTTGCGAAGCGTGATCTTTCCACGAACCGCCAAGCGTTGCTGTGCAGGCTCGACTTGTAGGTTCAAGTCATATTTGGTGAAGGTAAAAGCCTCTCGGTCGATGGCGGGACAATTAACTACAAAACCACAGAAGGCACAGAAGACACAGAAAAGCTTGAACAATTTATTTGCCACCTTGTTGCGGGAATACTGAACTGCGAAAACCACAGAGGGCACGGAAATACCGCAACACTATTTTTCTCCCGCTTTGCTCCGCCGTTGCCGGACAATTTCGTAGAGCATCACGCCCGCGGCGACGGAAACGTTGAGCGATGGGACTTTTCCTAACATCGGGATCGAAACCAGATAATCGCATTTCCTGGCCACGAGATCATGAACGCCCTTACCTTCGCCTCCGAGGACAATGGCGCAATCCATGTTGTAGTCGAGAGAGTCGTAGTTTTGCGTACCACGCTCATCGAGTCCTACTACCCAGATGTTCTGTGACTTCAATTCATCCACGGTGCGTGCGATGTTAGTGACTTTGGCGATTGGCAGGTGCTCGCTCGCCCCCGCAGAAGCCTTCGTAACTGTCGGAGTAACGCCAGCAGCGCGGCGTTCGGGGATTACGACTCCGTCCGCTCCGGCAGCGTCAGCGGTGCGGAGGATCGCTCCGAGATTGTGAGGGTCTTCAATGCCGTCGAGTACCACGAGTAAGGAATGTTGGCCGCGTTTGGCTGCTATTACATCATCAAGTTCGATGTATTGCTTGGCGGATGTCACTGCGACCACTCCTTGATGGCCGTTGTTGCCGGCCATGCGGTCGAGCTCGGCACGGGTCAGCGACTTTACCGCCACGCCCTGACGTCGCGCCTCGTCAACAACGTGCTGCAAACGAATATCGTGACGTTCTTTGGCAACTCCCACCCATGAGAAGGTTCTGCCGCGTGCTTTCAAAGCCTCAGCGACGGCGTTAATTCCGTAGATATAATTCATGAAGATTCAGTTTACTGCCTGCAAGGTTTGAGAGCGAGGGATCGGCTCCTTCTAGCTAGTCTTTTAATCAGGATATTCACGATGGAGATTATGTCTGGCCTCGCACGCTAGATCCCTCGCCCCGCTGATGAAAGCGCGGGACTTCGGGATGACACCACCAGAACAAGAACGTGTGATGAGATCATCGCGATTTGCCTGAGTGCTAGACTTTAACTCTTAGGAATCTTATGCAGGACGTTTACATCCTCTCCGCGGTTCGTACGCCTATTGGCAAATTTGGGGGCTCGCTCGCCTTTATGACCGCCGCCGATATGGGCGTAGTAGCTGCAAAGGCTGCCATGGGGCGAGCGGGAGTTCGTCCCGATCAAATCGAAGAGACGATCTTCGGAAATGCTCGACAGGCTGGCGGCGGCCCAAATCCGGCGCGACAGATTTCTATTCGCAGTGGCGTTCCTCAGGAAGTTCCCGCTTACACCGTCAACAAAGCCTGCGCGTCTGGGATGAAGTCAGTCGCTTTGGCGTATCAGGAGATTGCGGCTGGCAATCTCGATTGCGTGCTTGCCGGAGGAACAGAGTCGATGTCGCGGCTGCCTTACTATCTCGAAGGCGCGCGCTGGGGATACCGGCTGGGAAATCAGGAACTGGTCGATGGCATGTATCGCGACGGCTTCTTTTGTCCCATGGCGAAGATGTTGATGGGAGAGACCGCCGAAGTACTCGCCGAGCAATACAAGATTACGCGCGGCGAGCAGGATGAATTTGCGCTGTGCTCGCAGATTCGCGCGGCAGCCGCTATCGATGCAGGACGATTCGAGGATGAGATCGTCCCCGTCACTCTGGAAAGCAAAAAGGGCCCGCAGGTTTTTGCTCGGGATGAGCATCCCTTTGTGGGAGCGACGATGGAAAAATTGGCGAAACTCGTCCCCGTGTTTTCGAAAATTGGCACCATTACTGCGGGAAATTCTTCTGGCATTACCGACGGCGCGGCTGCCGTGGTCATTGCCAGCGAAGAATTCGTAAAGAAGAACAACCTGAAACCACTCGCACGGATAATGGCCGTCACTTCGGCTGGCGTGGATCCGAAGATTATGGGCATTGGACCGGTTCCTGCATTAAAGAAAATGGAGCAGAAGCACAAGTTGAAATTGGGCAACTTCGATCTCGTTGAATTGAACGAAGCCTTCGCGGCTCAGGTTCTAGCCTGCGACCGTGAATTGCATTTCGATCGCGAGAAGTTGAATGTGGACGGCGGGGCGATTGCGCTTGGACATCCTATTGGCTGCACGGGGACGCGAATCACGGTGACATTGCTTCATGAAATGTTAAGGCGCAAAGCGAAGCTCGGAGTGGCGACATTGTGCGTGAGCGGCGGAATGGGCATGGCGCTGGCAATTGAGAATGCGACATAATTGCGGAAGGCCTGCGACGCAGGATGTGCGATTCTAGAATTGAGAAAGAACCCGGGCTAGCGACATCTCAGGAACTTTGGAGTCGATTTTGACCCTACATGAGCGAATCTTGTAGCACACAATTCTTCGAGATTCGTGATCCACAAGGCAATCCACTCGAAGTTGCCGAAGGATAAGACAGCGCTTTCGCCTTATTCCTCATCATCCTCCCTCAAATCCCGCTATACTTTCCTTAGTACTTCTTGGCTACGAGGAACGCCGCATGTCCTTATCGACCGTAATCGTGGATGACGAGCAACTTGCTCGTGATGAGCTTGCTTATCTTTTAAAAGACATTGGAGAGATTGATGTCGTGGCGCAGGGAAAAAATGGCGTCGAGGCCGTAAATCTAATCCGCGAGCACAACCCTGATCTCGTCTTTCTCGATGTGCAGATGCCTGGCCTCGATGGCTTTGGTGTAATTAAAAAATTACTCGACCGTAAACTTCCGCTGCCCAAGATTGTCTTTGCCACGGCATTCGATCAGTATGCGGTCAAAGCTTTCGAAGTCAATGCCGTCGATTACCTGCTCAAGCCATTTGATAAAAAGCGTGTTGCCCAGTCCGTTCAGAAGGCTCGCGCCAAACTTGATCCTGAAGCTGCTTCTTCCGACAAATTAGAGACGCTGGTGCGGATGCTGGAATCACAGAAGCCGCAACCTTCCAAAATTCTGTTGAAGGCGGCGGGAAGACTATTTTTGGTTGATCAAAAAGACATCTGTTTTGCTTCGATTGAAGATGGGATTATCTCGGTTGCCACCACCGGGCCGGTCAGCATGGAGGGCCAATCGAATTGCCGCACGCTTGAGGAATTGCTAGACAGTCTTGATCCCAATCTTTTCTGGCGCGCTCATCGTTCTTATTTGGTAAATATCAACCGGATTAAAGAAGTTGTTCCCTGGTTCAAGAGCTCCTATCAACTACGTATGGACGACAAGAAGCAAACAGAGATTCCGGTAAGCCGGGCGCAAACCAAGCGATTACGGGAGCTTTTCGGACTGTAGGGGCCGCATGAGAGGGTTGGGGTAGTGCCGGCGGCGCATGGCATCTTCAAGCGATGCTGTCTTGGCCGTATTGTTTGCGAGGACGGTTGGCGGGATGGCGAGGGTAGGGGTGCTTCGACTCGTCCTTGCCTTTCGTGAACGAAAGACGCGGCCTTCGCTCAGCATGACAGGGTGGGGGGTGCGGTGTTATCGGCGCACGGCGTCTTGACGCGATGCTGTCTTGGCCGAGCAGGCGATGCGGTCTTTCCCGTGCAGCCAACGCGTTACAAAAGGAATGCCATCCTTTGCAGTTACGCTTGCATCTAACCGGCATCCTTCATAAGGTAAGTGTGGGCTGTTATTTTGCTAGCTAATTCTGCCGATTTACGACGCTGGTTCACCAAGGTCCTTCCCTTGGTGTGCGTTCTGCTGGTCGCGGTTAGCGGTTTTGCCCAGGCCATTCACGTACATCCAGATGACTCAAGGCTACCCAGCCATGAGTGCTCGATTTGCTCTGTTGCGCATGCGGGAGTCATCGCCAGCGCAACTTACAATCCTTCTCCGGTATTTGTGCAGACGGAGCTTTTTGTTGCTCCCGACGCTATTCATCAATCATTAGGCTTCTCTTTTTCTCTCCGTATCCGCCCACCTCCTGCTGTTTAGGTCTTGCCAAGCTGCAACATATTTTGCGAATACATTTTTCCGAATACAGGTTGCAGCCATCGCGCCACCGGCTTTCTCTTTCTCCATTGGCGCGCAGCTTAAACATTCAGCCACACCCACGCGGGGCGGAGGACCAATGTCCAAGAACTTTCTGCGGTTGTCGTCTTTTATTAATCTTGCTTTTTTCTTACTCACATTAAGCGTCATTTCAGGCTGGGCGCAATCTTCCGGCACCATTGAAGGAACCGTAACCGATCCTTCGGGTGCTGTGGTTCCGAACGCGCATGTAGAGATTCACAATCCAGTCAGCGGCTTTAATAGATCCGCAATCACGGACAGTGCGGGGCGATTCAGCTTCCCGAACGTGCCTTACAACCCATATCACTTGTCGGTGACTGCGGAAGGATTCTCCTCAACTGCTCAGGATGTAGAAGTTCGCTCCGGCGTTCCAGTTGAGGTCACCACCAGCCTTAAAGTTGCCGCGGAAGGTAACACCATAACGGTGGAAGGAGGCGGAGATTTAGTGGAGAACGATCCGACTTTTCATACCGACGTGGATCGCGATTTATTTCAAAAAATGCCGCTGGAAAGTGCATCTTCATCCTTGAGTTCGCTGGTTACGCTTGCAACGCCCGGCATTGCTGCCGATTCAAATGGTCTTTTCCACGGCCTCGGAGATCACGCGGAGAACTCCTTCTCTCTCGATGGCCAGCCCATTACCGATCAACAAAGCAAGATCTTTTCTAACCAGATCCCTACTGACGCGGTGCAGTCGCTGGAGGTCATTTCCGGCGCACCACCAGCTGAATATGGGGACAAGACTAGCGTCGTTATCAATGTGACTACGCGTTCCGGGCAAGGAGTTACAACGCCGCATGGAGCTGTAACGGCTTCGTATGGAAGCTTTGGAACTTCCAATCTTGGCTTTAATTCGGCGTATGGAGGAAAGAATTGGGGGAATTACATTTCGCTAAATGTACTTAACAGCGGGCGGTTTCTGGATCCTCCAGAGTTTGTAGTAATGCATGACAAGGGGAATGAAGAGAACATATTTGACCGAGTCGATTATCAGTTTTCCAGCGCAGATTCTCTACACTTTAATTTCGGCTTTACGCGTTCCTGGTTCCAAACGCCGAATTCATTCGATGCACAAAACGCAACGGCATGGAATGGTGTCACCGTGAACCATGGTGGCTTGGATCCCAATGGCAATGTAGTTGGTCCCGCGGATCAGCGATCGCAAATTAAAACTTTTAACATTGCGCCATCCTGGACTCATTTACTTAGCCCAACTACTGTGTTCACGTTTGCCGCTTTCGTGCGGCGTGATCAATTCAATTACTACCCGAGCGACAATCCCTTTGCCGATCTCGCACCCGATTTACAAGCGCAAACCGTGGCTCAAGATCGAATCCTTACCAACGCCGGCCTTCGCGCGGATATTTCTTACGTAAAGGGGATTCACAACATCAAGGCTGGCGCAACTTATCAGCAGACGTTTCTGGATGAACATGACCACATTGGCATTGTTGATCCGACGTTCAATGACCCTGCAAGTTCGGGATTTAATCCGGTACTTGCGCCATACGATCTGACACGCGGAGGGACTCTATTTACCTTCGATGGTCACACCGATGTGAAGGAACTCGGCGTTTACGTACAGGATTCGATCAACAAAGGAAACTGGTCGGCGAACTTGGGCGTGCGCGGCGACTTTTATAATGGCCTAACGACGCACAAAGAAGGAGAGCCACGTCTCGGCATCGCTTATAACATCAAGAAGACCAATACCGTTTTACGCGTCTCCTATGCTCGAACCATGGAATCACCGTTCAACGAAAATCTTGTGCTCTCCAGCACCGGATGCAACAACGCCGTGCTGAATCCGTTGCTTGGCTGTCAAGGTGGATCAAGTGCATTCAGTCCGGGATGGCGCAATGAATTCCACGCGGGAATTCAGCAAGCCTTCGGACGTTATGTGGTTTTCTCGGGAGAATACATCTGGAAGTACACACATAATGCTTATGACTTCAGCGTATTGGGCGCCACTCCGATCACCTTTCCAATCGAATGGAGCCGCTCCAAAATTCCGGGATTTGCTGGTCGCGTGAGTGTGCCAAACTTCCACGGATTCTCGGCTCTAATGGTGTTCTCCAGCGTCGCCGCGCGCTTCTTCAATCCTCAAATTGGTGGAGCAGGTGCTACTGTAGCCACGGCAGGTGGTACTCCATTCCGAATTGATCACGACGAAAGGTTTAACCAGACAACTCACTTGCAGTATCAGCCTTGGAAAACTGGGCCATGGTTCGGATTTAACTGGCGCTATGACAGCGGCTTGGTGGCTGGCGCTGTACCGTTTGCGGCATCAGCTAATCCGAGTGATCCGAGCTTCCTCGTTGACTTAAGCGGCCTCACACCCGACCAGCAATTCCAGGCAGGACTTACTTGTAATGGCCAGAGAGCGACTCCCACTGTCGGTCTGCCATCATCCTGCCCAGGGTCGCAGCTTGGGTCAAGTCTGGTTCGGATACCGGCGCCGGGCACCGAGAATGACGACAGAAACCCGCCACGGATTGCGCCCCGCCATTTGTTTGATGTCGCAATTGGGCACGACAATATCTTCCATGGAGACAAATATAAATGGAATCTTCAACTCACAGCCATCAACATAACTAACCAATATTCGCTATATAACTTCTTGTCAACGTTCAGCGGCACGCACTATGTGACGCCCAGAAGCTATACGGCTCAGCTGGGTTTTACTTTCTAGTGATCACATGAATCCGGAGGGATGACAGCATTCCTCCGGTTTAAAAAACATTCATAAGCATTAATGTTGCGTTATCAGGTTCAGGCCGCAAGAGCTTCCAGGGCATTCCGGTTTCTGATCACCAGCGTTGGGCCGTCCAGCCGGATAAATTCCTTCCTCTTTAAATCACTTAACAGTCGAGTGACTGTCTCCCGCGACGAACCAATCATCTGGGCCATCTCTTCATGCGTGAGGCTGGATCGTATACGAACTTCGGATGCAATACTGTCCCGGTCGCTTCCGGACATCCAGGAGAGCAGCAATCGGGCGAGCTTTCCCGCTGAAGATCGAGCGAGGACTAGATCATGAATGTCGCGGTACGCGGATTGGAACTCTCTACTTAAAGCCTGAGCAGAGTGAAGACCCAACTCTCCACTTTTTTCCATGAGACGCAGCAGTGGTTCCCGATCCACAAAATTCACCTGGCACGGAGCAACCGTCTCAGCAGTCACCTCGTAGGGTTCTCCCGCGACAACAGCGCTAAGACCCAACACTTCCCCAGCCTCAGCAATTTTAAGAATGAGAACCTTGCCGTCTCTGGAAGTTGTAAAGAGCTTGACCTTACCGGAGCACAGAACAAAAGCGCCTCGCGGCATCTGTCCTTCTACAAATAAAAGAGCGCCGCTGGGATAAGTGCTGAGGTGACTCGCAGCATTAAATGGCTTCAGCACATCCGGAGAAAGGCGGCAGAACCAACGGTCTTTATGCAACTTGCAGGTCAGACAACTTTCCGCTGTATCAAGGCTGTATGGAATATTCATTTCTCTCACCTCTCCGGTCATAGAACCGAAAGCCTGACGGCTATAACGAGTTTCGTTTTCGTTAATCTTTGTTCTAGTGCGCCGCAAGTCGCGCACCAGCAAGTGTGCGTTTTCTGTAGTTGCAAGCATCGCTGCCGCTACGCCTCTTACGTTGCGATCACGCGATCTCAATCCATGAATTAATTCCCAGCCAGCGCCGGTATCCCCTTTTGCATGCCACTGAATGCTGCAGCCAAATAGATAAAGCGGGTCTATCGACTCGAGGGCTTGCGTCCGGACGGAAATACCACGCCGACTTCTCAACCAATTCGCTAGCCCGGAACCAGCAACGGCTACTTTCGGAATTGGGGTCGTTAAAATCTCAGGATGCTTAAGGGGCAAAACTGCCGGTGCGCTGAAACCATCCACTCGCATAATTCTCCTTGTCGGAGCTCCGGGCTTAGTTGCAGCAAGGCAAGATGGCAGTTATAGAGCCAAATACCGGAATAGCTAAGTGGCTGAATTCATAGGAAGAAAATTACTTTTCGGGTTAAAGTTAAGTTTTTTGTGACGTGAAAGCGGCAGGTGCCGAGGAGTCGGCGCATTAGGGTAAAAACATGCCTGCCAACTACATGGGTCCGCATCACCCTGGGCTGCTCAAATAACAGTAAAGATGCGATAAGAAATCGGTCGTTAGCATGCCCCTGAGCAATTGAGGCCAAACCAGGAAGGGACTAGTTGCTAGTGCTATGTCATCAAAATCACGTAAACTGGCGCCTAATTGATGCCGAAGACCTGGCACTATGAGTAATAGAGAAGATCAGTCCACGTAGTCGTGACGTGAAATTCCCAGCTTCAGCATTCTGGATTGCAGGGTTGTGCGCTTTAACCCTAAACGCACAGCAGCGCCACGTGCACCAGCAATGACTCCGCCAGTTTCGCGCAACACCCTAACAATGAACGCACGCTCCATACTCTCTAAGGTCCCATCAATTTCCGATTCGAGATCGCTATCTCTCAACTCCGCGAGAGGAACATTGAGGACAGGGCCTTCTGTAAGAATGACGGAGCGTTCGACAAAATTCTCGAGTTCCCTAACATTTCCTGGCCACTCCCATCGAATCAAAGCATTCATGGTCTCGGTGGGAATGGTGTCGATTCGCTTATTCATCTTACGAGAAAGTTTTTGAACGAAGTAGCGCACTAGCAACGGGATGTCTTGAGGACGCTCGCGTAAAGCGGGCGTGTGAATTGGAAAAACATTTAGCCGATAATAAAGATCGCTGCGAAATTCGTGGGCCGCAACGGCCTCAGCCAAATTGCGATTAGTGGCAGCAACAAGGCGGATATTCACATGGATGGTGCGATTGCCGCCCAATCTTTCAAACTCTTGATCCTGCAATACTCGAAGTAACTTTGGTTGCAATTCCGGAGGAATATCGCCCACTTCATCTAAAAACAGCGTGCCCTTGTCGGCTAACTCCAGACGCCCGATTTTTTGGGTTACTGCGCCGGTAAATGCCCCCTTTTCATGTCCGAATAATTCGCTTTCCAGTAAGCCGGTGGGAATGGCAGCGCAATTTAGCTTGATAAAGCTATTATTTTTTCTGGAACTCAGACGATGAATGGCACGAGCTATGAGTTCTTTCCCGGTTCCGGTCTCTCCCAGAATGAGGGCGGTAGCATCGCTGGGCGCAACTGTCTTCACCTGACTTAAGACTCGTTTCAGAACGGGGCTTTCGCCAATAATTTCTTCAAAATTTAATTCATTGCGAATTTCATCTTGCAGGTAAAGCTTCTCTTTTTTTAGTTTGTCGGTAAGTTCGGCAATTTCGTTATATGCTTTGGCGTTGTCCCAAGCGACTGCAATCTGAGCGGCCAGCTGATTTAGAAATCCAATATCCTGTCTCAGAAAAGCAGCATCTCGCATACTTGCCAGATTCAGAGTTCCAAGCACTCCTTTGCCGGTAATCAGTGGCATGCAACATAATGATCGAAATCCCTGTTGCAGAAACTCGGCATTATGTTTATTCCGGTTTCGAACCATATCCTGATAATTAACAATGTGCGTTTCCCGGCTCAGAAATGCCGGTCCAGCCGCTATGGTTTCTTCTAATGGAATTACCAAGTCAGGACCCATCGGATAGAAACCTACAAAGCCTTTGGC
This sequence comes from Terriglobales bacterium, assembly GCA_035651835.1. Classification (GTDB taxonomy): domain Bacteria; phylum Acidobacteriota; class Terriglobia; order Terriglobales; family Acidobacteriaceae; genus JAOAPG01. The sequence continues at coordinate 28,035 of DASRFC010000065.1, forward strand.
GAATGGCAAATCCAGCATGTGTACTTGAAAGGAATTCGTGGGTTTATCGTAAAGAGACAAGCTCGCGTAATCGTGTCCGACCACGCGGCGAATGCTGGCTGAAATTTCCCGGAATAATTCCTCAGGCTTGCGGTTAGAAACAAGCACCTTACCAACATTTAATAAGGCATGAAAGCGGTCCTTTTCTCTTTGCAGAGCTGCGCGCGTGAGAGCATTCTCAACTGCCAGTGCAACGAGGTCTGCAACCCTGAGCAGTAGCTGCATATCTTCACCTTCGTAAGCGCCAGGCTTTCTGCTTCCAATTCCTATGGTCCCCAAACGTCTTTGGGAAGTAGTCATAGGGACAGTGCAATAGGACTCGAGACCTCTTTTGTTTAACCAATCCAGAGCTTTGGGAAAGCAAGGAGTATCGAGGGTCTGCTCGGGAACGATCAATGGCTTCTGGTTTTTCCATACCCAACCGCTCAGGGATTCGTGCGTGGGAGCCTCTGCCAAAGTGATGGCGGGCGCGGAGCTTTGCCAGGTGTGGACCCACATGGCATCTTTAGCGGGATCATGCAGGGCAAAACTGGCAGTTTCAAACGCAGCCAAGCTTTGCAACCGATCGGCCAGATCGCTGAAAAGGTCTGTCACATCTCGATGGTCGACCATAAGGTCGGCCACTTGCATTAATGTTTCGTAGCGCCTTAACGCTCCGGCAGACTCTTTTGACGGAATATCATTTTCTGTTTGCACGAGTCAACAACTTTACTCCCCCTCGGGCAAAAACCTATTTAACTTACGTCTCAACTATTACGGCGGATCATATACCAAAAAACCGGACGTGCAAGCTTTATTTTATTTTTTTGTCACGATTATGACTCTTTATAGTTCCCGTAATCAGAATTACGGACTAACAGCTATAACAATCTGCACCACAGAAAGACAGAAATGGCACTTCTGTGCCATGTCAGGGACAATTAATGCTGCGAAGCTTTCCCTTATTCCTGATAAAACTGCTTAATCTTGAAACGAAGTTCGATGTTTGGAATTCGTATAATGTTCCTATGGCACGAGGCTGGGAGAGTAAGTCGGTCGAGGAGCAACAATCCGAAGCGATCTCTTCGAAAGATAAATCGCTAAAGGCACTCACTCCCGAAGAGGCCAACCGCAAACGATTAATAGATGGTTTGGAGTTGAAACGAAAAGCGGTTCTTCAACAAATGCAAGCTGCCAAGAATCCACAGCATCGTAAGATGCTGGAAGGCGCACTCGCGGATTTGGATGGAAAACTCGCCAAATTGCGCTGATCCTGTCATACGAACCCCCACCCGGTTACTGGAAGTCCGTACCTTGGTCACCTCCTAACGTATAATATGCTTTACCCCTATGAAAGCTTACGTGTACGTTTCTCTTAAGAAGAGTGTTTTGGACCCGCAGGGCAAAACGATCCAAGGCGCTCTCAAAAAAATGGGTTATAAGGGGTTAGAGGAAGTCCGCCAAGGAAAGTATTTCGAGCTCACTTTGGACGGCGGACTGAATTATGCCGAAGCAGAAGCAGAAGTTGGACGCATCGCTCGCGAAGTTCTTACGAATCCTGTGATCGAAGATTTTCGCTTCTCGCTTGAGGAGTAGCTGAGTGTTCGCGATCTTCTTCGCACGATTTGAATGTGATCAATTCCACAATCGATCTGCCGGCAAGTAAATACTTTCTCGGTTCCTTCCCACCGATCCTGGAGTTAACAACATGTGCGGCATTGTAGGATACGTCGGCAAGAAAAGTGTTGTGCCTGTAATCATTGAAGGGCTACGGCGACTTGAATATCGTGGCTACGATTCAGCGGGCATTGCGGTTTGTGGCGATGGCGATGGCTTGCAAATTCGCCGAGCCGAGGGCAAGCTGCGAAATCTGGAAGAAGTCATTCGCGTTAATCCACTCAATGGTACTTATGGCATCGGACACACTCGCTGGGCCACGCATGGACGCCCGAGCGAGGAAAATGCCCATCCTCATCGCGATTGCTCTGGGCGGATCGTCGTGGTTCACAATGGGATCGTTGAGAACTACGTAACATTAAAAAGAAAACTGATCGAAGAAGGACATAAGTTCACCACAGAAACCGACACAGAAGTCATCGCCCACCTTGTCGAGAATTATTACTTCAAGCACAACAATGGCAACCGCCCTTCCCTCGAAGAGGCAGTGCGCAAGACAGTCAAACAGCTCACGGGAGTCTTTGCACTTTCTGTGATTGCAGTAGACGAGCCCAACAAAATTGTCGCTGCCCGCAACGGCCCACCTGCCGTAATAGGGCTTGGCAAAGACGAATATTTTGTCGCTTCCGATGTGCCGGCGATTCTTTATCACACTCGCGATCTTTTTTTTCTGGGCGACGGCGATCTGGCAGTAATTACTCCGGAAGGGGTGAAACTCACGGATTTCGAGGGCGCGCCTGTCGTCCGCCAAGTACAGCATGTGACTTGGGATCCAATCATGGCGGAAAAAGGTGGCTTCAAGCATTTCATGCTTAAGGAAATTTACGAGCAGCCTCGTGCCGTTCGCGATACGACGTTGGGTCGTATCTCGCAGGAAACAGGTCAGGTGTTTCTCGATGAAATGCAGATATCAGAAGCCGATTTCAAAACGCTGAAAAAGATCAATATCGAAGCTTGCGGTACGAGCTGGCACGCGGGACAAGCTGGTAAGTTCATGATCGAAAGTCTGGCGCGCGTTCCAGTCGAAGTCGATTACGCTAGCGAGTGGCGCTACCGTGATCCCATTGTTGATGCAGATACGATCACCCTGGTAATTTCGCAATCCGGCGAAACCGCCGACACGATTGCTGCCCAAAGGGAAGCAAAATCCAAGGGATCGAAAACACTTGCCATCTGTAATGTGGTCGGAGCAATGATCACACGGGAGGCAGCAGGAACTATCTACACTCACGCCGGACCGGAAATCGGCGTGGCTTCAACAAAGGCTTTTACCGCCCAACTTACAGCACTTTATCTGTTTGCTCTTTACCTGGCGCAAGTTCGCGGCGCCATAAGCAAAGAACGCGCTGCAGAAGCAATGCAGGAGCTCACGCGGCTTCCCGGCAAAATTGAGCATTTGCTCACCCGCGATGAGGAGTGCGAAGCCCTTGCTAAGTTATATGTTCGCGCTCAGGATTTCTTGTTTTTAGGGCGCGGGATTCATTATCCGATCGCGCTAGAAGGCGCGCTTAAGCTGAAGGAAATTTCCTACATTCACGCTGAAGGATATCCGGCGGGAGAGATGAAGCACGGCCCTAACGCGCTAATCGATGAGAATCTGCCCGTAGTCATCATTGCAACTCGCGATCCGAAAAATGAGCTTTCCATGATTCGTTACGAAAAGACTATGTCGAATCTAAAAGAAGTGAAAGCCCGTTCTGGCAGAGTGATCGCCATCGCTACCGAAGGCGATGAAGATATCAAAGAAGCCGCCGACCATGTGCTCTACGTTCCGGCAGCCGCCGAAGAGTTATCTCCGATTTTAGAGATCGTACCGCTACAGTTGCTGGCCTATCACATTGCGGTAAGAAGGGGATGTGATGTGGACCAGCCAAGAAATCTGGCGAAATCAGTCACAGTAGAATAGGCATCGCATCCCCTTTGGCCACTCTCATGTGGTAAGAAACCTCGTGCGTTAAAAATCGTGCACCCATCCGTACTTGTACTAATCGGCACAAAATGCATTTTCCCGTCAACAATTTTTATTGGTTTGTCACACATCCACAGCTCGGCAGAGTTATCATTAAATCTCAGCCATAACAGAAAAGCACCAGCGTTATTGGCGGTCAGCGTGTGTGGCTGATTGAATCGGTTCACTGCTGGGTTTCTATAGGCTCCAACTTAGATTTGAGATTATGGCTGAACCGCAGCATATATTTTAAGGAGTATGTAAAAATGGCAAAAGCGAAATCCCCCCGCACTACAAATTCCAACAAGCAAGTTCTAACCATGCCGGAAGCAGGTTCCGTCTCCCCGAATAAGCGGAACTCCACTGCGGAGACCTCCGCGACGAACAATGCCCGGACCACTTCATCTGCAAACAACTCTGCTACAAATAATCTGGAAGAAAAAATCCGCCAGCGGGCATATGAGCTTTACGCGGAACGAGGATATGTTGCCGGCTATGAGCACGAAGACTGGCTGCGAGCAGAACGTGAGATCCTGGCGCGCAACCACCATCAGCAAAGCGCCTAATTAAAAACCTATTGATCCAGCGTGCTGCGCGGATGGAGCTTAGGTTTCCTCCGCCCAGCATAGCTGATGGGTGCAAATTCTATAGTACACTCCATTAGCGCGGCGGGCTTTGGTACAGCAAAAATGTTTCCTGTTCTCATGCGGTTGCCTCTACAATCGCGTAAAATGCTCGCTTAAACATTGCACCGTCTTAGCACGCCAAAATGCGTCCCAGCTACCCGGTGTTACTAATGCGATTGTTTCTGATCTGCTCGTATTTCTGATTTAATAAAGATAAGCAGGATTCCATGTCATTGATCGGCAGTTTTGTACTCCTTCTCGCCCTCGCCTTGAGTGGATATTCATTTCTAGCTGGAATTCTGGCTTTGGTCCGCAAGGGCCCGGGGTCGGAACGAATAGGCGAAACTGCACGCCGCGCCGGCATCGCTACTTTTGCGTTGGTGTTGCTGGCCGCCGTTGTATTAATGATAGCGGCTTTCTCCAACGATTTTTCCATTGCTTATATTTTTCATCACAGCAACCGCGACCTGCCCGGACCTTACAAATTCGCCATGCTCTGGTCGGGACAGGAAGGCTCACTCCTGTTCTGGTCTTTACTGTTGGGGGCGTATGGACTGGTTCTAAGACTGCGCTATAAGACGGACAGCCGCCTGTTTGCTCATGCCTCAATGGTCATCGCTGGTGTTCAACTTTTCTTTCTCTCGGTGCTGAACTTCGCGGCTCCTCCGTTTGCCATTCTGCAAGGCTCATCTCCTGCGGACGGCGCGGGGTTAAATCCGCTGCTGCAATATCCGGAGATGGTCATTCATCCTCCCATGCTTTATCTAGGCTACGTGGGATTCACGATTCCATTTGCTTTTGCATTGGGCGCGCTGATTATGCGATATCCCGGGGAGAAGTGGATTGCGATCACACGCCGCTGGACCATGGTCACTTGGGGGTTTCTAACCTGCGGCGTCTTTCTCGGTGCACATTGGGCTTACTCGGTGCTGGGTTGGGGAGGCTATTGGGCGTGGGATCCAGTCGAGAACGCCTCGCTGATGCCTTGGTTGACCGGCACCGCCTTTCTGCATTCGGTCATGATGCAAGAAAAACGCGGCATGATGAAGACCTGGAATGTGTGGCTTATTTTTTCCACCTTCATGCTAACCGTTTTTGGCACGCTGCTCACTCGAAGTGGTCTGGTGAGTTCGGTACATGCGTTCGCGCAATCTTCGATTGGGACCTGGTTCGTGATCTTTCTTGGGATTACGTTTTTAGTGTGTCTTTTCTTTTATGTGAAGAATCGCGATCATTTGCGCAGCGAAAATAAATTGGAATCGCTGATTTCGCGTGAATCCAGTTTCTTATTTAACAATCTGCTATTGCTGGTGGCGTGCTTCACGGTTCTTTGGGGAACGCTCTTTCCTAAGATTTCCGAATGGGTGCAGGGGGCGAAAGTTACGGTTGGCGCTCCTTTCTTTAATCGCGTAAACATACCTGTGGCGCTGCTTCTTCTACTCCTGACTGCAATCGGCCCACTACTCGCCTGGCGCAGAACCTCCTGGGAGAGCCTGAAGCGGAATTTCAAATGGCCGGCCATCGGAGCGGTGGCAGTCGGCGCGTTAGTCGTGCTTTTAGGCATGAAGCCGTGGCAGGATCAGTCCTATTTTTATTCGCTTATGACCATCATGCTTTCGGTGCTGGTCGCATTTACTGTGGCTTCGGAGTTTATTCGCGGCGGGCGAGTGATATCGCAGAAGACCAATCAAAACTTGTTCGCATCGATGGTCCAGTTAACACGCCGCAATACACGCCGCTATGGTGGATACATCGTTCACTTCGGAGTGGTCGTAATCATGATTGGCTTCGCCGGTTCGGCCTTTAATCAGGACAAAGAAAAGGAAATGGCCTACGGCGACAAGATGAGTATCGGAGCATACACGCTGGTATGCCGATCCTACACGCAAGATGATAATCCAAACTACGGCAGCGAATGGGCCGTCATGGATGTTTTCAAGGGAGGAAAGCAGATCGCGACGCTCACTCCGGAACGCCGCTTCTACAAAGCCAGCCAGCAGACTTCCACCATGGTCGCGAATCGTTCGACTTTGAAAGAAGATCTCTATGTAGTTTACGAAGGTCAGAATCCCGATACCGGACGTCCCATTATCAAGGTGCACCTCAATCCGCTGGTGATGTGGATTTGGATTGGGGTATGGATCATGATTGTCGGCACTGTTATCGGCTTGATTCCGAGCACCGTAGCCTTGCGAGTTGCCGCTCCCGCTCGCTTGCAAACGGAACCTGTGGGAGCAAGCCGTTGAAACACCACCCTGCTTTGGCGGCATATCTTTTGAAACGCCTAGGGCAGCTTAGCCTTGTTCTATTCGTTCTCTTCGGTTTCCTTGGAGCGGGCGACGAGCCGGCTCGGGTCAACGATCTGGGTCATCGATTGATGTGCGTATGCGGATGCAACCAGATTCTGCTGGAATGCAATCATGTCGGCTGCACTTACTCCGATCGCATGCGTGATGAACTCGTCGCTGCCGTAGATAAGGGCGACAATGACGATTTGACGCTGCAATGGTTTGTGCAGAAATATGGGACTACCGTTTTGGCGGCGCCCACCGCGACTGGATTTAACCGAGTCGCGTGGATTATGCCATATCTGACGCTGGTACTTGGATTGGCGACAGTGGTTGTGATCGTGCACACCTGGAAGAAACGTCCGTTGACTTTAAGGGCGGATGCAGTTCCTCCGGTCCATGGAGCGGAGCTCGATTACTTTCGCGCTCAAGCCAGAAAGGAAACCGAAATATGAGCGTGGCTTTGCTTACCTGCATCTTCGTTACTCTCGCCACCCTAGTTTATGTTTTTTATCTTCCGGGCACGTTGCGCCTTGGTCCTGCAAAAACCCGGTTGATTTATATGCGCGAGCGTCAGGAAGTAGTTTACGAAAATCTGCGCGACCTTAATTTCGAATATAAAGCGGGCAAGTTTCCCGAGAGCGATTATCTCTCTATGAAAACGTCATTAGAAGAAGAAGCGGCTGGAGTGCTTGCAGAAATCGACCGCCTGGAGCATGCTCCGGCAGCTGCGCAACCGATGCTCCGCAAGAATAAGGGAGCCAGAGTTTGAAATTATTCATGAATGCGATGGGGCGCAAGACGAACTATGCTACGCGGAAAAGATGGGCAGTAGCCGTTCTTTTCTTATCGATTCTATCGCTCAGCATGAGTGTGAGTGCCGCATCCGCCGAGACTCTTACGGGAACGGTGACGAATGCCACTACCCATAAGCCGGGTGCGGGCGACGAAGTAATTCTTATTAAGCTGGCGCAAGGCATGGAAGAGGCTGGGCACACCAAAGCCGATGCCAAAGGCGCATTCAGTTTCACCCTTAATGATGCCGACGCCAAAACGCCTCACTTGATTCGCGCGATTCATCAAGGAGTGACGTATCACCGCATGGCTCCTCCCGGAACCACTTCGGTCGAAGTCGAAGTTTACGACGTCGCTAAGAAGATCGCAGGAGTGAGTGTGACCGCCGACGTGATGCGTTTTCAGGCACAAGGAAACCAGCTGCAAGGCATACGGCTCTTCGCTGTGAACAACCCATCTAATCCGCCGCGTACACAAGCCAGCGAACAGAACCTCGAGTTCTATCTTCCTGAAGGTTCGCAGATCGATCAGACTATGGCGATGACGGCGAATGGCCAGCCGATCAATTCACCCGCCATTCCGGAAAAAGAAAAAAATCGTTACGCATTTAATTTCCCGTTGCGGCCGGGAGAAACTCAGTTTCAAGTTGTGTATCACCTGCCTTACAGTGGACAGCTCAGCATTGATCCGAAGCCGTTGTATGGCACTCAACATTTTGTTGTGATGCTGCCAAAGTCGATGCAATTCACCGCGGATCCGGATGCCGCATTTCAACCTATGCAGGATCCTCGGCAGTCGGATGCGATTGTCGAAGTCATTTCTAAAACGCAAGTCGGCCAACCTCTCGGTTTCAAGATCGCGGGTACGGGCACTTTGGCGGAAGCAAAAGATGATGCGGAAGGAACTCCGTCGCCCGTAGGAGGAGAGCAGGCCAGCGCGCCGCAAGGGCGTGATTCGCGTCCTGGTGGAGGACTCGGGCCGCCCAGCGATGCGCCTGATCCACTCGAAAAATATCGTTGGCCCATTCTTGGTGGTTTTGCAGTTTTGCTCGCGGCGGGTGCCGCTTACATTGCGAGCCGGTCTAAGACCCAAGCGGCTCGCGACTTCGACTCTGATGAGGAGCTGACAGATGTCCGGAGAACGCCGGCTGCAGCTCGTGGGGGCTCCTCCAATATCCTTCTTGAAGCGCTGAAAGATGAGCTATTTCAATTAGAGATCGAGCACAAGCAAGGCGGAATCTCGCAGCCAGAATACGAGAAAGCGAAAGCCGCGCTGGACCAGACATTGGAGCGGGCGCTCAAGCGGGTATCAGTAAAGAGCAGTTGAGTCCCAAGCCTGACGGGCTCACGCCAGCTTTGCATTTTGTTTGTACTGGTGTTTGCCCGTTACCAATTTGCGGCAATGAATCTACTACTCCTGTAAGTCATCTAATATCCAGAGAAGTTTATGGGAAACACATTCAAGACCGCATTTCTTCTAACCGCTCTGACTCTTTTGCTTATGGCAATCGGCCGTTTTTTTGGCGGTCAAAATGGCATGTTGTTGGCCCTGGTAATTGCTGCCGGTACCAACTTCGTGGCTTACTTTTTTTCCGACAAAATTGCTCTCGCCACTTACCGCGCCCGTCCGGTTACACGCGAGGAACTACCGCGAGCCTACCAGGTAGTGGAGCGCCTGACGCAAAAAATTGGCATTCCGATGCCAAAGCTGTATGTAATTCCAACAGACTCCCCGAACGCTTTTGCCACGGGGCGAAACCCGCAACATGCTTCGGTGGCCATGACGCAGGGCATTCTCAACCTTTTGAACGACGAAGAACTCGAAGGAGTGCTCGCCCACGAACTCGGACATGTGAATAATCGCGATATCCTCATCAGCTCTATCGCTGCAACGATTGCAGGCGCCATAACTTTTATTTCCCGCTTCGGATTCTTTTTCGGCGGGATGCAGGACCGTGACGACCGGCGAGGTGGAGGCATTGGAGCTTTACTGATGTTGATACTCGCTCCGATTGCAGCCATGCTGATTCAGTTAGCAGTTTCTCGATCACGTGAATATCAAGCCGATGCAACCGGGGCTCACTTTACGGGCAATCCTTACGCTCTGGCTAGTGCATTATCCAAACTCGATGCGTATTCGCGGCGATTGCCAATGCAGGCAACACCGTCGACTGCACATCTCTTCATTATTCAACCGTTCCTTGGGATGAATTTCGGAAGTCTCTTCTCAACCCATCCGCCGATTGCTAAACGAATTGAGCGGCTAACTGGAAGGCCAGCGGAGTTCATGCAGTAAGAGCTATCAGCCATCAGTAAAAGCGGAAGCACCGTAAGTTTGGTTGAAAACTGATAGCTAAAGGCTGAGAGCTTCTTTGTGACGCAAGTAACCACGACTGCTTCGTTCTTCATTGTAGAATCGCTTTAACACCTCTAATACCGGACCTATGAACGATGTCGCCTGAAACCGCATCGATTGCCTCATCCCGCGCCGCTCAGCTTGAAAACGCGCTGCGCAAAGTAATCCGCGGCAAAGACGATGTCATCCGCCTTGCTCTGGTTTCAATATTGGCCCGCGGACACTTGCTGATCGAAGGGGTCCCAGGGGTGGGTAAAACGACTCTGGCTCAAGCACTTGCGCGGGCGCTCGATTGCAGCTTTCAACGGGTGCAGTTCACCAGTGACATGCTGCCATCGGACATTCTCGGAATTTCCATCTACTCCGCGCTTGAACAACAATTCGAATTCAAGCCTGGCCCAATTTTTACCAACATTCTTTTGGCGGACGAAATTAATAGAACCACTCCCAAGACACAATCGGCATTACTTGAAGCTATGAATGAGGGGCAGATTACAGTCGATTCCCATTCCCATCCGCTTCCACAACCGTTTCTTGTAATCGCCACGCAAAATCCGGTCGAACATCATGGAACGTATCCGTTGCCTGAATCGCAGCTTGATCGTTTTCTGATGCGAGTGCAAATGGGGTACCCGGACAGCAACGCCGAACGCGAGATATTAAGAGCCGAAGCCGGTACGGCAAAGCTTGAACATATGCGGCCTGTGCTCAGCGGGGCTGATGTGATTGAGATGCAGAACGCAGTTACGCAGGTACGCGTAGAGGAATCATTGGTGACCTATGCGCTGGCACTTGTGAAGAAGACGAGAGAATCCGAACAGCTCTCGCTGGGAGTTTCACCTCGAGGATCGCAGATGCTCTATCGTGCTGCGCAGGCCATGGCGTTTGTGGATGGCCGCACATTTTGCATTCCTGAAGATTTCAAACCGTTGGTGGTCCCAGTATTCGCGCACCGCGTTGTGGTAAGCGGGCTTTCTTCTTCAAATTCCAGCATCAAAAAGTCTGAGCAAGCAGAGCACGTCATGCAGGAAATTGCTCAGAGCGTCCCCGTCCCACTCTAATTTTTCTGGAATTTCGGTCAATCTGGAGCGCCCTGGAATTCAACCTAACAAAGCAGCATAATAGTTTGATGTCGTTTCTTCGCTATCTCATGCTGGTTGCGCTGGTTGTCTGGATCGGTGGCCTCATCTTTTTTCCCGTAGTCGCGCAAACCGCATTTACTACGCTGCCCAGCAGACAACTCGCGGGAGCATTGGTTGGCCGTTGCCTTACTGCTCTGCACTGGATGGGTATTGTCTCCGGCGTCGTTTTTCTTGTCTGCTCGTTGATCTACAACCGATTTAGCGCTGGAACGACGAACGCGGTTTCGGCCCAGCACTTGTTCATCTTATTAATGCTTGTACTGACGTTAATTTCACAGTTCAGCATTATTCCTCACATGGACGCGATTCGCGCCTCGCTTCCGGCGGAGATAGATCTGGTACCAGCTAGCAACCCAGCTCGCGTGCAATTCGACATATTGCACGTCTGGTCGACCCGGGTCGAGAGTGCCGTATTACTGCTCGGACTAGTCCTGGTTTATTTAACCTCTAAGGCACAGGCGTAATACGCCTGTTATCATTTATTCTTCCTATATTTATTCTTCGCTTTATCCTTTGTCCCTATGAAAACTGGCATTATTGGCCTGCCACAGGTAGGCAAGACATCTCTCTTCCGTATTCTTACCAAGGCAAATTTGTCGGAGCAGGCGTACTCCAATCCGCGTGAAGCTCACGTCGGAGTGGCCAAAGTTCCCGACGACCGCCTCGATCGCTTGGCAGCGGTTTACAACCCCAAAAAGCTGACTCATGCGTCTGTCGAATACGTGGATGTAGGCGCCATTGGCCAGGACGCGCTTAAGGAAAGCGGCTACATCGGCCACCTGCGCAATGTGGACGCACTTGCCCACGTAGTGCGGGCTTTCGATGATCCGTCCATTCCGCATGTCGGTTCCATCGATCCCTTGCGCGATATCAAGAACGTAGAATTCGATCTCATGGTCAGCGATCTCGGACAAATCGAGAAGCGGCTGGAACGCGTGGAAAAAGATCTGAAGAAGATGCGGACTCCGGATCTCGAAAAGGAATTCGACCTTCTGAAGCGTGCAAAGGTTCACGTCGAAACCGAGCGTCCATTGCGCGAAATGGAAATGACTCCTGAAGACAAGAAGCGTCTGCGCGGTTTCATGTTCCTGAGCGAGAAGCCCATTCTTTATGTGCTCAACATTGGCGAGAGTACGGAACTCGGCAAAGAACTCGATGAGGCAGTCGCTAAATATAATTTGACAGAAGTAGCCTCACGCCCGAACGCCGGCGCCACCGCAATTTGCGGCAAGGTGGAAGCCGAGCTCGCGGAAATGAGCGATTCTGATGCAGCCGAGTTTCTATCCAGTTACGGATTAAAGGAGAGCGGCTTATCCCGGCTGATCCGCACTACTTATGCTCTACTGGGACTCGTTTCGTTTTTAACCATCGGCGAAGACGAATGCCGCGCCTGGACGATTCCCGTCAATACGAGAGCCGTAGAAGCTGCCGGAGCAATTCATTCCGATCTGGAAAAGCATTTTATCCGTGCAGAAACTATCGCATGGAATCAACTGCTCGAGGCAGGATCGGAAGCGAACGCGCGAGCGAAGGGGATTTTGCGCCTTGAGGGCAAGGACTACATCGTGAAAGACGGCGATGTGATGCATATCCGGCATAGCGGATAAAACTCCACTTGTGCATGAAACTTCATCGAGATCCGCACCCTAAGAACCGCAGCTGATATCATCCTCGACACACATGCATCCTGTTCTCCTCAGTCTTCTTTTAGGCCTGACTGCCGCCGCTGCTAATATTTTCGGCGGCGCCATAATCGTCCAGAAGCATTGGGGACACGCTTACTTAAAGTACTTCGTAGCCCTAGGTGCAGGCTTTATGCTGGCGACTGCGATCATTGAAATTTTCCCCGCCAGCCTGGAATTACGTGGCAAAAGCGCGGCATTCCTGGTGCTGGTCGGCTACCTGCTTATTCACTTTTTCGAACATACGTTAGCGCCGCATTTTCATTTCGGAGAAGAGACGCACGAAGCGGAATTCGTTCATACCCATAAGGGATACTCGGTCTTACTTGGGCTTATTATCCACACTTTTTTTGACGGAATTGCGATTGCATCCGGCTTCATGGTTTCCAACTGGCTGGGATGGATCATCTTTTTGGCAATTTTCCTGCATAAAATTCCAGAAGGATTCACCATTGCTTCAGTGATGCTGGCAAGCGGCCAAAGCCGCCGTAACGCTTGGGGAGCCTCGGTATTGTTGGGAGCAGCTACATTTGCCGGCGTTCTGACTATGGCAGTTCTGCGACAGCAGGTAGGTTTTGGTCTACCCATATCTGCTGGGGTGACAATTTATGTGGCAGCTTCGGATCTCATCCCGGAAGTGAATCGCGAACCGGGGATCGGAATGGCACTCGTAGTTTTTCTGGGCGTAGGCGTTCTATTCTTGTTGGATCGCGTCGCACATGTTCACTAGCGCAGAAGTCAGGATAGGCGTCAGTCGACTGTGTGCTTTGCCGTATAGCCTTCCCGCGCGATTACTTGGTATTTCACATCCTTGCCATGCTGGTCTTTTACTTTGAGCTGTCCACCGTCGGGCGCGATCACATCCACTTTTAATTTGCGATACGTGCCATCTAACTTGGAGTTAGTGGGACGATACGTAATGGCGTACTGGTTGCGAATATCTCCGGCGATGTCGTGAAATGCATCCACCATATCGCCTATAAATCGAGGCTGATAAAAGCGGCCGCCAGTCAATCGCGCAAAAGTCTGCATTTCGTTATCGGCCTGTAAGTAATCCATTTGCCCGACTGGAATTCCCATGCCATGATAAGCTGCTCCGCCTCGCGCTTCGGCTCGCTCGCGTGCAATCCAGCCAACGCTGATGGGGAAAATTGTGACATCTTTGGTGGTTTTAATTTTCTTCGTTATCTGATCGAGATTTAACTTGCTAAAGGTATCCACGCCGGTGCTCACCAGGATGATGTACTTATGACCCTGGATGCGATCCATTCGGTCAAGCGTGTCATACAGAGCGTCAAATAAATTAGTTTCCGCGAAAGTCGGGATACGCAATTGGTTCAGAGCACCAACAACTTCCTGCTTATTTTGCGTGAAGTCGGCAAGCACATGCGGCTTCATATCGTAAGAAACAACCGCGACCCAATCGTCTTTTTTCAGGGTATTTGCAAACGCATAGGAAGCATTCAGCGCGTCTACCATGAAGTAATAGTTTGTCGAAGCAAACTCCACCAGGAGCACTGCGGTAATGGGCGCTTCCGAAACGGTAAAATTGCTGATGGTTTGCGGTACACCGTCTTCAGAAATCCGGAAATTGTCTTTTTTCAAACTCGATATAAACTGACCGTCTTTCGTGGTCACCATGACGTCTACGTTTACCAGCGGTACATCGACATGGAGCGAATAATCCGGCAAGCCCTCGACTTTCTTTGGCCTCTCGGGAGGTGGCGGTGGCGGCGGTTCATCCTTCTTCTTAGGAATTGCATACGGGCCAACATCGTTCTGTGGTCCGCCTGCGTCAGGTGGTGTTTCGGTTTGCTGCCCATTCGTGGTAGAGGGTTGGGACGACTGCTCCTGTGCCAGGGTTAGCGGCGCCAGGACGAACAGAACCAACCCAAAGCTTAGGAAAGAAAGCAGAAACCATTGGGCACGCCCTATCGTCCTCAGAAAGCTATTGAAAAACATGGATCTCCTCAGAAAACCCTATGCTAGTATAGACGCACTGTTTCGCAATTGGGATGTTTGTTAGTTGCCCTCTCCTACCAGCAAGTGAATAGAACGCGAAGTGTAATTTTTTGTATGTGAGGACCAGTTGGCGGTCCTCCGGGGAATATTCATGAGACGAGCAGTTCTCGCGTTGGCAATTGCCTGCCTATTTGTACTCTGCTTTTACCTCCAGGCTCAAACCCTTCAGCCTGCAAATTTAAAGAAAACGGACACCATTCCCGTTAGCCAGATTCACGCCGGAATGAAAGGTGTAGCTTATACCGTCTTCCAAGGGACTAAGCCAGAATCAATGGACGTGGAAGTCCTTGGTATCCTTAAAAATGCCAATGGTCCTAAGGGCGACATTATTCTCGTCAGGCTCGGTGGCGATAAGGCCCAGTACACAGGCGTCGTCGCTGGGATGAGTGGCAGCCCGGTTTATTTAGAGGGCAAACTGGCGGGTGCGCTCGCGTTCCGAATCGGAGAGTTTTCCAAGGAGCCCATTGCCGGCGTTACTCCAATTGCTCAAATGCTCGAGATTAATGCATTGGACACGACGCCAGCTTCCGAACCGATCGAAGCGAAGGCCTCCCCGAATGGCACCAGCAAAACATCCGGCCCCGGCGTTTCGAATGTTCCGGTACAAAATTTTGCCAATTATCTGAAGCCTATTGAAACTCCACTGGTATTTAATGGATTTACAGAAGATAGTATCCAGCGCTTTGCTCCCCAGTTCGCTTCCGCAGGAATTGTGCCCGTCATGGGTGTCGGTTCCGTGAGTGATGCAAAGCAGCCTGAGCCTCTGGAGCCTGGTTCGGCGGTAAGTGCAGTGTTGGTTCGCGGCGACATGGACATAACCGCAACTTGCACAGTGACCTACATGGACGCGAATCATTTACTGGCTTGCGGTCATCCCCTGCTGCAATTTGGCGCAGTGGATTTGCCGATGACAAAAGCCAATGTGCTGGCAACGCTTCCGTCGCCACTCAACGCCTTTAAAATTGTGAATGCCACCGAAGCCGTCGGCTCGTTTGTGCAGGATCGTCACACCGGGATCATGGGAGAGTTTGGCAAGAAGCCGGAGATGATCCCGGTCACGCTAACCATCCATGGTGGCCCTTCGCCGAAAGAATTTCATTACGAGATGCTCAACAATCCCCGCCTGAGCCCAGTCGCGATGATGGCCACTGTCTTCAACGCGCTCCATGGCATGAATGAGTACGGGGAAGAAGTGACTTATCAGATGAATGGCAGTATCAGCGTAAACGGCTTCCCTGATGTCACGTTGCAAAACATGTTCTCTGCTGCGGATGGCGGACAACCAGCCGCCGCGCTGGCATCCATGGCCATCGGCGAGCGGTTTAGCCGGATTTACGAAAATCCATACAGTGTCCCGACAGTTCAAGGCGTGAAACTTGACTTCGATATTTCTCGCGAACGCCACTGGGCGCGCCTCGAAAGCGCACGGACCGATGTAACAGAAGCCCGCCCCGGGGATGACGTCAGCGTGGAAGTAATGTTACGTCCTTATCGCGGTGGTGGAATGGTGGAACACGTTCCGATTCATATTCCCACTTCCGCTCCAAAAGGGACTCTGCACATTTTGGTCAGTGATGGCGATACACTGGATCGTTTCCGCCACGTTTCGCCGGCTTTTGGATCGAGACTTGATCTGTCGTCAACCATTTCTGTCCTAAACAAGCAGCATGTGAATAATCGCGTTTACGTTTCCCTGCTGGAAGCTGATCCGGAAGTAATGGTGGCAGACAAGGTGATGCCCAGCCTGCCTCTCTCGGTAATGAATGTAATGGACGGTATGCGCGGCACCCAGGAAATGGCCGTGCTGGGCGAGTCCTCAGTTAGCGAATCGGCAACCACGCCTTTGAACTATGTAGTTGCCGGCGCGCAGATGTTGACGATCACGATTAAGTAAGCAATTGAGCGCGTGAACCTCTCCGACCTTGTTGGTGATAACCTGAGCTTTTCCCGAATTCTTCGAGGTATAAATTGCAAATCCGCGCAGTTAAGTTATTAATTGTTTTTTCCAGTCTGTTTCTTTTTTCTGGCGTAGCACTTGGGGAAGGCACTCGCACGTGGGAGCAATCCAAATTTGACGAACTCGCCAAAGGCACAATGGACGGGGTTGCGATTCGCAGTCGAGGAGGACTCGAACTTGCACCCGCGTTTAAGTCCCTAACCACCACTCCGTCGACTTACATTTGGTCAATCGTTGCAGATGCAAGCGGCACGCTCTATGCTGCAACCGGCGCCCCTGCCCGCGTCTACCGAATAACCGCAGACGGTAAAACGGATGTCATTTTCCAGCCCCAGGAATTGCAAGTGCAATCCCTGGTTATTGATTCAAGGGGTGTGATTTATGCAGCTACCAATCCAGATGGCAAAGTTTACAAGCTCGAAAATCATGCCAGCGGTCCGTCGAAACCTGGCAAAGACTTACCTGATAAGACAAAATCCCTCGAGACTTTCGGCTGGACTTCCTCGGTTTATTTCGATCCTGGCACAAAATATATTTGGGATCTTCTGCTCGACAGCGCTGGGAATTTGTTCGTGGCAACGGGCGACCACGGAGAAATCTTCCGCATAACTTCAGACGGCAATCATTCCTTGTTCTTCAAGAGTGACGAAGCTCACATCCGCACGCTTGCTCTTGATGCAAAAGGCAATTTGATTGCAGGTTCTGACGGAAGCGGTTTGATTTATCGCATTACGCCAAAAGGAGAGGGCTTCGTTCTTTACAGCGCACCCAAGAAAGAGATCACGGCTTTAGCTATCGACAAAACCGGAAATATTTATGCCGCGGGAGTGGGTGAAAAGCATTCGACTAGCGGCTCTAACTTTCCTGCAATTCAAATTGCCGTGCCATCACAAGGAACTGGAGGCGGAGAAAAACCTGGGAGTCCGTCTAACTCGGCTCCCAGTGCGCCTTTAATCATGAGTAGCTTTCCGGGAACAGGGGCAAATGCCGCCGGAGGATCGGAAGTCTACCGCATTTCGCCCGATGGCGCACCGAGCCGTATCTGGAGCTCTCATGAAGATCTCGCATACGCGCTCATATTCGACGAACACAATCGTCTTCTTGTCGGAACCGGTAACAAAGGGCATATTTTCTCGATCGAAGGCGAAGATGTATACACCGACCTATTGAAAACCACGGCAAGCCAAGTGACTGCGTTTGCAAATGCGCCGAAGGGGGACCTTTACGCTGCGACCAGCAATTTAGGAAAGATTTTCCTGCTAGGAGCAGCGGCCTCTCCCGAAGGCACCTACGAGAGCGACATTTTCGACGCTCACATTTTTTCTCGTTGGGGCCGGGCCGAATTTCGTGGTGCCGGAAATATCGAGCTGTTTGCCCGCAGCGGCAACGTAGACAATCCCGACCGCAACTGGAGTCCATGGGGGAAAATTGACTCGCAAAAGGATGCGGAAATTGGCGCTCCGCCGGCAAGATTTGTGCAATGGAAAGCCGTATTGAAATCAGGCAATCCCGAGCCCCAACTGGACAGTGTCACCCTGAATTATCTGCCAAAGAATGTCGCGCCAGACTTCGACGATGTAACAGTTCAGGTAGGCACGCGTTACCAATCGCTTCCTAAGCCGCCTACTGGAGATGCGGGTGGAAGTGTTGGAGGCAACCAGCCGCACTTCGATGTGCCTCCTCCCACCACGCACGACCGCAATTCCATTGGAGTCAAGTGGGCCGTTCATGACGAAAACGACGATCAGATGGTTTATTCGCTCTACTATCGTGGCGACGGCGAGCAGCGTTGGCTGCTGCTCAAAGACAACATCACGGATAAATTTTATTCCTTCGATGCATCACTAGTTCCGGATGGCGGATATACGATGAAGGTCATCGCATCGGATGCACTGTCGCATTCTCCGAATGAGGCTTTAACTGCTGAAAGAGAAAGCGCAAGATTCGAAGTGGACACCACCCCACCGCAAATCGAAAATCTGAAAGCCTCAGCAGAACACGGCCAAATCCATGTAGCATTCCGCGCATCCGATAGTTTTTCGTCCATCAAACGCGCTGAATATTCCGTAGATGCAGGCGACTGGCAGTTTGTTGAGCCCACAGGCCAACTCTCGGATTCCAAA
This sequence comes from Terriglobales bacterium, assembly GCA_035651835.1. Classification (GTDB taxonomy): domain Bacteria; phylum Acidobacteriota; class Terriglobia; order Terriglobales; family Acidobacteriaceae; genus JAOAPG01. The sequence goes on from DASRFC010000065.1 coordinate 46,668, forward strand.
ACCGAGAGCTATGATTTTCAGGCGGCTTTGCCCAGGGAACTTGATCCGGCTGCCCCAACTTCAAACCCGACAGCCGAGAAGAATTTGCCTGCCATGCAGCTTGAACATGTGGTTGTAGTGCGGGTTTATGACCGCTACGACAATATGAACTCGGCAAAAACAGTGATTCGTGGAAAGTAGCTCTTCATTTGGGCCACGCAGGGACAGCCGCCCTCGGCTGTCCAGTCTGCGTAACGAGCAGCAACACGCACTCCAATGATTCAATTTTTACATTCCTTTGGCTGGCTTGCCTGCATTGTTTATTCCACCATTCCATCTTTTTGGCTGCTCATCCATCCTCATGTGAACTATTGGCGATCTCGTTCGCGATCCCCATATCGCTTCCTGTTGCCGCTCTGGATCGTTATGTGGATCGTTGTCAGCCTGATCACCGCCACTTGGCGAAGTATTTCGTTCTATAACACCGCCTGGAGTTGGCTTCCCGCAGCCGCTCTGTTTGCAGCAGGAATCACAATCTATAAGCTCTCTGGTGCAGGGTTCAGCGCCAAACAGCTTGGCGGACTCCCTGAAATCTTGTCCGGTCACCACGAACAGCGGCTGGTTACATCAGGAATTCGTAGCCGGGTACGTCATCCGATCTATCTGGCTCATTTTTGCGAAATGCTGGCCTGGAGCATCGGAACAGGATTGCTGGTCTGTTATGGCTTAACCGCATTTGCGGTTGTGACTGGGGCAGTCATGATCCGCATGGAAGATGCAGAGTTAGAGCAGCGCTTTGGGGAGGAGTATCGTAGATATCGGCAAAAGGTACCCGCGGCTCTGCCAAGAATTTGAGAGGATACAGCTTCGTTCCTGCCAAAACGCCTAAATAGCCACCCAAAAATTAATTTCGCTCCTCGTTGTCGAATTTTCGGGAGATTGTTCGACTAACCAGTAGTACAGGCAAGGAGGCCTAAACAAAATGCAATATCTGCTGCTTATCTATACCAACGAGAACAATTTTGAAAAACAAACGGAAGCCGAACGCGGCAAGATCACTGGCGAATACATGGATTTCACCAAGGGCATCGCCAGCAGTGGGCAGTACAAGGGCGGTAATCGTCTGGATCTCACCTCGAAAGCAACAACCGTGCGTGTCCGGGATGGCAAGCGATTGGTAGTCGATGGCCCATTCGCGGAGACCAAAGAACAACTAGCAGGATACTTCCTGGTTGAAGCCAAAGATTTGGATGAGGCTATCGGGATCGCTGCGCGGATTCCCGGAGCGCGTTTTGGTTCAATAGAAGTGAGACCGATTGTTCCGGTCAACATTCCCAGTCTGGTGTGACCACAACTTTGTCTGATCGCGACTCACCGGGTACTCTCTACAAAGGGGAACCGGTGAACGTCGAGCAAATCTATCGCGAGGAGTCGGGCAGGATTCTGGCTACGCTGATCCGGCTCCTCGGCAGCTTTGATCTGGCCGAGGAAGCGATGCAAGAAGCTTTTGCGACGGCTGTTGAGCGATGGCCCGCGCAGGGCCTTCCGGCAAATCCACGCGCATGGCTGGTTTCCACGGCACGCAATAAGGCGGTTGATTTGCTGCGGCGTCGCGCGCGTTTTGAAAATAAACGTGAAGAGTTGCAGAGACTCGACAGTTTGCGGGAGCAGCTCGTCGTCGAGTCTCAAATCGCTCATTCGCAAGTTGGGGATTCGCAAGCTGCCGATTCGGATCAGGCAGAAGATTCTATGTTGAGCGACGACCGGTTGCGCTTGATCTTCACCTGCTGCCATCCGGCACTGAGTATCGAGGCCCAAGTCGCCCTTACTTTGCGTACGCTGTGCGGACTGACCACTGAAGAGATTGCCAAAGCATTTCTAGCGCCAGTACCGACGATGGCACAACGTCTGGTACGCGCGAAGCAGAAGATACGCGACGCCAAGATTCCATACCGTATTCCGCCAAGAGAAGATTTACCCGAACGGCTTTCAGCGGTCATGCTTGTTGTGTATCTCGTCTTCAACGAAGGCTACAACGCAGCATCCGGCGATGTCTTGATTCGACGCGAACTCTGCGCAGAGGCGATCCGCCTAGGCCGGCTGATTTGCGAATTATTGCCCAAAGAATCTGAAGCTCAAGGCCTGCTCGCGCTGATGCTTCTCCACGATTCGCGTCGTGATGCCCGACTCGCAGCGAACGGAGAAGTTCTGCTACTTGAAGAGCAGGATCGGAGGAGTTGGAACCTGGAACAGATTGCTCAGGGAATCGCGCTGGTGGAATCTGCGTTAAGCAGCGCGCCAGTAGGTCCTTATTCTGTGCAGGCAGCGATCGCCGCCCTGCACGCGCAAGCCAGTAACGCCGAAGTGACAGACTGGACGCAGATTGCAAGGCTTTATGACGTATTGCTGCGATTGCAACCGTCCCCCGTGGTGGAACTTAATCGGGCGGTGGCTGTGGCAATGGACGAAGGCCCAGCGGAGGGTCTCCGCTTGCTTAGTGAACTTGAAGCGAGAGGGGAGCTTCGCGGCTATCACCTATTACCGGCGGCTCAAGGGGATTTATTGCGGCGACTCGAGCGATGGTCCGAGGCAGCCGACGCGTATCGGCGGGCTCTTTCGCTGGTCACAAACGAGGCGGAACGAAGGTTTCTCGCAAAGAGGCTCGCCGAAATCGGGTTGAAGGCGTAGTAATATTTCGAGGCCGACGATAAAGCGTGGATTCTGAACCTGACCTTGCAACGCTTAAGGCGCATCGACCGCTATAATCCAGTTTGGCTGAAAGCCAGGTGCTACTGCTGATAGCTTTTCCTCATGCGCTTCGAACTTTTCATTGCTTCCCGTTATCTTCGCGCTAAACGCCGCCAGGCTTTTATTGGCGTCATCACCGGTATCTCTATCGCAGGAGTCGCGGCTGGGGTTGCGGCCCTAGTCGTCGCGCTTGCCATCAACAATGGATTTCGCCAGGACTTGCAGGATCGATTACTCGGGTCTTCTTCTCACATCAACTTGCTGCGAGTGGAAGATGACGGAATAAAAAATTGGCGTCCTCTTATGGATCGCCTCGCGAAAGAGCCTCACGTCGTTGCCGCTGCGCCAACAATTTACGAACAAGTGCTTATCTCCCAGGGCCCTCGCGCACGAGGCGCAGTGTTGAAAGGAATGATCCCTGCTTATGAGCGCCAAGTCAGCGACCTATTGAATAGCGTGAAGGTAGGATCGGCTGAAGCTTTGGAAGACAACTCTGCAGCAGAATCTAATCGTACCGGCTCAACTCAAACCGATCAAGGAGAGGCAGAATCGCATCGCAATCAGAAACAAGCGGACGAGGGTGCCCGCTCTACACAGATCGAATCACCAAGTTCTCTCCAGGGAGTTGAAGACCGGGTTGCGGCGATGCCCCCTATCATCATTGGTAAAGACATGGCCGACTCACTTGGCGCAACAGTGGGGTCGGTCGTTCTGGTAACCAGCCCGCAGGGCGAACTCACTCCTTTTGGATTAGTTCCAAAGTACGTTCGTTTTCGTGTAGCCGGGGTTTTCAATTCTGGATTTTATGATTACGACAGCTCCTGGGCCTTCACTCGGCTCTGGGATACACAACGATTATTCGGATTGGGAGATCAAATCGCCGCAATTCAGTTCAAGATCGATGACATCTACAAAGCCCAGCAAGTAGGCCAAGAGCTTGAGAAAGCTGCTGGCAAAGGATTTATGACCAGCAACTGGATGGAACAGAACAAAGCACTCTTCCGCGCATTACGCTTAGAGCGTTTGGTAACGTTCATTACCATCGGCCTGATCGTTTTTGTGGCAGCCCTCAACATTTTGATTTCGCTGACCATGATGGTGATGGAGAAAACTCGCGATATCGCAGTGCTTATGTCTATGGGTACAAAGAAGTCACAGGTTCGACGGGTATTTATTTCGCAAGGATTGTTGATCGGCGTGATCGGTACCGCCATCGGACTAGTTCTTGGGTATTCATTTTCCTGGGTGGGTGGCCATTACCATTTGCTATCGCTGGCCCCCGAAGTTTATTCAATCGATTATGTTCCTTTCGCGCCACGAATTATCGATGGCCTATGGATCGCACTCATTGCGGTGGGCATTTCTTTAATCGCCACCATTTATCCTTCGTGGTCAGCGGCACGAATTTTGCCTGCGGAAGCACTCCGCTATGAATAATGGGATGATGACACCAATTTCAGGTTTTTACCCTTTTTTGACAACCGTGTGACCTTTACTGTCAATTGTGGGTCTATTCCTAAAAGACACGCTAAACCGTTCGAAACCTTATCAATGCAACGGAATCACAAATAAGTGGCAAAACTATGGTTTGGAAAACTTCCTCGAAGGTTTTCCCGATTTAGGTGCGCCTTACGTCACTGATGCACGGTCAAGGTCAGAACTCTTTGCCTTACTTCGTGTTTTAATGAACCAGGCGAGATGCAAATATTTTTCTAAAATGGTATGCCAAAGCCGCCTGTGAGTTCTTGTGACGAGGAGCACTGCTTTTGCATCTAATTAAACAGGTCATGCTGAAGACCGAGGGTCTTAGAAAGACTTTCCGGTCCGGCGGGTCGGACCTGGTGCTCTTTGAAAATCTGTCGTTCCAAGTGGCAGAAGGAGAAATGCTCGCGATTGTAGGTGAATCGGGAGCCGGAAAGAGTACCTTACTGCACATCCTTGGAGCTCTTGATCGGGCCTCCGCAGGTGACGTATACTGCGCCCACTTACGGTTGAGTTCGCTCTCAGAAGTCGATGCAGCCGAGTTTCGCAACCGCGAAATCGGCTTCGTTTGGCAATTTCATTACTTGCTGCCAGAGTTCACCGCGCTTGAAAATGTGGCTATGCCGCTTCTGTTGCGGGGCAACTCGTGGCAGGAGGTACAAGGAGAAGCTTCGCGATGGTTACGCGAGGTAGGATTGGAACAGCGTTCACATCATCGATCTGGAGAGCTGTCCGGGGGTGAGCAGCAGCGCGTGGCCTTGGCCCGGGCGCTTATCACAAAACCCAGGATTCTGCTTGCAGATGAGCCCACCGGAGATCTCGACGGACGCACCGCTGACACGGTTTTCGAGTTGATATCACGGTTACATCGTGATCATCAATTAACCTCTCTAATAGCCACCCACAATTATAGTTTTGCGCGTCGCTGCCATCGGGTTATGCGATTAGAGCAAGGCAAAATTGAGGAAGTTGCGCCGGAGACGCTGATTGGATGAAGAAGAGCTGCTGAAGAGAATCGAGGAGCTAACGGAAATAGCACATAGTGGCAATTGACATTCCTGTTACAAGGACGAAAGATGAAGTAGGGCGTTGTCGTAGAAGAGTGCATGCAAGAGGTTGGAACGTAATGAAATTTAGGTGTCTTTAGTAACAAAGCGCTGAATGATTTTCGGACACCTAACCCACGATATGCTAGATATAGATTTGAGTGGGCCGTGGCAGTCTGATTGCTTAATGTAGTTTGGGCCAATGAGTTTCAAGAGGCAGGGCCGCACGCCAGACCCGGAAGTCTCTGGGAGCTTTCAGGGAGAAGGGTTTATATGTTTGAACGTTATACCGAGAAGGCACGACGCGTCATCTTTTTCGCGCGCTACGAAGCCAGCCAGTTCGGGTCTCCTTATATTGAGACAGAGCACTTATTATTAGGTTTGCTGCGGGAAGATAAAGCTTTAACTAATCGTTTTTTGCGTTCTCACGCTTCGGTGGAATCGATTCGCAAGCAGATCGAAGGGCACACCACCATTCGCGAAAAGGTATCGACTTCGGTAGATCTTCCGCTAAGCAACGAATGCAAACGAGTTTTGGCCTACGCCGCAGAAGAAGCGGAACGCCTGTCGCACAAGCACATTGGAACCGAACACCTCTTATTAGGTCTGCTGCGAGAAGAAAAGTGCTTTGCCGCCGAGATTTTGCATGAGCGTGGATTACGACTTTCGACCATTCGTGAAGAATTAGCACGCACCAGTCAGGAAAAGGCACAACCGCAACGTCAGCGCGAGTCTTCCCTGTTAAGCGAGTTTTCACGCGATCTCACGCAGGCTGCAATGGATACGCAACTCGATCCGCTTGTTGGACGCGACGGCGAACTCGAGCGGGTGATTCAGATCCTGTGCCGCCGTACTAAGAACAATCCGGTGCTGATCGGCGAGCCGGGTGTTGGCAAAACTGCGATCGTAGAAGGACTCGCGCAGCGGATCTCAGACGGCGAAGTTCCATCGTTCCTGGCCGATAAGCGGATTCTGGCTTTAGACCTTTCGTTGATCGTTGCAGGCACAAAATATCGTGGACAATTTGAAGAGCGCTTAAAGACCATCATGAAGGAACTGATGGAGTCGCAAAATTCCATCATCTTCATCGACGAACTTCATACTCTGGTTGGTGCAGGATCGGCTGAAGGTTCACTGGATGCTGCAAATATTCTGAAGCCGGCATTATCTCGTGGCGAGATACAGTGCATCGGCGCGACGACTCCCGGTGAGTATCGCAAATCGATCGAGAAGGATCGTTCGCTCGAGCGCCGCTTCCAGGCAGTGAAGGTACCACCGCCGGATGAAGCAAACGCTACCAAAATTCTGTTCGGGATTAAAGACCGGTACGAAAAGTTTCATGCAGTCACCTATACGGACGACTCCATCAACTTTGCGGTATCGCATTCGAACCGTTACATTCCCGACCGCTTCCTGCCCGATAAGGCGATTGATCTTATCGACGAAGCCGGTGCGCGCGTAAAGCTGCGCCAGACTTCGCTCCCCGAGGAAATCACCGAGGTGCAGAAGCGCATTAAGTTCATCGTTCACCGCATGGAAAACGCCATTGCGAACCACGAGTTCGAGAAGGCGCGCTTCTATTCGGACGAGGAACGCAAGGAGCGCGAGAACCTGCGCGCTCTTCGCGAAAAATATCACTTGGATGAATCGGCTACCGGAGTAGTCGGACGCGAGGACATCGAAGACGTAGTCTCACGCTGGACCGGCGTTCCGGTGACTTCGATCAAAGAAGAAGAGTCGCAGAAACTCCTTCGTATCGAAGAAGAGCTGCACAAGCGGATCATCTCGCAGGACAAATCAATCATTGCCCTGGCTCGTGCGATCCGTCGTTCGCGTGCTGGGCTCAAGAGTCCGAACCGGCCGATCGGTTCGTTCTTGTTCCTGGGACCGACTGGCGTTGGTAAGACGGAAGTCGCGCGTACTCTTGCGCAGTTCATGTTCGGAAGCGAGAAGTCGCTGGTTCGCTTCGATATGTCGGAATTCATGGAGAAGCATTCGGTCTCGAAACTGATCGGTTCGCCTCCAGGATATGTAGGCTACGAAGAAGGCGGACAGTTAACTGAACGCGTAAAGCGCGCGCCGTATTCGGTCGTGCTGCTCGATGAAATCGAGAAGGCTCATCCTGACGTCTTCAACATCCTCTTGCAGGTATTTGAAGATGGACAGCTAACCGATGGCCTTGGCAATACGGTTGACTTCAAGAATACGATTCTCATCATGACCTCGAACATTGGGGCGCGTCACTTGCAGCGCCGCGAAGGTCTGGGCTTCCAGTCGAGCAAGGAAGACATGATCTCGGAAAAGATCGAGGATTTGGTGAAGAACGAAGTCAAGCGGACGTTCAACCCCGAGTTTCTGAATCGCCTGGATGAAATTATCCTCTTCATGGCTCTGACTGAGCCGGATCTGATCCAGATTCTCGAACTCATGGTGAACCTGCTGAATCAGAACTTGGCGCAGAAGTCGATCACGGTAACGGTGACTGATGAAGCGAAGAAGTGGATACTTAATCAGACATCGGGCGATCGCAGCTACGGAGCACGTCCGCTGCGCCGCGCCTTGCAGAAGTACATTGAAGATCCATTGTCAGAGGCGCTGATTCAGGGAACGATCACCACGCGTCCGGCATTCATCGAAGTCTTCCTCGATGATAACAAGCTGTTCTATCGTCCGGTTGATGCGGAGAAAACCGAGGGTGTGTTGTTGTACGAGAATAGCTAGCTTAGCTCTTCGCTTCTAGCTATCAGCTTCTAGCTTTCAGCCGTCAGCGCAAGCTGGCGGCTTTTTGTTTGTCCGGCAAAAATCACGTAGCGACAGCCGCCTCGGCTGTCCGCCATGCTGCTATCCGGAGAATGCAAAATTCTCGGGGCGTGTCGCGCCTGCTTGCCGATTTTTTGGCCCAGACTGCCGCCGCGTAGAGCAGACGCTCAATGAACAACTGCCAAGATTAAAATAATACTGCAATGCAACTGATCAATGTCGTGCCCAGTCTTCAATCCCCCGCTCTCCCAAACACCGATCATGCGTTATCAACATTGCCTCTGCCGCTAGCGCTTGTGACGCAATCATCATATCCATATTGCCCATTGGCGTTCCGTCTTTTTCCAGCGCTGCGCGAACAGCGGCGTAGTGTTTGGCGGCTTCGGAATCCCATGGCAGGGTTTCAACTCTGATCAAAAACTCTTCCACCGCGACTTTCAATTTCCCGGCGTCGGGTCTTTTCGCGACTCCGAATCTCAATTCAGCTTCGGTCACTGAGGAAATCCCTACTTCAGTCATGGGGACTTTGAGCAGGCGCTCGCGCACGCGAGGGAAATTGCCTTTAATGACGTAGCTGGCCATGCTGGTATCCAGTAAATAGCGGACAGGCACTAGAACAGCTCACGTTTTTGTGGCGGCAAGTCTTCGCGGTCAGCCATAAAGTCTTTGGGAACGTGAATGGTTTGCATAAATTCAAAAAAATCGGCCCAAGATTCTGGCCTACGCGATAAAATAACGTCGCCTGTCGCCGGGTCGCGACGAACGTAAACTTCAGAACCCTCGAAGCGGAACTCGACGGGCAGATACCCCTAATCGCCAAAATCCCCTTCGAGGTCCGCTTATGCCCGACAAAGTCAACATTGCTGAGAAATTTGCCCAAATCACCGAATACTGGAAGCCCTACGTCGGTGCAGAACTCAACGGTCAGCTGGTGAAGTTCGACAAGCTGAAGGGCGAGTTTGTTTTTCATCATCACGACAACGAAGACGAGATGTTTCTGGTTGTGAAGGGCCGCTTCCGCATGGAGTTCCGCGAACGACATGTATGGTTGGAAGAAGGCGAGTTCATTGTTGTGCCGCGTAGAGTTGAACATCGCCCGGTAGCTGATGAAGAAGCATGGATTTTACTTTTCGAGCCGGCTTCCACACTGAATACTGGAAATATAGTCAACGAGCGAACCTTACATGAACTGGAGCGCCTTTAGAAAAAATCCTAGATCTATCGGGACACAGTCAAAACTATGGTGGGATTAGTCTAGTCTTGATGGGTCTGTTAATCCGTCCAATTAGAGATTTGGCGTTCTACGCGCCAACCGCCATGCCTAGCTTTCCGCGCATCTCCCGCGCCAGATCGCAAGCGTTCCGTAGCTTTGCTTCCGCCTTTTCTGGTAAATCCGCAACTTGCAGTGCCATCTCGCACGAAAGCAGTAGCGCCGTGATAGTCCCTTTCAACTCATTTCCTAATGCCTGCTCGGCACCTTGCCTGGCCATGAGAGCTTCTTTTTTTCTGCGGTGCAGCGCCGCGCGTAATTCGCGCACAATGCGTTCAATGCCGCTGATGGCAAAGTTGACGTAGACCGGAATCGCCATATCCATGTGTTGCAACACGATTTCGCTTTCGTCGGGCTCGGCTTCCATAAGGTATTGATCGACGATGACAGCCGAATATTCTGCGGCACGGAGTTGGGCCGCAGCTTCTCTCAGAGTTGCCGCTACATTGACGGTCTCAGTCGTGGCTTCGCTGAGCGCGCGAGCGCATTCTTGCGATTTTGTGGAAGGGGTGATCAGCAGAATCATGCATCACTCCACTGCACGCCATGCACCACACCGGCTGTGATTGAAAATGCGGCAGTTACGCGATTACGCCTCGACATTCGATTTCATCGCGGGAAGCTATTCCCGTCTCAGCTTCTTGCCTAACCAACTTCGTTTCCAATTACTTCTCTAATGCACTTCTAACGAGTACTCCTTCAGCTTGCGATAGAGCGTCGTCTTGCCAATACCCAAAAGCCTCGCAGCCAAAAGTTTGTCTCCGTTAAGTTGGGTAATGGTATTCAGAATTGTCTGCTTTTCCAGCTCCGACATAGGAAGAATCTTGGATGTGCCATCCCCGGCAGGCATGCTGGCCTCTGATCCGTTAATGGCGCTCGGAAGGTCCGATATCTGGATCGCCGGACCGCTGGTTAGTGCACAAGCACGTTCTAAACAGTTCTCGAGTTCCCGCACGTTACCCGGCCAGTCATAGGCCAGCATGGCTTTTAAGGCAGCATCGCTCAGCGTCCGTTCCTGTCCTGAGGCACGTGACATCCTTTCCAGAAAATATCCCGCCAGTAATGGGATATCTTGCCGCCGTTCGCGCAGAGCCGGAATTCGAAGGCTCAGGACATTGAGCCGGAAATACAAATCACGCCTGAAAGTTCCCTGCGCCACAGCCTGCTCAAGATCCCGATTCGTAGCCGCCAGGATTCTGACATTGATCTGAATGCGTTTCGTGCTCCCAACCGGGCGAATCTCTTTTTCTTGAATGGCCCGCAAAAGCTTGGCTTGCAAATCGATAGGCAGTTCTCCAACTTCATCGAGAAACACCGTCCCACCCTCGGCGATGGCGAGAAGTCCTTCCTTCGATTGCACCGCACCTGTAAAAGCACCTTTGACATATCCGAAAAGTTCGCTTTCTATCAAAGTCGGCACCAGAGAGCCACAATCTACCGGGATGAATGGTTTGTCGCGAAAAGGCCCTGAGAAGTGGATCGCCCGGGCCACCATTTCCTTGCCCGTTCCGCTCTCTCCCAGCACCAGAACCGGATGAGTGCTGTGAGCGGCTTTCGCTATGATCCGGTACAACTTGTCCATCTCTGGCGCACGGCCTACTATGCTGCCGAAGCCCTGCTTGGATTTGATCTTCTCTCGCAGAATGCGGTTTTCGGTTTTCAGTTTTAAATGCCCAGATACACGCTGTAACAGCAGCTTTAACTCATCCATGCTGAAGGGTTTAGTGACGAAGTCATAGGCGCCGTTCTTCATGGCTTGTACCGCCGATTGCACAGTGCCATAGCCGGTCACGACGATGACTTCCGTATCCGGCCGTTTCTGCCGGATTTGGTGCAAGGCTTCCAGGCCGCCCGCGCCGGGCAACTTCAAATCGAGCAATAGTACGTCGATATTTTGCGAATCCAGCAGCCGGAAGGCCTGTTCGGCCGAGTCAGCCACCGAAGTGTTAAAACCCAGCGATTGAGCCACTTCGCGGCATACCTCGCGGATAGAACGTTCGTCGTCCACAATCATAAGATTGAGAAAGTTTGCCGCTTCCAACTGAGGCATACTCGGCGTCATAGCAACTGCGGTGGTCATAAATAAACCTCTTCATTGATCGAATTCGTGAGAATCATTTTGGTGCGGAAATTCCCTCGGTTGCGCGGCTTCAGCAGGTAAGTCAAAAGCAAACCGGGGAAGGTGAATAATGATGCGCGTACCTTTTCCTAATTCACTCTCCACCTGAATAGTTCCCCCGTGCTGGGTGACAATCTTGCGTACAGTCGCCAGACCAAGACCACTTCCCTTCCCCGGCGGTTTTGTAGTGTAAAAGGGTTCAAAAATGCGAGCACGGGTCTTCGAATCCATGCCGGACCCTGTATCGGCTACACTGAACTCGAGAAAGCCTCTCTCGATGACTTTTAGATCGTTCGAATCCACCATGTATTCGCTGTAATTGCGCGTTGCCATCGTAATTCGGCCACCATTAGGCATGGCGTCGCGCGCGTTCAAGACCAGATTAAGGATCAGTTGCTGAACCTGAGCCCCATTCATCTTGACAGGCTCGAGATCGCTCGCAAGTTCGGTCACAAGCTGAATGTTTTCTCCGATCAGGCGTTCCAGAAGATTACGGAATTCCAAGATCGCATCATTCAGGGATAAAAGTTCGGGTTTCGCAACTTGTTCCAACACGAAACTCATTAATTGTTGCGTCAGAGCCGATCCATGATCGGTAGCTTTGCGGATTTCTTCCGCATATTGCTGCAACCGTTTGTCGCGTTCCGGATTGCTGCTTTCTAAATCGGTACGGTTCAGAGTGGCACTGAGTAGATCGGAATAAAGCCGTATTCCGGTGAGTAAATTATTGAAGTCATGGGCCACACTGCTCACTAGCCTTCCTAGTGCCTCCATCTTTTGTGACCGTTCTGCCTGGAGTCCTGCCTCGCTTTGCGGACAAGGTTTTTCAAAGTCTGCTGGAAGCTGCGCAATCGCCGATGTGACTTGTCGTTGCAAAACTTCTCCTACTTCGGGAGCTGCTTGGTAAAAGCGGTTTCGAATCAGGACTTCACTAAAGTGCAACTCCCTATTTGGGAAGTCTAGAGAAATTGGGTAGGAGTGCTAAGGGCAGTGGTCACAACTCAGTTGTCAAAAATGAATCTTCCGCCTGTGGAAAAGCCTGCCAGCCGCATTTACTTTTCTCCAAGGGCGTGGTAAGAAAACCCAGGTCCCAATGGCGCATGACTGCTATCGAAATTTTCGCCAAAAAAACGAAGAAGCGGGTCACCGCTCCTTCGTTTCAAGTTTAGAGTTTTGTTGTGATTCGAACTGCTTTAGTTCGAGCCAATACTTGCGTTCGCGTTCTCGCTTTCGTTTTCGGGTTGCACGATCACGCCATCAAACGGAGTCGCCGCCATATAGCGCCCATGTACAACGCTAATGCGGCGCATTGGGTAGCCTGAGTCAGGACCACGGTGCCAAGTGCGTCCGCTGTCGCTGCTCTGAAACACAACGCCTGTTTCCGTGCTGGTGGCGAGCAGGCGCCTGCCCTGTTCGTCGTAGGAAACTGAGCTGATGTTTTTGTCTGGAATTCCATTCAGCAAATGATGCCAGGTTGCACCATTGTCAGCGCTTTCAAAGGCGCCTTCGCGCGATGCAATGATGATCTGGGAATCAGGAGTAATCGTCACTCCACGAATGCTGGTGACATAAGACGACGCAAGACTGGACTGCTGCCATGTCGTTCCTGCATCTTTTGAAACCAGTACAGTTGTATGGGTTGCAGCCGCTATAATTGAATCATTGCTTTGTACGGAACTGAATTCCGTATTGCCAAGCACTGGGCCGCCGCTCCAGCTTTTTCCATGGTTGGAACTGCTGAACAAACCAGCCGATGTCGCTGCCCACCAGCGGTTTGAAGCAACCTGAAGGTCATTTACCCGGCCTTCGATAACCGAGCGAGTGACTGTTTTGGTGGAAACGGCTTTCTTGCTTCCCTTGACCCGGTGCATCGAAACTTTTTCGTTGATGACAGTGTTAGCTGGTTGCCATTCGTTAGCATTATGCGCTAGCACAAAGATACCGCGGTTAGTTCCGGCCACGAGTTCGCCATTAGCCGTTTGCTTCAGAGTGAATACATCCTGGCCTTTTAGTCCGGCACTCTTCTGCATCCAGTGCTGTCCGCCATCGTGGGAAGCGTAGACGCCACCAAATTCCTGATCGTTCACGGTGCCAACGAAGATGTTATTAGGATCATTCTTGTCCGCAACAATCGAAGTCACATAACGATGTGTATATCCGTGGTTCGACGATGCCAACGTTTGCGTCCCGTCATCGCTCGCTAACACTCCACCACGATCGGTCGCCAATAAGACGCGGGCGGAATTTCGCGGATCGATCGAGACATCGTTCACTACCACTTCCGGGCTGCTCATAAGTTTCCATGATTTACCCAAGTCGGTGGTCTTCCACAAGCCTTCCGTAGTTCCCGCATAAACTGTATCGGGATTGCTGGGATCTTGTTTCAGAACGCGCGTGCGACGGGCTGTAAACGGAATTCCCTGTATTTTCTTGAACAGCTCGCCGGCTGTTTCGCTCTTATAAATTCCGGAGCAAGCGCTGGCGAAAACAACTGAAGGATTCGCGGAATCCACGATGATCGAAAAGACATCCGAATCATCGATCATTCCTTTGTTAATGTGCTCCCAATTTGCGCCAGCATCCGGCGTCTTCCACGCGAGATGCCAGGTCCCCGCATAAATCACCTTCGGATCTTTTGGATCGATGGCAATCGACTCAACATTCTTTACTTCCTGGCTGGCCGGGGAAATACGGTCCCAAGTTTCACCCCCATCCGAAGTGCGAAATACACCGTCCAGAGCACCTGCGGCTAAAACATTTGGATTGGAGGCGGAAATAGCTAATGCCCGCACCGATTCTCCATGCATTCTCGGCAGAGCTTCCCAAGTTTTGCCGCCATCGTGCGAACGGTAGATTTCACCAGCCTTCTGGTTTTCTACACTCCATACCGCCACGAACATCGTGTTGGGATTCTGCGGATCGAAAACGATGTGGTCAACTACGTAGTTATCGCCTTGACCGAGATGAGCGAAACGCGACCAGCTATGGCCGCCGTCTTTAGATTGAAAGATCGTCCCTGTACTCGTGCCCAGAAAAACGTGATCCGGATTGCGCGGATCAGAGCTCAAACTACGAGCATCTCCGCCGTCAGGTCCCAAAACCGTCCATTGACCGGCCCACAGTGTCGCTGTACAAAACATCATGACACATAACAAAATCATAGATTTACGAGAAACCCATCGTTTGGTGATCAAATTCATAAGCAGCCTTACCCCTTTTGGCAAAGATATGCCTGTCGGGGCCCAGAGTGACAGCCTAGCACTTCTCAATCAAGTTACTTAAGGGATGACGAAAAAAAGCCGGTCGAGAGATCCCGACCGGCTCTTTGGTTAGCCCTACAGACATATGTCTATTGAGCTTTAGCAGGCTTCTTTTTTGCAGCCGCATGTGGATGATCGGGAATGGCCTTCACCTTCGGGCTGACAGGTTCAGTGCCTTCGCCCGAGAACGAAGCTCCAGCTGGAACTACCCAGAAATCAGCAGTCTTGGTGCCGCCGTTTCCTGTCCGCGTTTCAATGCGGCTCGGGTCAATTCCCTGCCTGGCCTCGCCGCCCGTTAGATAAGCTTTGGCATTGACAGCCCGTTCTGCTGCCAAATTCTTACGCTTCTCTTTCGGATCGGCATTGCCGACGATTACCAACTTGTTATCTGCATTCTGCTGCAAGTTTTTCGCGACATCGTCGAGAATCGCTTTGCAAGTATTGTCCACACGCCACGGTTTGGCCGGGTTCGGGTAATCGCAACTGCTCAACTTACTGGCAGTTGGCGGCGGTGGTGGAGGAGGAGGAGGATTCTCTATCGTCACCTGCGTTGTCGCCGGTGTGCTCAACCCACGTTGATCACTGCAGCTTGCGTTTACCGTAACGGTACCCGGTGAAGCGCCTTCTGTATTCAGAGTCGCGGAATTTCCGCTTCCAGTGATATTTCCTCCGGTAGCTGTCCATCCACTAACCGTGACGGGAACGTTGTCCGGACTGGTACAAGTGCAGGAGACATTTACTGTCCCGCCAGCTTGCACGGTTGTTGGATTAGCCGAGCAGGAGAACGTCGGGGGATTCTTCGGAACTTCCTTCAGAGTGAAATTTGTTGAGGCGCTTGCCTCGTTGTTCTTCTTCGCCTTGGGGTCGACAACATGCACAGTGACGGTGCATGTCCCGGCCGCAGCGCCATTCGTGTCAATGGAGGCAGTTGTATCTTTTCCATTGATCTTGCCGCAGGTACTGGTCCAGTTATAAGTCAAGGTGTGCTTGGGGTTGAAATTGGTTCCGCTGGCGGTTGCAGTAACCGGCTCACCCACCATAACCTCGGTCGGCTGTACGCTTACCGAAGCTGCTGGGGTTGCGATTTCCGGGAATCCAAAATTAAAGACTAACCCGGTACGCAGCCGAACACCCTGGAGCGAGGGACGGCGCAAATCGGGGAATTCTGGTGCCGCGTAGTTTGCATAATTGTGCCGCGCCCAAACATAATCAGCTTCGAACAACCGGAAGTAAATTCGACGACTGAATTTCAAATCCATGCCGCCGCCGAGAATTGCGCCAATACCGTTGCTGGGCGTTAATCCATCGATTGCCAGACGGTTGTAGCTGACCAGGGTATGCAGAAAATAATTTGTAGTATCTGTCCTCACGATAAAACGCGGGCCAACCGAGCCGGTGGTTTCATAGTGATCCCAATTGTGTCCAAAATCACCTTCGAGTCCCCAGTGCGGATCAAAGTTGTAGGTGAATGCGGCGCCGAATCCGGCAGGCATATCGGGGATCTTGAATGGAGTTGGGGAGCTGAAGTTACCGAAAGGAGCCGGAACGTTGCCACCAGGATGAAGCCATTGGTAGCCAACAAAAAGATCATACTTCGGGGTCTCTGCATCTTGCGCAAACATGCTTGACGAGAGCAGACTTATCGCTAGCGTCAATAATATGGCTGCGTGTAGCACACGCCAATTGCGTACAGTCGAACAAGCTAACATTTAACTTCCTCCGGGAATTCTGGTGGCCATGGGATTAGGACTGCAGGGCCTGCACAGCTACGTTCTCTCCGACGCTGGATGCGATTGACTCGCAACCTAATTATTGGAAATTCATCGGACGTACAATCTTACTTGCGGGTTGCTTCACTGACAAGGGCTGATCAATAAAGTGTGATCGTAAAAACGCGCATATCTCAAGTTGATACAGTTTGTTAAGATTCAACTATTCAGAATCATAGATTGTCGAAACAGTTGAGCTTTCCAAGAAAATTATGAGCCAGGAAAAAGTACTGATCGTAGAAGATGAAGTAAATGAACGCACCGGTTTGGCAGAACTGATTTCCGCGTGGGGCTATCGCACCGACACGGCGGCTGACGGAGTTGAAGGCTATGAAAAAATCACGAACTGGTCGCCGTCCATTGTAGTGACAGATCTGAAAATGCCTCGTATGGGAGGGCTTGAACTGCTTGATCGCCTCTCTTCGACAAGTCAAACCGTCGCAGTGGTTGTAGTGACTGCCCAGGGCACAATCGATAGCGCCGTCCAAGCAATGCGCATGGGCGCTTATGACTATGTGACAAAACCGATTGACACTAGCCGCTTAAAGACAATCCTGCAAAATGCGGCAGCGCTCCTGGGGACAAAAGCAGAGCTCGAGATCACTAGGCGAAAACTGCGCGATGCCGGATCTCTCGGTACGTTGATTGGTCCGTCTAAAAAAATGCAGGAAATCTTCCGCCTTATTGAAATGGTCGCACCCAGCACAGCATCAGTACTTATTACAGGGGCAAGTGGTACCGGAAAGGAACTCGTTGCGCGCACTACTCATGAACTTAGCTCACGACGCAACAAGCCTTTTGTGGCAATTAATTGTGCCGCTATCCCAGAGACTCTGATCGAAAGCGAAATCTTCGGCCACGAAAAGGGAGCCTTCACGGGAGCAGTCGAACGGCGTACGGGATGTTTTGAATTAGCAGAGGGCGGGACTTTGTTGTTGGACGAAATCGGTGAGATGCCAATTGCCACGCAGGCCAAGCTCCTGCGTGTCCTTGAGGATCGGAAACTGCGAAGGCTCGGAAGCAAGGTTGAAACGACCGTTGATGTCCGCGTACTCGCTGCTACCAATAAGGTCCCCGAGGAAGCTGTCGCGCGCGGCGAACTGCGCAATGATTTGTATTATCGATTAAATGTTTTCAACATCCACATGCCTCCTTTGCGGGAGCACAAAGAGGATATTCCAGAACTGGTGCAGTCGCTGCTCAACGATATGAGCAGTAAACACGATCGCAGAGTGGCTACTGTAAGCGAAGCTGTACTTAATTTATTTCGAAACTACGCATGGCCCGGAAACGTCCGTGAATTACGCAATACGCTCGAACGCGCGGTGATCGTTTGCGATGGAGCTGTTATTGAAACCAGACACCTGCCACCGGGTTTCGGGCAGACTACAATTCGGACTTCGTCCGATGACCCAGATGCAATCCGCTTAAGTGTTGGCACAACCGTGGGGGAGGCCGAAAAACTCCTAATCCTCAAAACACTTGAGTCAACTAATAACAACAAAACCAGAGCTGCCGAGATTCTTGCGATCAGTTTAAAAACGCTGCATAACAAACTGAAGGAATACGGGAGCGCCGCAGCAGCCGAAGCTGCTGATAAAGAAATGGAAGTAGAAAAAGATATGGAAAAAGAAGAGGAGCCCACGTAGTAAAAGTTAGTTCGTTAGGTGTAGCAGTGTCACTGTAGATAATGCGCCGCAAAACACAAATCGTACTCGCGATCACGATCATGGTAACCGCTCTCGTGGCAGCTTTCTCTTATATCTACGTGTCGCAATTGCTGCGCCAAAGAATTGGTACGTCTGGCGAAACTGCCTCGAATCTGAACTCACAATTAGCTTTCATTGCAACCAACGCCGTTCCCGACTTAACCAGCACTCGCGTTGATACCAACAACCCAGCTGCTGTCCGTAGCGGTATTGCTTACTATCTCAGCACCGATCGCGATCTGAACAGCATGCTCGAATCTGTAGTGGCGGATTGGCCGACCATCTATGACGCTGCCATTGTTGACAACACTGGGAAGGTGATCCTGCACACCAATCCCGACCTCGTAGGGAAACAACTTCCAAACCGCCCGGGCTTTGGAATTTTGCGGGATGCCAGATTTCGCCGTCAGCTCCGGTTGATCTATAACGCCCCGACGATCTACGAAGTCCGCATACCGCTGCAATTAAATGGCACTCCTTTCGGCAGCATCCGAGTTGGTGTATCGACTGTATTTCTGAAAAATGAACTTACTCCCTGGCTGCATCACGTCGTCGTCCTTTCGGCAAGCGCTATCCTGATTTCATTAATTGTCGCGGCTGCTCTCTCGAACATTGCCCTGGGGCCTTTGGAACGTTTGAGTAAGAGCCTTGATAGCGTAACCGCCGGAGATGCAAGTTCCATCGACGAAGAAGAACCGGGTCACGATGAATATGGGCTGGTTTCCCTGAAAATCGCTCACCTCGGACGCCAGATGCGCGACGCCAGAGAGATTTTCTCTGCATTAAAAGACAACGTTGATCAAATCATGTCGAACCTGCAGGACGGCCTGATGCTGTTCACCCGAGATGCGCGCGTGGTTCTAGTAAGCGCATCGGTTGAGACTTTTTTGGGACGTCCAAGACGGGAGTTATTGGGCCGCACCGTAAAAGAGATATTCTCCCCGGAGTCTTCGCTCGGTTCCATCGTTCTGGATGCGTTTCGGCTTAGGCATACGGTCGAGCAAAAAGAGATCGACGCTCCCAACGGTAAAGGGGTTGAAGTTTCGCTTGATTTTATTCAGGAACGAGGAACGCAAATCGGCGCGCTATTAACTATGCGAGATACGGAATCAGCGCGCAAGATCGAGGACGAAATTGAAATGTCGCGGCGCATGTCTGCCAGCGGGCGACTGACACGCGGGGTGGCTCATGAGGTGAAGAATCCGATCAATGCCATCGTCCTACATTTGCAATTGCTGCAAAGTAAATTGCAACAGATCGACCCAGACACCCGGCGTCACATGGATATTATTGACAGCGAAATTCATCGATTGGACCGCGTGGTACAGATCCTGGTGGATTTCACGCGACCTCGCGACCTGCATCTTGAGGAAGTGGATTTCCGTTCCTTGCTGGAAGATGTTTTCTCACTGGCCGCGCCCGATGCGGAGCAACACGGTGTCAATATCACTCGCGACCTCACCACTGAATCCCTTATGGTCAGAGTAGACACGGATTTTATGAAACAAGCCATACTGAATGTCGTGCTCAACGGAGTCCAAGCAATGGCACAGGGGGGCAAGCTGACCATTTCCGCGCAGCGCGAGGAAGATACGGTAGTGACCGAGATTCGTGATGAAGGAGGCGGTATTCCAGCCGAAGTTCAGGATAAGATTTTTGAACTATACTTCACCACAAAGAAACAAGGCAGTGGGATCGGGTTGGCGCAAACTTACCAGATTATGCAGTGGCATTACGGATCGGTAGATTTTGAGTCTGTAGATGGCCGTGGCACTACATTCCGGCTGCGCCTGCCTTTGGTTGAGTCCAGGCGTGGTGCGCTGGCCGAATTAGCCGGCTCAAAAATTTAGTTTTTATTCGGACCGCGTCGCGTAATCGAAGTAGAATTCGCTTGATGTTTGAGCGGTCCGGTTAGGGATGTTGATTTAGGATTTAAATTGCAAGCGCCTCTCGTCATTATTCTCGGTATTTGTTGCCTGCTGGCGTCGAGGGCAAGTTTTGCGCTTGAAACGACGGGTCCAGGCCTTTGGCAAACCGTACAGGCGCCCACTAACTCGCAACCAACCGATCCAAAGGAAAATTCGTCAACTTCAGAAGCACAATCCGACAAGCCGTCACCTTCGTCACCAGCACCAGTTCCAGTTCAAGTTCCAGACCAGGCCAAATCTTCTGAAAGCACATCGACGAAAAATGCGAAATCCAAGGAGCATTCCACAAAGAAGGCTGCTTCCAAAAAACGCGCGGTCGTAAAAAAAGGTGATACAGAAACCGAACCAAGTGCCGATAAGGTGGTGGTTCGAAATGGTGGGACGGGAGAACCGTCCGTCCAGCTTTCTCCGCGACTGAGCCAGGAACAGGCATCGCAGCAACGCAATACCACAGATAAATTGCTCGCTATTACTGACGCAAATTTAAAACAAATCTCGGGGCAACAGCTCAGTTCTACCCAGCAGGATTCAGTAACTCAAATTCGCAGCTATATGCAGCAAGCGAAAGCGGCGAACAGCGCCGGGGATTTAGAACGTGCGCACAATCTTGCTTTCAAGGCTCAGCTACTATCCAATGAGCTTGTAGGACACTGATGTCCGGTGTCAGTGAAAAACAACTTCCGACCCCTGAGAGTGGCTCAGCAAACCCCAATATTTTGATCCCATCCCAGGCCCAGCCCTGGCACCATTCATTGTTTGTTATTGTACTGACCGCTCTGTTGTTGCGTCTTACGGTTGTCACCATAGGACACACGTATCGAATCACGCCACGCCGCGATCATTTTCAGTTTGGATGGGAAATGGGGCGGCTGGCGCGCTCCATCGCCACAGGCCATGGATTTAGTTCCCCGACTGACCTGCCCAGTGGCCCTAGCGCCTGGGCTCCGCCACTGTACCCATACATTTTGGCGGCAAACTTCAAACTGTTCGGAGTATATTCTGCAGCATCTGCTTGGGTGATTCTTGCATTCAATAGCATATTCGGAGCTTTGACCTGTTTAATTTTGTACAAAATCGGAGTGCGAATTTATGGGGCCTCTGTTGGACGGTTAGCCGCATGGACATGGGCCGTTTTCCCCTATGCGATTTATTGGCCAACGCGTGTGGTTTGGGAAACGAGCCTCAGCGCTTTTCTTTTGAGCCTCGCTCTGTTGCTCACTCTCCGTTTGGCCGATAACACTCCGACGCCAAGAGCGTGGATCGGTTTCGGCCTTCTCGGGGGAATAATCGCACTCACTAACACTGCCCTGTTGAGTATGCTGCCATTTTGCTTAATATGGATTCTCTATCGTCATCGATATCGCCCTCGACAGCTACTGGGCGCTGCCTTTTGCGTTCTAACGGCGGGCCTGGTGATTACTCCGTGGCTCGTTCGGAATTATGAAGTGTTCGGAAAATTTGTTTTCATTCGCGACAATCTTCCACTTGAAATGCATGAAGCCAATAATGATCAATCTGCTGGTCTATGGACGCGCAATGAACATCCAGGGAATGATCCCGAAGCAATGCGCAGATTTCAGGAACTGGGTGAGATTCGGTACATGGAAGAAAAGCATCAACAGGTACAACAGTTTGTTCGCGAAAACCCGAGGCGCTTCGCCTGGTTCACACTGGAACGAATTTGGTACTTCTGGGCTGCTCCACCGCAAGCGACCATAGTAGATGGCTATGATTTAATAATCGCACGCCATACGGAATTTCTACTGGCCGGAATACTCGCTTTTGCGGGATTATGGTTGACTATCCGTAATCGCAAACCAGGATGGTTTCTGCTCACCTGTTTTTTGATTGTTTATCCTCTTCCCTACTATTTAGTAAATCCATTTGTCCGCTATAAACATCCCATCGAGCCTGTAATGATTCTGCTAATCGTTTACCTCTTCGTTGAAGCAAAGCAAATAAAAATTCACCTGCCGCTCCAAAAATCCACAGCTTGATATACGAGCGCGCCGTCTCTAATCCTGTAAAGTAAATTGTGCGCTCCATTCTGCAAAAACCAGGGCTGCGATACATCTTCATTGCCAACATGGTCTCCATGTTGGGAAGCGGTATGAACTCCGCAGCAGTTGCCTGGTACATCCTGCAAGCCACACATTCGAAAATGGCGCTCGGAGTTTTCGCCGTTGTGCAAACCATTCCAGCCGTCTTGATGCTGCCCTTCACTGGAGTCATTATCGACCGCGAAGACCGGCGGCGGTTGGTCATGATGCTCGATGCTTCGCGGGCCGTCGTAATCCTTATCGTTTCTCTTCTGGCTTTCGCGGGAAAAGCTACGGTTTGGGAGCTTTATCTAATGAACACGCTGGTGGCGGCTGGCTTCTGGATGTTCTGGCCTACGATCACCGCATTGATTCAGGAACTGACTCCGGGCGAAGAGTTCATCCATGCCAACACCTTCCTGCTTGCAGGGGTGCAGGGAGGCTGGCTAATTGCAGGATCGATTGTCGGATTTGTTTATAACAAAATCGGTCTCGGCGGCGTTCTGCTGATTGACTTCTCCACTTATGTTGTTTCGTTCCTTTGCTATTTCGCGGTACGCAAAGGACGCCACGTAGTCCCGCGTCCGCAGGAGTTGCGCACCGATATAGCGGCAGCTGAGACTTCAGTACAGCGATTCTGGCGTGAATTGCGGGAAGGCATTCAATTTCTTCGTGGTAAACCCGCCGTAGTTCTGCTGGGAATTACATGGGCACTATTCCTGGGAGCAATGATGACCGGCGTGGTAGTGATCGCACCGTTGAGCGATCAGATTTTTCATGCCGGAGCAAAGGGTTATGGATGGCTGAATGCGGGATGGGGATTCGGCGCGCTATTGAGCGCCCTTTATGCGCCTCTCGCAATTGCGGGGTGGGGCGCACGGCGTGCGGTCGCTATCTCGATGGGTGTGATGACTATTTGTATGATTCTTTCGCCGCTGGCGCCCGTCTTAGCGCTCGCGGTAGCAACGTTCGGAATCATGGGATCAGCCCGCGGCTTGAGCAGTGTCGCAATAAACAGCAGCATTATGGAGCAGGTACCTCAACATTTCATGGGGCGAGTGCAAAACACCTTTTATTTTGCTGGTACCTTGCTGCAAATTGCCTTGGCATTTCTTGTCGGTGCCGTCGCGCAATTAAACCTCGTGGCGGGTTTCTCGGTAATCGGCCTGGTGTATGCCATCGCTTTTGCGACAGCAATTTGGCCAGCGAAAGTGGCGGCGACAGTGCGGGAAGTCGGGTCCATGGAATGAGACGGAGATCTTGCTAAGCCTGACTTCTTCGTGTTCACCCTGTTATTCTTGTTGGTCTAATTTCCAGGAGATATGCATGTCTTCAAGTCTCGCAGGTCGGGTTGCCGTTGTTTTTGGAGTAGCGAATAAGCGCAGTATTGCGTGGTCGATTGCGCAGGGACTGCACGATGCAGGAGCGAAACTCGTCGTGACATACCAGAATGAGAGACTGGCGGCGGAAGCCAAAGATCTTATTCTCTCGCTACCTGGCGCCGAGGCTTACATGTGCGATGTCTCGAATGATTCCGAAATCGACCGGCTCTTCGGTCAATTGAAGGAGCGGCACGGGAAGCTCCACGTAATCGTGCACAGTGTCGCCTTCGCCCCGGCAGACGAGTTGAAGAATGATTTCGTCAATACCACTCGCGAAGGTTTTCGCATCGCGCACGATGTAAGCGTGTATTCACTGATTGCAGTCTCGCGCGCCGCAGCTCCATTGATGGAAGATGGTGGAAGCATCATCACCATGACGTACTACGGGGCGGAAAAAGTGGTCCCACATTACAACGTTATGGGTGTCGCCAAAGCGGCGCTTGAATGCACCGTACGTTATCTGGCTCAGGATCTCGGACGGAAGAAAATCCGTGTGAACGCTATCTCTGCCGGTCCCATTAAAACTCTGGCGGCTCGCGGAGTATCTGGGTTAAGCGATATGTTAAAGTCCCACGCGGAACGCGCTCCATTGCAGCGGAACGTAGACGTAAAAGAAGTAGGCTCAACAGGAGTGTTCCTGGCCTCCGACGCCAGTTCAGGCATAACCGGCGAAGTGATTTATGTCGATTGCGGATATAACATCATGGGATTTTAGATAATGCGGTATAGATCTCGAAAATCAAGAGAAAACCTGTAACCGCACTTGCCGCTCGTCTTCTCCTATCCGCTCTAGTGCAATCTCTACATCGCGCTCTCGTTTAAATCTCTCAAACTTGTCTCCCCATTCAATTAACAAAATGCTGTTTGCGGCCATCAGATCATCCAGCCCTAAAGTTTCAAGCTCGCGCTGGGTGTCAATCCGATAGAGATCAATGTGATAAACGTTCACTTCTGGTCCATGGTATTCGTGGATTAGAGTGAAAGTCGGGCTGGTTACGTCCTCTTCTGATGCGGCATGAAATGCCTCTGCAATCCCTTTGACCAATGTAGTTTTTCCCGCACCCAAATCACCGCGTAACAGCACTAATTTAGGAGGCTGGAGTATCTCAGCGAGCGTGCGGCCAAGAGCAATGGTCTCATCCGATGAATGTGTGGTGAATTCTCGCGTGTCCATGCTGGTCGAAAATTGCAAGACCAGTATAGCCGGGTTGCACCGCCATTCAGATTGCTATCGTGAACGACGGTGAAGTCAGTGAGACTTGACGAGCGACCCAATCGCCGACCGAATTCCGAGAAAGCTTTGATCGGAAATCGAGTCCACAACTTTGCTCAATGCATGATGGTCGTTGTCATCCAGTGCAATAAAACGAAATGGCTGCAAAATTCCCTGCGACGTTTTACGGGGACTCAACATCTCGGCCATGCCTTGTACGGGTCCCGATTGCATTTGAAATGCAATCTCTACCAAGTCGCCCTGATGTATAGCCTTCGCCATGTGTAAACAGCCGCCAGTAAGCGAAATGCTTTCCAGCTTTCCTTTAGCGCGTTGGCCATCTTCGAGTTTCACAAGGGCTGGAATGGTGTTACCGAACTGAATTCGCGCGGCACGCCGTTGAGGATTTGGGTGGGGGAAGTGTGTCATAAAGGAACTATCTCATCCACCCCGTTTCCCCGACGAGATTACGGAAGCAGCTGTCCGGATTCGGCTCTAAGTTACAATTAGCCACGTTACCCCACTTAAAATAACTATGCGAAAATTTTCTGCCGCTTTGTTTTTCTTGCTCTTCCTGCTATCAGTCATCGTTTTCGGGCAATCAACAACTTCTAAACCTCCCACGGCTGCACCCAAGCGCCCTGCGGCCAAAGTCTGCGTGGATTGCATCCGCGCTCACGAGGAGTTTCTCGCTTCTGATGCAATGCAGGGACGCGGCAGCGCCACTCACGACGAACTCGTTGCGGCAACGTACGTTGCCTCGCAGCTTCGGCAATACGGCATACAGCCTGCCGGAGACAATGGGGATTACATTCAAAGCGCTCCTACGCGCCGTCCTAAACTCACTTCGGCACCCGAAATTCAGATCGCTCCGGCAGGCGATAACTCTGGTCAACCGGCGACATGGACATACGGAAAAGATTTTTTGGTGCAGCACATCTCCGAACCAAAGTTTTCGGGACCATTGGCGAGAGTTGACGCCGAGAATGATTTGAGCCAACTCAAATTTGCCCACGGTAGCGTCGTACTCGTTACTGGAACTGACAAAACCAAAATCAGAAGAGCTATTAAGAAGGTTGTCTTTGCTGGCGCAGCCGCTGTTTTGTATGGCGCATCGGACAGCAACCCTGAACAGTTTCAGCAGGCCAGCAAGCAACTTCCGGAACTTTCGGTCAAACTCGCGGACCAAGCGCAAGACGAGATGGGCATCAACTACAACGTAATCAAACTCAGCGAACCGGCTTTACAGACGCTGCTAAAAATGCCGGAGGGTTCGAAAGTAAGTTTTGCGGCGCCTTCGCAAGACGAGAATGGCCACACTTGGAACGCAATCGGGATTTTGCGAGGCAGTGATCCTCTGCTGCAACACTCGGCTGTCCTGCTGTCGGCACATCTCGATCACTTGGGGGTTGGAACTCCAGTCAATGGTGACGGTATTTATAACGGGGCTGACGACGATGCTTCCGGTACAACCGCCGTACTGGAACTCGCGCGCGTTTTGGGCAAAGGTCCGCGTCCCAAGAGGACGGTCATCTTTGCATTGTTCGGAAGTGAGGAAGCCGGTGGTTTGGGATCGACCTATTTCCGCGAACATCCGCCGGTATCATTAAAAGACATAGCGGCAAATCTTGAATTCGAGATGATCGGCAGAGCTGATAAAGCGGTTAAATCCGACACAGTTTGGCTGACTGGGTGGGAGCGATCTAACTTAGGACCGACTCTGGCAAAGCACGGAGCAAATCTGGTCGGCGATCCGCATCCCGATCAGAATTTTTTTGCGCGCTCCGATAATTACGTACTAGCCAAAAAAGGAGTAGTGGCCCAGACGGTTTCAAGCTATGGCCTTCATACCGACTATCATCAACCCAGCGATGACATGGCGCATCTCGATTTCAAGCACATGGATGCGGCCATAGGGTCACTGCTGGGACCTGTCGAATGGTTGGTAAATTCCAGTTTCAAGCCAACGTGGAATAAAGGCGGACAACCTTAGCTTTCGCTCTTTTATTATAGCTATAAGGTAATTTATCGAAGGCGTGCGTTTTAACGAACGCAAACTCTCTCGACACCCTAAAGGGCCACGTCGAGGGTTGCCACGCACCAAACAGCCTAAGAACCGCAGCAATTGCTATTTCTGCAAAGGGTTCGATGCTCAGCATTTGCTTACTTAACACGTGGAGCCCAGAATCAACGACTTAGCTTGTAGCGAATCATTTCGGGAACATTGTGGAGGAGCAACCATTCACAGGACAGAGTCAATTCGCTTTTCTTGATTTGTTAATTCGCTCATCAATCGGCTTACGGCCGGCAAATCCTTCTTCTGTTCCGTGCCAGTGGGTAATTCCCTGCTCTCCCAGCTTCCAACAGAGCAGCACGATCTGGCCATCTACCTCGCACGGAAAATCAAGCAGGCCAATATCCAGATCTTTCACTTGAACACCAGTGGCATTGATTTCAGCCACAGCATCTTTCACGCGTTGAATGGTCTTTTCACGTTCGGCTTTGCGGCGTGCCATTTGCACCACGTTTACAAACAAGCCACCACTGAGAAACACGCGATGAGCGAGTTCCTGAAACTCAGTATCCACAGCTTCGATTAATTTCTTGCCGTCGATCGCGGTCCGCAATAAAGATTCAAGAATGGGTAGAAGAGACTGCGCTTCTTCGAGAGTAAAAGTTCGATCAGACATAATGATATTGTTATTTTAAACCAGTTTCGAAATTTTTAAGTTTTTCCATCGGTACTCTCCTCAGCGGCTTCTGCCATGCGATGGGTCTGCGCTGGTCGCAGTATTTACATCTACATGCAAATGCATTGAAGTACTTGCTGCCGGTGGATAACAGTTTCCGTCAGAAGCATAGTTTTTTGGGCAACCACCAGCCACATCGTTTCGCTTGGGAGATTGAGCGAATTGCCAGATATCCGCGTAGTCAATCCCACTCTTCGCCGGACCTGGCGCGCTCTTGGGAAACGCGCAGCCCGGCGACGGCGGACAGGCGTCGTTCGTCACCCAATACACTATTTTTTTTCCAGCTGCGTTATCGCGAATGTCATTTGCCGTCACGATGCCGCCGTCATCTTGTGCGGGAATCCCCGAGCAATAAACCCCTGCTTTGAATCCGGAAGCGTTCACCCCGTCCACCCAGGCGTAAATATAGGCTTTCTGTTCGGGCAACATGCGTCCGCCTTCTTCCATATCGAGGAAGATGATTGTGTCATTTGGGAATCCTTCCCGGCGTGCGGTCGCTACAGCGGCTTGTGCGTCCGATTTGCCCAAAGACCGTGCATGCGGAACCGTTTTTAATTCCGTATCCAATTTCCCGTTAAAGAGAACCAGAAAACCGAATCCTGCGGATTCGATCACCTGCCGCTTCCCAGCCCAGTTATTCAATTTTTCTCCCGGAGGATTATTGAGCCAGAAGCCGGCGTAAGAAAATGTCTGGCGTAGAAAGGAAAGGTTATTGTCGCCAGGATAGTCGTTACGATCAAATCCAAGGTAGACCGAAGTGGAAGAGGATTGCGGGTAAGCTCGGAGAGCGGCCACAAATAGAGCGGCAATAATGACCAGCGTAGAAGCAATTTGCTTCACACTGAATGATAACTTAGCGAAGCCCCTTCCGCGCCGCGCTTCTGACGTCTATTGTACGGTCAGCGATACTGTCAGGTTGCGGGTTATGTTTCCGCTTGTGGCCTTCACCACGACCGAGTAACTGCCGGCCGGTGTTCCCGCAGACGATCCCGATCCTCCTCCGCAGCCTACGCTAGTGATCAAAAATCCGAGGAGCACAACACCCAGCATCGTTGCCCCGCGGCCGCGACGTGATGGAACTCCCAGCACAATACAAGCCAGCGCTGTTCCTCCCGCAGTCATAAGCCAGCTAAATGTCGCACCTCCGCCACCGCTGCCACCACTACCTTTCTGGGTTCCAATGGTCAGAGTCGCAGCAGTCGGCGTTGACCCGGTCACCATTGCAGAGGTCGGGTTCAGAGAGCAGCTGATATTTGCAGTCGTTGAAGAAGGCGTGCACGTGAGGCTCACTGTCCCGCTAAAGCTATTTAAGGCTGACAAACTTAATGCCGCGGTGCCCGATTGGCCTGCCGAAGTTATGGTTACACTTGCCGGAGTGGCGGAAACCGTATAGTTCGGACTGGTGAGTCCCGGCCAAACAGAGATCAGTTGCAAAACGTCGACAGAACCAAGACCGGTGACCTGGTCATAGCCCGCGCCAGCACTAAAACTTGTCATCTCTCCATTGACGCAAGCTGGACTGCTGCCGGAAAGGCATGGGACTTCGTTATTCCCAGTCGTGATGTCATGGAAAGCGATCGCTGTACTCTGGGCGCTAGCCAATTGATAGAGTGTCGGATTGATTATGCCCAATCCCGCACCACCGCCAGCTTGATTAATCAGAGTCAATATGCCTGCAAATGTTGGCGCCGCTGCCGAGGTTCCACCGGCAAGCGCGACATTGCCACTATTGGTGTATCCCGTAGTGCAGCTTCCTTGTACGCAAATTACATATCCATCGTGCTCGAGGGAGGAAGTTAATGAGAGGTCTGGAACATCACGCTGGCCATCCGCCGGTATTCCGGTTACGCCAGTTTGCCAGCTGGGTTTCGTAAAAAATGTGCTGGCGCCGCCACCTCCGGCAGCAATGCCGCCGCCCTTCGAAAGGGCTATGGCAGTGTCATTCCAGGCTGTTTCGGGGATGTACGCTGTTGCCGCGCCGGTCGTGGCATTCCAATAGGGAGCGGTATTGCCATTGGCGTCTCCATTAAACTCGCTGCCTCCCATTCCCGTGACTTCAGGAATAGCAGCCGGAACATCCACTGCTAATCCTTGCGTCGCTTGAGTTGATCCTGTCAGATCACAATCGGTCGATCCGGAATCCCCGGCCGCAGCGACAATAGTCTGTCCTTGAGTACCGGCCTCCTGCGCCAACTGCTGAATCGAGAGTGCGAAGGTTTTGCCATTACTAGCTTCGCAGCTTCCATAGCTCATGCTGATCACGGGCGCGACATTATTATCAACCGCATACTTGAGTGCATCCCACACATTCACGTTAGAGTTCCGATCCGCGCTCACGAAAATGATATTTGCATTTTTGGCAATTGCTTCGGTCCACTCCAGATCAAGATCTGCTTCGCCAATATCACCATTCGTCACTACAAGCGTTCCCGTGCTTGGGACGGTGGTAACTGTGAAGTTGGACGTCGTGCGTGCGGGAAGCCCAGCGGCAGCGCGAAAGGCATCGATGTCAGTGAATGCGCCAGAACCGTTGGTTGTGAGTCCGGTTTGCCCGACGACGGCAATGGTCTGCCCCGTACCATCAAGTCCGGTGGCATTGATGTCGTAAATGGTGGCAAAGTCAGCAGGCGATAAATAAAAAGTGCCGTTACCCGCTCCGAAATGGGGAGCGGGAACCTTTCGCACATTAAGATTCTTGGGTGTCGGACGGAAGTCGTTTAAATTGCGAATATTCAGAGTGATGGTAGCGATAGCTGCCGGAAGAATCGCTGGAGTGGCATTGGCGAAGTGGTTTTCCCCTTTTACCACATAGTGGTGCATCTCGGTTTTGAGCGCACTCTCAACCTGTGACGCACTGCCGCTAAAAGTAATTTCGGTGTGGCTGCGTGAAACTCCCTCAACCGTCAATCCTTGCGACTGCAACCAGGAAGTGACTTTGCGAATATCGCTGTCGGCCACTCCAAAGCGTGCCGCGTATTCCTCGGGAGTCAGCCACTTGTGGTAGCTGGAAGAAGCTGGATTCTGCTGCTCTTTAAGCAGGTTATCAAGATCTGATTGTTGCTCTGCTGACAATCTGAAGACCAGTGCGACATTGTTTACCTTCATACCCGCATCAACTCGTCCTCGATCGAATTCGGCCCTTGCCAGCGGATGCACGGAGCCATGCACTGCGACAACTTGCGTATTGTCGATAACTTGCACGCGGCTCTTGGGCGTAGTTTGTGAAAAGGAATTCGCTGAACAGAATATAGCGAGGCTCAGTAAGGCTAAGTATCCGAAGCTTTTTGTGGAAGAGACCATTAAGGTCCTCCTCATGAATTTGGGCTTGATTCCGCTGCTGTCTATGGGGAGGAGCAAGGAATTATGGTTTTCTACTGCTCGTATGTTGCACGAAAAACGTTAGTTCCGAACAGATTACCTTCGGGATGGGTAGAGGAGGGACTACCGCGCGCAAACAGCTAGAGAGGCTAACCCGTATGCTTTTCTCTCGAATTCCCCATCTCTCGTGCAATTTTTAATTTTGTGCCACAGTAGTAAGAGAGATGGAGGCATCCACAGATCAAATAGCTGCCGGACGCGCAGCTTTCGGCAATCCGAACTTTGTGCATTTTCTGGTTGCGCGAGCCTTCATTATCCTCGCGCTCGAAATGCTGTCAGTCGCCGTAGGATGGCAAGTTTATGAAATCACTCACCGTCCATTAGATCTCGGTCTGGTTGGCCTTGCGCAATTTCTTCCCGGTGTTCTGCTCTTTTTGGTTTCAGGACACGCTGTAGACCATTTCAATCGCCGCAACGTACTCTCGTTATGCTATGCGGGGTTTGTGGTTTGCTCAAGCCTCTTGCTTGCGATTACGTGGCGCGATCTTCACTCAATACGGCCAATTTACGAAGTGCTGGTGCTTCTCGGTGTTGTGCGTGCATTTAATGGCCCAGTCGGCCAGGCAATTCTCCCCCAATTAGTACCGGTCGAACACTATCCAAATGCGGTCGCTTGGTCGGCAAGCACTCGTACGATGGCTACTATTCTGGGCCCATCGCTCGGCGGATTGATCTATGCATTTTCCCGTGGGCCCTCCACAGTTTATGCCGCAGTGATTGTCGCTTCCGGTGCAGCATTCGTCACAACTTTACAGATCAAGACTGAGAGTAACGTGCGGGTACGCGAACCGGTTTCATTAACTTCGGTTATGGCAGGTCTTGACTATATCTGGAATCAAAAGCTGATTTTGGGTGCAATTTCTCTGGATCTTTTTGCAGTGCTGCTGGGAGGCGCGGTCGCATTACTTCCGGTTTACGCGCGCGAAATTCTTCAGACCGGGCCATGGGGTCTGGGTTTATTACGCAGTGCGCCAGGAGTCGGCGCGGCAGCTATGGCAGCACTGCTGGCCTATCGGCCATTGCGGCGCAAAGCTGGACCAGCGATGCTGTGGAGCGTTGCCGGCTTTGGCATTTTCACCATCATCTTCGGAATTTCTCATAACCTGATTCTCTCTCTCATTTCGCTGCTGTTTGTAGGAGCCACCGACATGGTAAGCGTCATCATTCGGACAACCTTGGTCCAGCTAGCGACTAAAGACGAAATGCGCGGACGCGTAAGCGCAGTTAACATGTTGTTTGTTGGAGCTTCTAACGAGTTTGGGCAGTTCGAATCCGGAGTTACCGCAGCCTGGGTCGGGACTGTGCCAGCCGTTGTGCTCGGCGGAATCGGAACTTTAATCGTGATCGGAATCTGGGCATGGAAGTTCCCCGAGTTGCGGCAAGCAGACAAACTTACAATCCAAAGCATTCTTGAGGAATGAGCGGTTGGACAGTGTTTAATGTATCAATATGCCCGGTACAGTTCTTTGGGAACCGCGAGATCCGCGGAGCAACTAAAAAAATCCCCACTGTTAAGTGGGGACTCATGAACCGAAATCTAAAACATAAAGGTAGTTTATTGCTGGCTCTTAACTTTGCGACGGATCAATCCCGCCACACCGAGCAATCCCGTCCCTAACAAACCCAAAGTACCCGGCTCGGGAACAGTAGCCAAAGTTGTGGACCCATTAACCTTGTCACCATTAACTCCGGCGATCTTCAGCTGCACGGTCACACCATTAACTGTTTGGCCATTGTAAGTTCCAGTCACATTGCCTGTGAGCAACCAGCTCGGAGGTGGACCACCTTTGGAGTGAGTTGTTTCTACTATGGTTACGGGGCCACTAAATGTCCCATTGAAAATCACGCCTTTAGGAACGCCGCCCTGCCCGTTCCCAGTAACAATAAATGAGCCGCCGCCCGCGTACGTGAAGGTCGTGGTATGGCCAACTGTGTTGCTGCTAATTTCCGCACCGGTGGTAAAGTTCAATTGACCTAAGCTGTGATTTGAGCCGCTAACTGGCAGAATTACATTGCCATTTGGGTCATCAATCTCCACTAGCTTGGACTTGCTAAGAGTTACGCCGCTGTTGCTCATAAACACCGAGCCACCGGCATTTTTGAAAATAACGTTGCTATCAGCGAATGCTGCCAGAGAACAGGCAAGCATCAAGAAAATCATTATAAAAATTCGTCTCATGAGTATTTCCCTTCAATTCTGGGCAGACTCAACTTATGTGAACCCCATGCGTGCAAGGCCATCGCTAAGTTATAGTCGGAAAACAGAGATGCCGAGTGATTACATGCACTCTGATTACCAAAGTTACCTAAAAATTATGCGCTGAATATAAAGGGCTTAACTGATCTTATGATGATAAATGATTATCCGTATGCAAATAGCTGCACAATTAAGCCGGTTTCACTTCATCTTTCTACGGAAAATATTACTAAGATGTTAATATCCATGAAGCAATTAAAGCTTGTGAAAAGGAAAAAGCCGCAGATGGCTGCGGCTTCGTCCTAGATTTAAAATGGAACTACTTGTTTTTATCTTTCGCGATCCTGTTGCTCATGCGATTGGCTTCGCGATTGAGCTGGCGCTGATCTTTCTTAGTCAAATGCCCATTATCGGCGGCCATATCCTTCTTTTCATTATTTTGCAGTCGCGCTTCGCCTCTTTCCAGGCGGGCGGTCTGGCCGGGTGTTAGCTTATCGTTTTTAATACCATTCGCAATACGATCCTGCTGGTTCTGTTCGCGATTATTGATTTGGTTAACACGTGGATGACCCGGATCATCAACACCCGGTCCCGCGCCTGAAGTGGTGGTTTGAGCCATCGCGGAGCCGGCTGAAATCAGCCCCCCGACTGCCAGGATTAACAGCGAGTTGGTGATATTTTTCATGTCGGATTGAACCCTCGTTCGAAAGATTAGTTCTGCGCTCTTGCTGGACGGTAGGTTACGAAAGGAGAATACGCGCGGCTGTGATACCACATAAATGCTTGATTCATTTGGGAGTTTCTGGCCGAACCGAGCTGGCCGGATTCGGTATAATTCAATGACTTGTGCCAGTCAGCCTCTCCCAGATCGTGGACGCCACTCGCCAACGTGTCGCTGAATCCCGGCGCGACATCGATTTACGCGAGCTGGAGCGACAGGCGCAAGAGCATATTCCGCGCGGCTTCCGACAGGCTCTTGAAACAAAGAGTGAATCCGGTCCGGCAATCATTACGGAACTGAAAAAGGCCTCACCCTCGCGAGGATTAATCCGCCCAGATTTCAATCCAGAAAAGCTAGGGTTGGAGCTTGAATCGGCTGGCGCGGCAGCCTTGTCGGTTCTGACGGACGAAAAATTCTTTCAGGGATCACTGGAAAATTTGCGTGGTGCTTCTTCGGTTGTGAGAATCCCGTGCTTGCGCAAGGACTTTATCGTTGATGAATTTCAAATTTTAGAGGCACGGGCGAATTCCGCCGACGCAATTCTATTAATCGTTGCCGCGCTATCCCAACTGGATTTGATGGCTTTTGCAAAGCGAGCCCGCGAATATAAGCTTGATGTTCTCTGCGAAGCGCACGAAGAAGAAGAATTGCAACGCGCGCTTGACGCTGGATGCGATCTGGTTGGCGTGAACAGTAGAGACTTGAAGACATTCAAAGTAGATCTCGAAGCTGCATTTCGCCTGGCAAAGTTAATTCCGAAAAGTGTCTTGTCTGTAGCCGAGAGCGGTATTCATAGCGGCGCGGATATTTCCCGCTTGAGGGCCTCTGGCTATAAGGCTTTTCTCATTGGTGAATCGTTGATGAAAGCAGAAAGGCCGGGCGGCGCATTGCAGGCATTTCTGAGTGAATCTTCCGCGACTGTTCCGAGTTTCTGAAAAAGAGTAGCGTGGGCGTTCGTCTCTCCATCGCAATTTGTTCCAGGGGATTGCTGTAATCGAAAGAACGGCCAACGACGCGCAACCAACGATGGACCCATGACCTGGATCAAAATCTGTGGCACTACCAATCTCGAAGACGCGCTAACGGCGGTTGATGCTGGCGCTGACGCGCTAGGCTTCATCTTCTATGCAAAAAGTCCCAGGAATGTTGATCCGGAAACGGTGCGGGAAATTGTGGCGAAGTTACCAGATATGATCGAGAAAGTTGGAGTGTTTGTAGGAACTTCCATGCTGGATGCATCTGATATCGCTGACCGTTGCAGACTAGATATGGTCCAGCTTTATGTACCGTTTTCGATCGAGACTAGTCTCAGAGAAGCCTCTCCTTTGGGCGCTATAGCCAGCGGCCAATTGAAAAAGACACTGCTGGCATTTTCCGCTCCAGACCTCATGGGAGACAACCCTCGAATCAATGTGGAATTTTCATCTTTTACGAAGACGGCCTTTAATACGATTCTTCTGGACTCCGGCACTTCACAGCAACCCGGGGGTACTGGCAGACCCTTTGACTGGAAGGCAGCTGTCCCCCTACTCGAGAGCATGAGGCAAAACCTCAACGTTGTAATTGCCGGTGGCTTGAATCCAAGCAATGTCACCGAAGCAATCCGTATACTGAATCCCTGGGGCGTCGACGTGGTGTCAGGCGTTGAATCATCTCCAGGGAAAAAAGATCCTGAAAAAGTTCGCGCCTTCATTAGCGCTGTAAGAAAATTCGAAAAGAGTACACAGTAAATGGCTACCGCAAGCGTCCCACGCAACATGAAAACAAAAGTTACTCCTGGCCGCTTTGGGGTTTATGGCGGACGTTACGTTCCCGAAACGCTCATGGCCGCGCTCGCGGAGTTAGAAGCCGCATACGAAAAGGCTAAACGTGATCCGCAGTTTAAAGCTCGGCTTGACGGTTTGCTGCGAACGTATGCAGGACGCCCCACACCATTATTTTTCGCGTCACGTCTTAGCAAAAAACTCGGCGGCGCCAGAATTTATTTAAAACGCGAAGACCTTCTTCATACCGGTGCGCACAAAATCAACAACTGCCTGGGACAAGCCCTGCTTGCCGAGCGTATGGGGAAACGCCGCATCATTGCTGAAACCGGGGCGGGACAACACGGCGTTGCTACTGCAACCGTCTGCGCGCTACTTGGCTTCGAATGCGTCGTTTATATGGGTACCGAAGACATGCGGCGGCAGGAGTTGAACGTCTTTCGCATGCGATTGCTGGGGGCAGAAGTGCGCGGCGTCGATTCCGGATCGCGCACCCTGAAAGACGCCATCAACGAAGCCATGCGTGATTGG
>DASRFC010000066.1:0-102942 GCA_035651835.1 Terriglobales bacterium
TGAAACCCGTGGCAATCTCGACTCGGATGAAATAGTTTTGTTCCGGCGACATCAAAAACTACAACATCTCAAGCGCCAATAGCGCCCGAACCTCGAACTCCGAGCGCAGTGCCTGCAAACTCCGGGAGCACGGGTTCCGAGGCTAACGATGCGATTCCGAACATAGCAGATCAAATGTCTCTAGGCGACGCGGGACGACTGGCGAGACAGAAGAAATAATATCCACAAGTCTGCTAAAGCTTCGGACTTCCTTCTCTGAATGCTTCCTCGGCGGATTTATGCACTCTAGACCCTGCTTCATCCACAGGTTTCTGCGGTATACTGCGCACAAGTTCTCAATTTCTCCCAACGAGAGTGGCAATCATGGCTTTGAAATTAGCTGAAGAGGTATCCACGCAGGTTCCTGCTGACGATTTTCAGGCGCTGGAAGACAAAGTTTATCGCACTATTGATATGTACAAGACGGCCCGCGAAGCGCGCGTGGTCGCGGAACGTGACTTACAACGGGTTCGCACCCAACTGGAAGAGCGGGAAGAAGAAGTAGAAACGCTTCGCCGCGAAATGGTACAACTGCGGCGGGAGCGTGAAGAGATTCGTGGACGCGTAGAGAAGATGCTGCATCAAATCGACACGTTGGCGGAAGAGCAAGCTGCGAGTTAGCTAAAAAGATGCAGGTACGGCTTAAATGATTTCAATGGGAGAGGAGTAATAATCATATGGCAACCGCCGCGAAACATCCCCCCGTGAAAGAAGCTACGAATGGCAGCGTTCGAGTAGAAATTTTCGATCAGGGTTACAACCTGCGCGGTTCCGATCCAGAGTACATTTTAAAACTGGCGGAATATGTCGACTCAAAAATGCGCGCTGTCGCCGAGCAAACGAATACCGTCGACACAGCGCGTCTGGCAGTTCTCGCTGCACTGAACATTGCCGACGAATTCCATTTAATTAAGCGCAGAATGGAAGGCGGATCGCCGGATTATCGCCAGCGCACCAAGCATCTCTCGAATGCTTTGGATGAAGTCCTGGAAGATCGACGCCGCCTTGGTTAGGTGCTTTACCTTCCCTTTACGGAAGTTGCTGGCAAGCCGATTGCCAACTTTTTACATCCAGCCTCTTGCGAATCTGCGGGGAAATGCCTAGCATCCAACATGAAAGCCGGCCTACGGAGTTGGTGTTGGCGGTAACCGTTTTTTGAACCAATACTGAATGAACGGGGATCTGACTCGTAAATTACGATCCGGTGTGCAGTG
Source organism: Terriglobales bacterium (assembly GCA_035651835.1). Lineage (GTDB taxonomy): Bacteria > Acidobacteriota > Terriglobia > Terriglobales > Acidobacteriaceae > JAOAPG01. Next base: position 1,254 of record DASRFC010000066.1, read on the forward strand.
CTTCGCCACGCGGAGATGCCTAATGGGTCGCGGCGGGTTCCCAACGTCTATTGACGGGTTCATTCTCGGCCCGCCACACGGTTCAGCGGGCTGGCTTTTACTTTAATTTCGCGACGGCGGTTTCCGCTGGGCTCCGGCTTCCCTGCTAAACTACTGGCGTAGCTAATCCTGAGCTCGCTGCATCTAATAAAGAGTGTTCCCTCAACTTGTTCACATTGGCAGATTCAGTTTGCCCACTTATGGCTTCCTTGTGTCTTTGGGAGTGCTGATTGGGCTTTGGATTAGCGTCCGCAACTCCGAAAAGCTGGGGATTGATCCGGATAATGCATGGAACCTGGGCATTTTAGTTGTGCTCTGCGGCATAGTTGGCGCCAAGGTTCTCTACATCATTAATGATTGGAGCAGCTACGCGGCGCATCCCGGCGATATATTCACGCTCTCCACTTTGCAGGCGGGCGGAGTTTTTTCTGGCGGTCTGATTGGCGGCTTTGCAGCTGCGGCCTGGTACATTCGCAAGCATCACATGCCAGCTTTGCGAACCTGTGATGCATTTGCTCCGGGATTGGCCCTCGGTCATGCGTTTGGCCGTATTGGATGTTTCGCGGCAGGCTGCTGCTATGGCAAGCCCACGAATCATTTTTGGGGAGTGACTTTCACCAGCCCGTTGGCTGCCCAGATCACAGACACTCCTTTGAACGTGAAGCTTCAACCCACCCAGCTCTTTGAGTTTGCAGTGGAGCTGGCAAATTTCTTCCTGCTGACCTGGATGCTGAAGCGCAGAAAATTTGATGGCCAAATTTTGGGCGCATATTTCTTCCTTTATGGAATCGCACGATATTTCCTGGAGTTTCTGCGGGGTGATCCGGGACGAGGCGAGGTATTCGGCGGAATCATGACGGGAACACAATTGATCTCGATTTGCCTGGTAATTGCGGGCGGATTTATATGGTGGCTGCGTCCGGGAACGAAGATAGCCCCAGTGGCTGCGACGCGGTAAGGCTTAAACCACAGAGGTCGCGGAGGCCACAGAGGAAGCACAGAGTACAGCGTCACAGTGTGTAATTTAAACTCCTGAGTTATCCTGTCTATCGCTTGAATAGCCATCTCAGTGACGGATTTTCCTAAAATTCTTTTTGCTCGTCCGGAGGATGCCGGGAAACGTGTCGATCAGTTTCTTGTTGCTGAACTAGCTGAGACCAGTCGCGCTCGAATTCAACAACTTATTTCCGAAGAAAAAGTGCTTGTCAATGACGAGATACCTAAAGCTTCTCTGCGTTTAAGGGGCGGTGAGCGAATCACGATCTTGGGTGCGGTTCAGCTTCCTCCTTTGCGGGCTATAGCGGAAGAAATTCCGCTCGACATCGTCTATGAAGATGAAGATTTCGTCATCATCAATAAGCCTGCGGGGATGATGGTGCATGCTGGAGCAGGCGCGACAGAAGCTGAGCGTAACCGGGGCACGCTGGTCAATGCGCTCTTGCATCGCTTCGGAACACTTTCTAATGTCGGGGGAGAGCTGCGGCCGGGGATTGTCCACCGGCTGGATAAGCTGACCAGCGGATTGATTGTGGTCGCGAAGAATGATGAATCCCATCGGCAATTAGCCGAGCAATTTTCCAAGCGCATTGTTAAGAAAACTTACATCGCGCTGGTACACGGGTGGCTCAAACAAGACAGTGGAACCATCAACAATGCTATAAGCCGGGATCTCGTGCGGCGAACGCGCATGACGACCCGAGGACACGGCGGAAGGCAAGCCATTACGCATTACAGAGTGAAACGCCGGATCGATTCGACGTTCGGTAAATTCAGCTTGCTTGAAGTCCAGATCGACACTGGACGTACCCATCAGATTCGAGTGCATCTTGCTTCTTTGGGGCACCCAGTTGTGGGAGACACGCTTTATGGAGCGGCAAGTGAGGTGCGAACGAAAGATGGATCCAGTATTTCGCTGGAGCGGAATTTTTTGCATGCTACGGCGCTACGATTGCAACATCCGCGGAGTGGAACTGAGTTGGAGTTTGAGCGGTCGCTGCCGAAGGAATTGGAAGAATTTGTAGCGAAAGTTGAGGCAAAAGGAAAAACTTGAGCGCTGTGCATTCATAGAACTTGCCGAGCTAAGCTCGCCCTGGACAGGCGAGGGCGCCTGTCCCTACGCAATATTCGGTGCCCGAATAATCAACCATTACTGTAATCATTGTCTTCGCCAGGCAAACTGTCCGCTCGGAATGACAAGGGTGGGAGTGAGACGGGATGCGCGCGAGATCCCTCGATTCGCTGGTGAAAGCGCGAATCTTCAGGATGACAATGTTTTATTCAGGGGACAATCTTTGATTCAGGATAGAAGATAACGGCATTGGAGACGATGGGGAGACGGGCCGAGCGTGGCTCGGCTGGACAGTCCCTTTGGCTACGCTCATGCCAGGTTTGTCCCGCCAATAAGGACAGCCGAGGGCGGCTGTCCCTACGTGAGCAATCCAATCGGGAGGTCTGGTGCAGGCTGCATCGCGTCCCATCCTATTCGCAAAGAGCGCGAAATAGAATGGGGGAACCCACTTTCCAGGAAAGCATATTTCTCGCGGACTCTAAAGTCGCGTGCTCAAAGTGTCAACTCTGAGATTCTTGCTTATAGCTTTGTACATCGCGAAAGTGGCTATGCGGATATAATTGAAAAATCAATGAAACCTCGCCACATTTTCTTGCTTTTCGCCGGTGTATGTTTGTCATTGGCTGTGGCTCCCGGCCAAGACTCGACGCACGAGTTGCCCTCAGCGCCATCCGCTTCCAAGCCAGAACAGAAAAAACCTGCGCCCCCGCCGTCAACGCCTTCCGACTCGCAAGTCAGCAGCTCCCCGGCGCAAACCCCGGCTGCCACGCCTCCGGCTCAGGCAACGGATACTCCTGAAACACAGTCGCAGAATCCGGCCTCTCCGAGTAGCGATTCGGCACAATCTTCGGATGATGACAAGACCACCACGATCCGCCGCACGGTCAATGAAGTCAATGTGGTCTTCACAGTTACCGACAGGCACGGCCATTATGTGAAGGATTTGAAACGCGATGACTTCAAGATCGTCGATGACAATAAGCCAGCGACGGAGATACGCAGCTTTAACCGTGAGACCAATCTTCCCCTGGAAGTAGGACTTTTAGTCGATGCCAGCAATTCGGTGCGCGATCGATTCAAGTTCGAGCAGGAATCCGCAGTGGAATTTCTGAATCAAACGATTCGGCCGAAGTACGACAAAGCTTTTGTTGTGGGATTTGACGTTACTCCCGAGGTCACCCAGGATTTCACCGACAACACAGAGGCCCTTTCGATGGGAGTGCGGGCATTGCGGCCCGGTGGCGGTACTGCGTTTTATGACGCTCTATATTTTGCATGTCGCGACAAGCTACTCAAAACTCAGCACAATACTCCTACCCGGCGCGCCATCGTTGTATTGACGGACGGCGAGGACAACCAGAGCCATGTCACTCGTGAAGAAGCCATTGATATGGCGCAGCGTGCCGAGGTGATTGTCTATACGATCAGCACAAACATAAGCGGCAGTCCGGGGCACGGCGACAAGGTGCTGGAGCGGATTGCCGATGCTACCGGCGGCAGAGCCTTCTTCCCTTTTCAACTTACCGATGTGGCCAGCGCCTTCGCGCAAATTCAGGATGAGTTGCGTAGCCAATATGCTCTGTCTTACCGGCCTGCGGATTTGCTGGCAGACGGTCGATACCACACTATCGAAATTATGGCGCAGAACCATAAGGGATTACGCGTCCGCAGCCGTCATGGGTATTTCGCTCCAACCGAATAGAGCGCAATGGCAGGCTATTCCGGCACTCCTCTTCCGAAAAAGCTTGGCATAAAAGAACAATATCGCGTGGCGTTTATTGACATGCCTGCTGACATCAAGTCTGAATTAAAAGAAGCTTTGGCTGCGTGCAAAATTGCCGCTAAGGGTCCGCTCGATTATGTTCATCTTTTCGTGAAGAGTCAGGCTGATCTCGAAAAAACGCTTGTGCGATTTCGCCCGCAACTTGCGCCAGCGGGAATGATTTGGGTCAGCTGGCCGAAGAAAAGTTCGGGAGTAGAGACGGATGTCACAGAAAACGATGTACGGAGAGTTGGACTGGCGGTTGGAGTTGTGGATGTGAAGGTATGCGCGGTGAATGAGATTTGGTCGGGATTGAAGTTTGTGATTCGAGTGAAGGACCGGTGAACGTTTCCTGGGACGAAAGAAGCTTTTAACCGCAAAGTACACGAAGAAAATCCGCAAAGATCGCGAAGGGAAACTGCAAAGGACAGATTCGGGTCGAAGTAGGGGTCTTTCGTCTCAAGATGACAGCTTTGTTACTGCACAATTGCGAAGAGGCTCTTCGCTCAAGATGACAGAGTTTTAAATTTATTTACTGCCCAGTTCCAGTCAGCTTTAACGTTTGCGGGCTTCCTGACGCGCTGTCTGTTACTGTCACTGCTCCCTTGATTGCGCCAGTTGTGCTCGGGCTAAATGTTACGTTGAAAGTACATGTTACATTGGCTGGGACCGTGGTTGTGCAGCTTCCTCCTGGAGCAATGGCGAAGTCTCCACTTGCCGCGATACTCAGACTACTTAAGATTGTGTTTTGGTTATTGGTTAAAGTGACAGTTTGAGCCGCGCTGGTGGTGCCCACGGTTTGGGTTGCAAAAGTGAGACTGGTGGGCGATAAGGTCACCGGTAGAACCGCTGTTCCGGAAATGCCTAATACTTGCTGATTGACGACTGCCGAATTGTTGATGGTCACGGCACCTTTGATGCTTCCACTAATGGATGGACTGAACGTTATGTTCAGTGTGCAAGTTGCATTTGATGCGAGCGGTCCTACACAACCACTGGCATTAAAGTTGCCGCTTGCGCTTACGGAGGAGATGGTCAGGGAGCTGCCGCTGACATTCTTAACGCTCACGGTTTTCGCTGCGCTAGTTGTGCCAATCACCTCACTGGTAAATTTGGCGCTGGTCGGCGTGAATTTCAAGGGTGCGGTAACTGTACCTGTACCTGACCCGGAGAGCGTCACGTTTTGCGGGCTGAATGCCGCGCCGTCGGCGATGGTCAGTGCTCCGTTGATGATGGCTTTTGCTGTGGGCGTAAAGATTATCGCGATCTTGCAGGTTGAGTTCGCAGCCAGTGTGGCTCCACAGGTTGTGCCCGTTCCTGTAATCGAATAATTCCCGCTGATGCTTTGTGTGAGTGACAATACATTGCTGGAATTGTTGGTTAGAGTTACGGACTTCGCAGCACTTGATGTTCCAACTGCAACGCTGCCAAAGGCAAGACTGGTTGGGGAGAACGATAACGGAGCAATTCCTGTTCCCGTCAGACTTACAAGTTGAGGCGAGTTTGCAGCGGTGTCGGTAATCGTGATTGCACCGCTGATACTGCCAATTCCGGTAGGGGCAAAACTCACGTTGACGGTGCAGTTCGCACCGGCATTAAGCGTGCTGCAATTGTTAGTTTGGGAAAAATCCCCGCTGGCACTGATCGTCACTGATGTCGATCCTGAGCCAGTGTTTTTTATTGTCACCGGCTGGCTTGCGCTTGTCGTCCCCACAGCTTGTTTCGCTTTAAATGTAATGCTGGTCGGTGTGGCGGTGATTGCAGGCGTTCCGCCGCCGGTTCCCTGCGAGACCAGAAATGTTTGATAACCAAATATGGCGCAGCCGTTCCATCCGCTCGGAAAATTTTCCACGTAAATCTGGAGCGCTCCAGGACTGGCAATCTCGGCTGCGCTCACCGAAACTTTGAGGGTAGTCGAATTTACAAATGTGACGGCCGGATAGTTATACGTTGGAACTCCTCCAGGGAACGTTACGACGGCTACAATTGACCCCGCACTGAAACCAGTTCCGGTAAGAGTCAGCGTAAATGTTGCTCCCCCTGACACCGCTGCGGCTGGATTCAGACTCGTGAGAGTGAGCGGCGTTGTAGTGGTGTTGAAGTTTGCGAACACCAGCGTCTCGTCATTTGCAGTCAACGAGTCGGGATTGGTGGTTCCGGTCAGATCGTAGGTCCAACCAGCGAATGTCCAAGTATTCGTGGCCGTGGCGTCAACGTTCAGAATCTGTCCCGTGGGATAAAAACCATCGCCGGTGGGCGAAGATGGAGAGAGCGTAGCCGTGCCTCCGCAGGGTGGATCGTTGAAATTATTGACAGCCAAATATTCTGGACTCACGGTCGCGACGTAACTGGTATTGGTACTGGGAAGATTGACGCTGGGAGTCTGCCCGCCTCCAACATTCCAACTTGAAAAGCGGTAACGGCTGTTCCCACTATAAGGAGTTTGCAATGTGCTGATGCCGAGTATGTGTTGTGTGCCGGGATTCCAGGCGGAGCCGTCATAGGCTGGATCAGGAGAAAAGTTCTTGGGTGTAAGCCAGAAATTTCCGTCAACTGCTGCGTAGAGCCCGGAAGTGAAGGTCTCAGGCGTGATGTCGAGAGTATAGACGGGCGATTGTGTGAACTCTACATTGAGATCAATGGGATTGCCTGTATCTGGGACATAGAAGATCTTGGGATTCGCGCTAAGGCCGCCGGGTAGCCAGAGATAGGGGAAAATGCTGTTGTACTCGTAGAGATTCCATTCGCTATTCGGCGTCGCAGTGAGAGTCGCTTCTTGGCGCGCGGTTAAGAATACTCCCGAAACTCCTGGATAACTTTGCGGCTGCGGTGCGATGGAAACGGTGCCTGGAACCGGGTTTGCGGGAAATGTCACAGCACTATAAGGAACGAGTTGAATGAAGTTGACGGTGTAAGTGGCGACTTGCGGGCCGCTGGCGGGAAAAGGAACATCGCCGTTACCAGGGGTAACGGTTATGGTGTGGCTTTGCGCTCCGTTGTCATTCCAGCGACCGTACGTGTAGTAGTAAGTCGTTTGCACGTTGCTGTTCGCAATCGGCGCCTGCACGGTTTGCACATTTGCCGGTACGTTCAATGTATGCGTGGAGTTGAGAGACCATTTGAACACGTGAGGCGTGGTGTAGTTGGTTCCATCGACAATTACAGTCAGGCCTACGGGATTCGAAGCCACGGTAATTGCGGTCGGAGGCGCGCCGTACAAGCGGAGAATGCCTTCTTTGTCCCCTGCGGAATAATCGGTGGCGGGAACGGGAACTCCTTCTGCACTTCCCAGCGGCATTCCCGGCGGGATTGTTTCGAGCGATGGGTTTCCATTTCGTGTTTGCACGAACGGTGGATACTGCATCACTGATGCATAGTCATAGAGTCCGAGATTTTGAATGTTGTCCTGAATAATGTCGAAGTTGAAACGCGAACCCTTAATGATGTTCTGGTAATTCACCGTGACGTACTGATCACGATCGGCGCGTGTCTGCTCGTGCCAAAGTCCGACAACGTGACCCATTTCGTGAAGGAGGGTGCCTATGGTGCAGTTGGCGGCACCTCCCATAGGCTGAGGCTGAGTGAAGTTCGGTTGATAGCCTTCTTCGGCTTCACATTGGCCGGTATTTGTGCCATTCAGATTGATGTCGACATAAACAGTCTGATTCGTGCGCTGCACCCACTGAATGACTCCGGTGAAATCGGAGTTGAATTGGCTAATTGCCGCATTGATATTGGAGACATCGCCGGAGTTGGGATCGATGACATAGTAGACGGTCGCAATATCACCAACTTTTGGCCAGAGATAACTGCTATAAGCGGTGCCAACGGATTTCCCTTTGGGACCTTGAGATGCGGGGACAATGGGAGTTGGATCGATATGGCCGAGGATTATGTCGCCCTGATAGATGGCTCGTCCATTGATTTGTTGGTAGGTGACAGGCTGTCCGTGCCAGAAGCCGGAGCGGATTTCTGGCGTTAAATCTTGAGCGCCAGCAATAGAGACCAAAGCTAGGCATGCGATAGTGTGGAAGACGGACCTGGGCACGCAACCTCCTGGAAAGAAGCAATTAAATGATGAAAAAAGGCCGGAACTGGGAGGGGAGAAAAGCCCGTTCGAGTAAGAAGTTTGTGCTGTGGGGCCGCCACCTGTCAAGATGAAAAGAATTGCAGAGGTGGATTTCGAAATGGAACGAGATATTAGGTTTTTACAAGGGTTTTTTCAACATCCCCACAGCCGTCAGGTAGACCTTACGACTGTTTGTTTTATCGCGGGATTGTTAAATTTCAAAAGGGTAGGCTGTGCGATGTCATGTTGATTACACGCAAACTCCGGACCGAAGAGGCATACTAAAAGCCGATGAGTATCAAAAAAGATAGCTGGGAGGTTGCTGCAGACGATTTTTGCCCTTGCGAGAGCGGTGCCGTTTATGGCAAGTGCTGCAAGAAAAAGAAATTCAAGTGGACCACGGACAAGAGAGGGCGAATCTATAAAACCATTCAAATGGCACCGGAAACTAGGGAGGTCTTTAAGCATGCGTTGCAACGATTCAAGGAAATATTTGGGAGGAAGCCTGGCGGCAATGATCGAATTTTTCCGGATGCATACTTAATAACGAGCGTTGATTACAACCGAAACGTTGGCCAGGCCATGCACGCCGCTAATATCCGTCCCGAGCTGATTTACGCATCCCAGAAGACGGGTCGGCTAGTCACGGATGTTAATGTCAAACTGCTCACTAATGCCGAGCTGAAAGAATGGAATGATGCAATAGATGAGTATTTCGAAAAATTTGGTAGCGGCACCTTACAATCCCCTCAAGATAAACATGCCCTGGCACTTGTTGCACAAATTGATCACGTAATTATTGCCATGGCAATCTTTATCGACAAAGAACTAGACAGTTGGTCCCGTTCGAAGACGCCAGCGTCTGCAACCGAGTTTTTCGTTCATTTCTGCTTCGCGAAAGCAATAGCTGCTATACGGGCTGTAAAGTGCCTGATAGAAAGCGATATAGGGAATGAATGTCTGCCATTGGCAAGATCCCTTCACGACACGTATCTGCATTGTGTGTTTGCGCGAATCTCACCTAGCGAAAGAGGAGAGCTCGCTTTTGCACTAGCTGGAACAAAAATCGGAACACATGAATTTCTGCCGACAAAAAAGGGGAGGGATCCCAGGATCCTAGTGGAAGCAAAATCGGGAAAGCAAATCCCCGTGCGAACATCACGCTATATGGCTGCGCAGAGTCCACACCCTGAAGATATTGAGTTGTACGACACACTCTACGCATTTTTGTCCGAATACACGCATCCAAATCTCGCGTCCTTTTCGAGTTATTCAGGAAGTGACTATGAGATTCATTCTCACGCAAATCTGATCAATGCCGTGGTTTATACGTTGTTCTTTTCCGTCTTGATATTGGATGAAGCATCGAAATCACCGCGTGTGCGCGGCCGATTGAAACGCGATGTAAAGTACGTCAGAGATGCGACAAAATCATTGGTATTGGCCACGTTTCAGCATTTTTCGTTCGAGCCAGAAATTTCAAATGCTATCAAGAGTCGTCTTTCAACGCTGGGTTGAATCATGTTGAAACGACCTCCCCCTGGGCGAGGGACGGAACATATGCGTGCCGCAACTTCGCTGTGGTGGCACAGAAAAGAATTGCAGAGGTGAATTTCGAAATGAAACGAGACATTGGCTTTTTACAAGGGTTTTTCGAGGCACCTCAACTTGAACAGCAGAGAACGCAAGCTGGCAAAGCGTATTTGGAGTTTCTACGCGTGTCTTCGATGAGCGCTGGCATTTATGTGCTTCCTGCTGGAAGCTCCGACCTGCAACGTCCCCACAAGCAGGACGAAATGTACTACGTGATTTCTGGTAAGGCGCGCATGCGAGTTGGATCAGAAGATCAATTCGTAAAAGAGGGTGGAATTATTTTCGTGGCAGCGAAAGTTGAGCATCACTTCCACGACATTGAAGAGGATTTAACCGTGCTTGTGTTCTTTGCTCCTGCCGAAACCGAGTTGTAAAGGAAAAACAAGAAACTTACGGTGCGGCCACTTCTTTAGCTGGTATCCAGTAGACCTCTTCGTGCATGAATTCTTTCGTGAATCCAATTCGTTTCAGGATACCTTTCCCGTGCTCGATCATGTCTGGATGTCCGCACAAATAACCGACAGAATTACTTCCAGTCAGGCCCCAGAGATCGGAGTATTTGCGCAAGACATCATCTACGCGTCCGGTTTCGCCCGTCCATTTCTCATCGTCCCAAGGACGGCTGATCGTCGGAATGTATTTCAGCCATGGCACTTCCGCTGCAAATTTCAGTAATTCATCGCTATATCCAAACTCCCAGGATTTGCTGGCACCGTTCAGAAGAAACAAATGTTGGTCACCAGCAAACTTGCCTTCCTTCCATTCTTTATAAAGCGTTCGAACGTAGCTCACAAAAGGTGCAACGCCGGTCACGGTAGAGACTAGTAAATGATTAGTGCGGCCGCTCTTGATATCCAGAGTGAACCGGCCTTTGGGAACTTTGCGCATCAATAACTCGTCGCCCGGCTGAAGTTTGTAAAGTTTCGGCGTTAGTTCGCCTTCTGGTACGAGTTCAAAGAAGAACTCAATCTCATCTTCATACGGCGACGAAACGATGGAGTACGCGCGCTCGCTGCGTTTCAGCGGGCCATCCACCCCTAAGGTCGCGTACTGGCCAGGCGCAAACTTGAATTCGACTCCGGGCTGAACGCGGATCATCCACAAATCTCCCGCGAAATCGACACGCTTGATAATTTTTGGATGATAGAACTTGTCGTCCGTAGTCCCACTAACCATGGCTTACCTCGCAAAATTCGTGACGCCTACAGTCTGCCTCAATTTCTTGGAATTGTGGAATAAATCTGCGAAGAGCTTAAACGCAAGGACAGTGAAACGAGGTAAGTGTTTGATTGACCTCAGGCATTGTCATCCAAGTCGCGTTTTTGGCGTGAGAAGAAATCTGCTGGTTCGGGCTAGAAGCAGATTCCTCGCCGAGAAGTCCGGCTTCGGAATGACAAAAGGACGGCATGTTTATAGAAACTGCACCCTGAAGGCAAGAAGAGCCGCAAGGCCCCAAAGAGATAAAGAATGTGGCTGGGATATTCAGCATTAGTGGAGTCCATTGCTGCTGATCTCGGCATTTTCCATGTTTCCTGACTGTTTCAGGTCTTCAAGTTGTTTTTGTGTCTTTGTCCATTGCTCGGCATCTTTCTTCTTTCTACTAACCGGCGCCGCGGCACCGTCATAGAATGCCAGTATGTTCTGGCGCAATTCCGGCGTGAGCTTGTCAAACTTATGTTTGTCTAAATCATCCAGCAAGTGGGCGTAAGTTTCGTCGGCTAGAGAATACTCTCCAGCTTTGGTGGCTTTTCCAGTATCGAAATCCAGGTTTTGCAATTGAAGGTGGCTCGCCTTTTGCTCTCGTAAAAATGCTCCATATTGGTCTATGGTCGTATTTATACTCTTGACGTACATATCTTCAGTTTTTGTAGTCGGAATTTTGAAAGCCAACGCCTTGAAGGGGCCTACCTTCGGAACAACTTTCAAAAAGAACGCCAGCACACGAGATCCGAAGCCGGGCTGCCGATATTCTTTACCCCATTCTTTCTGATAGTCCTTGCGAGAGAGATGATAAAGAAATTTCTTTTCGTTTTTGTTCGGAGTATCGTGAACCACTTCCTTTTTGCGATTAATAAGGGCTACTCGTGTCATCTCTGGAATAACAATGCTAATTGACCGGCGGAAGCTGCCAATGGCTAGATCTTCCTTCGTCAGAACGTCGTCTAGTTTTATTCCGTAGGTTTGCAAGAAAGCCCGTTCCAGCAAGGGCTTAGACACGTTGAAACCAATGAAGTCGTGGTATCTGTCCGAGGTGTAGTGGCCCTTGGCGACTTGCACCATATCGAATCCAAATTCGGTGCGGATGTGCGCTTTAGGGTCGTCAGCATACGTGACGTGATCGCCGTATTTTTGTTTTAGCTTGGGAAAATCGATCGCAACCACCTGGTTAATGACAGGATGGCCAGCATTGTCTGCTGCATAGTGCGCCAAGCCTCCAAGTGCGAATGCATATTCATTGATATCGGAAGATTGCTGAAGTAAAGCAATGACAAAATCGCCGGTGCGCACGTAATGAACTAAATCGCTGAAATACTTGTTGCCAAAAGGATAGTAGCCCATGTCTTGCAACAAGCTGCCTCCGTAAGCATAAGCATGCGCATTTTTAAGATCTTCCGGGGTCGCTTGCGGGAAGCGGGCTAGAAGCATGGGCTGGAGCTGGTCCTTCCAAAGTAAGTCGACGACTTCTTCGTGAGTTAGCACCGAATAGGCCGTACAGATCTGTGCTACAAAGAGCAGCAAAATAACGGCTAGAAGCACGCACAGGGGCCGAGATATAAATTCGAAAGTAATCAGTTTCCTAAGCATGTTTTATAAATTATGAAAATACCAGCTCTGCTTTGATGCTATCTGGTATCGGGTGGCTGTGGGAAGCCGGGATTAATTTGGAAGATCAGCAAAAGAGGATTGGGCATCTGGCATAAGAAGGTAAATGCATAGATTCTTTGGTCCGCAAAACACGGACTCAGAATGACAATCTAGTTCTGGAAGATCTTGTGGAAGTACTAGTGCGCGATCCATAAGTCTCGCAATCCGGCAAACCTGGACAGCCCTTCACTACGCTCATGGAACAACGGATTTCTCGCGGGCTGAAGCCCACTCGGAATGACAAGGGATAGGGCAAAGCACAGTTCAGATTGTACGTGCGAATCGGACACCCCGGCGTTCTCCCAGGTTCCGTCCACCGGGGCGTTCTTCTCTCCCAACTAGATACCGAACGAGAGAATTTCACCTACTTGCGTTCGAAAAGTTGATAGCATCCAATTTAGATAATGTTCTCGATATCCGTTATACGAGTTCGTGATGTCCAATCCGAAGCAGGGACGTCTACCGTGAGGTGTCTCTGATGGTTGCGCTTTACGAAAAAAGTGGCGCCCAGGAATTCGGAATTTCTCTCGATCAGTTCTCCGCGATTCTCGAAAGCATACAGAAAAAATATTTACCCCTCGAAGCGCCCGAGAAAGATAAACAACAGCTTTACGAAAGTTTGCGCCTGGAGGAACTGGCACTGGCCCGAGGATGCGCCGCGGGCAATGAAGCAGCGTGGGAAACATTTATGTTGCGCTATCGCGCGAAGCTTTACGACGTTGCGGGATACATCGCGAAAGAAAGCTCGGCAGCGCGCGAACTGGCCGACTCGCTTTATGCGGATCTATATGGCACGAGCACTCGCGACGGAAATCGTGTTTCAAAGCTTGCGTCGTACACCGGTCGTGGATCACTCGAAGGCTGGCTACGCACCGTCATGGCGCAGGAGTATGTAAACCGTTACCGCCGTCAGCGCCGGCTGGTCAGTCTCGATGAAGAGAGTGAGGAAGGCGTACAGTTCGCGACAGCTGAAGCGGAAAGTGTGCCAGCAATAGATTCGAGGGTGGAGTCGGCGACCGATGAGGTGCTGGGCACTTTAAGTTCCCAAGACCGCTTTGTGCTGGCCTCTTATTATTTGGAGGAGCGCACTCTCTCCGAAATTGCGCGCACCTTATCAGTGCACGAATCGACTATAAGCAGAAAATTAGACAAACTGGCTAAGTCCATACGAAAGCAGATCTTAGCTGCTCTTGGACGACGCGGGATGAGTCGGCGCCAGGCACAAGAATCGCTGGAAATTGATGTGCGGGATATGACTCTCAATATTCGCAGCCGCTTAGCGCAAGAATCCGTTGTAGAAGCGTTCTCAGATAAGAAAGCACAAGCCGGGGCAGGTGAGGTAAAGTGATCGGGGCAAAGGGCAATCGGGGCCGGACTCGGGAAACCATGCAGGTTATACCCAACACTGTGCGGCAGCGGCTGCAAGCTGGCGAAGACAAGGTTCGGTCGCGCCAAATTCATCCCGATGCAGAAGTACTCACGGCTTTTGCCGAGTATTCTTTAACTGAGTGCGAGCGTGCCGAGGTCTTTGATCACGTCGCACAGTGCGGCGATTGCCGCGACATTCTCTTCCTGGCTGCTCCTCAAACTGAAGCTGTACAGATTCTGCACAAAGTCCCGGCGCATGGCGGTTGGTTGAGTTGGCCGGTTTTGCGGTGGGGAGCTTTGGGAGCCTGTGTTGTGATCGTGGGTGCAGTCGTTACGCTTCATTACAATAGTGGGAGATTGGACGCCTCACGTCAGGAAGCCGCGCCGATAATCATCGCCAAAGAGATTCCTCCTGCTACTCAAGGAAGCGTTGCGACCCGGGCGGATATTAAGATCCCGGAGCAAAACGTTTCAGAACAACAGAAGATTTCAGAACAGAGAGACAAGCTGGCAAAGAAATTTTCTTCCGCGATTGAGCCTGCGAGACATGCCAGCAGTGCCGTCCCCAAATTCCCTATGCAATTCGATGGACCAATGCAGGCTGTAGGAGGGCCCTCAACAGCCGCAAAGGTGGCGCCTCCGTTCGGAGCCCGGTTGGCCAAGAGCGGGAGTCAGGCATTAAAAGCAGATACCAGAACGCAGGAGCAGAAGGACGAACTGGATTATTTAAATCCGGACGATACTAAGGTAGCCAGCGCAAATTCTCAACGTGCCTCTTCCCAGACAATTCAAGTTCAGGCTGCATCGCCAACGGTAGGAACAGATTCTTCTACAGTATCCGCCGCCGTGTCCCCTGCGGAAACTTCTCAACTGAAGGTTACCGGAAGGAACGTGGCTGACCTATTCCCACTCGCTTCAGGTCCTCGCTGGATGCTGACAAGTGCCGGCGCTTTACAGCGCTCTCTCGATCAAGGTCATACCTGGGAAAGAGTTCCGGTCGCAAGTAACGCGCTGTTTCATGCTTTGTCGGTTCAAGGTGCGGAAATATGGGTTGGCGGCCCGGCGGGAGCGCTTTATCACTCTGCGAACTCCGGCCAAAGCTGGACTCGAATCATTCCTACTTCCAATGGTGAATCTTTAAGCGCTGAAATCACAAAGATTGAATTCGTTGGCCAGCAAAATGGAACTGTCACCACCAATTCAGGCGAGAACTGGGTCACCACCGACTCTGGTAAAAGCTGGCAAAAAAAGTAGATAATCTTCCAGCGGTTGCGTATAAATTCAAAATAATTTCATGTTGTCATTCCGAATCCGGCTTCAGCTGGGAGGAATCTGCTTTTGTTCGACGCCAGAGCAACAGATTCATCGAGGGATTAGATCCTCCCGGAATGACAAAATGGAACATGATCGTTATACGCTTCGAGTTACCAAAGTGACGTTTACAGTCTAAGGTGTTCATCTTACTATCCTGTTGTGGTTTGGCAGTTCTGGGGGAGGGCTGCCAGGCGTCCTGAGCTGAAAAGTTCAGGGCGTTTTTTTATTTTCAGGTACTCAGAATACAGAAACACCCACTCTCGCATTTGCGTCTTTCGTGGTACCTCAGACATCTAATATAAGTGTTAGAATTCAAATCGGTTGCGTGGCCACTCTCGAGGGCTTGCTCGCAACTGCGACAAGATCAACGGAGGAACAATGGCAGGTAATGGAATTATTGAAGTAAATGACGCGAATTTCGATCAGGACGTGCTCAAGTCCGAAACCCCGGTTTTGGTGGACTTCTGGGCTACCTGGTGTGGACCTTGCCGTGCAATCGCACCGATCGTCGAAGAACTCGCGAAGGACTATCAAGGCAAAGTAAAGATCGGAAAGATGGATGTAGACGCAAACAGCGCGACTCCTATGCGTTACGGGGTACGCGGAATTCCTACTTTACTAGTCTTCAAGGGCGGACAGGTGAAGGAACAGATCGTCGGCTATGTGCCTAAAGAGACGATTCAGAAGGCCATCGATAAACATATCGGCTAAGACGCGGTCCGTCTAAGGGATTAAGAAGGCGCTCGGGAAACCGGGCGCTTTTTCTTTGTAGGTACAATCGTCAATATTTTCGCAGTACTCCAATCACGCGGCCCTGAATTTCAACGGATGCGGACGGAACTATGATTGGCTTCATATTCACATTCGAGGGCTGGAGGCGGATTTTATCGCCTTCTTTGTAGAAGCGCTTTAACGTGGCATCCGCGCTTTCGATTAAGGCGACTACGATGTCCCCATTGTGTGCGGTTTTCGCTTTTTCAACGAGAACGTAATCACCACTCAGAATGGCTTCGTCTTGCATGGAATCGCCACGTACCTCGAGGACAAAAACCTCTTTTGAACGCACGAAGTCGGCAAGTGAAATGGTCTCGGGATTCTGCACGGCTTCGATCGGCTGTCCGGCAGCGATTCTGCCCAGCAGCGGAAGCACCAATCCCGTGTTCACCGACATAGCCTGCTTTAGACGACCTTTGGGAGGAAGCAGATCAATCGAGCGGCTGCGATTGTAATCGCGTGTGAGCAGAGCCTTTTTCTCAAGGTTGGAAACATGTTTGTGAACTGTTGCAAGCGAGCTAAGGCCGAGGCCCTGGCCAATTTCCTCGAAAGAAGGAGAGTGCCCATGCTTCTGCACGAAGTCGGAGATGAAATCGTAAACCTGCCGTTGCCGCCGGGTAATTGCCATAGTGCAATTGTTGGCGAATGGAAGGCGAATGTCAAGCAGAACATCACGCAGGTTGTTTACTCCGACACTATGCGGCTCCCATATACGCGATATGAGGAATGAAACTTTTTCTTCAATGAGGGATCAATATAATTGACTATTAATGCTGATCGAGATGAACGAAAGGATTCCGATACATGGCGACCAAAATCAGTAAGACCGATGCAGAGTGGCAAAAAGAATTGACTCCTGAGCAGTACCGCATCACGCGCCAGGCTGGAACCGAGCCGGCATTTACCGGAAAGTACAACAAGACCAAAGATCCGGGTACCTATACTTGCGTCTGCTGTGGAGAGCCTCTATTCAGTTCGGAGACGAAATTCGACTCAGGAACAGGATGGCCCAGCTTTTTTAAACCAATTAGTGAAGGGGCAGTGGAAGAAGAGTCAGACAGAAGCTATGGAATGGTGCGAACCGAAGCGCGTTGCGCCAATTGCAACGCTCATCTGGGGCACGTGTTCTCAGATGGTCCGGCACCGACGGGTTTACGCTATTGCATGAATTCCGCTTCGCTGGAACTGAAGCCAAACGAAACCAAGAAGTAATTGCACATCGTGCAGTCGTGGCTTTCGGGGCAATGCCCTTCCGCTGAGAAATCCGCGGGTCCACTTGCGGGAGAGGCATAGCAGCATTCTTGAGATTGTTTGCACCAATGTCCAACAACAAAAATGGAGGCTTTTGAGCCTCCATTTTCATTCTCAAATGCAATTTGTTCCGGCGCTTAGTTGCCTGCGGCAGCAGCCAT
The DNA here is from genome assembly GCA_035651835.1 of Terriglobales bacterium. Lineage (GTDB taxonomy): Bacteria > Acidobacteriota > Terriglobia > Terriglobales > Acidobacteriaceae > JAOAPG01. Next base: position 18,518 of record DASRFC010000066.1, read on the forward strand.
CGTCTTGGGCGCGTGATCTGTAATATCCTTCACTGTTTCGTTTTTCGACTTGCCATTTTTCTGTTCGGTCGAGCGGACTTGCACGCTTCCGGTCAGAATGGCGCCATCTTCGACGCTAATACGCTGCGTAACAATGTCGCCCGTCAGCGAGCCTTCGGCGCGAATGTCGACGCGATCGCCGCACTGAATGTTGCCCTTTACCGTGCCCATGATCACAACTTCGCGGGCATTGATATTTGCTTCCACGCTACCGTTTCGTCCAATGGTGACGCGGTGATCTCCAAAATTAAGAGATCCTTCGATGCGGCCATCGATAAATAATGATTCGCTGCCGCTGACTTCGCCTTTAATGACCAACGAACGGCCAATGCTGGCTTGCTCAATGGGTGTGCTAACAGTTTTTACAGGGGTAAAAGAGTTCTGGTTTGATGTGGATCGTTGGGAATTGAAAGAGTTGTCCGGCGATTGCAACATAGGCGCGACCTTCCTTGGGAATTCCGAGCGGCGGAGCAGCTAGGTTGCCGCATGCGGTTGGCTCTAGGGCTTTGGACACTATGGCATGAGAAGTAACTAATTAGAGAGTTACGAAAGGGCCTGTACTCCCAAATTGAACGATCACTTCGGCCAGTAGGTCCACATCGAGAACCAAGCGGACGGGCGAGGACGCCCGTCGCTACATTGAATCTATTCGTAACGCAAGGCTTCGATTGGATCTAGATTCGCGGCGCGAATCGCCGGGAACATTCCGCTCACTACACCAACTAAACCAAGAATAATTGTCGCGACTATTAACGTCCGGGGCGCAACGATCAGGCGGATATCACCAGCTTCGGCATGTTGCGCGAGTGCACTATAGAACGTCAAATTCCCCACAGAAAACGAAATTGCGTAAGAGAGCAGGATTCCTATGATTCCCCCGACGGCGGTAATCACCATGGCTTCGGCGAGGAACTGAAATAAAATATCCTTCTTGCGCGCGCCTAGAGCTTTTTCGACTCCAATTTCCCGGGTTCGCTGGGTTACCGATACGAGCATGATGTTCATTAATCCAACGCCGCCAATTCCCAACGTAATGCTGCCGATGAAAGCCAGTAGAATCTTTAAACCAAGGGTAATGATGCTGAATTGCTCAAGCTGTTTCTGGGCGTCAAAAATGAAGACAGCGCGTTCATCATCTGGTTTGAAACCATGCGCCGCCCCCAATGAATCACGGATAGCTTTCACGATCTTGGCATGGTCGAGCCCGAAGGAATCCAGCCAGATTCCTTGTATATAGTGAGTATCGATGAGCACATCCATGGAGTGAAATGGAATGTACACTACGCGATTATCGTCGTTGTCGGCTTCCTGCATGCGGGGATGCAGGACTCCTATCACTTGAAAGGTAACGCCATTGAGACGAATGGATTGGCCGAGCGCGGGCATTCCAGAAAATAGCTTCTCTTTCGCTTCGGAGCCCAGTACTGCGTAAAGGCCATGGCTTAAGTCATCTTCATCGTTAATAAAGCGGCCCTGATCAACGGTCAGAGACCAAATATCCTGGATGGCGGGATCGATACCGAATACATCGAAGTTGAAGGAACGGGGTCCGTTCTGAACGGTGATTGTTTTGTCCGATGCGCGAGAGACACGGCGGACCAGCGGCGCCACGTTTCTTATTAACTCTACATCATCCTGGGTGAAGCGGACTTGTACGCCAGCTTTATTGCCTCCAGCTTGTTGCGAGGTGCGACCGGAGTAGATACCAATCGCGGTGGCTCCGTAACTATCCCAAATAGCTTGAATGGCGTGGCCGAATCCATTGCCATAGGCGAGCAGAAGAACCACTGTGGCGATTCCCCAAGCCATACCAAGCATGGTCAGTACGGTCTTGCGCAGGTCGTGGCGCATTGCGCTGTAAGCCTGCTGGAGAAGGTCTCGTTTCATTGCTGACCGCTATTCCTTTCTAAGCGCATCAACCGGCGCGAGAATGGCCGCTTTTCGTGCCGGATACAATCCTGCAACGACGCCAGCAATTGCAAGAGACGCAATCGCCAAAGCTGCTGTAGAAGCCACAAGTTTAGGCGGATCGAATCCTGGAGGCGCAGGCAGCTTGCCGAGTGCGGCCATAAAGCCTGCGGCTGCCCCCATACCCAAAAGACCGCTCACAACCGTCAGGAAGGCACCCTCGATAAAGAACTGGAACATGATGCTGCGATTAGTGGCGCCGAGGGCCTTTCGCAATCCAATTTCCCGCGTACGATCGGCGACCGCAACCAACATGATATTTATGATGCCAATAGCCCCCAAGCTCAGCGTTACCAGACCCACACTTCCCAGAAACACATTCATGGCATCAAAGATTTTTCCTACCTGCTCAGCGGTGCGAATACTGTCCCATTCATCGTAGGCATCAGTATCGGCATAATCGAATCCATGATTGTGAGCTATGACTTTGTGCACTTCGAGTTTTGCTACTTCGTGCAAGTCTCGAACTACCGGCTGGTAATTGAGGAAAGATATGGCATCTTTGACTTCGCCCACGTTCAGAGGCGGAAAATCTTCGTGCATGGTATTGAAGGGCATGAAAAGGCGAAGATTCAGATCGTTGTCATTGCCATGGCCAACTCGTTTGAGCGTGCCAATCACCTGGAAGCGGATCCCGTTTAGCAAAACCGTGCTGCCAACCGAAGGGCGGCCGGGAAATAACAGGCGGCGCGCTTCATCGCCCAAGACGAGGACAGACCGCTTTTGCGTGTCATCCAGCTCATCGATCCATCGTCCGTCAGCTATAGGGAGATAACGGATTTTATTGAAATTGGCGGTGACGCCCATCAATTGTCCGCTGCTCTGAAAAAATTCGCTTACGGCTCGCACATCGTTTCTGGAAATAACGGGCGCGACTGCTTTGACGTCAGGACAATTCGCGAGGATGTCTTTGGCATCTTTGGAGGTCAGATAATACTTCTGCATGCTGGTGAAGCTGCCATTCACGGCGGGAGCGCGGCCTCCCCAGATGAACATGACATTTTCGCCCAGTTCATCGAATTGTTTTTTATTGCCGGAGCGAAATCCCTCACCAAGTCCAACCAACAAAAGCAGCGAGCCAACTCCCCAGGCGATGCCAAACATCGTCAGAAATGAGCGCAACTTGTGAGCCCACAAGGTTTGCAGGGTCTGACCGAAAATTTCAAGCAGGATCCGCATGGGGATGGGTTAATCATACCCGACAAGAAAGAGGTACGAAATCGGTAAGCGGATTGTTCCCTGCCGCTTTTGGTATGAGGGAAGACGAAATAGGAGACAGAAGATAGGATTAAATTCCTCTGTGTACTCTGCCTTCTCCAGGCACCCGTCGCATCGGGCCTATTTTTTTACAAACAAAATCAATCAGGCCATATGCTTGCTATTTTGTAACCACAGAGGACACAGGCACACAGAGACTGACGAAGAAATGATCACAACACTTTGAAGTGGTGGCTCAATAAGAATTAAGCCACCACCGTCCTGCGAGACTACTGCACAACCAAGGTAAAGGTTGTGGTATGAGTGACTGATCCGCCAATAGCGGTGATTGTCACGATAGAAGTCCCGGCTGGCGTGCCAGGATCGCTCTGGCCACCGCCGCCACCTCCGCTATTGCTGCTGCTTCCACCTCCACACGCAGGAAGCATCAGTAAAAACGCAAAGACTGCAAGCGATAGCAAGCTAGTCCAGCGACGTTTTTTGAAACCATTGAGTAGGAACATGCCGGCGAAAATGGTTCCAGTGGCGGACATCCACCAGCTTTGATGGCGATCGTTCTGGCGCTCCAGCATGGCCGATTTCGGGGCGGCGCTGGTGACTGTCAATGTGGAGGTACCCGTCCCCGTAATTGAGGCTGGACTGAAGTTGCATTTGGCCTCCGAAGGTAGACCTGAACAGCTAAGCGCAACGGCACTATTGAATCCATCCTCGGCGGAAATTGATAACGCCATGCTGCCTGAACCGCCAGGAGGAGAGATGTCGATAACGGTGCTGAATTCGGTCAACGCAAAATCAGGCTTGACCGTGATGGTGGCCGATCCGGTGCTGCCCGTGTAATTGGTGTCTCCCGTGTAGGTGGCTGCGACCGTGTACTGACCGTTGGCTAGTGTCGGGTCGGAGTAGTTAGCAACGGCAGAAGCAGCAGTGGTCACTGCATCCGTTTGCGAATTAATTACCGCATTGACCCCATTTACGGAAAGTGGACTGCCAAGGGCTTGCCCATTCAGCGTGAAACTGACAGTACCTGACGGCGGAAGACCACCACTACCAGCAGTATTAACAGTTGCGATCAAGGTCGCCCCTTGAGTGTTGCCAGTGGAGGTTACAGCAATGGTAGTGGGAGCTTGCGTGATAGTGAACGGAACTGCCGTTGAGTTGCTTGAGTTAAAACTCAGATCTCCAAGGTAATTCGCGGAAAATGTATGAGCACCGGGAACGAAGTAAAAATATCCATTCGGAGTTGCGGTGTTTCCCTGGCTATTAAGAGTGTAGGGACCCTCAAAGCCTCCAATGTTGTCAAAGAAATCGACGGTTCCCGTAGGCGTGCCCTGGCCAGAGTTGCCGTGAACGTCGGCGCGCCAATATACAAAAGTTCCGTATGGACCACTGGTAAACGGAGGAAACGTTCCATTCTGTGTCGGGTAACCTAAGACGGACGCGGTCGTTACACTCGGCTCAGGGATGACTGTTACAGAGGTGGAACTGGAGTCACTCGGCTGAAAAGTCCGATCTCCCGCGTAATGAGCACTAATGTTATTGGTTCCACCTGGAAGCAAGTTGGTAGAACCGGAAAAAGATCCTGCAGACAACGTGTAAAATCCCAAACTTTGCTGACCGAAATTCGTTTTTGCGATTAACGAAATATCGCCAGATGGTGTTCCCGATCCGCTCACCGGAGTCACGGTAACCATAAAGTTTACTGAAGAGCCGTGAGCAATACCATTCGTTTGGGTAAACGATAACGTAGTGGCGCTTGGTTTATTAGCGGCTGCAGTGTTCCAATTGTTCACCAGATTCGCGACGTTGACTGATCCTAGCCCGGTCGCCAAATCATAGCCTGCTCCCGCCTGGTACTGAGCCCCATTAGCTCCATATCCCGCTTCGCCGGGCACGGCATTGTTTCCCGTCGTGATGTCATTAAAGATGCAACTGTTCCCAGGGAGACCTGACGTATTCGATCCATTGCAATGCGAAAGAGATTCACTGGCCGCGAGTTTGTACAGCACGGCGTCAGCCTGTCCTTGGCGCGAATTAGTTTGCTGATCGACTAGCGCCATAATACCTGCAAAAGACGGGGCGGCAGCGGAGGTGCCTCCGACGAAATAGATAAAGCCCTGCTGGCACGAACCTTCCAGACAAAGCAAGTATGGATCGTGGATGGCCGCTGTTAGAGATACATCTGGAAGATCGCGGAAGCCATCATTGGGGATTCCCATGACGCCAGATTGCCATGAAGGCTTGGCAAAAATGATGCTGGCACCGCCACCACCCGACCATAGGCCAGCGGCACTACCGCATTGGGCGGGCGTGCAACTTTCATTCCAGACGTTTTCTGCAATATACGAGAGTGCCGTCTCCTTTGCCAACGTATCTGAACTCCAGTACTTGCTGTCCTGACCATTTTCGTTAAACATGGTGCCGCCCACAGCCACCGTGTACGGAGTAGAAGCCAAAAGATTCACCGACACTGGGAATTGAGCATCGGTTTCGCTGGGATTGTCACAACCCTCTGCGCCGGAGTCTCCAGTCGAGACGATGTAGGTAATTCCCTGAGCAGCAGCCTGCTCAGCAAGGCTCAGTGTTCCCACGGCCTGAGTCTGAGTGGCGCCTAGCTCACAGGTGCTGAAACTTTCGGTCATCACGTCGGCAAGATTGTTGTCGATAATGAAGAGTTCGGAAAGATCTACTCCATCGGTCGTATTGGTAGAGGCCGAAAGCACAAAATCAATCGTTGCGCCTGGCGCGATCGACCCGGACCACGTCAAATCAAGGGTAGCTTCACCTTCCTCGCCGCCACCTAAATCTCCGGGGTCAGGACCGTTGTAAAGCGTGTTGAAGCCCGAGCATAGTGAAAAGAGAGAGCACTGAAAATAGCTCACATCGCTGCCACCCTGATACACGTTACTTCGTGCGACAACGGCAATGGTCTTTTCTGTCCCCGTGATGCCAGCCTGGTACTCGGGATTGATATTATAAATCGTCGCGTAGTCCTGCGGCCCGAGAGCATGAACGGGTGGTGTCCCTGGAAAAGTAATTTGCGGCGATGATCCTGGGTGAAATGTAGCCGCGATCGGTTCTCTGGACATATGAATCTGCGGCTTTTTTATGAAATTGTGCAGCGTCAATACACCGCTAACTAATGGAGTCAGCGCCGCCGGGATTGCCGGATCTTTCGCGTTCGCCCAGTGCTCTTCTCCGTTCACAACATACTTGTGAATCTCCGTGTGCAAAGCTTCCTGAACCTGCGCGGCTGTTCCTGAAAACTCGATTATGTTTCGCCCTTTTGCGATTTGAGCGATCTGGAGGCCATGCGATTGCAACCATGTGGTCACAGTTTGGATGTCCTGATCGGATGGGCCAAACTGCTTGCCGAAATCTTCCGGCGTAAGCCATTTATGGAAATTTGGCGAGGACTTATCTTGCTGATCATCGAGCAGCTTGCGCAGTGCTGTTTCCTGAGCGTCGCTGCGCTTAAGCACCAGCAGCATGCGGTTCATCGGAAGGTCAAGCGGGGCTGCTCCCTGATCATATTGCAGCCGAGCCAAAGGATGAGTATTCCCTTTCAACACAGCCAACTTAGTCTCGTCAAGCGGCTGCACGACCAGCGATGGAGTAGCAACTTGCCGGGCAGAAGCCGATTGTCCCGCGAGTTGGGCTTGTGTGCTGGCGACCAACAGAGAAATAAAAAAAAGAAAAATCGAGGGCCCAATAAGACGTCCGGCGCGGATGCTCATAGTACTCCTACTGCATCGTCAGAAAACCTGACGGAAGGCACAGGTTAAATCTGGCTTCGGCCTCGGGGGAGGCAAAAGGGCGGGTTCAGGAACTCTGGATTGAGATATTGCCGTTTTAAAGGGAAATCGTCAAGTCAATTTTCGTAGGAGTCTGCGAGAACCATATTCGCCTTCAGAACAGAAACGATTGGCGACCGTAGTCACCAGAAAAAAACAGAGGAACTCGTTAGAGTTCCTCTGCCTCGGCCAGAATACGTTTGATTTCCTGGTTATGGCACGACGTTATGGCACCACGACGAGTGCTCCACTTACTGGACCCGTAGGATTTGGATCAACTAACGGAAGGCCTGGAATTGTGCTTAGGTTACCGTTCGAATTCACTTTGAATCCGATGATGGCGTTTCCACCGCTACAATTCTTTCCTGACGCTCCAGTGCTGTAAACGAATTTCCCTGCTGGATCGGAACGCATGATTGGGCCGCTGGCTGTACCGCCCATGCATTTTGCGGTTTCGCTCACAAAATTGAGTGAGCCAGTGCCAGATTGCATTGCGTAGGTTGAAATGGTTTCCGCGCCGCCGTTAGAAGCATAAAGAAATTTGCCACCAGGCAATACGGTAATAGTATCGGGGTTAAACGCAACCATGGGATCGGTACAGGTGTAATCCGGAAAGGCAGAGCCGGGAATCTGTGTAAGAGTACCCGTATTAGCAGCCATGGCAAAACCGGAGATTGCGTTATCAAATGAATCGGCAGTATAAAGATGGCCGCTTGCAGCGTCTTCCACAATGTCTGACGGAAAGCTTCCGCTACATCCTTTGGCAGAAGTAACTAAATAAGGAGAGCCCGACAATGGCGTGAGCGCTCCGTTTACTTCGTTAATGCTGAACGCGTCAATATAGCCGTCGTATGAATTATCCGCTACGTAAAGGTATTTTCCCTTGGAATCAACCATGAGACTCGAGGGATTGATTTGAGTCGAAAACGGAGATCCCGGGACAGCAGAAAGTGAACCATTCGCATTCACTGAGAATGCCGCGATTCCATCACCGGCTGCGTCGTTATCCCGCGTTACATACACGAATTTTCCCGAAGGATGAACCGCAACTGCAGTAGCAGTGCGGCCAACATTGTATGGCGACCCGGGAGAGGCAGTGAGGTGGCCATTCGAGCGATTAATGCTATACGCAGAAACGTCATTACTCCCCACATTGGCGACATACAGATGAGTTCCACTAGCATCCGATGCGGCACGGTATGGATTTACGTGGGCGGGCATCACGGCCTGTCCGTTGGAAGTGACGGCTCCGGTGGAGCTGTTCATATTCCAGCCAGAAATGCCATGTCCCTCGAGGACGTAAAGAAAGTGGTTGCTTGCAGTTTGGCCAGTGACTGTAACCACCACTGGAGTTTTTCCAACACCACCGCAATTATCCCATGCTTGTATTACCGTATTGTAGGTACCAGGATTTAACGTTAGTGAAGTTTGAATTTTGTTGCCACTGACGGTATACGCGTTCACACCAGGAGCAGTGTAGATGCGCATAGCAGCGATTCCCTTGCCGCAAGAAGGACTGCTTGCATTTGCGGTAAAGGAAACGGGAGAACTACTCGATGCTCCGGTTTTTGGAGCAATGACATTTACGACTGGGCTGGCGTAAGCCGCAAGCCCGAAACAAATTGAAATTCCAAAATAGGTTGTGCTGTGGACGAGATGGCGACGCAAGAGAGACTTACAGGGTGACACCGACATCTTGGAAAAGCCTCCCCCAATTTACAGCTTGGGTTGCTGAACTTCGATAGAACAAGCATCTGCTCACATCCAAAAAACAGCAATCAGGGTAAGACCGGACAAACTGAACGGACAACTCGGTATGAGGGACTGTGTTTATTACAGGAAAGTGAATGAAATTCTAATAACAGATACACACTCTTGAGTGCCTCTAAAAGCAAAAAAGGAAATCGATTGTCATTCTTCATGACAGACTCGATTTCCCTTTATAAGTTGGAGCGATTTTGGCGAAATGTGTCGACTTTGCTTACTGGTTGTCCACCTGCAAATTATTGGTTACGGAAAACACTCCCGAAACCTGCTTGGCTTGCATTTCCGCTATTTGCTTGTCCATCTGTGTTGCTACAGCGCCTTCGAGAGTCACATGACCATTATTGACAATAATGTGAATAGTCGGCACCGCGCGCAAAGCATACTGATTCAGGGCTTGATTGCCGTAAATAGCGCGGTATGTGGCCATTCGAATACGATCGTCGTTCGGCGAGAGCGGCAGCACTTGGATTTGGTTGTCGACACGCTCGACCCCTTCGATATGTTTAATAGCGTTTTCGGCATCGGACTTTGTGGTAGGGCGAACCACCTGACCTAAAAGCGTTACCGTTCCATCGGGCGAGACTTTGTAGGCAAGGTTGTCGAACACGCCATAATAAGGAAGCAAAACCAGTTCGTGATGGACTTCCTTCGTAATACGCTGCAAGCCACGGTCGCTGAGTTGCCCATTCTGAGTGGATGACGTTGTACCCGGGGCAGCAGCTTGTTGAGAGAGTGCAGGAAAAGACAATAGAACCAGAAGTAAGGGGAGAATAATCTTCGCTTTCACTTTCGTTCTCCTAAATAGCTACAAATTGCTAATTTACATACTTAAGTAAACGGCCCCTGACAATTCATGACAATACTGTTTTGCCCTTAGTACTTGTAGGTAAGTGCCTTATAGCGAAGGAGATTATCGAACAAACTGCAGATAGTATTTTGCCGACTCGATAACCTATGCAGCTGAAGAGTCTTCTTCTCTCTAAGTAGTTCGTCGTTTCTAAGGCAGGACTTGCTGCGGGAGCACGCGGCTACTCGCTTGCCTCAAACCTCCAACCGAAATACCTCGCGAAGCTTGTTAATATGGTGAGTACGTACTGCACAATGAGTTAACAATTACATTTCAATTTTGTGCAATTGGCCCCGTAGCTCAGCTGGATAGAGCAGCGGTTTCCTAAACCGGAGGTCGGGTGTTCGAATCACCCCGGGGCCACCAGATTCTCACAATATTTAGACCCTCGCGGTGCTTGGTTGGTAATAGACTGGCGTAGATTATCGTGTCTACGCCAGTCCGTCTTTGCGAAGACTAGCTGGCTCTTTGCATCGGCTTCTCTGTTTTGGAGAAATCAGCCCCAGCTTCTCCGGTAGAGGAGACGTCTTCCGCGCCAGTGCTCTCCAGGATTTCTTTTGCCTTCTTTGTCCAGTTTGAGTCGTCGCAATGCACGGAGAGAAGAATGCTTCCCTCTTTTACACGCCCTTCATAACGCTTTGCCTCGTATTCGGGAATACCCATGCCAACTAAGGCTCCCGTAATACCCCCTACCGCGCCGCCAACTCCGACTCCAGCCAAAGCGGCAACGATCGGTCCAGCGGCGATGAATGGACCCACTCCGGGTATAGCCAAGGCCCCAATGCCTGCCAGCCAGCCCAGGGTTCCGCCAATTACCGCGCCTGATCCCGCGCCAGTAGCCGCGCCTTCGGGAGCTTTGGTGTTCTTTTCGTGAGCAAAATCTTTTGTACCGACGTTGTCAGGAAACATCACCGAAATATCAGTATTGCGAAAATCAGCTAGCCGTAATGCATCAACTGCACTTTCAACACCTGCGCGAGTTTTGTAGATACCGAATGCTGCTGTATTTTTTCCCGCCATGTATAAATCTCCTTGGATTTTATTTTCGTTATTTGGAAGCTACTTCGAGTTCGCTTGTGACCTTGTCCGCACCGGCGACTTCGGCAGCTTTGGACTCGACTGCCTTCTTTTCATCTTCAGAACGAACTGGCCCTTTCAGTGTGACCGAGCCGTTTTGCACAACAACCTTTACGTTATGCGCATAGGTAGAGAGCGACTTGTCCTTAACAATCCCCTTTCGGATCTGTTGAGCCATATCTCGATCCGAAATGTTGTTTTTTTGTTGATCGGCGGTGGGTGCGGATTGATCGCGATCCCGTTGATTGACTTTGGTATTGTCCGCGGGCACTCCTTGCGAAGAAGTGGAATCTTGTCGCGCCCACATTAACGTCATACAACCTAAAAGCACAATTTGCGTGAGCAATACTTTCGTTACGTTCATTTTCATTCAGTTCCCCTCCCTAAGTTGCAATTCGATGCGAGGAGATATGCGGAGGATGGCTCTGTCCGGGAAGGCCTGTAGTAGCCTTAGTGAATGTGCACTTCGTTCGTCACTTATTTTGTTTCGTCGTGTTAAATGTCCAAAGGTCATTTTGATGACAAACGACGAGATGGGAGGAGTACGATGATTGCGTTAGATTCAGAGGAGCTCACAACAACCCGACTCCTGTCAGCCGCCTCCAAGCTCTGTGTCCGGTTTAAACATGACTCGAACGGAAACTGCATCTCCACTTAAAACACACTTCAAACCAATTGCCATCACTGCATCAGTGCTGGTGATTATTTTCCTCACTGGTGTGACCGTGTTGTGCGCGCGGTGGCCGTTCAGCGAACAAAAAGTAGTTAAAAATTTACGCGATACCAGTATGAGCAACGTGCAAGTCGGTAGGTTTCATGGCAGATATTTTCCACGGCCTGGATGTGTACTCGAGCGGGTTACATTCCAGCACAATCCAAAGCCGGGGACCCCGCCCCTCATCACAGCGCAAAGAATAACGATAGAGGGCAGCTTTTTCGGCCTCTTTGCAAAACGCGTTGGGAGTGTACGCGTTGAAGGCATGCGTATATTGGTACCTCCCAGAGGGAGTGGTGAGAGTTTTGAGACGCCCAGCAGATCAACTGTCGTTATTGATCGTTTAATTGCGGACGATGCGGTTCTCGAAATTGCATCGAGGGATCCTGGAAAACGACCGCTAAAGTTCAGCTTTCATGAGTTCACACTCAGAGATGTAGGCAGCCGCGGTCCGGCATCATTCCACGCAAACTTTTCGAATCCTAAACCCCCGGGAGAAATAACGACGGACGGAAAATTCGGTCCATGGAACGATACCGATGTGGGGAAAACTCCAGTTTCAGGAGAATATGTTTTTCGAGGAGCGGATCTGGGGGTTTTTAAGGCGATAGCGGGAACGCTCTCTTCTCCGGGAAAATTTTCAGGGACGCTTGATCATATTGCCGTTGCCGGAAGCACCGATGTCCCGAACTTCACAGTCACTTCAAGCTCTCACAAGTTGGAATTGCAAACTCGCTTTCAAGCCGAGGTGAATGGCGAGAATGGGGATACATTTTTGCAAAATGTAATAGCACATTTTTGGCGCACCACGGTTTTCTCGGAAGGCAGTGTGGCGGAAGAGGGGACGAAAAAAGGCAAAACAACTTCGGTTACATTGCAGTCTAAGCATGCGCGAATTGAAGATATCCTTAATCTCTTTATCCAGTCGAAGCAAGCGCCCATGTCGGGAATAGTTAATTTCAAGGCGAATGTCATGATCCCGCCTGAACAGGCTCCATTTTTACAAAAAGTAGGGTTGCAAGGTGATTTCGGAGTTGATGAAGGTAAATTCACAAAGTTAGATACCCAAGAAGGAGTAAACAACCTCAGCGAGGGGGCCCGCGGAGATAAGAATCATGGAAAAAATGATTCTAACCAAGGCAATTCTGAAACTGTTCTTTCCGATTTGAAAGGCCACGTCATACTTAAGGACGGAACGGCAACTTTTTCAAACCTCTCGTTTAGCATTCCGGGCGCCTCAGCGCAACTGCACGGAACGTACAATTTGATCAGCGAAAAAATCGATCTGCACGGAACTCTGAACACACGCGCGGAATTGGCGAAGACCACACACGGGGTGAAGGCATTAATGTTAAAAGTGCTTGATCCTTTCTTCAAGAAACACAAGGCTGGATATGCAGCTCCAGTAAAAATTACTGGCACTTACGATCATCCCTCCTTCGGGCTGGATCTGGCCGATCATGATGCCAAACATCACGGGTTATAACTAAACATCCGTTTTCGGGTTTCCTATCAGGAATTTTCCGTCTAAAGAATTTTAGCTCTCTGCCGATGTATTCCAATGCGCGGGCAAGGCCCTATTGTTTGTTACGTTTGTTTTTACACGAGGAGTTCACTAGCGTGCAGGTAATTCTTTTGATCGAAGATAGCAAGTTTTTGAGACTGGCTAACGGCAAGGCGCTTACCCGAGCTGGATACGATGTGCTTAACGCTGGGGATGGGCTGGAGGGCTTGAAATTAGCTAAAGAAAAATCACCTCACTTGATTTTATTAGACATGATGCTGCCGAAGGTTTCGGGATTGGATGTCTTGCGAGCGCTAAAGCAGGACCCTACAACAAAAGCAATTCCAGTGGTCATCCTCACTGCTCTCTCCGCGAAGAACAAAGACAAGCTTGCAAACGAGGGTGCGGCAGGATTTGTGGAAAAGTCAGACGAACTATTGGCAAATGATTCGGCCGCGCTTGTGAGTTCCGTGAAGCTGCTGCTGAACGGATCTAATCCAGTTGTTTCTTTCGCGGATAATTAGCGATATGAGAATTCTTTTGGCGGAAGATTCGAAGATATACCGTTGCCTTATCGGCGGGAGCTTAAAAGAATGGGGGTTCGAATTAGTTGTCGCTCAAGATGGACCGGAAGCTTGGACAATTTTGCAAGAGCCTGAAACTCCAAAACTAGCCTTGCTGGATTGGGTGCTTCCCGGTATGGATGGTCTTGAATTGTGCCGCAGGATAAGGAGCATGCAAACGGATGGAAGCTACATTTATGTAGTCATGCTTACTGCGAATGATAAAAAAGAGCACCTGATACAGACTCTCGAAGCGGGAGCCGATGACTATTTAGCAAAACCTTTTGATCCCGCGGAGCTTAGATTAAGACTTCTGGCGGGGAAACGGCTTCTGGATCTTCACGAGCAATTAGTCGCCGCCCGGGAATCTGTACGCATTGCTGCCACGCACGATTCATTGACTGGCTTGCTGAATCGCGCAGAAATTCTCAGCGTTCTTGACCGAGAGCTGGACCGCATGCGCCGGAATCATGCGCCGGTAGCAATTGTATTGGTAGATGTGGATCATTTCAAAGCTGTCAATGACTCTCTTGGCCATCAGGCGGGCGATGCGGTGCTAAAGGAAGTGAGCAAAAGACTTGGTTCCAGTCTCCGGACATACGATGCCGTCGGACGGTATGGAGGCGAGGAGTTTCTGCTGATTCTGCCAGGCTGCGACCTAGACTCGGCCAGCCGGAGGGCGAGGGAAATCAAAGAGATTGTAGGCCGGGAACCAATTCCGACGCATTGCGGGACCAGGTCTGTCACGATCAGCGCGGGCGTTACTGTGGCAGAGTCACCTCACCCCGCGAATCCCCAATTCGTTCTCGAAATTGCCGATAAGGCCCTCTATATGGCAAAGGGCAATGGACGCAACAGAGTGGAAACCATGCTGCCATGCGATCAAGCAGTCCTATCGAGATAGTTATGGAAAAACTCCGATGCCTGGTAGCTCTACCCACAGCCGATACGGAATATCAGATTGAGCAATCAACCGATGCACAATCCGTTGCGAAGCAATTGAATATCGAACTGGAAATTGTTTATGCGGATAATGACGCTGTGGCGCAAAGCCTCCAATTGTTGCAAGCGATTCAAAGCTCAACCGAGCGAAGGCCGGAGGCGATCATTGTTGAACCGGTTGGAGTCTCTGCAATGCCACGCGTCGCACAGGCAGCTTGTGAGGCAGGAATTGCATGGGCGGTGCTCAACAACCAACCTGACTATATTCCAGAGCTAAGGAAATTGTTTGCTGCACCAAGTTTCAGCGTGGGATCAGACCAGCACGAGATTGGGCGAATTCAAGGCAGACAATTCTCCACTCTGTTACCCAGCGGAGGAACCATACTCTACATTCACGGTCCTTCGCAGAGCATTGCGGCACGGCAACGGATCGCGGGAATGCATGAGACAAAACTCCCAAACTTGGATGTAAAATTTCTGGCCGCGCAATGGACGCGCGAGAGCGCCACCCGATCCGTCAGGAACTGGCTGACGTTGACCGCCACCCGGCAAATGCGTATTGCCTTAGTTGGAGCACAAAGCGACGCTATGGCCCTGGGAGCGAGACTGGCGCTGGAAGAAAACTATGGAACCAGCAGGGGATGGCATGATCTGCCGTTCACCGGATGTGACGGAACTCGAAATGCCGGACATCACTGGATTCGTGATGGATACCTTACTGCAACCATCACAATCCCACCCAATGCCAGTGTCGCGATGGAAATGTGCCACAAAGCACTGCGTGGCGACTACGCTCCCCCGGAATACACGCTTACAGTTCCAGAAACTTACCCAAGTTTTGAGAGCCTTAAAAATTTCCATGCACGGGTTCCAAGAAATTTCGCGTGGCATTTGTCACACGCAAATTTTTGAGACTATCATTCCTCGTCCAAAAGCGCTCAACAAGAAAACGGCCAGAACAATATGCCCTGGCCGCCTGTCTTTTGTGCAAAACTACGCACTACTGGTGGAATGTGAATATGTCGAACAAGTCACCGATTGCGGGACTGTTTACCGGTACATAAGGATTGTCCTTGGTTGTTTTCGGGTTGGGATAGTTATCACGGCTGCGAGTTGTCAATGGCGACAAATTCCAGTTCCGTTCGATGAATTTTGTAATGGAAACGTGATCCGTATAAGTATGGTTCACGTGCCCGCCGGTGGTGAATGGAGAGACGACGATCAGTGGAATACGCGTTCCATCGCCGAAGAAATCCAGCGGCTGAATATAACCTGAATCGTAGTATCCACCACCTTCATCGAAGGTAACGAAAATAGCGGTGCTTGCCCACACTTCAGGATTGGCCTGTACGGAAGTGACGATCTTCTTCACGAAGCCTTCAAACAAATCGAGCTTCGAAGAAGCCGGATGCCCATCTACAAAACCACTCGGCTTGATGATGGAAACAGCTGGAAGGTCACTAGCCTTCACGTCTTCGTAGAAGTTGGCCAAGTCCTGGATGTGCTCCTCGCGAAGCGTTGGGTTGGTCATGATGTCGCTGGCGTACTGGAAGGGATTGCAGATATTGCAATACGCATCAAACGGGTTGTTGTAGTTGGGATCGGACAAGTAGAGATTCCAGCCATCGCCGTAGTATTTGAAGGAAACATTCTTCGCCAGCAGAGCGTCTCCAATATGGGGCACCGAGGTTGGCGGAATGGTGAATGGAGCGAAGGGATTGTTGTCATTCACCGCTAAACTTCCATCCGCGTTGTATCCAGGGTTGTAGTTGTTCAAGAGATAATAGTGCCCCGGATCGCAATTCGGATTGATCGGTTTGCTTAGTGCCTGAAGGTAGTTCACCACTGCCGGAACGCCCGGCTGGCTGGTGTCAGCACAAGCACTGTAGCTCCCGCCACCCGCTCCGCCGGCTGCGCCGTAACCGTCTTCAACGTACCAATTATTAGTTCCAGGCTGCGGATTCGGATTTTCGATCTGGTTTGCGGGAGGCACTGCGGCATTACCGTTACCATCGCTGTACCAAATAGCATCTGCAAAGCCAAGCATGATGTGATTGAGGCCGGTTCCGCCCATCGCTGCCTGATGGTAGTTGTCGCTCATGCTGTAATTGTCGGCCAGGCTCTTCAAGTAAGGTGCGTCACCTTTTTGAACGTTGTAGAACTCCATCGATGTAGAGCCTTCACCGGTCGACAGATCGTTAAATCCAGCTGGCTGAGAGACGCCATTATCCCCAGCTCCTATTGTGACTTCCACCCATGGGAACAGGTCGGCTTTGCAACCGCTTGGATTCCATTTGTTCGCATAGTTCGCATTGCAATCTTCCTGCTGCCACATCTGGTAGAAGCGATGCACCGGACTGTTGGCATAGTCGTCATACTTGACACCTGGGGTGAGCTGGAAAACACCCGTTCCCAATGCGTTCACGTTAGGAATTCGAGTATCGACGACTCCACCAGTAAGGCCCGTTCCACCAGTAGTGAGAAACTTGTAAAAACCATTCGCCAGGAATCCTGGCTCAGCTTCCTTCGCCAAAGTTAGATTGGGGAAAAAAGGAGTCGTCGGACCGCCGGCCACCACGGGTGGAATGTTTTGGTATAAAGTTTTTTCCGCTGGGCTGATCGAAAAGAGTCCATCTCCAACGGTTGTGCTGTCTACTGCATTGTATTGAGCCGATAAAGAATAGTTCGGGCCCGGTGTGCCGTCTCTGTTGATAATTCCTTTGGAGAGCAGATTGGAAACTGTTTCTCCATTCTTAGGTTTGTAGGTAGCAAAAACATGGTCGAAGGTACGGTTCTCACCGATGATCACAATCACGTGTTTAATCGGACTTCTGGTGGGAGCATTTTTTGTTTGGGCGGAAACCGGTAGAACTGCTCCGAAAAGTAGCTGCAACACCAGACCGCCTGCTACTGCTTGCTTCACCAGGGACACACCTGATGTAAAGCTCCTATCATTTTTACTCATGCGTTCAACTCCAGATAAAAAAATCGCGCCATGAGCGTACAGCTCTGTTTACGCGTTCATTCCTTTTAGAACTGAAGCAGAGTAGGAAGGTTAAAGTCCGATTAAATTTCAGAGTACGTCGTGTTAATTTCCGTCTTGCAAATCTTTTCACTCAGATCTGCGATGATCATCGCGCGCAAAATCACAGCCGCAAGGGCGTTCATTTATTGGGGAGGAATTGATTCCGATCTATTGCAACCCTGATTTCACCAGTTTTCGAGCTTGATTCGGACCCTTTATATCCAGCACTCGATATTCCTTCCCAGAAAGTCGATGATAGTTCACGAAGAATGCTTCCAGTTCCCGGCAGAATTGCTTGCCTAAATCATCCATCGTTTTTACATCCGCCCAACTGTGCGCATCCTTTTCAATGGCGACTATACGATCATTGCGGGTCTTTTTCTTTTTATCTCCCTGCTCGCCTTCGATCACTCCAATAGGACGACAGGTGAGCACGCATCCGGGAAATGCGGGTTCATCCATCAGCACCAAGACGTCGACCGGATCGCCGTCGTCTGCCTTGGTTAAGGGAACAAATCCGAAGTCATACGGAAATGTCATGCCTGCCGGCAAAACTTTCTTCAGCTCAAAGATGTGCTCATCGGAATTGAAGGCAAACTTGTTGCGGCTTCCTTTCGGCGTTTCAATCACTACTCGAAGCATCTGTTTGTCATCTGAATCCATAGGCTGGAGACGAGACGGATCTGCAAGCCCATTTTTCTTGCTCATTGAACCTCCACGTTTGTTGTCATGTGGATGCGAGGACCATGCTCTAGGTTTGTTTCTGGCTCAACTTCAGGCGAAGCGCCATTTCGACACTTTGCAGTCATTGCAAGCACCTGCTCTGCTGTGTTAGCTTCAACATTCAGAAGAGGTTAGCTTGCACGCTACAGTTCCCGCCGGACTGGACCGGAAGGAAGCCGAAATTTACCAGCGGCTCGATCCGGAACGGCTCCCAAAACACATCGCCATTATCATGGACGGCAACGGACGCTGGGCGCGCCGCCGCCACTTGCCGCGCATTGCCGGACATCGCGCTGGCGTCACATCGGTGCGTTTTGTGGTGGAGACGGCTTCTCGCATCGGCATTCCTTCACTCACGCTTTATGCCTTTTCGGAAGAAAATTGGAAAAAGCGCCCGAAGAGCGAAGTAAGCTTTTTGATGAGCCTGTTGGGACGCTACTTGAAGCAGGAAGTTCCCACCCTACATAAGAACAATGTGCGCCTCGAATATATCGGGCGACTGCACGAACTGCCTCCAGTGGTGCAGGAAAAGATGGAATGGGCGAAGAACGAATTGGGAAAAAACACTGGCATGGTTTTGACACTCGCCCTCAATTACAGCGCGCGCACAGAGTTGGTAGACGCCTTTCGATCATTGGTGAATGCGGCGACGAGCAATGGCGGTATCGATCATCTTAAAATTGATGAAGAAGCGGTATCGCGGCATCTTTATACCCGGCACTTGCCTGATCCTGATCTGGTGATTCGCACCAGCGGCGAGATGCGGCTGAGCAACTTCCTGCTGTGGCAACTTGCCTATGCTGAAATCTATGTCACGCCAACCTTGTGGCCCGAATTCCGCGGCGTGCATCTGCTCGAAGGCATCGAGGAATATCAAAAGCGGGATCGTCGCTACGGCGGACTGAACGGCGACGGGGCTTCCCCGGCGGTACTTCGAAATTCAAAATCGGCGCGGAGTTAGGCGTTGCACCTGCTCAAGCGCGTTCTCACCGCAGTCGTGTTGATTCCGATAGTCCTGGTACTCATTCTCAAAGCGCCAATCGCGGTGCTTGCATTTGTGGCCGGATTTGTCGCGCTGCTTACGGTTCATGAACTGCTGAAGCTCTCTGAGGCGTACGGGATCAAGCCACTCTGGTGGCCCACATACATTTATGTGGGATTGTTTTTCTTGCTGCTGGCAATCAATCCGGGAAGCGATACTCCCCTGCTCTCAACCGCCAGCTTTAGTCATACAGCGCTCTTCGCGGCGGCACTCGCTCCTTTTCTTTTTTTAACAATAGCGATGCGACGCACGGATCTAACTACAGCCTTTCCGGCTGCGCTGGTGTCTGCATTTTCTTTCGCATACGTTGCGTTGCCGCTCGGATTTTTGGTGCAACTGCGCGAGCAGTGGGCAGGCGCGTTCTTGGTTATCTATTTGTTACTCATTGTTTGGGCGGGAGACATCTTTGCCTACTTTGTCGGAAAGGCTATTGGGCGGCATCGCATGTCGCCGCGCGTGAGTCCAAATAAGACTTGGGAAGGAACAGCGGCTTCACTGGTGGCAAGTATAGGAGTGGGAATGTTGCTTTACTACTATGCTTTGCCGATCAGTTCGGCATTGTTGAGAGCGCACTTTATCGAACAGCGAGATGGCTATTTCGGATTGCAGCAGCCGCAACTCTGGCCAGTGTTTTGGGTTTCAGCAGCTGTCAACGTGGCTGCTCAGTTGGGAGATTTAGTCGAGTCGTTGATCAAGCGTGGCGCGGGAGTAAAGGATTCAGGAGCGATTTTGCCGGGACACGGAGGCATGCTGGATCGCGTGGATGCGCTGCTCTTCGCCGCTCCGGTGCTCTGGTATTATGCAGCTTGGCGGATAATGCAATAGGGCGATTACCACAGGGGACACAGAGGTCACCGAGGAAATCAAGAATTAGGCGCCCACTAGCTCCCGAACTTTGGATTCGGAAAACCACTGAGATCTTTATTTTTATTTATATTTTTGCCGGATAATTAGGTTTGCGTCTCTAAGCTTTAGCTTATGAAGCTCTGTGTCCTCTGTGGTTTATGATTTACTATTCATGAAAAGTATTGCCATCTTGGGATCGACCGGTTCGATCGGACAAAGCACCCTCAGCGTAGTTGAATCCTATCCCGAACGTTTCCAGATCATTTCTTTGGCCGCGGGCAATAATGTTGACTCCGCATTCGAACAAGCAAAACGTTGGAAGCCGCGAATAGTTTCGGTCGCCTCAGAAAGCAATGCGGAAATTCTTCACCGCCGATTAAAAGAGGCTGGTCTTCCTGAAATCGAAGTGGTGCATGGTTCTGCTGGAGCAGTTCGTGTTGCAACACATCCCGAAGTTGATTTCGTGGTCAGCGCAATCGTTGGCGTTGCTGGACTAGAAGCCACCTATGAGGCAGTGCGCGCCGGAAAAGAAATAGGTCTCGCCAACAAAGAATGTCTGGTCGCTGCAGGAGAATTGATCACTACTGAAGCGCGGCGGCAAGGCAAACCGCTTTTGCCCATCGACAGTGAACATAACGCGGTGCATCAGTGCCTGCGTGGCGGACGTATGGATGAGGTCCAATCCATTTGGCTGACCGCTTCGGGTGGCCCATTCTTAAAAACACCTAAAACAGAGTTTTCCGAGATCAGCAT
This sequence comes from Terriglobales bacterium, assembly GCA_035651835.1. Classification (GTDB taxonomy): domain Bacteria; phylum Acidobacteriota; class Terriglobia; order Terriglobales; family Acidobacteriaceae; genus JAOAPG01. The sequence continues at coordinate 39,338 of DASRFC010000066.1, forward strand.
TGAACAAGCGCTGAACCATCCGACATGGAAGATGGGCAACCGCATCACTATCGATTCCGCGACCCTGATGAATAAGGGATTCGAAGTCATTGAAGCCTGCCGATTGTTCAACTTACCCGTTAAACAGGTTGGGGTCATCGTGCATCCGCAGTCGACGATCCACTCCATGGTCGAATTTGTGGATGGCAGCATACTTGCACAATTTTCGGTGACAGATATGCGACTGCCGATCCTGTATGCACTCACTTATCCAGACCGCATTCCGTCCGATATGCACTTCAGCCTCATGGACTTACGGCACCTCGACTTCTGTCCGCCTGACATGGAAAAATTTCCTTGCCTTAGGCTCGCCTATGAAGCGGCAGAGGCTGGAGGTGCGAAAACTGTTGCACTCAATGCCGCTGACGAAGTCGCTGTGGCGGCTTTTTTGAGTGGAAACATCCGTTTTGACCAGATCCCCGTAATCATTAGTAAGGTTCTTTGTGAAACGAGTACAAACAAATTGGAATCTATAAGTAAGGTACTGGAAGCGGATTCTGAGGCGCGCAAAATTGCCGGGGAGAAAGTCGGCCAATTAGGGCGCAGCAAGACTTTGAGAATGCCGGTTGGAGCCAGCCAGAGCCGAGGGGAGTAGTAAAACAATTTATGCAGCATTTTTTTATTTCCGTTATAGCGGTTGCGGTGATTTTGGGATTCATGATTCTGATTCATGAATTCGGCCATTATGCCGTCGCGAAACTGTTGGGCGTTCGTGTAGAACAGTTTGCGATTGGATTCGGCAAAAGGCTGTTTGGCTTTCGCAAGGGCGAGACCGATTACCGCATCAATCTGCTGCCGCTTGGTGGATACGTAAAGATGAGCGGCGAGAATCCGATGGATGAGCGGACCGGTGATCCCAAGGAATTCCTTTCGCATTCGCGCTGGCATCGTTTCCTGATTGCGATTGCCGGACCCTCCATGAACATCCTGCTTGCCATTGGCCTGCTCACGGTTGTGTACATGGTGCACTACGAATATCCGGCGGTGTTTGATGAACCTGCCGTTGTTGGGTGGATTGAGCCCGATACTCCAGCGGCGAAAGCAGGGGTTCAAGCCGGGGACCGTATTGTTCGATTTGGGGATCTCGAAAATCCCACATGGAAAGATGTTGCGCCAAAAGAAGCGCTCAGTCCGAATCAACCTCTCGCGGTGACCTTTCAACGAGGAAATCAGCTGATTGAGAAAACGATTGTCCCGGTTGCGGACGGGCCGAACCAGATGGGATTGATTGGATGGGTTGCGAAAGAACCTTCGGTTCCCATCACTGATCTCGAATCCGGAATGCCAGCCGAAAAAGCTGGATTGAAAGTCGGAGATCAAATCGTCAGTATGAATGGCCAGCCGGTTCCGGCGTTGGCGGTGATGATTGAGGCGCTAAAACACACGCAAGACAAACCGATCGAGCTTATCGTCTTGCGGAATGGAGAGTCAAAGTCATTCACGGTCACTCCGGTGTTAGCGGATGCCCGTGGACAGGGCGAAAAGCGTTATCGTATTGGCATTGGAAGCGCTGTAATGAAAACGGTGAAGCTGCCGTTCGGCGCTGCTATAAGCCGGTCCCTTGAACAGAACAAGCAAGGCTCGTTGATGATCATGGAGCTTCTGGAGAAGATGATTCAGCGGAAAATTTCCCCACGCGCCATCTCCGGGCCAATCGGTATTGGAAGCGCCGCGGGTGATGCGGCAGTGCAAAAAGGCTGGACACCGCTGCTGGAGTTGACTGCGGCGATCAGCTTAAATTTGGGCATCTTTAATTTGTTGCCGATTCCAATCATGGATGGCGGCGTAATCCTTTTGCTCTTCCTGGAATCATTGATGCGGCGGGACATCAGCCTACAAATCAAAGAACGTATTTATCAAGCGGCATTTGTATTCCTAGTTTTATTTGCGGTGATGGTGATCTACAACGACGTAATCAAGACGCTGCATCCGATTTAAAAGCGCGGGCTTCAAGCGGCAGGCTCTAGGCAATGGACTTCTCGCGAAAATAGATGAGAATAAAGTTACCTAAAGCCTAACGCCCAAAGCCTAACGCCTAGACCTCCTCTGCATGTTAAAATAAAGCTTTCCGATGCCAACCATTCAGCGCAGGAAAAGCCTCACCGCTTCAATCAATGGCGTTCGCGTGGGCAGCGATGCACCGGTTGTGGTGCAGTCCATGACTAACACCGACACTGCGGACGTGGCTTCGACCGTCAAGCAAGTAGCGGCTTTGGCTCGTGCGGGATCGGAACTGGTTCGCGTCACTGTCAATAACGAAGAATCCGCGGCGGCACTTGCGCCTATTGTCGAGCAACTCGATAAGCAAGGCATCAATGTTCCCATCATTGGCGATTTCCATTACAACGGTCATATTCTGCTCAAGAAATATCCCGAGTGCGCTCGCGCTTTGGCGAAGTACCGCATTAATCCTGGCAATGTTGGCATAGGCCGCAAAGACGACGCGAACTTCCGCACCATGATCGAAGTCGCGGTTGAAAATCAAAAACCGGTTCGCATCGGCGTGAACTGGGGATCGCTCGATCAGGCATTGCTCACCCGCATGATGGATGAAAATTCCCGCGCGTCCGAACCTAAGGAAGCGCGCGATGTCATGATGGAAGCCATGGTCGTGAGCGCATTGAATTCCGCAGCTTTGGCGGAGAAGTATGGCCTGCGTCCCGATCAAATTATTCTTAGCGCAAAAGTAAGTGGCGTACAGGATCTGATCGACGTCTACCGCTCGCTAGCTTCACGTTGCAATTATCCGCTGCATCTTGGATTAACTGAGGCTGGCATGGGAGCCAAGGGAATCGTGGCTTCGAGCGCAGCCCTCGGAGTTCTACTACAAGAAGGCATTGGCGATACGATTCGCGTTTCGCTCACACCGGCACCCGGTGGAGATCGCAGCGAAGAGGTTCGCGTTGCCCAGCAAATTTTGCAGTCCCTGGGAATTCGTAGCTTCACGCCGCAAGTCACGGCCTGCCCAGGATGCGGCCGCACAACCAGCACGTTCTTCCAGGAAATGGCGGAGCAGATTCAGTCTTATCTTCGCGATCAGATGCCCACATGGAAAGAACGCTACACCGGCGTTGAAGAGATGAAAGTCGCAGTTATGGGATGTGTGGTCAATGGTCCCGGAGAATCAAAGCACGCCAGTTTGGGAATCTCGCTCCCTGGGACGTTCGAAGAGCCGAAAGCACCGGTCTATGTGGATGGCCGTCTGTTCACGACCCTTAAGGGCGACAGGATTGTCGCCGAATTTATTCAGATCCTCGATGACTATGTCGACTCACACTACACGAGCAAACTGGAACTGCAAAAAGTGTAGCCGAAGTTGCTTCCGCTAGGCAGCTTCGGAAAAGGGTAATCCGCAGTACTTCTAGAAGACATAGAAATTCATCCCAAAAGCGGTTGCACCGTTTGTGGGTAATTTCTTAAGTATTCCAAGTAACTCGCGCAACGTTCGCCGAGAAATGTTTCAGAACCATCCCTCTTTCGATACGTGAGCACCCGTCCAGTCCTTGTGCAAACAGCACAATCATTGCTAACCCGCCCTTCATTTGCTAGCTCCGCGCCATCCTGAAAAAGATCCTTGAGTCTACGCCTACGGGGTATAGGCTGTTTCGAGATTGCAACTTCCGTCTCCTGACTTGTCATTTACAATCCTCCGCGAGTTTGTAGGCCGGCTGCCTTCCGTATTTGGAAGGGATCTACATCACTCTTTCGGACGTATATCCTCTCGATAAACATTAAAGAGCGGTGGTAACCGCCTTTACCTCGGTGTAGTTGTTTAGCACTTCGGCCCCCATCTCGCGGCCCCATCCTGATTGCTTGTATCCTCCGAAAGGCAGCGCCGCGTCGAATACGTTATGGCAGTTGATCCACACAGTTCCTGACTTAATGCGGCGCGCCATTTTGTGAGCGATGCTGAGATTGCTGGTCCAGACGCTTGCGGCTAATCCAAAGATGCTGTCATTGGCCTGACGGGCAATCTGGTCGAGATCTTCATCTGAGAAACGTTGGGCGCACACAACGGGGCCAAAGATCTCCTCACGAACAACCTGCATTTCGGGTGTAGTGTCAACGAGGACCGTCGGTTGGACGAAATATCCGCGGTCACCCTCTCTCTTGCCGCCAATGGTAGCCTTTGCTCCTTCCTTCAATCCAGACTCAATGTATCCTGTAACGCGGCGGAATTGCTCATCGGAAACCAACGGCCCCATCTGAGTTTTAGGGTCAAGTCCGCTGCCAATGCGAATCTTGCCAGCTATCGCGGAAACTCCATCGACAACTTGGTCGAAAATTTTCTCATGGACGAATAATCGCGAACCGGCACAGCAGCATTGCCCTTGATTGAAGAAGATAGCGGAAGCGGTGCCCGAAATGGCGCGTTTTAGATCAGCGTCCGGAAAAACGACGGACGGAGATTTTCCGCCGAGTTCGAGTGTGACTTTCTTAAGATTGCCAGCAGCGGCTTTCAAAATGAGTCTACCCACTTCGGTCGAGCCCGTAAAAGCGACTTTATCCACCAGATCGTGTGCGGCCAGCGGCGCTCCAGCGCCTTCCCCGTAACCGGTGAGCACATTAACGACTCCTTCGGGAAAACCAGCTTCGTGGATCAGTTCCGCCAGACGGAGACCTGAGAGCGGTGTTTGTTCAGCGACTTTCAGCACAACCGTGCATCCGGTTGCGAGTGCCGGGCCGAGCTTCCACGCAGCCATAAGCAGCGGGAAATTCCAGGGAATAATCTGCGCAACCACACCGACTGGCTCGCGCAATGTGTAGCTGAGAAATTCACTGGGCATGGAGATCGGAATAGTCGAACCGGTAATTTTCGTAGCCCAACCTGCCATGTAACGAAAGAGATCTACCGCAAGAGGAACGTCGGCAGCACGAGCCACCGCAAGCGGTTTGCCATTGTCGATCGATTCCAGTTCTGCAAACTCTTCCAGATTCGCTTCCAGCAGGTCGGCCAACTTCCAGAGAAGCCTTCCGCGTTGCGAAGCAGTCATGCGCGGCCAAGCACCTCCGTCGAAAGCTTTGCGAGCCGCGTGTACCGCGGCATCCACATCAGCACTTTCTGCCTCGGGAACGTGGGTGATTACTTCTCCTGTGGCGGGATCATAGACTGGGAAAGTCTTGCCAGATGCGGCGTTTACGAACTTGCCGCCGATCAGCATGCGATGATTATGGGTTACGAAGTCTGCCGTTTTTGAGTTGAGCCGGGTATCAATGGATGCAGTAGCCACGAGAAGTACCTCCGGCGTACCAGCTGGAATGGAGAGTAGAAAGACAGTTAGAAAGCCAGTAAGACGCCGTTAGTCAAGATACACCCGCGAGGGGCCAGTCGAAAAGGGGGGAGTTACACTCACTTCCAGCTTCTTACAACTTCTGTGCGGCTATTTGTAAAATCAAAGATCCAGCAGGCACACCAGCAAAGAAGCAATCGAAACAGACCCAAGTACTTGAATATGCAGGGGAAACTATTCCATATTAAATGGGCAAACAGGATCCCTTAACTGGGAACGATGTTCTTCAGCTAACCCAATTCAGGGTTCCAATCATCTGAGTAGCACATGGGACTAGCTGCCAAAGCACAAATCCCGCCAAGGACGAATTCTGTTCGAATTCTCATTGCGGATGATAGCCCTCTTGTCCGAAAGTCTATTCGACATCTTTTAGAGTCCACCCCCGGATGGGAAGTCTGCGGAGAAGCCGCAAATGGCCAGGAAGCTCTCGATAATGCCATGAAACTGAATCCAGACATTATTGTTCTGGATCTGGTCATGCCGGTTATGGATGGTTTGCAAGCCGCGCGAAAAATGGCAGTCATTGCGCCACGAACACCCACCGTCATGTTGACTATGCACTACTCCTCGCAACTCGCTTCCGAAGCAAGCCAAGCCGGTATTCAAAGCGTTCTTTCAAAATCGGAAAGTCACGCCCTTATCAGCACGATCGAGAATTTGCTACGCAATCGCACCAACTGATCTGAAGCATTTTAGATGGATGCTGCTGGTGTCACTGAGCTAATTCGTAAAGCGGCACATCTGTAATGGCATAGTAACGCTTATTCTCTGACTCGCCCTCGACCAAATGGAAGTGTGGTTGGATATGGTTGAGACCGCCGTCCTCGTTAAAAATTGGCTGATGACAGACCGAACCGTCACAATCATAAGCGGGTTCAATGCGAACAGAGTAGGCAGTCGTTGCGCTTGCAACGCGGATAAGAGGGGAGGAGTGCTTCATGGCACACAAATATTACCCTTAAGCAGAGTACCTTTCTACATCTTTTTTATTAAAATTTAGGGGATATAGGGTATTGCGCGCAAAAACTCAAATCTCATCGTGATGGGAGGGATTAAGGGGCACCAGATGGTACTACGGAAGGCAATGTTCTATGGATTTCAACTATTGGCCTTAGGATGGGCCGTTGCGGTGCTATTAAGAACCGTCGACTTGGGGTGGAGTCCGTTCGCGGGAATTGGATTGGGAATGTTCGGCGCCTTGCCAATTGCTTTCCTCGGCATGCGCATCAATTCCAAAGGTAAAAAGTAACTGGCAATGGATTTGGCCGGTCTGGCATGAATATTTGAGCAATCAATGCAGGCCCAGTTTAGTTCTTCTCGCGCGCCCCGTTACCAATAAGAACGCCATGTATATGACGACGGCAACATTAATAATGAAAACGCTGCCATGAAAGAGATTTGGCCGATGAATTAATTTGTAAATCTCAAATGGGAGATACATGCCACCCGAGATTAATGCAATCCATTCTGCCCATGCCCTTGCGTGCCAAAGCCCATACGCTTCAACAAATCTCAAAATCGCGTAGACGCCCGCGACTCCGGCCACAGCAAATAATTTCTGCTCTGTAAGCGTATCTGCCCAATTGAGGAAGACCTGGGCGAAATGATGATCTGGGCTAATATGAAGAACCCGAAGACACCAATCGGCAATATCACCCGTGTCTCGATGGACAATTAAAAGAACACTTAGTCCAGCTGCCAGGACCACAAGCCCTTTGGCCAACTCGAAGGAAGCAACTGCTTGCAATACCTTCCGATGTGCTGCTTGATGATTATGATAGTTTGTGGCCAATCGAATATGCGCCAGAGTGCCCATTTATAAACATTATCTCCCAGGCTGGAGCAGCAATTGTTCCGCCGAAGTAAAAATACGTTCCCGAATCAGGACTGTACTTACTAAGGACGTCAATCCCGAAGCCGCAAAGATCATGGCCAGAACCACAAATTGATAGACCGCCGCGTACACCGGACGAGATCCCGAAAGCAGCATTCCCGCCATCAGCCCGGGAATCCAGACGATTCCCAAGGAGCGTAAGGAGTCGATAGCGGGGATCAAACTGGCTTCGAAAGACGCTTGCACATAAGGCGCAACACTACGATTCCCGTCAGCGCCTAAGGCCAGTGCAGTTTCGATTTCCCCTATATGTGAAAGCACATCGGAACGGAAACGGTTAAGCACCAAACCATTGGTGTTCATGGCATTTGCGATTAGCATGCTGCCAACGGGAACAAGCGAAGTGATGGCAGTATCAATGGCGCCCAACCATGTCATGAGAGCAATGATCGAACCAGCACCTGCCGCAATCGACCAGGCCGAAACTTTAAAGGCCTGTGGCATGCCTTTCGCGCGTCTCGCGGAAGTCGCGCCAGCAGCAATAATCATAGCGGTGAGAAGAAATATGCTGGTCCAGCGTGGGCCGTGCAGTAAAAGTACCAGTATTGAACCAACCGCAATAATCTGAATGAGGCCCCGAATCATGGCAATCGCTGTTTCGCCTTCCAAATGAATCGCACGTTTGCGAGCAAGAAGTACGACTACCATCGCGGCCAGAGCCGCAGCTCCAGCCTGCGCCAGTCCTAACCAAAGCTGATCGTGAACGAGCAGCTTAAGCATGCCAAATTCCGCTTATGGGTCCGAGGCGCACTATTCGTCCAGATTCGAGAACTAAAGCTCGTTGCGCAAGGCGAGAAGCTTGAGCAACATCATGAGTCACCAACACGCACGTAAGTTTCTGGTCTCTCACAATTTTACCGATTAAATATTCGACCCCTTGCTTGGATGCGTCGTCCAGCGCGGAGGTGGGTTCGTCGAGCAGAAGCAGCAAAGGAGAATTAGCCAGCGTCCGCGCTACAGAAACACGTTGCGCTTCACCACCGGAAAGATTCGCAATGTCACGGGTAGCATATCCTTTAAGCCCTACTTGCTCAAGTAACTGCTCAACTGAGCTGAGCGACAAATTTTCGCCGCGTTGCGCTGGGCCAAAACGCAAATTATCGGCCACGGTTCCTGGAAATAAGAACGCTCGTTGTGTGACCATACCCAGCTTTCTTCGCAATTCGCGGGGCGCAATTTTGCGATAATCGATTTCTTCAAGGTAAACAGTCCCGCTCGTAGGTTCGTCAAGCCGATTGAGCAAACGGAGCAGCGAGCTTTTACCGGATCCGCTGGGGCCGACAATGGCGAGAATCTCGCCTCGCAGAACGTCAAAGTTCACATCTTCGAGCAAAATTTTATTATTAACCACATGCCCCAGATGTTCTGCTTGCAGAATAACAGGACCGGAAGTCATAGGGATGATCGTGTTCGAATCAATAACAGCGAAAAGGCGAGTTACGGTTCCGATCGCACAGCTGCGCGCAATTCTTCGACGATCTCCTGTGCTGCATTGATCGCGGCCGTGTGTTGCGTAACATCAAATGAAATTGCGCCTACACGCGCATGTCCACCGCCCCCATAACGCTCGCAAACTTTCGCCAAATTCACCGTCGGTTCAGTGGGCGCCCAAGGATTTGATCCCACTGAAACTTTGACGCGGAAACTGCTCTTACTTAGCCCCACGCTGTAGATAGACTCGGGCTGTAGATAGTAAGGGACAAATTTGTTGTAGCCTTCGAGCTCTTGATCGGTAATGTCAAAAAATAATGTGCCGTCTTCAAATTTTATGCGCTCGCGGAGCAGCGAAATCGACCTCTGGTGCCGGTCGAGCAAAGGAGGAAGCAAATTTGCTACAAAAGGCTTTTCGATAATTTCGGCAAGGGGAGTACTCGCCAGAAGCGGAATGAGTTGAGGTACCAGATTCGAATCCTGCGCGGACTCAATCACCATGGTGAGTTTCATGGCGGGCTCTTTCATTTCCACCGCAGTCCGGGCATCGGAATAAAGCGCTCCATCAATGACGTCGGCCCAGTGGACCAAATTAGCGACGGGCTCCGGATGAAAACCAAAACGCTGCTCACCTATGGTGGCAATGAAACTGGTACAGGATTTAAAATCTGGATCGTAAAATTTGCAATTGCTCTGGTCTTGCTCGAAATGGGCTGCATCTTCGGGGCTCAAAAATGCGCTCTCGTGATGGTCGAACCACCAGGTTATTTTGGGAGAGCTGGAATACTTGAAATCCACAATCGCATTCTCATCACCATCGAAATCGCTTTCGGTGAAGAGAGCGCCAGCCCGGTGTAGCAATCCAGAAAAGACGAATTCTACGTCATTGCGAATTCGCTCACGGTAGAAACGCGAGAAAAGCGCGGCAGAACATGCTCCGTCAAAGCATTTATCATGATAAAAAACCCGGACTCGCAAACGCATCTCCTCCCGAACGAAAGATAGTTCATTAGACTACCCGAAATGAGGCGCAATCCAAAGCACGGGTTTGCATCGGGAGACGATAACACGGCTCTGAAACTGCCGCGTAATAGATCGATCATCTCTTAAGCGGTTGCCTGCTTTTCCGCCAAATCACCGATGTAGGGCAACTTATACATTTTGTCCCTGATTGGTTTTAATCAAAAGGATTACCCAAATAACAAAGGCTGCCAAGGACACCAGCGCATGCAAAGGCAATGTGAGAACAAGCAAGAAAGGAACGACCCCGAACACACTTAGAGCGATGTGAATCGCCGCGACAGCCAGGAAGAAAAAAATCGATTGAAAGGAATGAAACCGGACAAACTTGCTCTTGTTGTAGGCTCGATTACCAAAAAAATGATGGCCGGAATAATGGTCACATATGCCAGCATTCCTGCAATGTTATCTGCCAGGCCTCCAGTCGTTCCAGTAACAATCGGCGCAGAACCTACTGCCTTATTACATGCCGGACACACCGTCGCCCCGGTAGATAGTTGGGCTCCGCACGCGCTGCAAAACGCCATAGACTCCTCCAAGCAAAATGACTCGACAGTTGGCGCGCACAAGTGTTTTCCGACATCCCACGCCGATGGCGCGCACATTAACAGAATTGATGTACCAAGGCAATCGGAATCTTACATATTGAACAGAAGGCGAGGGAGTTTGGTTATCAGGCACTTTGTTTATTTGCGATTTTCCCAACTAATGGCAATTCGAACATCTCTCCCTGAAGTGTCTTCGCTACCAGCACAACCCATAAAAAGAAAAAGGCTAATGCAACAACAAAAGCTGCGAGCCAGCCAACCAGAAATGCCACACTAGGGACGAAAGAAAGCGCCAAAAATATTACTCGAACTGCTACAGCGGCGAGAATTACCGCGAGCGAAAGAAAAATCGATTGAAGTGAATGGAAACGGACAAAACGGTTATTTCTGTAATTCGGGATTAAAAGAAACACGGCAGCGGGAACGAAGGTGACATAGGCCGAGGCGGAAACGACGCGATCCCGCATTCCGACAAAAGTCCCGGCCGGAGGGTCGTCATCTTCCAGAAGATTCCCTACCGCCAACCCGCCTCCGAATCAATCGACATATCCCTGTTTGACATTACCATATTGTGATTCTGTTTTTTTCGACTATCAAAAGCTCGTGTAGCCAGTCATAACACTCAATGAGTCGTGTTCTTTTTGCGGCATTCCTCACACGTTCCGTAGACCTGAAATGTGTGGCGCGTGGTGATGTAGTTATGTTTGCGTCCGATTTCCTGCTCTAACCGTTCGACCTCGGCGGAAAAAAATTCGACTGACCCACCACATTCCGTACAGACCATATGATGATGGCTACGACGATTGTACTGGTGTTCGTAACGTGCGATTCCATCATGGAAAGCTACTTCGCTGGCAAGCCCACATTCCACGAAAAGCTTTAATGTTCGATAGACAGTTGTAAACCCGATGCGCGCATCTTTTTTCCGGACCAGCCCATGTAATTCGTTCAACGAAAGGTGTTCCCGCGTCTCCAGAAAGGTACGGAGGATGGTATCTCGTTGGGCCGTTTGCTTCAATCCGACACGCTTCAGATGACGATGCAAAATATCTTCAGCTTCGCGAACCATTTCGCGAGAAATGCTGGGTTGATCGTCAATGCGTTTCTGTAACATGGGTCTAAACCGGCTACGAGAATTTCATTCGAAAATGCTGACCTTTGAATCATACTGGCGTTTGCGATAACCGCCAATCTGATTGCTTCTTGGCTGTCATTGTCTTCTGCAATGCCAGGCCCTAGAATCGTGAAGCTGTCATGGTAACGACTTCTAATACATCGTTGGATTTACGGCGACATCGCAGCCCTTGGCGAAATATTGCTTATTTCGCCATAGTACTAATTCTGGCGGTTTTCGGTATTTTAGTCTGGGTTTATTCTGCTGCACGTTCTGCTCTTCCCCAACTTGACGGCAAGCTTCAGATCCCCGGCCTCTTGCATCCGGTCACGATAACACGAGATTTTCATGGCATGCCTACGATTGACGCTGCTGGCCTGGATGATCTTTTTTTTGCCCAAGGCTATATAACCGCGAGCGATCGTATGTTTCAGATGGATGGAATGCGGCGCTTTGCCGCAGGTGATCTTTCTGAGATTTTAGGAGAAGGATTCATTGAACACGACCGTAAGCAACGAATCCTTGGATTAAGAGTAGCAGCACAAAAGGCGGTGGCGATTGCCACTCCTGAGAACCGGGAATATTTTGACGCATATGCACACGGGGTAAACACTTACATCGACTCGCATCGCGACCGGCTGCCTTTGGAGTTTCGCATTTTGCGTTACTCTCCGCGCCCTTGGAAGCCTGAAGACTCCATGCTGGTGGCAGCGCAGATGGTTGAAGATCTCAGCACGAATCCGGAGAATGCACTGCTTCGCGAAAAAATCCTGGCGAAACTCGGTCCGGAATTAACCGCCGATCTATTTGTAAATATCTCGGCACACGATCACCCGCCAACTGGCTCCGATTCAATACTGAACAAGAACTTCCTTCATAAGAAAAAATCGCCCGATTCGCAAGATGATAACGACAATGAAGATTCTGGACCATCGAATTCCGTTGCCAGAGCCGGAAAGCAACCCAGAGTTTCCAGCTTCCCGCTACAGTCGAATTTAATTTCAGATTTAATTTCAGAGAATCCGCGCTTCTTGGTCGGCTCAAACAATTGGGTCGTCTCCGGAGCGCACACTGTTTCTGGAAAGCCGCTGTTATCGAATGACATGCACCTCGGCCATCAGTTGCCGAATCTTTGGTATGAGGCTCATTTGCGTAGCGGGAATTTTGATGTCGCAGGAGTCACCCTTCCCGGTCTACCTTACGTAGTAGTTGGACATAATCGGCGGATTGCTTGGGGATTCACAAATGTTGGCCCTACAGTTGAAGACGCCTACATCGAAACATTCAATGCGAGCGGTCAATATTTAACTCCCGAAGGCTGGAAGCAGCCGGAACACCGCCAAGAAATAATGAAGGTAAAAGGCAAGCCGGATGTCATTGTGGATGTGATGCTGACTCGCCATGGACCCATTGTCAGTGATCTCGCTCCAGGAGAAACCCGCAAAATCGCACTGCGCTGGACTCTCTATGATGGGATTCGCAATCCATTTTTTGCGGTTAATTCAGCGCAAAACTGGACCGACTTCCGCCGGGCTTTTTCTGAATTCGACGCGCCCGGCCAAAATGTCGTCTATGCCGACATCGATGGCAACATCGGATACCAAGCCACGGGCAAAATTCCGATGCGCGCGATGGGCGATGGCAGCCTTCCAGAAAACGGTAGCGATAATGCTCACGAATGGACGGGCTATATTCCGTTCGATAAGTTGCCCAGCATCTATAATCCGCCCACCGGGATTCTAGCGACTGCAAATGGCCGAATCACTCCCAATCATTATCCGTACTCGATCAGCACAGAGTGGGAAGCGCCTTGGCGTACCGCCCGTATTTACCGCGTCTTGGAATCGGGTAAAAAGTTTTCCGCGGCAGACATGCTCGCTTTGCAAACTGATATTTACTCGGAATTCGACCGCTTCTGTGCCGAGCGTTTTGTAAATGCAGTAGACCGTACAAAGAATGCTTCATCGCAGGCTAAAGCTGCTACTGAGATCATGCGGCAATGGGATGGCCGAATGACCGCAAATTCGGCAGCTCCGGCCATTGAAACCCTTTTTCGCAAACAGTTGATGCGTCTCTTGCTCGAGCCCAAGTTAGGTCCGGCGCCGGATGATCCCAAAGAAGCCGAAGCTCAATTAAGCTGGAAGAGTTATCGTTGGGCGCTGCAATCAGTCTGGCTGGAGAACGTCCTTCAACAACAGCCGAAACGTTGGCTGCCTGAAGCGTACAGGAGCTACGATGCCTTACTGGTCGCGGCTGTCGAAGCGGCAGTTAAAGGACAAACGCCGAATGACCTAAATTCCTGGCTGTGGGGAAAAGCGAATCCGCTCGAAATTCAACATCCAATATTTGGCAAAATTCCAATTCTTAGTAGTTGGTCCGGCCCGGGTCTGCAACCGCAATCTGGAAGCGGTTTTACCGTGAAAGCAGTTTCGCGCAGCCATGGTCCTTCGGAAAGAATGACGGTGGATCTTTCTAATCTAGACCAATCCACTCTGAACATTGTTACTGGAGAAGGCGGGAATTTTCTAAGTCCGTATTACATGGATCAGTGGAAAGCCTGGTACGAGGGATCCACTTTCCAGTGGCCATTTTCAATCAATGCCGTCAAAAGCACGGCCCAGCATCAACTCGTTATGGAACCAAAATAGCGAATGGATCTTGCCTATAAACGAAGCATTTACTCGTACCGCAGTGCCTCAATCGGATCGAGCCGCGCTGCCTTGATCGCTGGCAGCATCCCACTCACGATTCCCACTACCCCCAAGATCGCCGTGGACCACAATAAAATCACGGTATCGATTTTCAGATGGATGTCGCCTTCGCTGGCATCTTCTATGAATGCGCTCCATAAGGTCAGCGATCCGACTGCCCAGCAAACAAAGTAAGCCAATGCAACGCCGAGTAGGCCTCCTAATGCCGTGATCACCAGAGCCTCAGCCAAGAATTGGAACAAAATATGCCAGCGGTGCGCACCCAACGCCTTCTCAATTCCAATTTCGCGAGTCCGTTGTGTAACTGAGACCAACATAATATTCATTAGACCGACGCCACCTATCCCGAGGGTCAACATGCCGATAAAGCCAAGCAGGATTTTGATTCCAACTGTGATAATTTGCAGCTCGCCTAACTCTTTTATGCTATCGAAGATAAAAACGGCGCGCTCGTCTTTGGGATTGAACGTATGATGAAAGGCCATACTGTCGCGAATCGCTTTAACCACTTTTTCATTCGGCCCTTCATACTCCAGGCAGATAACATCAAGATAGTGTGTGTTTTTCAAATCTCCCATGACGCTGAACGGAATGTAAACCATTGCATTCATATCGTCATCTCCATTGGAGATCATATGTTTCAGGATGCCAATCACCTCAAACGATATGCCGCCAATGCGAATGCTCTCTCCAATGGCATTGCGCCCTGAAAATAATTTCTTCTTCACCTCATAGCCAATAACTGCGACACGGCTATGGGTATAGTCGTCCTGCTCGCTGAAGAAGCTGCCTTCCGCTACATCCACATGCCGTATCTGCTGATAACTGGCATAGGTGCCGCGAACATCGTAAGTTGCGTTGCGAGTACCGTAGGCTACGAACGTTTGATTGTTCACCTCCGGAGAGATTCGTTTCAGAAATGGCACTTCTGCGCGGAGGTTATCGATATCCAACGTTGTGAGCTTCACCTCAGATCCTGCTTTGCTGCCTCCTGCCTGCATGGAAGTGCGCCCCGGGAACATTGCAATGAAATTGCCGCCAAAAGTTTTGAAAGCGGACATCAATCCTCGTTCAAAACCTGAACCATAGGCCAGCAACATCACGACTGTGGCAATGCCCCAAGCCATGCCGAGCATAGTCAGCAAGCTGCGGCTCCGATTATGCCGCAGTGCCGCATATGCCTGTTTTCCGAGATCCGTGATCATTTCTTACTCCTGCCTCAGAGCTTCCACTGGAGTAAGCAAGGCGGCTTTGCGAGCGGGATACAGACCAGCAACTACTCCCGCAACCGTGAGCGACAAGATAGCCACGGCCGCAGATGCTGGAACAATACGAGGAGTATCGAATCCTTCTGGAGAAGGCAGCTGGGCGAGCAAGGTCACAAAGATGATGCAAATCGTCAATCCAATGCCCCCACTAAAAGCAGTAAGGAATGCCCCTTCGACGAAAAATTGCGTCATGATGTTGCGATGGGTCGCGCCAAGAGCCTTGCGCAGCCCGATTTCCCTGGTGCGCTCTGTAACCGAAACCAGCATGATATTGATAATTCCAATCGCGCCTAAACCTAACGTAACTACGCCCACAACTCCCAGAAACCAGTCCATCGCGTCGAAAATCTTAGCCACACGAATCGAGCCTTCGATCGTATCCCAATCGTAGAACGCGTCTTCCAGCTTCGGATTGAAATCATGACGACGCCCGATAACTTCGTGCACTTCGTCTTTCGCTCGAACGTGATCTTCACGGGTTAGCGGTTGATAATTAATAAACGATAGCGCGTCTTCGGCGCCCTTCAATGGGAACAGCATCCGCATAGTTTCCACGGGTATAAAAATGCGCGCGTTTGTGCCGTTATTTCCTTCCCGCCCTATCTTGGAGGCAACTCCAATAACATCAAAACGAATTCCGTTCAGCAGAATCGTCGAGCCAACCGCCGGCCTTCCCGGAAAGACGTTCTTCAATAACTCCCAGCCTATAATCGCAACCCGCCGATGTTCCTTATTGTCTTCATCATTCATCCATCGCCCCGGCTCAACCGGAACTGTGCGTATGTGGTTGTAGTCGGGAACCACACCAAACACTTGGCCATTTGTGGATCCATAGTCGCTAACTGCGCGAATGTCCTCCCGCTCGATCACTGGAGAAACGGAACGCAAATGCTTCGCTCCATCCCGAATGGCAAGATAGTCTCCATAGGTGAAGGTGTAGGCCCGTCCGGAATTCTGGCTACCCTCAATTGCGGGAATGCGGTTAGGATAGATGAACATAATGTCCTGGCCAAGATTCGCCATGTTCTTTTCCTGCCCACTGCGAAAACCTTCGCCTAATCCGACTAGCAGCAGCAAGGACCCTACACCCCACGCAATACCGAACATAGTAAGGAATGAGCGCAGCTTGTGTGCCCACAGAGTCGCCAACGATTGGCGAACGATATCGATCAGCACTCGCATAGCGGCCTCGTCCCCCTGCCGCCGGGGAGGACAGCAGGGGGTTGGCATCATGAGGCGGATGGTCTCAGTATCCGCCTCGCCGTCTGAGGAGTGATACGCAAAACAACTACACGGGGTTCCCCGACCTGCAATTATAGGTTAGACGGACTACTCGCTAAAAAGGATAGCTGCGATAAGTCCAGCGACTAGCGCTGCTAACTTCCAGTGCCCCCCATAGTCCAAAGGCTGGTTGAAATTAACTTCAGTTTCACATCAACGACGAATTCTTGGACGTGCCACACAAGGAAGGTCACTATGGATAAGCTTTTTGGCAAGTTCTTCATTACTGTAATGCTTTGTAGCTGCGCCTCCATTTCTCAAGCTCAGTTTCAAAACGGTGGACAATCTTCCCTGCTGAAAGTCCCGCTGATCAGTCAGCGCGCGGTAGTTACGCAGCGTATCGGGACCACCGACATCATTGTTACTTACCATCGTCCCCTCGTAGGCGGCAGAAATATATGGGGAAAGACTGTTCCTTACGGAAAGGTCTGGCGGGCCGGAGCCAACGAGAACACCATTATCGAGTTCACTGATCCGGTCAGCATTGAAGGCCAGCCATTGGCCCGGGGCATCTACGGTTTACATATGATTCCCGACGAAAATGAATGGACGATCATCTTTTCGAAAGCCACTACCGCCTGGGGCAGCTTCAGTTACAAGCAGGACGAAGACGCTCTTCGCGTCAAAGTAAAGCCTCATGCTGCCGAATTCCATGAGGCGCTTGCGTACGATTTCGATGAACTGAAACCTGATTCGGCGCTAGTCACCCTCACATGGGAAAAGCTGGCTGTGCCCTTCAAAGTAAATGTCAATGTTGAGGACGTTGTCGCCAAAAGCCTTCCCGCTCAGCTACGCGGCTGGCCTGGCTTCACTTGGGACGCATGGGATGATGCGGCTACTTATCTTCTCGAAAATCATGGCAGCCTTGCCGATGCCCTCAAGTATGAAGACCAGTCAATCCAGCTCGAAGAGCGCTATGACAATTTACTGACCAAGTCACGCATTCTCGACGGCCTTGGCCGTAAAGATGAGGCAGCTACGGCAAAGAACGCAGCGCTACAAATGGCGAACGCAATCCAACTTCATCAGTATGGACGCCAGTTGCAGACTACCGGGCAACAGGCACAGGCATTTGAGATCTTCCAGATGAACGCGAAGAAGAATCCCGATCACTGGCTGGTTCGTTCGGATGTAGCTCGTATGGACTGCGCAAAAGGCGATTTTCCCAACGCAGTGAAAGAAATGAAACTTGCCGCCGAACGCGCGCCAGACGCCAACAAAGCATTCTTTCAAAATTTGGTAAAGAAGCTGGAAGCAAAAGAAGATATAAACAAAAACTGATGCTGCCACCTGAATGTCATCCTGAGGCTGCGGAGACCTCTCCGTAAGGAGTGGTCTCCCAACGAAGGAATTGTGTATTTCACATAGCATTCAATCAGGGGAAAATACGTCAGGACGAGGCTACAAAGCACCAGAACGTAATTTATCAAAGATCAAATGGCGATAGGCGATCGCAACCACGCATCCCAGATGCCTTCATTGCGGAACTTCCCTGGCATAAAATCACTCGCTCCGAAATAGCAGAATTCGTATTAGCCCGATACACTAATCTTTGGCGAGACTTTATGACCACACATCTCACTCCTGCATTCTGGCCCGAACTCCCACTGGACGCTTGGCAGGACACCTACAATACTCTTCACATGTGGACACAGATCGTTGGGAAGGTCCGGCTGGCGCTCAGTCCGCGCGTAAATCATTGGTGGGAAGTTCCGTTCTACGTCAATTCCGTTGGGCTCACCACTTCGGCAATTCCCTATGCTGATGGAATCTTCGAGGTGCAGTTCGACTTCATCAACCATAAGCTCCTCATTCAGACCAGCAATAATACCCGCTCCGCTCTTGCGCTGACGCCGCGTTCCGTGGCTGATTTTTATCGGGAGTTCATGAGCGCCCTGGCCTCACTCGGAATCCGCATGAAGATATGGAACATGCCGGTGGAAATTCCGAATCCGATCCCATTCGACCAGGACACGCAGCACGCCTCCTACGATGCCGAGTATGCCAACCGCTTCTGGCGGATTCTGGTTTGTTGTGACGCGATCTTTAAAGAGTTCCGCTCAGTGTTCATTGGAAAGGCCAGCCCGGTACATTTTTTTTGGGGCAGCTTCGATCTGGCTGTGACCCGCTTCTCCGGCCGCCGCGCGCCCGAGCGCGAAGGAGCTGACCCGATTACGCGCGAGGCTTACTCGCATGAAGTCATCAGCGCGGGATTCTGGCCGGGCGGCGGTGATATCAAAGGAGCAGCCTTCTACGTCTACGCAGCGCCCGAGCCAGAGGGATTCGCGCAGCATCCGGTTAGCCCTGCACAGGCCTTTTATCATTCGGGACTAAAAGAGTTCTTCCTGATGTACGACGACGTGCGTAAGTCCAAGTCCCCCAGAGGGACACTGCTGGAATTCCTGCAAAGCACGTACGATGCGGGAGCAGACTTGGGAAAATGGAATCGCAAAGAGCTGGAGAAGGCAGCAGCATAACTACGGATACGTGCTTTGTACGATCGGACGGAGGAGAGTTAGAGTTATGGAGCCAAAGCAGATTCCTCAACGCCAGAGCGGTTTCGGAATGACAAGGTAAATAGTAAATGAAAAGGCTGCGATTTCGTTCGCAGCCTTTGGCTTGTCTAAAGTGGCGGGTGAGGACGCCCGCCCTTTACAAATACTCTTCGCCTACTTCGGTTGAAGTGATGCATGGTACATGGCATCCATCAGATCCTGCGAGTGGCCGTCGTAGTCCTGATCGAGAGCCCACATGAAGGTTCCGCCGATGCCGCGAGTCCAATCCGCATAATAGACTCGCGCGTATGTGGAGAATGCATCGTCGTAGGTGATGTATCCCGGCGAGCCATCAGCGCGCAGCATATAGGGCACAAGCGCGATGGGATCGTAATAAGTCTTCCATCCCTGCTGATTGATCAGCGGCTTCAGGTTTTTATAAACCCATGTATTCACCGCGTCGTCGCACTCGCCGTCGGGAGTGGTGGGAGCGTTCGGGCATTCCTGAAAGGGCGCGGTTACGTTGGTGTATTCGTATCCGTAGAACGGTGTGCCGAGGTTGATCTGCTCCAAAGGAAGGTGCTTCGACATGAGGGTGATCGCCTCTTCATCGCTGGCTCCGGGTTTGCATTCTCCCGGCGCCTGATTATGCCAATCCCAGAAAATGGGAGAGTTGAGTTGGGCATGCGCAGTCCAGGGTCCGGCGCAGTCGTAGACCATGATGTTGAAAAAGTCGAGCACGGTTTTCAATTTGTCGAAGTTGTATCCATAGAGAACCCAGGGCGCGACGTCGATAGAAAGAGTGTAGGCCGGAGCGGGAAGGCTGGCGCGGATGGCGGTCATCAACTGAACCATGGTGGCGCGCTCCAGCGGCGATTGCGGATACTCCCAATCAACATCGATTCCGTCGTATCCATGAGCGGTGACGAAAGCCTGAAGATTCGAGACCACGGTATTCAGCATTGCGGGATTATCTTCGATGATGGTGAAGTCTCCCCCGGTGAGAAGCATGACTTTTACGCCAGCAGCGTGAGCCTTCTTGAAGAGCGCGGGTTCGATGAATCCGTCAGGAACGGAGAGCGATCCATCAGAGCCCCATGGAACGCCGGCATGAATGATGTGCGTGAGTTTGTGGTACGGAATTTTCGAAGCGTTATAAGGTGGCGTTATAAATTGGGCGGCGGAAACATAATCAGCAACTACTCTTTTAGTGAGCTTTTGTTGCCCGGATGATTGCGCTTGTGCGGTTAATATCGATGCGAGTCCAATAAGCAGCAGACATGCTGCGAGCCGCGAATAGCATTTCATGAATTGACATCCCCCTGGGTTCGATATCGTTATAGATTCGTGCAAACTTGGCTCCTGTTGGGCAGTTCGGGCCAAAGCCATTTACGAAGTGAAGCGAAGTGTACCATCCGGCATGGTAAAAAGTCAGGGGAAAATGCTGGCTGAATTAGAGATCTCGAATATTCAAGTTCACGCCCAGAACGTTCGGTCTAGCGTCCGGTACTGGATTGCTTCTGCGATATGCTTGGGCGCCATGGCTGGCGCATTATCTAAATCCGCCACGGTTCTGGCTACTTTCAGTATCCGGTCATGGGCGCGGGCAGTAAGCCCTTGCTGCAGCATCGCTCTTTCCAGCAGGCGTTCGCAGTCGGCGGAAAGTTCGCAGAACGCGCGAATGTGGCGGGGCGCCATTTGTGCATTGCAATAAAGTTTGCCGACGGTCGAATTTGCGAATCTCTGCAACTGCACTTCTCTGGCGCGCATAACCCGGTTGCGAATTATGCCTGAGCTTTCGGGCTCCGATCCTGAGCGCATTTCTTTGTAGTTCACCGCAGGCACGTCGATGTGGATATCGATGCGATCCAAAAGCGGACCCGAAATCTTTGACATGTAGCGTTGAATGATCGGAGGCGTGCAGTGACACTCGCGTGAGCGGTCATTGAAGTAACCGCACGGACAGGGATTCATCGCTGCGGCCAGCATGAATCGCGAAGGGAAGGTCAGCGACATAGACGCACGTGCGATGCATACGGTTCCATCTTCGAGGGGTTGGCGCATAACTTCTAAAACATTTCTTGGGAACTCGGGCAATTCATCGAGGAATAACACCCCGTTGTGAGCGAGTGAAACCTCTCCGGGACGCGGTACCGCACCCCCACCGATTAGTCCAGCGTCGGAAATCGTATGATGTGGTGCGCGGAATGGCCGCACCCCGACTAAGCCAGCACCTGGATCGAGCACTCCAGCGACACTGTGGATTTTTGTCGTCTCAAGCGCCTCTTCGAATGTAAATGGCGGCAGGATGGTGGGCATGCGCTTGGCCAACATCGTCTTGCCTGAACCAGGAGGTCCAATCATTAAAATGTTATGTCCCCCCGCACACGCAACTTCCAAAGCGCGCTTGGCGGTTTGTTGTCCGCGAACGTCTTTGAAGTCGACGGAGAATTGTTGCGATTCGCTAAGCAGGTGTTCGCTATCGACGCTCAGAGGCAAGATGCCGTTCCCTGTGTTGATAAAACGAATTACATCAAGCAGTGATTTGACTGGGAAGACCGACACGCCTCCGACCATGGCCGCTTCGCGCGCATTGAGTTCGGGAACGACGAGACGCGAAATCTTCTTGCCGCGTGCTTCGATGGCGATGGGCAGTGCTCCGCGTACACCTCGTATGCCGCCATCAAGCGAAAGTTCGCCGACAAAAAGGCAGTCTGGAACTTCTTTCTTATTCAGTCCTCCGTAAGCGCCAAGAATTCCAAGAGCCATAGGGAGATCGAAGCCAGAGCCTTCTTTGCGAATATCGGCGGGAGCGAGATTGATGGTGATATGAGTTGGCGGGATGTCATATCCGCAATTCTTTAGGGCTGCACGCACACGATCGCGGCTTTCGCGCACGGCCGCGTCAGGCAGACCGACGGTGTGGAAGTGGTCTTCATTCATCTTGATGCCGGAAACGTCAACTTCCACCTCGATAATATTGGCATCGATTCCGTAGACTGCGGCACTGAGGGTCTTATAGAGCATTCGGTTCGATCATGGGACAGGGAACCAATTCACCATACGCGTGAGCTGGCTGGGAAGATGGTGATGGATATCACAATTGAAGGTGTGATATTTGGAAAGGTGATCCCTCCACCCGCTTGAAAAAAGGTTAACCGCAGAGGTCACTGAGAGGCGCAGGGAATGCCACCTCTCAAGAGTACAACCGGGTTTGCCAGTCTGCGCTGCTACTGTGTTCTACACTTATTTCATCTCCCTGTGTTTCCCTGTGTACTTCGTGGTGGAAACTGTGTTGGTTGGATGACGTCTGACAGAACGAGCCTACTAGACACGAACCAAAATACCCAACATCCTCAGGTTGTGTGACTTTCCGCTGTGGAATAGGATTCGGCTAACGCCCACGAACTCTCCTGTATTCCGCCTCCAGTTCTGCTTTCCGGTTCTGGTGTTGTTGGTAGGGCGCGGCGCCGATGCCAATGGACGATAAACAACGCGTGCGGAAAGCCCGGCTTCCCGGCAATTTAGAAAAAGAAGAAGCACGTCTCTGGCGCGTAGCACTGATGTTTATAGTGCTGCTGGCCACCGCACTTGCGGCCGTCTCATGGGAGCATTTGCAATCGCTGCCCATGTATGTCCGGGCTCTCCCAGTTGCGGTGCTATGCGTTACGGCATCCTTCTCGGCTTTTGCGTATGGACGCAGAAAGCGAGTATCAGAACTTAAAGAAATCGTTCGCGGCTTGCAGGAAAAAGCGGGCGCTCCTACTGAAGAGCAACTCGACCAACTCGGTCAAGTCATCTCGAAGTCCCAGCGCAGCTTTAAAGAGCTCATCGATTCCATCGATGACGCTGCGTTGGCCGTGTCACTCGACGGCACCATCCGCACAGTGAACCGGCGGATAACGGAATTACTGGGAATTTCCTATAGCGATGTTGTCGGTCACAAGTTGGACGAGTTTTTTGACGAACCTCAACGCAGCGATGCCGAACCCGCGCTCGCACGCTTCATCGAGCGCCGCCACTGGACCGGAATATTGCGGGTACGCATCAAGCAAAATTCCCGCGTCCTTTATTTTGATTGCGCCTTGAATGCAATCATCAAGGATGATGAAGTCGCCGGAATGAGCGTTCTCGCCCGCGATATCACCGAAGAACGCGAAAAAGAACAGCGCTTCACCGAGCTGTTTGAGACTCTACAAGAGGGAGTCTACTTCAGCACTCCGGAAGGAAAACTGCTGGAGGCCAATGCCGCCCTGGTTCACCTTCTTGGGTATAACAACAAAGAGGAGTTGCTCGGAGTTGATCCTACGGCTTTGAATTCCAGCGATCATCAAGACCCAATTCTTGGCCGGACCTCCGACGAGCCAGTTGGCGTTCGCACCAGAGAAATCACATTGCGACGAAAAAATGGTTCTCCAGCGGTCTTCCTCGATACTTCGCGGGCCGTCTGGGACCCATCAGGCAAGATCATTCGATATCAGGGAACGCTGGTGGATGTAACCGAGCGGCGGCAGATGGAAGAGGCTTTAAGGCGGCAGGAAGAATTTCAGCGTTATCTGCTGGAAAGCTTTCCTGACCTGATTATTGTCATTGATTTGGACGAACGGTATAGCTTTGTCAGCACCCGCATTCGGGACCTACTTGGCTACAAGCCAGAAGAATTGATTGGCAAGAAGATCGAAGAGGTACAGGATCATTCTCCCGAATTAGTTTCTCTCTGCCGTGATGTAAGCAGTGGCCGCAATCTGTTCGCGATATCTGAATACCGGGCGAAACATCGCGACGACAGTTGGCGGACCATGCGAGCCAGCGCGAGTCCGCTGCACAATGCTCAGAACCAGGTGAGTGGCGTGATCATTTCCGTTCGCGACATAACGGTGGAGAAGAAACTCGAGAAACAGATCATTCAAAGCGAACGGCTGGCCGCTATGGGGCAGATGATCGGGGGATTTGCTCACGAACTGAATAATCCGTTGACCAGTATTCTTGGTATTAGCGAACTATTGCAAGATGAGTCGGTTAGCGAGCAAATGCGCAAGCAGTTGATGATGTTGCACCAACAAAGTAGAAGGGCGGCAGAGATCGTGCAGAATCTAATGTATTTTTCCCGCCCTCCTGCCCCCGGCAAAAGTCAGATTGATCTGACTGACCTCATGCAGAGAACGCTGCATTTACACGCCTACTCTCTTCGCAAAAACAACATCACCGTAGACTTCCTGCCAGCGACCGCTCTTCCACGTGTAGATGGAGACCCACATCAACTCATGCAGGTATTTCTGAATTTAATTTTAAATGCGGAACATGCCATTCGAGAGGTACGAGACCGGGGGACATTGCGGATTCGGCTTGAAAAAGAAAATAAATTGGTTTCGGCGACCTTTCAGGACGATGGACCGGGCATCCCGCCGGAAATTCTGCCTAATATTTTCGATCCGTTCTACACGACAAAGAGGCCGGGACGTGGCACGGGATTAGGATTAAGCATCTGCAAAGCGATATTGCGAGAACACGGCGGAAATGTGGAAGCATCATCTGGTCCGGGCGGCGGAGCGGTGTTCACGGTGACATTGCCAAGTGGGCGCGGGTCATCGATGACCAGCACGAAAATAGAGAACGACACTCAGTGAGGATTCTCCCGAAAGAGAGTAGTTGCAAGCGGGATGCAAGCTAATCATCGTGCAAGCTTTCGAAAAGCGCCCAACGAATGGATACTCGCAATTAGGTCTACCGTTCCACGGCCATTGCCACCGCATTCCCCCCACCCAAGCACAACGCCGCAATTCCACGATGCACGTCCCGGCGGATCATCTCGTAGATCAGCGTCACCAGCACACGAGCGCCGCTGGCTCCTATTGGATGACCTATAGCTACCGCTCCTCCATTAACATTCACTTTATTGGGATCGAGTCCCAGCTCGCGCATCACTCCGAGGGCCTGCACCGAAAAGGCTTCATTTAGTTCATAGAGGTCGACATCTTCATTCTTCCAGCCCGTCTTCTCCCATATTTTTCGGACTGCTCCTACGGGAGCCATCATCACCATTGCCGGATCTATTCCGCTGGTCGCCTGGGCAACAATTCTGACCATCGGCTTTGCTCCGAGTTCCTTAGCTCGCTTCGCACTGGTCACCACGACTGCGGCAGCTCCGTCGTTTACTCCTGGAGCATTACCGGCAGTTACTGTCCCATCTTTCTTGAATGCTGGCTTGAGTGCTCGCAATACTTCGATGGTGGTGTCGGCGCGAGGCGATTCGTCTTTGTCGAAGATCACCGGAGCCGCTCCCTTTTTCTTTGAAGGAAGCTCGACCGGAACAACCTGCGACTTAAAGCGGCACTCATTGATTGCAGAAAGAGCTTTGCGGTGAGACTCCAGCGCGAACTGATCCTGCTCTTCGCGTGTAATGCCGTATTTCTCCGCTACATTTTCCCCTGTAATACCCATGTGGTAGTTGTTGTAAATATCCCAGAGACCGTCGTTCACCATGGAATCGACGATCTGCGCGTTGCCAAGACGATATCCTTTGCGTGCTTGCGGCAGAAGATAAGGCGCGTTCGTCATGGATTCCATCCCACCCGCAACGACAACGGAACTATTTTCTGTTTGAATCGCTTGTGCCGCGAGCGCTACCGCTTTCAATCCTGAGCCACAAACTTTGTTTACAGTCATGGCACCTACTTCGGGAGTAAGCCCACCGAAGATTGCGGCTTGTCGCGCGGGGTTTTGCCCAAGCCCAGCAGACACAACGTTCCCCATGATGCACTCATCGACTTGACTGGGATCGAGTTGGGTGCGCTGTACCGCTTCCTTCACCACGAGTGCGCCGAGTTGTGTAGCAGTGAAATCAGAGAGACTCCCCTGAAATTTTCCAACCGGAGTTCTACATCCAGAGATGATCACAACATCGTCGAAAGCAGCCATTCATGTGCTCCTGCGAATATCTTCTTCACTTGAATTATAGATGCGCTGCTGACATTTTCAGCTGAAATCAATTTGATCATGGCCGGATGCAGCAAGTTAAGAGAAAGCTTGGTAGCTGATTGAATCTCGCGCTGGGTGAATGAATTAATCGCGATTTACGAAGATTATTTTCCAAAATACTACGTTGATGGAGTATTCAAATTCATAAAAAATGGTTTCATAATGATCGATGGTGACTTTGGTGCATCGATTACTGACTCGTGTGACATCATTTTTTTCTTGACATCGCATTTTATTGACTCTATACATTCAACTAGTTGCAACAATTGATCGTTGCATTGATGTCCATGAAAAATGGAAAGGGAGAATAGAAAAATGGCAACCAAGAAAAAGGCAAAAAAGGCCGCAAAGAAGAAACACTAACTGAAGGCCTTCAGTTAAGAACTCAGGGGACGCCAAAAGCGTCCCTTAAGTTTTTTGTGAAGGAAAGCATTCACGCGAAACGTACACGCCACTAACCCAACGAACACGAAGAACGTATCGCAAAGAACGTGGGGTTAAATAGAAACCAAAGGGGAACGAATTTAGTTGGAGCTGCCGGCTTTCTGGATGGCGGCGATTGTATAAATGCGCTTCTCAGTTGCAGGACACAGATTCCGGTACGCACAAAAGTTACAGTAAAAGCCCGGAGTGGCTTTGAAGTCGCCCGCCGCTATTCGATCCGCCACATTTTGCACTTTTAATTCGGCTTCTTTCAGGGCCAAACCGCCGCGTTCCGTGATGACGTTGCTGTTTTCTTGCAGATTATAAAATGCGAGATGATCCGTAACGTATCCCCATTTTTCACGAGCGGCAATAGCGTATATGGAAAGTTGTAGACTCTCGTCGGCATCATCCTGCGATTGCGGTTTACCGGTCTTGTAATCCGTAATCACAACCCGGCCATCAGGCAAGCGGTCAATACGGTCAATACGTCCTACGACTGTGGTGCCTGCAATCTTGATTTCAAAGCCTTCCTCGGTATGAAGGACTTGAGGGACAGGCGAGCGGCGGCAGGCTTCCAATAAACCGCGAATCTGCTCTTTTCCCTGTTTTTCATAAAGCTCATGTTGATAAGGATCGTCGATACCAGCTTCGGCCAAATCGTTTTGCAAAAGTTCGATTAATTTTTCTTCGCTCAGCGGCCGTTCGGCTCGTACCGAGTCGTAATAAGCCTTCAAAATCCGGTGCATTGTCGCACCATATTGAAATGCAGCCGGAACTTCGCCGGGAATATTCCATTCGCGCTCCAATTTGAACTGTAATGGGCAAACGTCGTACCTCTGTACCGCACTGGCGCTCAGCCTCGCTCCTAAATTGGATACCGGGGGACGATTGACCCATTCGCTCATGCGCGATCCGGTAATCGGCGCAGAAGCTGCTGCCCCAAACAAATCGGTTTGGAATCCATGCGGCGGTCTTTGCCGTAACCATGATCTAAGTGCAGCATTCTTGAGAAGGTCGCGGAGAAAGCCGGGCGGAGTTTTGTCGGTCTTCCCGCGTCCTTCCGGTGCATAGATGGTTAGACTGTCGCGAGCGCGAGTCATGGCAACGTAGAACAGGCGGCGCTCTTCCTGTTCGTTCTGAATTTTGTTATCTTCGGTTCCGAGCGAGTCTTTGTCGCGCAGCTCGCGAGGAAACTCAACCAGGGATTCTTTGTAGGAAGCGGGAAAGGAGGGGGAGGCTGCCCGTAAGATGAAAACGTGATCGAACTCTAGACCTTTAGCTGCGTGAGCTGTGATCAATCGAACCGCGTTCTCTTCATTAGAGGGCATGCAGATGGCCCCACGTGCCTCGCGGAAATAATCAAGATACTCGATCAACTCGGCAATTTCTTTGGTCTTGGTAATAGCTTTTTCTTCCCATCGACTCACAAAATCGAGTACCGCCTGAATGGGTTGAGAACTTGCGTCGAATCCGAAATTTCGCAGAATGATTTTGAGCGCAGCGAGACTTTTTGCTCCACCAGTTCTGATCTCCTGTTGGGTCTTAGCCAGGGTTTGGAGCAAGTCAGGGCCACCCTCGATTTGGTCGAGCACCGACATCATGCTGGAATTTCTCTCAGTACGCGAAACCGCACGCATGCCGGCTCGCAACTTTTCAGGATCAATATTGAATTGAGGAAGCGCCGCGATGCGAAAGAGACTGGCGCCATCGTTTGGAGCAAATACGGCACCCAGGCACGCGAACAGATCGCGTACTTCTGGAGTGTCCATCACATCCATATTTTCGATGGTGAAGGGGATTCCCTGTTGTGCGAGCTCGCTCGCTAACTGATCGCGATGAGAATGCTGACGATAAAGAATCGCAAAATCCTTCCATAAGCTGCGGTTTTGCCGTTGCTTTTGCCGGATTGCCGTGACTACGTCAAAACATTCAGCATCTTTGGCAGTAAGAATCACAGTCTCAACCGGTGCGCTTGACAGCTTCTTCCCTTCCCGTAACGCATCTTCTTCACGCCCAGAGGTAAGCGGAGAACGCCTGTACTGAAATACTGAGCTGGTGCCAGTAAAAATCTCAGGGTTGCTGGTAATAACAGCGAAAGCGCAATTCAGCACAGACGAGATCGAGCGGCGGTTTCTATCAAGCACGACGGTTCGGGCAGTGGGAAAATTACGATGAAAAATTTCGAAGGCAGCGCTGGAGGCTCCGCGAAAACGATAGATAGCCTGGTCGGGATCACCAACCGCAAAAATATTTTGTTCTTCTCCGGCAATTTTCTGAAGAATTTTGATTTGGGCGAAGTTCGCATCCTGAAATTCATCAATCAGAGAAAAACGGGCACGTTGTCGCTCCTGGGCGAGAAGATCAGCGTCGTGCTCAAGCAAATCGTAAGCGCGTGAGATCATGTGGCCGAAGGTGCCTAGGTTCTCTTCCTCAAGCATTCGTTCGACTGTGGTGAAGACGTTGGATATCTCGCGGCAACGTCCGATAATTTCTTCATCCGTGAGAAGGGCAGCGTCTTTGCTCTTGCCCACTCTCGGAACCGGAATATCCCCGCGTTCCAGCCGCTGGACGTACTCGGCATACTTTTCTGGACCGACTAGCTCGTCCTGGCAACGACGCATGAAGTCCAGCAAGTCGTCAAGGAACTTGGAAACGTTGGCCGCCTTTACAAAATATTTCAGGTTCAGCTCACGTAGACGTTTACGGAGATAGATCCAAAGGTCTTTATCGTCGAGCACTCCGAATTTCTTGCCACTTCGTATGAGCAGATTGTTGCAATAAGCATG
Organism: Terriglobales bacterium; assembly: GCA_035651835.1. Classification (GTDB taxonomy): domain Bacteria; phylum Acidobacteriota; class Terriglobia; order Terriglobales; family Acidobacteriaceae; genus JAOAPG01. Next base: position 68,620 of record DASRFC010000066.1, read on the forward strand.
GAAGGTACAGACCTGCGGGCCCTTGCTGTCGGCCCCTTGAAGTTCGGCAAGAACGCGTTCGCGCATTTCCTTTGCGGAATTGTCAGTGTAGGTAACGGCAATAACTTCGTCCGGACGGGCGTATTGTTCGCGAATAAGGCGAGCTATGCGCCGAGTCAGGACAGTAGTTTTGCCGGTACCGGCACCTGCGATTACAAGCATTGGCCCGTGGATGTGTTCAATGGCCAGGGTTTGGCGCTCGTCGGCCACAAAGGTGCGCAAGGTTTTGCTGGACTTGGAGACTACCATTTTGTTGAGAATAGCAGAGAGGGGACTGAAGAAGAGTGGCTTGGCTGAGATTCTCAAGATCGTAACGATCTTTGTTAAATGGAAGCTTGCATCCCTAAACTTACAGAAGCTCCCTCGCAAGCGAGGGAACAAATTCGCTCAGGATGACTCACGTTTTAATGTACGAGAGGACTACAGCCAATGCCGCGATGGCCGCTGTCTCGGCGCGGAGAATTGTATTCCCAAGAGATGCCGATATCCAACCAGCTTGCTTAAATAAGTCGAGTTCTGTTTGTGTCCATCCGCCTTCAGGTCCCAGTGCTATGACAATGCTCGCCTTATCCGGATTCGATTCGAGAACTTCTTTCAGCATCGATTCTTGTTCTACCTCCGATAACACGATTCGAAGGCTGCCCGGTATTTCGATTATATCTTTTAATTTTTGAGGCCGGCTGATTGCTGGTGGCACAATCCTGCGTGATTGTTCGGAAGCTTGATGGGCAATTTTCTCCCACCGTTCTCTGCGCTTACAAGCCGCCGTTGCGAGATGGGGCTCGGTGCGGCTTGCAATCACAGGAATAATTTTGGCAGCTCCCAGTTCGGTACACTTTTCGATAGCCCACTCCATGCGATCGAACTTAAAAATCGATAGGGCGAGCGCAATGTCTGGAGCTGAATCAGCAGGAATTATTTCTCCTAATTCAAACTCTACCCGGGCATCGGTGATGGCGCTAATCTTCCCGCGCCGAAGCTCTCCAGCAGCCGCGATGTCGAATTCTTGTCCTATGCGGGCACGCAGCACGCGGGATAAATGCTCGGCATGAGCGCCGGTGAGCACAGCGCGATTACCGGAAAATTCGTCAGCGATCCAACGGCGGCGCGTCATGATTCGAGTGTAACGTGTTTGAGAACAAAGAATGGATCGATGGTAGAGATCCTTCGACTCTTCATACCCTCGCGGGCGAGGGTATGAATTCGCTCAGGATGACAATCGGCTTAGTTTTCCAGCGATTATCCGAAGATGTCTTTTACTTTGCCCATTAACGTTCTGCGCTGCGGCTTGTTCTCGACTCGCGTCAATCCGTCGAGTTCCTGCAATAATTCACGCTGGCGTTTATTGAGCTTGGTGGGAGTTTGTACGCGAACTTCGACGTACAGATCGCCTTTCCCATGGCCATTGAGAACAGGCACGCCTTTGCCACGAATGCGCAACGTTGTACCTGATTGTGTGCCATCTGGGACTTTCAAGGTATGTTCGCCTTCCAGAGTTGGAACAGCTATCTCATCACCCAGAGCGGCTTGTGCGTAAGAAACGGGAATTACACAGTGCAGATCATTTCCTTCCCGTTCAAAAAAAGGATGCTCTTTGACGTGCAGCACCACATAGAGGTCACCAGCCGGACCTCCATGCACGCCAGCTTCTCCTAATCCAGTAAAGCGAATGCGGGTTCCATCTTCGACGCCGGCGGGAACTTTTGCGTCCACGCTTCTCTGCCGAAGAGTTCGACCTTCGCCTTTACATTTCGTGCATGGGTCAGTAATCACGCTCCCGGCACCCTGACATGTGGGGCAGGTGCGGGCCACACTAAAAAAACCTTGCTGATAACGCACTTGCCCTTGTCCTGCGCAAGAACGGCAAGTCACCGGCACTTTGCCGGGTGCAGCGCCTGATCCCCGGCATTCTTCACAAGTCTCATGATGCCGAACCGTGACTTTAGTCTCAGTACCAAATACGGCTTCTTCAAACTCAAGATTGATGTCTTCGCGGAGATCGGCGCCTCGCTGTGCGCGCGATCGCTTACGAGAACCGCCGCCGAAAATATCGCCGATCCCGAATATGTCTCCGAAGATATCGCTAAAATCCTGAAACCCAGCTCCGCCGAAGCCTGCGCCAGATCCGTTACCGCCCAATCCAGCATGGCCGAAGCGATCGTACGTTGCACGCTTTTCGCCGTCGCAAAGGACCGCATAGGCTTCGCTCGCCTCTTTGAATTTCTCCTCCGCATCGGGATTATTAGGGTTGCGGTCGGGATGGTACTGCAAGGCGAGCTTTCGATACGCGCTCTTAATTTCTTGATCGCTCGATTCCCGGGAGACACCCAGGATTTCATAGTAGTCACGTTTTATGTTGCTGGTCAGAATAACCTTCCTACAATTCTTTGCGAGAGATTCGCTTCTATAACAACTTAGTGATTAGTGATTGGGGTTGCGAGCAACTTTAACCATTGCAGGACGCAAGAGGCGGTCCTTCAACTTGTAACCGCGCTGAAATTCATCGAGAACCGTTTGATCTTTTGCATCTGTGGTATCAACCATTTCCACTGCTTCGTGAAGGTGAGGGTTGAATGGCTCGCCTACGGCTGGTACCGGCCGTAATCCGAGCTTTGACAACACATCCTCAAACTGTTTCTGGATAAGATCGATTCCGCTGCGAAACTCTGATTTTTCAGAAGGTGCCGCTTTCAAAGCGCGGTCAAAGCTATCGAGTACGGGCAGAAGAGTCCTTATTGTATCGGCAGCTGCAAACTCGCGAAAATCCTGCTGCTCGCGTGAAGCACGCCTGCGGGCATTCTCAAACTCAGCTTGTAGACGAGCCAAACGATCAACTAAAGAATCACGCTCTGCCTTGAGCTTAAGAATTTCAGCTTCGCGCGGCTCCGTTTCTGTATCGTTTACCATGCGTGGTCCTGCAGGATTTCCACTTACTTCATCTCTCAAATCTTCCGAGGCCGGCAATTCATGCTCGGCATCGAGTTGTTGTGGTGCTACTTCCGATTTTCCATTCGTTCTGGGCATAACTTACTCACTTCTATTCAGATTCGTTCAATACTTTATCGAACAATTGCGCTATGTAAGAAACTGCTGTCATGGTGTGTTGATAGTCGATGCGAGTCGGTCCAATTACTGCGAGCGATCCCATAACTTCACCATTTATCCGCGCTGGAGCGCCGATTAAAACCAGATTCCGCATGGAAGGAAGCGCCTGATCTAGACCGATGACGACCCGAACAGCCTCCTGCTTAGCATCTAAGTAAGCCCCTAGCAGTTCCACCAGCTTCTGCTTTTCTTCCAAGGTTTGCAGCAACTCGCGCAAACGCTGACGATCCTGTTCCCCGCTTACCAAATTAGATGCGCCTTCGACAAACACGACCCGTACACCTTCATCCGCTGCAAGCGCACCTTGGCGATACAGCAACTCGAGAGACGCCATCAGTCCATCATATTCACTGCGCTCCTGCTCCAAACGCCGGGCAACTTCAGCGCGCATGGACTCCATGGTCCAGCCGCGAAAATTGTCGTTAATAAATCTCGCGGCTACATCCAGATCGAGTTGAGAAATATCCAACCGCAACACACGATCACGTACAACACCAGACTTAGTTACCACTACGGCGAGAACTTTCTGGTCGCCCAGCCGCGAGAAATAAACATGTTCCAGCGCGTTCTTCGGTCCTCCGATCGCCACCGCAATTCCCACGTTATGTGAAATGAGCGACAGTACACGCGAGGTACGCTCCATGAATTCAGGCACATCAGAGATACCGGCGAGCGAATCCTGAATAATGTTTTCATCCTGGTGCGATAGGTGCGTTTTGCCCGTAAGTTGCTCGACGTAATAACGATAAGCTTCGGTACTCGGAACGCGGCCTGCGGAGGTATGAGGTTGCTCCAAAAAGCCAGCGTCTGCAAGGTCAGCCATCACATTGCGGATCGTTGCCGGACTTAAGCCTTCCCTATTGGACCGTGCCAGGGTACGCGAACCTACGGGCTCGCCGGTGGCAATGAAAGTTTCCACGATAGCGGTAAGGATTTCGCGCTCTCGATCACCAATTTGGGGGCCCATCTGCATGTCTTCTTATAACCGCTTTCCTACTAATATAGATGTATCAATTTGAGCTTAGGCATCTACATGCTCAAATTGAGCCTAAGTCACTATTTTACATGGACTTGATTAAGAGGTGAATGAGTTTGATTGGAAATCTGAGTACATCCAGATCATATCTGTCTGGATTAGCACTCGCAAGGTAGGGATGCTGATTCTAGACGGTTTAGCAATTCCCTGTCTTTAACTATCGGACCTGGATGACGTTCTCCGGGGCATTCGCCTTGATTTCTTCGACACGTCCAACCACCTTACGCGCAAAATCATAGAGCGACTTAGCGTGTGGAGAATTCTCGCCTTCCAACACAGTGGCTTTGCCGCTATCACCAGATTTACGAATTTCCGGATCGAGTTGAATGTTTCCCAAGAAAGGCACTTCAAACTGAGCGGCAGTTTTTTCCGCGCCTCCACGGGAGAAAACGTCGACTTCGTGATTGCAATGCGGACAGACGAAGTAGCTCATATTTTCAACCATGCCCACGACGTCTACTTTCATCTGGCGAAACATCTCGATAGCTTTACGCGCATCTTGCAGAGAAACGTCGGATGGCGTGGAAACCACAATCGCGCCCGTTAATGGCACTGTTTGGATCAGTGATAACGCTACATCACCAGTACCAGGCGGGAGATCAACAACCAGATAATCGAGCTTCCCCCAGACTACTGAGCCTAGAAACTGCTTGATGATTGAATGCAGCATGGGACCGCGCCAAATCACCGGCTTGTCTCCGGGGTTCAACAGTCCTACCGAGATAAAACTCAACCCATGCGCTTCGACCGGCTCGATGCGGTTATCGCCAAGAACTTTGGGCTGCGCGCTCGTACCCAGCATCAGCGGAACGTTGGGACCATAAACGTCGGCATCGAGCAGTCCGACTTTATAGCCAAGTTTCGCCAAGGCAAGAGCCAAATTTACGGCTAGCGTGGTCTTGCCGACTCCGCCCTTCCCGGAGCCTACGGCAATAATCGTTTCCACTCCAGGCAAAGGCTGCGGTGCGGGAGGTTGTTGTCCAGGATGATGAGAATGAGAGCCCAAGAGAGCACCTTTCAGAATGCGCAAAAATTACGGATTAGCTAAATTATACCCGCGATTTGAGAGGCAGTCCTGACCGGGGTCAAAGGCTCGTCCGACGCGACTCTGTAGGCAGAATCAAAATTCCAAAGACACATCGGCTTTCTTTGTTCTCTTTTTAGCCAGCTGTTCCACTTCTTCAATCATCTTTGCAATGCGCCTCGCCCGCGATTCGGGATTGCGATAGTAAAAAATTCCCAGCAAATGCTGACGCCGATGCGCCAGCGACATATACAGCCATCCTTCATACGCCAGACGATTACGTGAGAACTCCACTTGCAGAATGGGCGGCAATTCACGCTCGGCTTCCATGGTGGCGAGCAATCGTTCGGCGATCTGCTCGGAACGACGCTCACGGGCTTCGGTACTCTTCACATCGGTAATCCAATCTACGATGTATTTGCGAGTGGAGTAATTCAAACGATCAAACCAGCGCGACAGAGACCGATCTTCAGATAGAACCTTCTTCAACTCGATGGGTATAGTTACAGTCCGTTCTTCGGTGTCCGGTTCTAAACGAAATTGCGCAACGTTTCCCAGCTTAACTTTGGCGCCAGCTTGCATTCGCTTATTGACCAGCAAAGTATGCCCTCCATCGCCCGTCGGAAAAAGCGATGTGCGGAAAGCGAAGCCATTGATTTCTCCTTTTACCTTAAGCATGCCGCGTTCTTTCCAAACTTTGTATACGTCGAAAGGGATACGTACTATTACCCAATTCAAGCGCGATTTATTGTGCTCGAGTGTGGCTTTAAACGATTTGGCGGTGGATCTGTCCATATAGAAAGTACGACTGAATGGCCTTTATTATTCGATAAACATCTCAGCGCAAACAAGGCGAGTACCTGAGAAAGCATACAGCTAATTCCGCAGCCTCTCAGATCACCTCTGGCCATCTCAGCAGCATCTTAGACGCCGTTAATCCGCGCCTGGCAAGGCTCGCAAGCCAGCGGAAGAAATCGGAGAAAAGTTATGAAACAAAGCTTCGTCCATCGTTGTATGCTGTCTACTTCGTTGTTAATATTGTTCGTCCTGACCGTTTGTACGGCGTCGGCATTCGCGGCAGTTACTTACCTTCCAATCAATGTGCCCGGCTCGGACATGACATCCGCGCGCGGCATTAATTCAAAGAACCAAGTCGTCGGCTACTACACAAATTCCACCGGAGGATTTCATGGATTCCTGCTTAGCAGTGGAAGGTACATCACTATAAATTATCCACACGCCCCAAATACACTTCTCGGCGGCATCAATGACGTTGGTGAGATCGTGGGCGATTACGACGATGGTATTAACGTACACGCATTCACACGAATAAAGGGCAAGTTAACTGCTTTCGATTATCCGGGCGCAGCTGATACCTATGCAGTTGGTGTAAATAATGCGGGACAGATCGTTGGATATTATGACAATCAGTTGGGCGGAGCCCTTCACGGATATGAACTGAGTAACGGGACGTTTACCCCCATTGATTTTCCAGGCGCAGCTTCTACGCAAGCCGAAGGAATCAACAATGCCGGAGAAATTTGCGGGAGCTATGTTGACAGCAACAATACCTCTCATGGATTCGTATTGCAGAATGGTGTTTACCAAACCATCGACCGTCCCAATTCTTTCGGAACAGCTGCCTCTGGCCTGAATGATGCTGGTCAAATCGTCGGTGATTACGTCACTTCCAGCTTCTTTGATTATGGATACGTGTTGACCGGAAAGAAATTTATGACCTTGCGATATCCCGGATCGAAGGATACCTTCCCGGCAGGGATCAATTCTAACGACATCGTGGTTGGAAGCTGGTTGAGTGTCCACGACAACATATCGGGTTTTTATGCGATTTTAGGGAATTGAACCACTGTTGCTAGCGATAGTGTGAGGGACACGCTAGATTTCGGGGAGCGTGTCTCTCTATTTAATTTCCAGGGATTTAGTGACCTGAGCCTTCCAGTTGCACTTTCCCTTTAAACATACGGTAGACAAATACGAAATATCCTGCCGTCAACAGCGCCGCGAGAGACCACCATGTGATCCCAACCATTAACCCATGATGACCTGCTGCTGTGTTGTAGATCGTTAAGCTGTAATCCGAATTGGTGCTCGACGGCAGCACCTCTGGGTAAAGAGCGAATACAGCTCCAACCAGCATGGCCACAATGTAGAGGCACGAGCCAGTAAACGCGAGTTTTTCTTTGCCTTTGGGAGCACTCCAAATAATAAGCGCCAAGCTAGCCACTACGAGAAGCGGTATGAGTATAGCGATGCGATATTGTCCGTAGTTGTGCAGCAATCGCGGGCGCACAAAATATGTTGCAAGCAAGCTGATACAAGTCAGGAAGAATTGCGCCGGCCAAAGAATGATGGCTGTGCTGCGAGCGCGCAGATTCAGGGCGCCTTCAGTCTTAATAGCGATATAAAGTGCGCCATGGACGGTCAGCGTCACTAGTGCTACAACACCTGCTAAAACCGTGTACCAGTCGAGAATTCCGGGATGGCCGCTGACCTTGAAATTGGTCCACAGAGGTTCGAAAAAATAGCCATCTGGTCCGAGAGGGACGCCGCGAATCACATTGCCCAAAGCAGCGCCAAAAAAAATAGTAAGAAGAGCGCTCGATCCGAAGAAAACCACGTCGAAGAATACCTGCCACACTGGATTATCGAGGTGAGTCCGGAATTCGATACCGATTGCCCGCAACATGAGTAACCAGAGAACAATCATTAGAGGAAGATAGAAGCCGCTGAAGGCTGACGCGTAAAGCAACGGAAAAGTAAAGTAGAGCGTACCACCAGCAGCAATCAGCCAGACTTCATTACCGTCCCAGACTGGCCCGATAGCGCGGAGGATCATCCGGCGCTCTTGCGGGTTTCGGGTAACGGCTAAATAAATAACGCCCGCTCCGAGATCAAAACCGTCGAGCAGCACGTAAGTGGTCAACATTAAAGCCACGATAATGAACCAGAGTGTTTCCATATTATTTAAATCCTGACGAATTTGGGTAGGACTCGGCTTTCAGTCGACGAGTCCTACAGACTGCACATGTCCATAAATGCGGAAGCATTGCTCCCCAACACTCTCTAATAGGCTATGGGCTGGTCTTGCAACACATCCGACAGCTCCGATTGGACTGCTGGGCCGTGGTCGATTTCACGATGCACCAAGAAAAGAAACAGTATTCCGAGAACCATATACATTCCCATGAAACCTATCAATGTGAACAACCCATTCCCCGCTGATACGTTCCTGGAGTAGCCATCAGCTGTCCGCATCAGTCCATAGATCAGCCACGGTTGACGGCCAAGCTCGGCAGTCATCCATCCGGCCGTGTTTGCGATGTACGGAAATGGAAGGCTCAACAATAGTATCCAGAGCATCCAATCCGTGCTAAACAGCCTGCCACGCCAGAGCAAAAATGCAGCAACGACCATGACGGCGATGAAGATCGTACCCAGCCCTACCATCACGTGGTAACTGTAGTAGAGCAGTGGAATGTTCGTCGGCCACTGATCCTGTGGGAATGCGTCGAGGCCTTTTACTTCCACTCCCCAACGGCGGTAGGTCAGGAAGCTTAACATCCCGGGAACGGTGATTGGGTTGTCGATCGTGCGATGCTCCATGTCAGGCTGGCCGATAATGACCAGCGGAGCACCGGGTTGTCCAGTGAACAGCGCTTCCATAGCGGCCAGCGTCACGGGCTGATATTGCGTGACCAGCCGCCCATGCGCATCGCCTGTGGGATAGAGTTGCAGAATGCTGAATACTACGCCCGCAATCACACCTATTTTCACAAACATCCTGCCAAACTCTTCGTGCTTACGCAGCAACAAATAAAATGCCCCGACCGACGCCATGACGAAACAGCCGGTAATTGCCGCGCCTCCCATGTTGTGGGCGTACTGCCACCATGCCCACTTATTAAGCATGAGCGCCCAAAAGCTGCTGAGTTGGACGGCTCCATTCGCAGTTGGTAAATATCCGACGGGATGCTGCATCCAGGCGTCGGTCGCGATAATAAAAAATCCCGAGAGCCACGAACCCAGAAACACGGCCACTGCCGTCCACCAGTGCGCCCGTTGACTCATACGCTTTTCGCCATATAGAAAAAGTCCCAGGAAGGCGGATTCCAGGAAAAAAGCAAACATGCCTTCCATGGCGAGAGTTTGACCGATGACTCCTCCCGCAAAAGCTGAGAATCGTGACCAATTGGTGCCGAACTGAAACTCCATCGGAATTCCAGTAACAACCCCGATCACGAAATTGATTCCAAAGATGCGCGCCCAAAAACGAGCCGCAAGATTATAACGCTCATCATTGCGGCGAATCGCTAGCGTTTTGAGAACTACAATGAGCGGAGCCAGCCCCATGGTGAGCTGCGGGAAAAGATAGTGGAAAGTAATGGTGAAGGCAAAGTGTAAGCGATGAATTAGAAGTGCGCTATCCATGGTAGGGTCCGGGCTAATGTCGTATATGCATCATCATGATCGACGGCCCATCGCAAAAGGACTTGATGCAGTTTAAACAGAGTGACGGCGGCGGCGCTCCGCTTCACTGCGGCGGATTTCCCGGCGGCGGCCGGCATCCTCATAACGGCGCTGTTCAGCATCCGTCTCAGGAACTACGGCGGCTACTGGGACTCGACGTTTTTCTTTATCTACAGCAACGAAAGTCAGATAGGCCGAGCTGACATGTTGGCAGGTGTCGTGGATGTAGCTCTCCACCCAAACCTTTACTCCTATTTCCATGGAAGTGCGGAAAACGCGATTCACCGAAGAGCGCAGGATTACGATGTCTCCGACCTGCACGGGAACCAGGAAATCCATGTGATCAATCGACGCTGTTACCGCATAGCTGCGCGAATGCCGATGCGCGGCCATTGCGCCGGCAACATCGATCCAGTGCATGAGGCGTCCGCCGAGAAGTGAGCCGAGTGGGTTGGCGTCGTTGGGCAGAACGATCTCGGTCATTTCGGATTGAGAATCGCGCACTGGACGCGGCATTGTCAGATCGAGGTGTTCGTTACCGTCGTTATCATTTCTGTTTGGATCAGTCATTCAATTTGCGCTCGGAGTGGGATTTTTGGAAGCAGGCTGGGTTCGACGTTGAAGATACGACTGCAAATAGCAATCAGCCATTTTTTGTATACGCGGTTCGGGATGAATAGTCATCCACTGTCCGCGGTCGACATCGTACTCTAAGGTGCCGTGTCCAGCAGGGCGATGGCGAAGTTCGCATACAAACCACAATACAAGCCTGGAACCTTGATCGCGAGAGACGGAAAATCGAACTGCGTCCCAAGCACGCTGTGCAGGTAATTTCGGGCAGTTGGCCGCGTATCCCATGTTGCAGAAATCTCGCAATTCTTGATTATTCGGAATTGCCCCTTCGTGGCCGGGAGCTGCGCAGTGGCCGTTCCAACCAGCGCCTAATGGGAGGCGCGAGGAGTGCATCCAGGCAATGTCTTCGGATTTAGCAATAGGCATGAAGAACGGACACGCCACGATGGTTCTCCTGACAGAGTTGAATTTATAAAGACAGGCAATTGTACTCAGAGGGTTGGTGAATCGCCAGTGGCACGCTTAGGATTGGAGTAATCAGTTATGGTTCCAGCCAAATCGAGTTACGCCTTCGCGTACTTTGTGGAGATTCTTAGCGAACTTGGCGGTTAAAGGCTTTTAACAATGTAACCGCAAAGATTACGAAGAAAAGCCGCGAAGAACGGTAAGCCACTACATTAATTTCAATTTGAGTCACACCTTAGGACTAGGTACAGGCTGATATCACCAAGGCTGTAGTAACCTTGAACCATGGATCGCGTGGCAATGCTCACCGAAATACTTTCGCACAATGCAAATGACGCTTTTGCGCGTTACGGGCTGGCAATGGAGTATTCCAATACTGGCGAGATCGAAAAAGCGCTGGAAGAGTTCGGGAAACTATTGGCGGCACATCCCGATTACACCGCTGGTTATTTCATGGCGGCGCAAACACTCGCGAAGGCAGCCCGGGAAGATGAGGCGAAAAAAATGCTAACTGACGGAATCGCCTCAGCTCAACGCACAGGCAATGCACATGCGCTTTCGGAGATGGAAGGTATGCTGGCGGATCTTAGCTAGACTGGTACTTCGCTCAATTTGGCTTTTGAGCCATCCTCCCCATTACAGTCTCAACTAATCCCGGGAACAATTGATAAAGTTTGACTACCGGGATCATTGTCCAGGGCACGATCACTTCACGTTTCTGCTTGCTGTAGCCTTGCAGTACCGCGCGCGCAACCCGCTCGGCCGTAATTCCGCGGACTTTCTCAGGCCGAACCTGCTTCGATTCTTTTCCACGCAGGGCGTTCGCGCCGAAGTCTGTGCGAACATATCCCGGGCAAACAGTAAGCACGTTGATTCCATATTTTCTTAGCTCGACGCGCGATGCCTTGCCAATGGCATTCATGGCAAATTTGGTCGCGCTGTACACACCCATGAACGGAACAGGGATATGTCCGGCAACGCTGGAGATGTTGATAATAGCTCCCGAGCTTTGCTGCTTCATAGTAGGCGCTACAGCTTGCATGGCTGCGATTGTGCCGAATAGATTGGTTTCGAAGATTTCGCGGCAAGCTGCCATATCGACTCCATCGATGGAATCCATTAATCCTTGACCGGCGTTGTTGATCCAGACATCAATGCGATGAAAATTACGTATTACGATGCCGATCACACGGTCAATTTCTTCACGATGGCGAACGTCGCAGGCGAGAGCCAGGGTGCGCTCGGGATGGCCAATGCGAGATCGAGCCGTTTCGGATCGTGCTACATCGCGAGATAGCAATACAACTGTCGCGCCATGATCAGCGAATATTTTGGCAATGGCTTCGCCGATACCCATTGACGCGCCAGTGATCACGACAACTTTCCCAAATATGTCCATGTACTCTGCCTCATTTTGCTACATATTTTGCATACATGAAGATCTAACCGCAGCAAACATAGTAAGTCATTCCACAGGTACAATCGGGAAATGCTGTTGTTTTTTCCAGCTTTTCAACACGCGTTCATGCAGAGGACGTCTTGAGCGCACTTCTTCCACTGTTTCCTTTGGATCTGGTTTTATTTCCAGGCACAGTGCTGCCCCTGCACATCTTTGAGCCACGCTACCGCGAGATGGTTTCCGAATGTTTAGCCGAGAAGAAAAATTTTGGAGTAGTTCGCGCCAAGGATGAGGGCGTTGCTGAGATTGGATGCACGGCCGAGATCGTGGATATACCAAAGAAGTACGACGATGGACGAATGGATATTGTAGCCTTGGGCCGTGAGCGATTTGAAACTATGCGCATCAATCAGGAGCGGTCATTTTTACAGGGCGAGGTTATTTATCTGCAGGATGAGTTGGATCTGTCGAGCCCTGAAGAAAGAGCACAAGCCATGAAGCTGCATGGCGAGCTTATGACCCTTGCGGGTGCGCAGGCGCAAGGATCCTCAGAAATTGCGGGAGATAATCTGGCTTATCATTTGGCGGGATCGCTTCCGCTGGATCTCGATTTTAAACAGACATTGCTGGAGATGAAGTCGGAGTCGGAGCGAGTGCAAGCCATCATTTCATTTTTCGAAACTATCTTACCCAGCATGCGCCGCACAGTCCGCGTGCGCAAGAAAGCGGGCGGCAACGGCCACGCGGGATGATTTGAGAGCGGGCGTATAATCAGGACAGAACCTGCTTTTTGTTTTAGTTTTGGGAGTTTTTTCATCATGAGTAGCCTGCCTCGAACACTCGGCGAGTTGCGCCAGAGCCCGTTTTCCGAAAATACGCTGCGTACCCGGCGCGTGAAGGACGAATTACGCGATAATCTGATTGCAAGACTGCGTAGCGGCGGTCCGGTTTTCCCCGGAATCGTAGGTTACGACGACACGGTGGTTCCGCAGATAATCAACGCTGTTTTATCCCGCCATAATTTTATTTTGCTGGGATTACGCGGGCAGGCCAAGAGCCGCATCCTGCGTGCACTTACTTCCCTGCTTGATCCTCAGACCCCTTACATTGCGGGTTGCGAGATTCACGATAACCCTTACGATCCGCTTTGCCGGCGCTGCAAAGAAGAGATCGCGCGACTCGGGGACGCGACTCCGATTGCTTATCTCACACCCGACCAGCGTTACGTGGAGAAGCTGGCGACGCCGGATGTTACGATCGCCGATTTGATTGGCGATATTGACCCTATCAAGGCGGCACGTGGAGGGCATGAACTCGGTAGCGAACTCACCGTGCATTATGGATTGCTTCCGCGGGCAAATCGCGGAATCTTCGCTGTGAACGAATTACCGGATTTGGCGGGAAAGATTCAGGTTGGACTCTTCAATATCATGCAGGAAGGCGATGTGCAGATTAAAGGCTATCCGATTCGCCTGCCTCTTGATGTGGCCCTCGTGTTCAGCGCGAATCCTGAGGACTACACAGCTCGCGGAAAGATTGTTACTCCGCTGAAAGACCGCATTGGATCCGAGATTCGCACGCATTACCCGGCTACAGTCGAAGAAGGTATTACCATCACGGCGCAGGAAGCGTGGGCACAACGCAATGGGCACAAGCTGCACCTTCCGAAATATGTGCGGGAGGTGATTGAACGCATAGCGTTCGCCGCCCGTGAAGATAAGAAGGTCGATAAACGCTCTGGTGTGAGCCAACGGCTGCCAATCTCGTGCACGGAAAATGTGATCTCGAATGCAGAGCGTCGCGCAATTCGGCATGACGAGAAGAACGTGGTACCGCGCATTGGCGATGTGTATGCGGCTCTGCCCGCAATTACCGGCAAGCTCGAACTCGAGTATGAAGGTGAGATGAAGGGTGCAGACCACGTTGGCCGCGAACTGATCCGCACCGCGATCGCCAAAACCTACGACGGATATTTCAAAGGCGTGGATGTACAGCAGATCGTGCAATGGTTCGATTTAGGTGGTGAGATTCAATTAGCCGATTCGGCCAGTGCCCAGGAGACGCTAAATGCCTTGCGCGGGATTCAGGGCTTAATGGAAAAAACCAGTCGGTTGAATGTGGGCCCGAAAGACACTGCCGAGTCGCAAGTATCGGCGGCAGAATTTGTGCTGGAGGGATTGCATGCCCATAAGCGAATAGGCCGCAATGAAGAGCGCCTGTTCACGGCCGGAGAAAAACCACCGAAGCCGGTGGAGAAAACCTTTGATAGGGAAGATATGCAGGCGCGGGGTAGAAGGCCGTACAACTAGTCGTTCGCCGACAGTCGTGGGTCATTGGCATTGAGTGACCTCTATCCAACCGCCGGACCTGAGATCTGAATGAGCAAACGACTGATAGCCAACGACCAACGACCGCTTCTATGAAACGCATCCGCTATTCCAAATACGTTCCTGATCCAGCTGGCGAAATGAGCCTGGAAGATCTGCTCAGTGCCCTCTCTGACTATCTTTTGCAGAGCGGCTTTCAGAATTACATGTACGACGACCTATTCAACGGCGACCAAACCCTCGAAGAACTGCGTCGCGCGCTGGAACAAGCGCTGCTCGAAAGCAATGCGCTTGACGAACAAATGCGGGAACGTATTGAGCAGATGTACATGGAAGGCACCCTCGATCAACTGATCGAGCAGCTTATTGAACGGATGCAGCAGGAGGATTACATCAGTGTTGACCAGCCTCATGACCCTTCGCAGCGTTCGAGTGTTGGTGGACAGACCGGTGAAGCGCAGCAAGCTAAATTCGAGATTACAGATAAGAGCCTGGATTTTCTCGGCTTCAAGACGCTTCGCGACCTGATGGGATCGTTAGGAAAATCGAGTTTCGGGCGTCATGACACGCGCGACATGGCCACTGGGATTGAGGCGAACGGAGCTTCACGGCAATATGAGTTCGGCGATACGCTGAATCTCGACATCACTGCTACTCTGTCCAGTGCGATTCAACGTGAAGGGCTGACTACGCCGTTGAACATCGAATATTCCGATCTGCAGGTGCATCAGTGCGAGTACCAGTCATCCTGCGCTACGGTTCTCATGCTTGACTGTTCGCATTCGATGATCCTCTATGGTGAAGACCGCTTCACGCCGGCGAAGAAAGTTGCGATGGCGCTCTCGCATTTGATCCGCACGCAATATCCCGGCGACTCGCTTTCGTTGATTCTGTTTCACGATTCTGCCGAGGAGGTGCCACTCTCGCAATTGGCTCGCGTGAAGGTTGGGCCGTACTACACCAATACGAGAGAAGGCCTACGGCTGGCGCAACGCATTTTGCAGCGGCAACGCAAGGACATGAAGCAGATTGTGATGATCACCGATGGAAAACCTTCGGCTCTGACTTTGGAAGATGGGCGGATTTATAAGAATGCTTTCGGCCTTGATCCACTGGTGGTCAGTCAAACGCTGGAAGAAGTGTCGAAGTGCAAACGTGCGGGCGTGATGATTAACACGTTCATGCTGGCGTCGGATTATGGGCTGGTGCAGTTTGTGCAGAAAGTGACGGAGATGTGCCGCGGCAAGGCTTACTTCACGACTCCGTACACGCTGGGACAGTATTTGCTGATGGATTACATGTCGCGGAAAACCAAGACTATTCACTGATGAAGAAATTGAGAACAGCAGATCCTTCGACAGCTCAGAGCAGCCCTTCGACCTGCTCTTACCACGCGCCCCGGATCAATGGAATGAGATGTTTTGAGTAGGGATCCCTGGCGACTCAGGATGACAAAATTAGGACAGCCGGGGGCGGCTGTCCCTACGTGATCCTCGGTAACTTTCTATGTTTTCGTGATTTCTTGTACCGCTCTGTACGCTTGATCGATCGCGCAATCTGTATACGCGTATGCATCTGCATCGGCGTTGGCGATTGCTAATCTTCCGAATGGCTTTCTTGCTATCTCGCAAGGTGCTTCGGTGCCTTCCAGCCAGAATTTATCCCACAACGAGTTGTATTCGTATGCATATCCATGCGGCCAGCGATTTACTGTTATTGCAGTGATGTCACGGGCGGGATCGAATCCTCCCGACCCCAAACTGCGCGCCAACTGATCGCGAATATTTCGTTCCATAGTTTCAAAGGTTGTGGTGAAAAGCTCCATGCGTCCCAAGCGGTGCTGATCGCGGGCTGGACGTCCCGGCCTGCATGGCGTCTTCATCATATGCATCACAATTGGATCTTCGGGCTTACGCGAACATTCATAGGCGCCGATACTCACCGGCAAATCCAGATTGGCGAACGTGTGATAACTGCCCGGTGCGTAGATCGAACTCGCTCCGAGCTTTTGGTTCGCTGTCCAGTTGCGCAGTGCGACATTGGTGTATAGCAGTGGAACTTTCGCTGCTGACGACAACGCTTCTTTTTGCTTGTCCGGCAATTCTTCGCAGAAATATGGAATCACCACGTGCCAGCAAGCCAGGATGCTATGCGCAGCACGAACGGTGAAGACCTTGCCGCCTTGAGAGTAACTAACTTCAACTTCCTTGGCGCTTGCAGGATCCCCATCGTGTTTTACCTTGACCACCGTACTGTTAAGGCGGATACGCACGGGCGAGGAAGCCTCGTCGAGCTTGGCATAATTGGCGCGTGCAGTGACTACATCGGCTGACGAGCTGCCCGGAATCGCGTCGGGAATTAGTTGGCGAACAAGTAATCGCGCTATCGACGCATTGCCATCTGGAAAGTGGAAGAAGTATTTCTCGGCTTCTTCGTTGGGAATGGCATCGCGATTCATTCCCTTGCCTGGAGCCGGATCAAGATTCATCCCTTTGAATCCGGGGAAGTCAAGACCCCAAGCGTCTTGTGCCGACATGGCATCAATTCCGATTCCGAAAAGCGGTTGCGGCATAGCCTGCATTAAATGAACTACTTCTTGATTCACTCCAATGGTGTCTGACAGGAACTTGGCGTAACTCACGCGGGCCATGCGGGCTTTCTTTTCATCCGAACTCAAACCCGGCAAATAGTCTTTCTTCTCCGTGTGCAACCGCTCGAAGTCTTTTTTGGCTTGGTCTGAGAGTGGCGCATCCGTCATGAACTTTTTCCACTTCGCTGCATTTCCAGCAGAAAGCTCGTCCGTTTCGCTGCCGCCGTGCGGAGCTGGATTGGGCACGAGTTTGTCGGCGCCGAAAGTTTCTTTGTCGAAAAAAATATTCGGTCCTAACCCGTAAGAGCCGTAGAGATCTTTCGAAACATACTTCGGATAGGAAGCCACATCGATCCCGAGTTCCTTAATTACACTCTTCGCAACCGGGCTATAAGGCGCGGGACTCTCGATGGAAAAGGTCCCACCGAATCCGAGAAGCCGCCGGTTTCCCACAATGAGTTCATTGCGCTTGGCATGGCCACCAAAATCGTCGTGATTATCAAGAATAAGAATGCGGGCTTTGGATCCAGCAATTTTGCGGTAAAAATGGGCGGCGGAGAGGCCGCTGATTCCACCTCCGACAACAACGAGGTCATAGGTTTCACCTGTGTCGGCGGGCTTTCCCGCTTGATCCCAGAATGTTCCATCCCGCAAACTGTGGGCAATTTCAAAGGAGCCCACGTGACTGCCACGTAACCCGGTCAATGCTGGCGGGTAGTAATCGGCAGAATTTTGGCGCTCTGCAAAATCGATGGCACCCAGCAGCGAAGTGGGGAGCATCGCTGCGCCGGCTGCGACGGCAACGCCATTCATAAAATCACGCCGCGTTATTTTGCGGCTCATACCTAATTCACGATCTCTGGAATTACGCATAACGGGCCCCCGCGTCAGTTTTAGAGCTGATCGCTTATTGCAAATCAAGATACAGGATTTACGATTGCGTTTAGAAACAACTAGCTCGTGCCATCTGCTTTCTTTACGGCCAGCTCTGCACCCTGGAATCCGATTTTGCTGTGGGTGCCATCGCAAAAAGGTTTATTCACTGAACCACCACAGCGACAAAGAGAAAAAGCAGTCTTGCCGGTTAGATCGTAGGGAGCGCCGTCGGCGTCCACCAACTCGATCGAACCTTCGGGAGCCTCGACTCGAAACGGTCCATTTTTCTTTACTGTGATCTTTACAACGGCCATGAAAACCTCCGCGCGAAATGAGTTTAAATATAAGATGACGATTACGAAGATACCAGCTTTAGGCTGCAAGCTCCTAGTCCTCCGAGCGGCTAGGCTGCGGTTGAAACCCGCTGGCTAATGAGATCGCGGTAGAGCCGGAGGTAATCGTCGAGCATACGCTGGGCGGTGAAACATTCTTTGGCACGTTGAAACGCGCGATTTCCGAGAGCTTGGCAGAGACCGCGCTGCTCGCTTAATTTGCGTATAGCGACCGCAAGGCTGGTTGCATCATTCGCGTTGAAATAAATTGCAGTGTCGTCCCACATCTCTCTAAATGGCGGAATGTCATTGGCGACGATCGCGCAACGGGAGAATGCCGCTTCCAGCGTTGCCATTCCCAGCGGCTCATAGCGCGCAGTGGCAGCGTAGATGGAAGCGCGGCTGTAGAGGAGTCGTAATTGCGCCTCTGTTTGCGGTCCTTTTAGCGAGACGCGGACTTCGCCCAAAGAAAGCTTAACATCGGCTCGAATGGGCACTCCAATAGCGTGAGCGGGTGCATCGGAATCAACGATACAGACAGGAACAGGATGCTTATGTTGTGTAAGTAACGAAACTTGCTTGCCTGCGTCCCAGAGGCGGCCCACCGCCAGAACGGATTCATCTTTGCTCACATATGGATTGAAAAAAATCGGATTTCTGCCGCTGTAAATCACAGTGTCATATTCGGGGCACAGATAAGAGGTTCGGATACTATCGAGCATCCATACTGTGGGCGCAACGACTACACTTGCTTTTGACAAACCTGTCGAGATTGCGTCTTGATACCAACGCGACCAGCGGCTTTCTTTTGGTTCGTAACCATGAACGCACTTTGACCAGCTAATTAAATCCCCATGCGCAAACACGACGCGGGGAATGTCCACGGGAAGATCCCCGTAGCACATTTGGTTGAGATGAAGCACATCGGGCTTAAGCTCTTTCACCAACGCTGCGAGGTAAGCACGGGAATCTTTCAGGTCCTGCTCGCCTTCCTGCATCCAATCGAGGCGGAATGCGGTTGGAATATAGTGCAGCCCATGCAGGCGGTCCATCCACGCAGTTTCCTGCGGAAGAGGAATTTCACCGAAGCTAACAAGCGTGACGCGAATGCCTTGGCTCACTAAGCCAGTGGCAAGTTCGCGAGTGTAGGTCCACACTCCGCTTAATGTGTCGGTCGTGACAAGGATATGCAATTCGAAGCTCGTTAGGGGAATTGGGACAGTAGCAATTCCCGTGGGCGTATTTTAGTTGGAATGAAGTAAATCCAGTAGAGATTTTTATTATCTCTATTGCCGATTCGGCTGATTCTTGAATGCATCTCTTTGCACAACTCTTGCGAAAGGATGCACTCAAGCCACGCGATACAATCGGATCATGCTTCGTTTAATGTGCATTACTGCCCATCCCGATGATGAGGCTGGCGGGTTCGGCGGTTCCTTGCGGTTGTATCGTGACCGAGGTGTCGAAACCTCGGTCATCTGCTTAACGCCCGGACAAGCGGCTACTCATCGCGGCAGCGCGAAAAACGATATGGAACTTGCCGAGATGCGTCGCAAGGAATTTGCAGCATCCTGCGAAATTCTCGGAGTCTCTGAGGGCATGGTGCTTGATTATCCCGATGGGCAGCTCTATCGGCAAGACCTTTACCGAGTTGTTTGCGACCTGACGTTACAGATACGCCGGTATCGCCCCCACGTGCTGCTCACTTTTGGTTCCGACGGTGGGGTAACAGGACATCCGGATCATTCGATGGCGGGTGTGTTCGCCTCGCTTGCATTTCAATGGGCGGGACGGAGCAACCGGTATCCCGACCAACTTAAAGATGGCGTTGACCCGCATCGCACGCAGAAACTCTATTATCAGACCGCCGATTTTACGCTTCCGAATCGACAGCCGATCACCTTATCGCCAGCAACAACGATTATCGAAATTGGGGATTATCTAGAGACGAAGATCGCCGCATTTAAGGCGCATACCACGCAATCGCCGCTTTGGGCGCTGTTTGAAAGTCATGTTCGTCCGCGCGGGAAGCGGGAGATGTTTCATCTAGCGGCACGGGTAACTGCGGCGCCTGTTGTTCCGGAAACAGACTTGTTTGACGCGGTGAAAGAGCAAAGCTAGATGTAAATCACTTTTAATTATTTCGGAGCTGATGCAGTTTTCAGCTAGCGTGGCTATCCTCATATGAATGAGTGAAGAAAAGAGATTCCTCGGGCGCTCTCACCGCGTCGAGCGCGGTTATGAGTTACTCGGAATGACAAGGGTGAATTTTTTGGTAGTAGGTCAGTTAACATACTACCAATTTTGCAATTCAACTCACCGCGCCTTAACAATGTCACCCAGCAGGTCGGGCTTCGATTCGTCGCGCACCAGGTGCGGGTATTTCTCTCCCGCGTGATAATCCAGCTTGTAGGTCTTGTAATATTCCGTATTCTCGACAAGCAGTTCCAATGGCTCAGAGCTGTTCTTGCCTGCTCGCAGTGCATCGCGTAGAACGTCAATTGTGAAGCGCCGGCCATTTACGGCTACGAGCTTCATTCCCGGTCCAATACCGGCCGTTGCCGCTGACATACCTTCGATGGTATCGATAATCCCGCCATCGTCCTTAATTATCATTCCGATCGAGTATGCTGCGTCGATTACCTTGTGATCGGATTCAAACGCGTGAGTCATGTCAGAACGCGTCTCATCGTATATAAGTTTCCAGCCACTGCCTTCCACTCCGCCCAAGGGCGCGCCTGGACCGTGATTGGTGAGACGCTCTGTCCAAAAACCTTTCCAATCGTAGGGAGCGACTTGGTTAAGCGCGCTTACAACGTCGTCAAAGTTATATGTCTTGACCATGGGCGGGCCGCTCGGAGGACCATGAAATAGATGGCAGAAATCGTCAAGCGTCTTCTTATTTTGCGTTTGCTTGCGAATGATGATGTCGGCCCAAAGCCAGTTCAGAGCGCCTTCGTCATAGAAGTCCACGCCGCGACGCCAGGATGACCACTCCTCGGGTGAAAAATAAAGCTGTTGTGCGAAGTCCGCGGTATCCTGCAAATTCCGCCACGAGCGTCCGGGACGGTGATCCAATTCAGCCGCAATAGCAGCCAGTTCCTGCCGGTACTGATCGGGTGTCCACAGGCCGCTACGCGCGGTTAGAACATTACCCAAATACTGGGTTAGGCCTTCGTAAACCCACAGCAAATCATCTTGCATAGGTTGTTGATAATCGGGGGTTGTAAGGTCCGCGGGACGGCGATACTTCCCGTTCCACGAGTGCACGTATTCGTGCGGAAGCAGGCTGGAGTCAAGCAGGCGGAGGTCCTCGTCTACGAGCCCTCGTTCGGCGATACGGCTGTCGTCCGATTCGTGATGTTCGAGGCCAAAATGCGCCACGTGATCGCTCAGGCTAAAAAGAAAATGATAATTACGATAGTGATGCGCTCCGAATAGTTTTCCAGCCTGCGCTTCAACATTGCGATAATGTTCCCATACTTCGGGAGGAGCATCGAGGGCAGCGGCGCTGTCGGCGGCAATGTCCATTTCCGCGGGCGGAGTTTGCCCTTCATTGAGCGGCACAACTTTGAGATATCGTCCTGCAATCACGGGAGAGTCGACCAGCGTATAAAGAGACACGGGGTCGAAGCTTACTTGATTGCCACTATGTGAGCTCACTTGAAGAGAGGTGCCAAATTTCCAATCCTGCGGCAGACGCAAGCTGGCTTGGTAAGTTAGTTGATCTACGGTCCATCCCTTGGGATATAAGAGGACTTGATTCCAGCTTAAAACCGTAAGAGAAGCTGTAGCCGATGACCCGGCGGAGAAACCGCCCTCGAAAGTTGCCGGAGATAGGAAGTCGAGGGACGCATTCACCTCACTTACGCCTGCTGGCACTTCAACATTGATGGCAAAGTTGTCGAGTAAATCATGCCGCCATTTTAAAATTTGACCATTGCCCAAAAACTTCAAGCCAGCAAGATCGACCACGGGACCGTCAGGAGCATGTTCTCCCGGAATCCACTTGGGATAATAAAGTGTGAGTATACCGGGCTTGGCAGGAATCGTAAGTTGCGCGTGGAATATTTTGCGCGGAGCGTCGCTGGCATCAACCGCGATCTTAATTGTTGGCGCATTGGTTTGCGCATGGAGTGCGCAGCCGAGGATTGTATAAGCAAGTGCTAGAACGCACCCAAGAATCCAACCATTTGAACGATTCATGAACTTCTCCCGGAGGACCGTATTCGCGAACTTCCGAATATACCAGCCGCGGTGGATTTGGGTATAGTCGTGCTTCATCTGATGGGGCTGCCCAATCGAACTTGACGTTTCGAAATTAATAGTTTGGCAAAGCGTCTCGGGGAGAAGTAAGAAATAATCTATGATGGTTGCGATGGCCCATCGAGGAAAATTCATCACGTTCGAAGGACTCGATGGTTGCGGTAAAAGCACGCAACTTGAAAGACTCGCCCAGGTCTTGCGGACGCGGAGTTTGCCAGTCGTAGTCACGCGAGAACCGGGAGGAACGTCGACAGGAGAAAAGATCCGGAACATTCTGCTCGGTACTTCGACTACGGGCTTAGCTCCCATGGCGGAATTGGCGCTTATGTTTGCCTCTCGCGCTCAGCACATCAAAGAAGTTATCCAACCTGCACTCCATGCAGGAAACATTGTGCTGTGTGACCGCTTTACCGACTCCAGTGAAGCATATCAGGGCGGCGGACGGAAGCTGGGCAGTGAACCGATACTCGAGCTACATCGAGTCTTATGCGAAGGATTGCAGCCCGCGCTTACGATTTTGATGGATTCCGACGTAGCCGCAAGTATCGAACGGGCGCGCAGACGAAATAAAAATCATTCCTCTAACAAAGCTGGTCCAGACACCGACGAAAATCGGTTCGAGCAAGAAAGTCGGGCGTTTTTTGGACGCGTGCGCAGTGCGTATCTGGCGATTGCCGTAAGGGAGCCGGAGCGCGTAGTAGTTGTGGACGCAAGAGGGACTCCAGACGAAACGCATAAAAAGATCGCAGAAATAGTGCAACGCAGGTTGAAGATAGATGCGAAAGGGTGAAATCACCCCAGAGGCACAGAGAAAGTCTTTATTTCTATTGGGGCAAAAGAAAATTGGTTCATTAGATTAGCCAATATTGTCTGAGATGATTGTCTTGGGTGTTTCTCAGTGACTCCGTGGTGAAAACTTTATGGGCTTTTCTGATTTTCATGGCAACTCGGAGACTGTTAATCGTTTGCGCGATATGCTCGCACGCAAACGCTTTCCTCAGGCCATGATTCTTGCTGGCCCTGCTGGATGCGGCAAATACACTCTTTCTCTCATGCTTGCCAAGGTGATGAATTGCCTTGATCCTATTACCGATGGTCCACCCGACTTTTGTGGCAAATGCTCCAACTGCGTTCGTATTTCTTTGTCAGAAGATCTCGACGCCCGGTTTGCGGAAGCAGTGGAAGCTCGTGAGAATCTGCGCGAAACCGATAAAAAAGAAACCCGGCTTTTTGTCCAGACGCATCCCGACGTGCTGGTGATTCCGCCTGATCCTCCACAGATGATGATCAAGATGGACCAGGTCCGGCGCGTGATTGAGACCATCTACTACCGTCCGGCAGAGGCAAAGGAGCGAGTTTATATTTTTACCGACTCGGCGTTCATGAAAGAGGCAGCGAACTCTTTACTCAAAATGCTGGAGGAGCCGCCGGAGTTTGCCAGCATCTTTCTGCTGACGGAGAACGCGGGCGAACTGTTGCCGACCATTCGTTCCCGTTCTATGATCGTAACCCTCTGCGCACTATCTCTAGAACAGGTTGAGCAATACCTCACAAAGAATCGGCCCAATTGGACTTCCAAGCAGCGCACCCTGGTAGCTCGACTCTCTGAAGGCGCAGTGGGACGAGCTCGCGGTTT
Organism: Terriglobales bacterium; assembly: GCA_035651835.1. GTDB lineage: Bacteria > Acidobacteriota > Terriglobia > Terriglobales > Acidobacteriaceae > JAOAPG01. The sequence goes on from DASRFC010000066.1 coordinate 92,776, forward strand.
TGATCTTCCTGGTTATACCGCAGCGCGAACCAATGCGTTGGTAATCTTAAATTCCGCATTACGAACGAAAGATCATAGTGAGCTTTTCAAGGTAACGGAAACCTATCGGGCTGGCGCGGATGGAAGGGTAAAAACGGAAAATCTCTTGCGTACGCTCTATTCACTTCTGCAAGACTTGACCTTCCTAAACTCCCACACACCGGAACTGGTACGGAATACTGATATTCAATCCGATCTGCAAAAACTTGCGGAAACTGCGGATTTCGATTGGATTACACATGCGGCAGACCGGCTGGCAGAAGTTGAACGCGGCATGAGAAGGAACTTATTGCGGTCGCTATCGCTGGACGCGTTCGCAACAACCCTGGAACGCTAACCGGCAACAGACGACGTTCCCAATAACCACTCAAGAGCTACTCAAGTATCGTGAATGTTCCAAACAACTGAATTACCAATGACTGCCTCCTATATAGGTCCCTTGATCATGCCATCAAGAGATGAATCTATGCGGTACCACCGCTAACCTGGAGGGTATGCAAGATGACTTCAACTTCCGGCAACAATGCCAGCCTCATGGATGGTCTAACTCATTTTGACTTGGCACGCGAGATCGTTGATTCGGAGCAGAAAAGGCCTTGGGCATCCGGTCTCTATTCTAAAACTCTGGTCAAAACCGAAGATTTTAGAGTTGTTCTCATTGCAATGGATGGCGCGGCAAAGATGAATGAACATCATGCCGATGGCACAATTTCCATACAGCTTCTAAAGGGACACATCCGCGTCGGCATGCAAGGTCAAATGCAAGACTTGCGGACAGGAAGTCTATTAGCCCTTAAACGATCAATGAAACACGATGTAGAGTCTCTGGAAGACTCCGCCTTTTTGTTGACTATTGCTTGGCCCAGCAACGAGGAACTCCTCGCAATGGAACATAGAGGATACGGCAAATAGTTCAAGAGTCCGGTGAGCACTACCTATTGTGGACTCGTGATAGGTTCAAACAATCATTGTCATAGGTTAGGTCTTATGCTACGTTAATTGAAAGTTCACGCCTTCATCCACGGTCGTCCGCCGCCTCGGGATTGTGGTCCGCAAAAAGCGTGTCGAACAGGTGGTGCCATGAAAGACGCAATTGACTCCATTCCAGCCGAGCGTTCTTTGCAAGCAGAAGGGTTTGCCAACCGAAAACTGATTCGTCCCTCGCTAAATCGTAGCGAGCATAGCCACGCCCCACAGCCAGTCGCAAGTGAACGGGAAAGAGAACGGCGCGACCGTCCTGAACGTTCCGCTCATAGCGACCGTAATGGGCATGATCGAAGCGGTCAAGATCGCCCGAATGGGGGCGGCAAAAAGCCAGCTCCTCTCGAGCAGACTAATGCCGAAAATTTTTATTACCAGAAGCAGATGCAATCGAAAACGCCTATGGTAATTGTGTTGCGCGACGGAGAAGAAATCCACGGCACTCTGGAGTGGTATGACAAGGCATGTATTAAGGTAAACCGCAGCGGAGCTTCCAACCTGATGATCTACAAACCGGCAATCAAATACATGTACAAAGAAGGTGAAAACAGCAGGTAAACGGTGTATCTTACCTCACATTACTAACCCTATCTAACTCTGCAACTCTCGGTTGGATACCACGTTCTTCCAAGATTTTCAAAAGCGATTCTGCATTCCTCACTGCGTAGCCTCCAACATCATTGTTGAAGTACAAAAATATGTGAGAGAGTTGGGGAACCCATCTTGCTATGTGGGCAGCCCAGTCTTTTAACATTTTGGTTTCATAATTTCCTTGATATTTGCCCGTGGTTCCATGAAACCTAACGTACGCAGAATCCGCGGTGAGTTCTATGGGCGATTGTGCGCCGTGTAAATCGTGAATGCAAAGAGCAACATTGTATTTACTTAGAAGGTTATAAATCGATGGAACGTACCAGCTGTCATCACGGAATTCAATTACATAACGATGATGGCGAGGAAGAACTTGTAAAAATTCGTCGAGGCGTTCCCGATTTACACACCATTTGGGAGGCAGCTGAAACAGAATTGGACCCAAAGTATTTCCAAGTAACTCCACTCGCGAGAAGAATAGCTCGACGGATTTTTCTGGATTTATGAGCCGCTTCATGTGGGTGATGAATCGGCTCCCTTTAACGGCAAATAAGAAACCGGGCGGCGCAAGTTTTTTCCAGTTAAGAAGTACTTCTTCCGTCGGCAGGCGATAAAAAGTGTTATTGATTTCAACAGTATCGAAGTGCTGCGCGTACCAGGAAAACATCCTGGCCGGAGGAAGATCAGCAGGATAAAAATCGCCACGCCAGTGCTGATAGTGCCAGCCCGACGTGCCGATTCTGAGTTCTGCCCCCTTCATCTAGATCTGGATGGCCGCTTGGAAGATTGATGGGAGGAGGATCGATTTGAGGAAGTGCTGTTGCGCTTCCGTGTCTGCGCGGCTTTTTTAGCAGCTCGCGAGCGATTAGCGCTGCTGCGCCTGTGCGCGGCTCCCCTCGCTTGCTTAGAAATTGCCTTGCGAGAAGCTCCCGAACGGCCTTCTCTCTTCAGCGCGTTAGAAGTCGCTCTTGAACGCTTGCTCGATGGACGATTTCGTTTTTTAATGTTGGTTTTTGAATTTGTTGAACTGGAGCGGCTTGAGCTGGCCTTGCTTTTACGAGCAGATGCGCTTCCTTTCGGTGGAGGCGGAAGTTTAATTCCAGCGCGGCGCGCTTTCGACAATCCTATTGCGATAGCTTGCTTGGTATTGCGTACCCCGTGCTTACCCTCGCGGACATGATCAAACTCTTCGCGAACAAATTCTCCGGCCTGTGTACTGGGAGCTTTTCCTTCACGAGCATCTTCTCGTGCCCGTTCCATTGTCGCTTTTTCCGGCATATGTCCTCCTCTGCTTTATCTTCGGCCAAGTTTAGGATGCCTACCAATGGGAGCAAGGTTTTCGGACAAGATTATTATGTCGAACACTAAGTGGAATCATTTCAGGTGATACAACGATCCCAAGATGGCGCCGAAAGCTGCATGTGACAAAATTACGGAGAGGGGGGTTTGATATCCGTAGTTCAAAGCCATAAAACCTGGAGGTTCAAGCTGCCTCACCGCATTCGGGCCATGCTGCTCACTTGCCATGCGAGGATGCATTCCCGGAATAAGCGACATCCCCACTGTGAGCACAAACAATGCATGTGCGAGCCCTAGCAATAACCCAAACCACCAGTTCGCATAATGCCGGTCTTCAAAGATGAGAACGTAGATGATGGAGAAAACCCACCCATTTAAAACATGCAAGATGAAGCCATACGCTTTCGCTTTCTCGCGATCGGAAGTAACGGTGGTTCCGATCATGTACGGGATATTCATCCGGGTCAGCCCTAACCCCTGACTTCCACTCAATATGGTTGAAACCGCCAAGGTCGCAAGAAATCCCGAAAATAGCCAGCTTTCCCAATTCATGAGATATGTCCTGAGATGTTCGCTTCCGAGTGTGGCCTACGCTTTTCTGCATCTTTAGAGCGATGTGCAAGTTGCTGTTCGCCCTTCTCACGTTGTCGAATGGAAAGTGCGGCGCCAATCAAACCAACGTGAGTAAACGCTTGAGGAAAGTTTCCCAACGCTGCACCGGTATCCGGATCTATTTCTTCCCCATAGAGTCCTAGATCATTGCGGAAGCGAACCAGCCGGTCGAACATCGCTTGCGCTTCGGCCAGTGTGCCTCCGCCTATTGCCAAAAACTCAGTCTCCCAGAAACTACAAATCGCAAAGGTGCCTTCGCGGGGATACACCTCATAACGATAGAGCAGGCCATCTTTAGTTCCCAGACGCTGGCGAATGGCACGATATGTTCCCTGCATACGTGGTGAATTGGCTTTTTCGAATCCATACCAGGACATCAACAACAAGCTGGAATCAAGTTTGTCGCCGTCCAGCACACTTACATAGCTTTGCAGTTTTTCATTCCAACCGCGTGATTTGATTTGCTGGCAAATGGCTTCCGCGTTTTTCTTGTAAATCTCAACAGGGGCTCGCTGAAGTTTTCCCTTCTGATGAAGTGTGATCAGGCGGTCAAGTGCAGTCCAGCAAAGCAGGCGGGAATGCGTATGGTTCTCCCGGCCAGTCCTTGGCTCCCAAATACCCTCGTCCGGGGAATCCCAGTGTTGAACCACGTAGTTTCCGAAGCCGATCAATACTTTCTGCATTTCACGGTCGAGGTTGCCACCATGAAACGCATATTGGGCCGCGGCATCGATGACTTCCCCATAGACATCGAGTTGATATTGATCGCGCGCTGCATTGCCGATACGCACGGGCCGAGAATTTTTATATCCACTGAGATGATCAAGTGTTTTTTCGTGCGGCGCTCGATCACCGTAAAGAGAGTACAAGATTCTTAGTTCTGGTTGAGTGAGACGCGTGGCGTGTAACATCCAATCAAGAAAATCGGTGGCCTCATACCAATAACCGAGTTCAAGGAGCGCACGAATTGTTAGGGATGCATCGCGAAGCCAGCAGAAACGGTAGTCCCAGTTTAAATCCGCGCCAATTCGTTCCGGCAATGACGTAGTCGGAGCTGCGATAATTGCGCCGGAAGGTGCGTAGCTCAAGAGCTTCAGTGCAAGAGCGCTACGAATCACCTCGCCTCGATTCGAGCCGTCGTAGTCTGCGCGTTTCGCCCAAGCCTGCCATCGCCCTATCGATCCTTGAACGCGATCGAGAATTGATTTATCTATTGCAGGTAAAACAGCTGGAGCTTCTTCTGAATAGCTCAACGAGAACTGTATGGTTTCCCGCGAATGAATCATCACCCTTGCGAAAGCTCTGCCATCCTTGATTTTTAATGGCACGCTGCTGCGCAGCCAGTAAACTCCTTTACCTACAGCCATGCGAAGGCCAAGTTTCCCCACCTCATGGATCTGAACGGCTCTTGCGCCATAATCAGCGCGAGGAAAGAATGTAATTTCGATTTCTATCTTGCCCTTTGTGCATTCCACATACCTGATGATTTCATGATCGGGAGTCATTATGAGCTGATGAGGTAATTGCCCAGCACCTGACATTAAATCGGTGAGAATCGCAATGCCCGTTTTAGTTGAAAATTGTGTCTGTAGAACGTTCGTTTCGGGCACATAGTAGCGGTCAACTTTGCCGGAAAGAACTGCCGAAATTTGCCAATTCCCTCCCCGCTGGCGATCAAGCAATGCCGCGAAAATTGCCGGCTTATCAAATCGTGGCCAGCAGAGCCAATCAATTGAGCCTTGCTTTGAAACCAGGGCAGCTGCTCGGCAATCGCCTATGATTCCGTAATCTTGAATCGCAGGAAAATCTGAGGGTTGAACCTGGCTATACTCCGGCGATAATTCAGTAACATGGGGCAGCCGTTCATGGCTGGGGGAATTAGCGCTAGCGGAAATGTGGGACGACATTCGCAGCTACATGGATGCGAATTGCAAGTAAAAGGTCTTTTTATAAAAAAATTACCGTTACCTACAGGAAAGGCCTGATATTCACTTTCCCTGAACTAAGGTATTTATGAAATAGCCCCAACGCGAAGGAGACAAAAAGGCAGCCACTAATCAAGACCTCCCCTTTTTGTTCAGTGTCTGCCTGCCTCCTTTAAATTTAGAAATTGTATTAAATGTGAATTAGGCGCTACCTCAATAATGGCTACCTCAATGGCTACCTCGCGGAACCGACGCTTCTCGCCACATACAACGGCACAATTTTGACCCCATTAGCGGGATCAAAGTTCAAGGTAAATTTTGGGGAACATTTTCCGCATAACCAAAAGTGCAGGACGGAGTGTGAGTTTTTGGCTTGATGATTGGAGTGTTTTTCTTTAACTTCCTTGGCTTTCATCTCGAAATGAAAGAGGCGGCCATTTCGCAACCTTCGAAGCGGAACGCCACATGCCGGGTTTGCACAATGGGAAACCATAAGAAGCCTATAAGCGACATTACAGATATAACCATTTTGCTAAGCTTAAAATATCGGGTAAAACTTGCACTCTGGCTAGCTTTAGCCTGTATGAATAAAAGAGTGCTTGGAACCACATCACGTCACTCATCCAGCGGATACCTTCTTTTTCATCCAGAAGCACATCTAAGTTCTGCCGTAGCACGGCGAAATTTATAGACTTAGCTAAGTCACGGACCGATTGAATTTTGCATCGCAAGTTCGCGAAAACTCAGTTTCGAGTATTCCAAATTAATAGAATGAGGTTCCAGATTGCTCAATCAGTCAGCACCGATCGTTTGGCCCGGAAAACCCTACCAATTGGGAGCTACGTGGGATGGAGAAGGCGTTAATTTTGCAATATTTTCGGAACATGCGGAAAAAGTGGAGTTGTGCTTATTTGATGAGTCAGGACGCCGCGAAACTCATCGTGTCCAGCTTCGTGAGCAAACCGATCAGGTTTGGCATTGCTACTTGCCGGAAGCTCGCCCCGGCCTTTTATATGGATATCGGGTTTATGGTCCCTATGAGCCCTCGAAAGGACTGCGCTTCAATCCAAATAAGTTGTTGCTGGATCCTTATGCCAAGCAAGTTGCAGGCGATTTGAAGTGGAGCGATTCGCATTTTGGATACAGAATTGGCCATCGAAATGGCGATTTATCCTTTGATCGACGTGACAGCGCTCCTGGCATGATCAAAAGCGTAGTGGTTGATTCTGCCTTTACTTGGGGTTCAGACCGTCCCCCGAATATCCCCTGGCATAAAAGCATTATTTACGAAGTGCATGTGAAAGGTTTTACTGTGCGTCACCCGGATGTCCCACCGACCTTACGTGGCACTTACGCCGGCCTTGCCACTGCCCCAGTGATCGACTATCTGACTCGTCTGGGAGTCACCGCAGTCGAATTGATGCCGGTGCACACTTTCATTAATGATCGGACGCTAATCGAGAAAGGTCTGCGTAATTACTGGGGCTACAACACGATCGGCTTTTTCGCGCCGGAGCCTCGCTATTCTTCAACCGGTTCGCTAAACGAATTCAAGACCATGGTGAAGACCCTGCACTCTGCCGGGATCGAAGTAATTTTGGATGTGGTTTACAACCACACCGCGGAAGGCAATCAGATGGGACCCACCCTATCTTTTCGCGGAATCGATAATCCCGTGTACTACCGCACGCTCGCCGATAATCCTCGCTACTACATGGACTATACCGGCACCGGAAACACATTAAACATGCGTCATCCGCGGGTGTTGCAGCTCATTATGGATAGTTTGCGTTACTGGGTTCTCGAGATGCACGTGGATGGATTCCGCTTCGATTTGGCGGCCACGTTGGCACGCGAGCTTCATGAAGTCGACCGACTGGGAGCGTTTCTCGACATCATTCATCAGGACCCGGTTCTTTCTCAGGTGAAGTTGATCGCAGAACCATGGGATTTGGGCGAAGGAGGATATCAGGTCGGAAAATTCCCGGTTGGGTGGGCGGAATGGAATGATCGCTATCGCGACGCAGTACGCTCGTACTGGAAGGGCGATGGTGGACAGATCGGAGAGCTGGCGTATCGCATTACCGGTTCGAGCGATTTATATGCGCGAAGCGGCCGTAGACCGTATGCCAGCGTGAATTTCGTTACCGCACATGATGGCTTCACGCTGCAAGATTTGGTCAGCTATAACGAAAAGCATAACGAAGCAAATGGCGAAGATAATCGCGACGGCACTGACAACAATAGGAGCTGGAATTGTGGCGAAGAAGGCCCCACGGGCAATCCGGAAGTGAATGCTTTACGGGCTCGCCAAAAACGCAATTTCTTCGCTACGCTTCTGCTTTCGCAAGGTGTCCCCATGTTGTTGTCCGGTGATGCCCTCGGACATACGCAATCAGGAAATAACAATGCGTATTGCCAGGATAACGAAATCAGTTGGATCGATTGGTCAAAAGAATCGGCCGATGTCAATTTACTTTCCTTCGTTCAAAGGTTAATTGCGCTGCGCAAGAGCCATCCAGTCTTCCGCCGGCGTAACTTCTTTCAAGGCAGGTCCATTAAAGGTGTTGGTGTAAAGGACATTTTGTGGCTTAGGCCGGACGGCCGTGAGATGACCGATGAAGAGTGGGGAAAAGAATCTGCCCGCAGTTTGGGAGTGTTTCTCGCTGGCGAGGGACTCGATGAACAAGATGAACGAGCTCAGCCCATTAAAGACCAGAATTTTCTTTTACTCATGAACGCTCATCATGAAGGCGTTTCATTTCTTTTGCCTACCGTCGCTTCAGGAATGTGCTGGATCGTTTTGATCGACACTGCTTCTTCAGACATTGAGAGCCCGGGAACTCTGTGCGAGGCAGGCGCTACCTATTCGTTGCAAGCGCGTTCTCTTTCCCTACTTGTTGAACGTCCTCGAGATCAAGTGAGAGCAAAGGAGCGGCGAAATGGAGCGTAAACATTCAATGCCCTTTGGAGCCGAGTGCCTTCCCAATGGAAGTGTTCGATTCAGACTGTGGGCTCCGAAAGCACACAATGTCGACCTCAGTCTCTCGGAGCGGGAGGCCCCGCTCCCAATGGTTCAGCAGAAGGATGGCTGGTTTGAGCTCGTCACTTCCGAAGCCAAAGAAGGAAGTCGTTACCAATATCAAATTAATGGCGGATTGAAGGTCCCCGATCCCGCTTCGCGGTTTCAACCGAGCGATGTTCACGGACCTAGCCAGGTGATCGATCCCACCAGCTTTCAATGGCAGGATTCTGATTGGGGCGGACGTCCTTGGGAGGAAGCTGTCATCTATGAACTTCACCTCGGCACATTTTCTCCCGAGGGTACCTTCGCAGGAGTCGAGAAGAAGCTCGACTATCTGGCCAATCTCGGAATCACGGCAATCGAGCTAATGCCAGTTTCGGATTTTGCGGGTAAGCGAAACTGGGGTTACGACGGAGTGCTTCCCTTTGCTCCAGATAGCGCGTATGGACATCCAGACGATTTGAAACATTTAATTCAGTCCGCACACGCCAAAGGAATGATGGTGTTCCTTGACGTTGTCTACAATCACTTCGGCCCCGAAGGAAATTATCTTCGAGAATACTCGCCCGAATTTTTCACCAGTCGTCACCACACACCGTGGGGGGACGGAATCAACTTCGACGGAGAGAAAAGCCGTACGGTTCGGGACTTCTTCATCCAAAATGCTCTGTATTGGCTGCAGGAATATAACTTCGATGGATTAAGGCTGGATGCAGTTCATGCAATTCTGGATGATTCCAGACCAGCTATCTTGCAGGAATTGGCAGAAGTCATCCGAAAGAAATTTGGCCCCGAGAAACAGGTTCATCTAATTCTTGAGAATGGCGATAATGAAGCGCATTACCTCGAACGAGACCAAGACCAAAACACAAAGTGGTTCGATGCTCAATGGAATGATGACATTCATCATGCCTTACACGTCTTGATTACTGGCGAGACGGATGGGTACTACTCCGATTTCTCCAAACAGCCATTAGTACAACTTGGGCGATGTCTGAGTGAAGGCTTTGCTTATCAAAGTGACATTTCGGAATATCATGGAAATGCTCTTCGCGGCGAGCCAAGCCGCCATTTGCCTCCATCTGCTTTCGTGTCGTTTCTTCAAAATCACGATCAGATCGGAAACCGCGCGTTTGGAGACAGGATTCTGGAAGCCGCGGACCCACAAGCGTTAAGAGCGGCCATCTCGATTCTGCTCCTCTCGCCTGCTCCACCACTGCTTTTTATGGGAGAGGAGTTTGGGGCAAAAACCCCATTCTTATTCTTCTGTGATTTCGAAGGAGACCTGGCGAAAGCTGTGACCAATGGCCGGCGAAATGAATTTTCCCGTTTCGCAAAATTTTCTTCAGAAGAGACACGGTCTCGCATCCCAGATCCAAACGCCGAAGCAACGTTTCTTAGCTCAAAGCTCGATTGGACTACCATCAACGAACCGCTGCATCACAACTGGTCAGAATTCTACCGGACATTACTGACACTTAGACGAGAACACATCATTCCTCATATGGCGAATAAAGTATGCGCAAAGTTTGTCTTACAGGGGACCACGGGTCTCATTGTTACCTGGGACTTTAATAACGATACAACTCTGACGCTGCTGACAAATATGGGGACTTCTCCAATTCCCATGCCACCGCGCCCAAATGGTGATCTAATTTTTACAAATGATGAAAGCGTGACTTCTGCATGGAATCA
>DASRFC010000067.1:0-33659 GCA_035651835.1 Terriglobales bacterium
GTCCTTCGACATGTTCGAAGCCATGATGCAGCGCTTCCAGGAAGATACAGTCCGCTATTTGTATCTAATGCAAATTCTCGAGCGGCCCCCCGATAGCGGTGGAGAAGCCCCTGGCGGTCCCGCGGTCCCAAGCTCCGGTGCTCCTGCATTAGGATCTGGCGGCAACGGTCATCGTTCTTCGCGTCACGTATCAACCTCCGTCGATGAAATAGAAGAGGCATTCCAAAGAAAAAAGAAACGCGAACTGGATCAGGCTCGCATGGCAGGGTCGGGGGATGCGCAGACCGTGCAGCAAGTAGTCCGGGGCGACAAAATCGGCCGCAACGACCCGTGCCCCTGCGGCTCAGGGAAGAAGTACAAGAAGTGCTGCGGAGCGAAAAGCTAATCCTGCATTCACTCGCCGGAAAGTGTTTCGATGAATATCTGAGACATTCAACCTATTCTCAATTACATCGCGTTACGATATAATGTTTATGAGAGTAGCTCGTCTTTTCGCTGCGATTTCCGCATCGTCTGAGCTGCCTATAGCATCCATAAATTAGAGGGCGATATGATTGCGTTGCGATTAGTACGTCTCATCGAGAATCACTCGGACGAGCTTGCCCAGGGGCTCATAGAGAAATTTGAAAGGTCATCGCGAACCGCGGACATGAAAAAGGTACCGCCTGCGGAACTACGCGACCGGATTTATGAACTCTTGCATCAACTTGGTGAGTGGCTGCTCACCAAAACTGAAACGGACGTGGAACGCCGTTATTTCGAGATTGGCGGACGACGCGCGTCACAGCGCGTTTCATTGTCCGACTACTGCTGGGCCATCGTCCTAACCAAAGAGCATATCTGGGAGTTCTTGCAGCAACAGGCGTTTTTGACGAGTCCGGTAGAGCTTTATGGTGAAATGGAGCTGTTGCGGTTGCTCGATCAATTTTTTGATCGTGCGCTTTGCTACGCCACTGAAGGCTACGAACAGTATGCGCTTGAGAGTCCAATAGTAATGGATGTCCAGCATAAACCACGACTGGCGCACTGATTTTAGTGCGAGGGCTTGTTGGCCAATATGAAAGACTTGACCACAATATTATTGGGCTGCACGCCGACGGGAATCATTGTTAACAGGGAATATTCGCCAGGCTCCAGCTTTCGCGGTTTTCGCCTTTGTATGACTGTGACATCCCCGGCAGCAGAATCTAGGACTAATAGATAGTTTTGGCTTTGCGATAACGCAAGACCATCGGGATGAGCTCCAACCGGCAACGACGCTATCATCTTACCTATATCAATGTCGTAAACCGCTACGCTGTTTGATCCAAAATTACTTTCATAAAGTCGGGAATTATCCGCAGTTATAACAGCGCGTACCGGATGGTCTCCAATCAAATAGCTGCCACTCACCTCATCAGTCGTGGTTTCGATAATAGAAATACTGTCTGAATCAAAATTGCTGACGATGAGCTCCCCGCCATCAGGTTTTAATGTAAGACTCACGGGCGTTTTCGCAACATCCAACAGTGCTAATAGTTTATAGGTCTTTAAATCGATAGAAGCCACCTGAGCGGATCCGGCACAGGCCACGAAAGCCTTGCTGCTGTCTGGAAGGATCGCAATGTCCCCTGGTTCCTGACACGCTGCAATTGTGCTGCGCACTCGCAACTGGCGCGCATCAATCACTGAAACCGTACCATCCACCCGGTTGCTGACAATTACCGTGTTGCCATCGGACGAAACTCGCGCAAGCCCAGGTGAAGCACCCACACGAATGGTGCCTATAACGGCTCGTTTATCGAAATCGATTACCGAAACATTGGCGGAAGCGGAGTTCGCGACGTACCCGCGTTTGCCATCTTCCGAGACATCGATAAAGTAGGGTCTGCCGTGAACTCCGAGAGTGGCTACAACGGTATTGAGTTCCGCATCGATTATTGAGACATTATTCGAGCCCGTGTTCACGACATAAACTTCATTTCGCTTGCCATTTGCGGCTAGTCCGGTTGGTTCAACGCCAACTTTTAAAGTTCTGACCGGTTCGAACGTGCGCAAATCAATGACGCTGACAGTATTGCTTTTGCCATTGCTGACGTAAGCGTATTCACGATAGGAAGGCCCATAAGCCGGCAATGAGCGGGGATGAAAATACCACCATCCGAATCCGGCGAGAATCGGGAGAAAAACAATGATGAGGAGCAGTTTTCTCAACTAAGTGGACTAATCGGGCTTTCGATGAAAGATTCTGTTCCTGGAGCAAAAGATTTATGCGCCCCGATCGCCGGAACTGTCCGTCCGACCACTGGCGCAATCTGCCGAACTTGCGCCATCAACTCATCGAACTGATCGGGATAGAGTGATTGAATTCCGTCCGAAAGAGCTTTGTCCGGATCATGGTGAACTTCCACGATTAATCCATCTGCGCCGACTGCCACGGCTGCACGCGAAAGCGGAGTCACTTTGTTCCGTTTTCCCGTGCCATGGCTTGGATCCACCAAAATCGGTAAATGGCTTAGCCGCTGCACTGCCGGAATCAAGCTTAAATCCAAAGTGTTGCGCGTATGATCTGCGAAAGTCCGGACACCGCGCTCACAGAGGGCTACGTTATAGTTTCCCTCGCTCATTATATATTCGGCGGCCATCAATAGTTCTTCCAGCGTGGCTGCCATGCCGCGTTTCAACAACACTGGTTTTTTCGATTTTCCCGCGCGTCTCAGCAATGAGAAGTTCTGCATGTTGCGGGCACCGATCTGAATGACATCGGCGTATTCTTCCACCAGCTCAAGAGACTCATTATCGATGGCTTCGGTGATAATCTTCAAGCCGAACTTGTCGCGAATCTCGGCCATAATCTGCAGCCCTTGTTCGCCCAATCCTTGAAACGAATACGGTGAAGTACGAGGCTTATAGGCGCCTCCGCGAAAGAATTGCGCCCCGGCTCGATGAACGCGTTCGGCAACGGCAAAAGCTTGTTCGCGGCTCTCAATGCCGCAAGGTCCGGCAATAATGGCTAAGCCCGGGCCGCCGATAGTAGCATCCGTTCCTGCGAAGCGAATAATTGTGTTGTCTGGCTTGATATCGCGGCTTACGAGTTTGTAAGGCTTGGTAACACGGATGACTTCCTGCACGCCAGCCATTTCGTCGAGCGTACCCGGTTCGACTTCACCCTTGTTCCCAGTGATACCGATAGCCGTCCGCTCGGCTCCAGGAATGGAATGGGCGCGGTATCCCAATGACTCGATCTTTTGACAGACAGCACGGACCTGCTCGGCGGTCGCGTGCGCCCGCATGACGACTAACATGAAATCACCTCGAAGATTAAGTCTATCGTTAGCGGCAGGATTGCGGCAAACAGAGTTCCCGCGCAATCGACCACCAAGAGCTTATTGCAGCATGGGCGAGCAGCACGGCTTCTCCACTGGTTTCGGCTCCATCAGTTCTACTCTTGTAAAATTCGGATCGTACATATTGAACTGCCACTTCCCATCACGCCCAATTTGCGGCTTTTCTGTAGCTTTGTATCCACGCTTAACCGCAGTTTCGTAGCCAGCCTTCACACTCGGCACACCTAGCGCAAAGTGATGCATCACTCCTAGCTCATGAGGATCAGGGTTATGTACATTCAACATGTACTCGAGCCAGTCTGTCCCGTCCGGCACGCGCATGTCTACCCAATCCGTTTCTTTGTCGGTCATGCCGCCGTGCCAGATTTCCTTGAATCCCAAAATGTCTTTATAGAAGTGATCAGACGCGGCACGGTCTTTCACCACCACGCCGACATGGATAATCCTCTGAGAAATACGGCTGTCCGGAAGGTATTTTCCGAAATTACGACTGTGAATCGATCCCGGCATGAGCTGCACGAACTCCACATCATGGCCATCTGGATCATTGACATCAAAGCCCCGATTACCGTCGAGCATAGGTTCAAGTTTCTCCGGAACCTTCACGCCCTTGCTGGCCAGGTAGGCGCGCATCTGCTCGGCATCCGAGGTCTCGAAAGATATATGGGACAGCCGGTCTTCTTTTGGATCCTTTAGTTCAGGGAACACTTCGATGTACTGGTGATCATTGACTTTAAAGTATGTCAAAAGCAGCCCAGTACCTTCCGCCGGAGGCTTGTCCAGGCTGAATGGTTCTTGGAAGCCGAGAACTCCGGTATAGAACTTCCGGGCCGCCGCCATGTCATCGGTCTTGAGCCCGATGTGGGCCACGCCAACAATCTTGGGACGTGTGATGGATTGCGAAGCGGCAGTAGACTGCGAAAACACGGGCAACGAGAAAGCAATCAGCAGGGAAGTGAGCAGTAGGCGAAAGGCAGAGTTCATCGCCTGAGAGTAACTTGTATGTCTGGATTGTCAAGCGCGAAGATGCGCCAGCATCGGCAATCTCCCCATCACCTAGTCGCATAAGCCGCTTTTTCGGACTTAGCGGTAACAATCGCCAGCCCCATGCACGCCGCGATTGAGATCTCCGCAATAACCGGCCCCAGAAAAAAGTAAGCATACGAGTTCGCTGCAAACACGCTGTAGGAAATCAAGAACGCAACCAGAACCGGTCGCAGCCGCGCCGCGTCCCTCTTCGCCAGCGAACCCAGTTGCCAGAAGACGACCGCCTCGGTCGTAAGCAATATTGTCACGCTCAGTCCCATACCCCGATAGAAATCCCAAAAGCTCCGCGTGTAGCCCATCAGCAGAAACTGATTCACCTTCATCGCTTGTGCGGCAACGGTGGCGGGACCCGGCTCTACCTTGCCAAAGACCCCGCCTATGGTGTGCAGCACCGCATGAATGAACGTCAACACCGCCGCGATGCGAAGGAACAGAGCGGGCTTTGTCATGGTCAATCTCCGTCCACCGCTTTAGCGTACCGCGCCAGAATCTCGCCCCATGCCCCTGGCCCATCGAAAATCGCGCGCAACTGCTCATAGCCGTCGCCGTGGCGTTCCAGTTTGCTGTGCTCCAACTCGACCAGCGTCGTTCCCGGTCCCTGAGCCGTAAATCGAATCTCGACTTCACTGGCCCTGGCCGGGTCGGGATCACACTTCCATTCCGGCTGATCGTGGCCGGGGCCAACGTGCCACGAAAATGTAACCCGATGCGGCGGATCCCACGCCAGCACCTTGCCCCAATCGTTCAGGTTGCCGTCGACGTTTCTTTCATACCAACGGCCTCCCACACGCGGTTCCACAAAGATCGCTTCGAAAGGAGTTCTTCCAATGTGATGCGTCGCCGGCCACCACGTCTCCATCTGTTCCACAAACACGCTGAACGCGCGCTCGATCGGCGCCTGCACCCGTACGCTCTTACGTACGACGGCTTCTTCCACGCTGTTTGCCATGTTTCTCTCCTGATGGTTGTTTTTCCGCCGCTGCTTGAAAGGAACTCATCGCTTTGGTCCACATCTGGTCGAAGTGCGCGCGCAGCCGCGCCACTCCCTCGGAATTCAGCTGGTAAAGCCGCCGCGTTCCCGCTTTGCTGTCGGTCACCAGCCCTGCGTCCTTCAGCACCTTCAAATGCTGCGACACCGCTGGACGGCTCACCGGCAAGGCCCGCGCTAGCTCGTTTACGGCAATAGGCCCGCCCACGAGCTTTTGAAAGATGGCCATTCGGGTAGCATCGCCCAATGCGTCGAGCCCGGCTTGTAGGTAAGTATCCACTAACGGTAAGTTTTAACGCACGGATGGATGCCTGTCAACCGAAAAAATTGCGTAATCGTATGTAGCCCCAAACGTGCACCCCGGATTCAAGCTGAACATCGTCGTAGAGCGGCGCTTCAGCGCTGCGTTGATCTTCCAACCATTTGTCATCCTGAGTGCCGGCTGAGTCGCAATGCGACAAAGCCAAGTCGAGGGATCTGCTTTTTAATCCCCTCACCAACCGTCGTCCTGGGAACGATGTACACAGGAGTCACCAGCCTCATCGGTCCGAAGATGTAAATTTATCAGGGACTCTTACTTATGTTCCTCCGCTCACTGATAGTTGCATTCGCCTTTCTGCCTAGCTTGTTCGCCCAAACCAACCCTGATTGGACGCAGCCGTTCCCACCATTTCGCATCACCGACAACGTCTATTACGTAGGAAGCAAAGATCTCGCCTCCTACCTGATCACAACGCCGCAAGGAAACATTCTCATTAACAGCAGCCTTAAGAGTTCCGTCCCTCTTATTAAGACAAGCGTCGAAAAGCTGGGATTTCGCTTCAGCGACATCAAAATTCTTCTCATCAGTCATGCGCATTTTGACCATTGTGCAGGCAGTGCGCTCCTTAAGAAGTTGACAGGCGCCAAATACATGGTCATGGACGCAGATGTTTCCGTGGTTGAAGACGGCGGGAAAAGTGATTTTCAGTATGGCAATAATCCCGAAAATCTTTACGAGCCTGCAAAGGTCGACCGCATATTGCACGACGGAGACGAAGTGAAACTCGGCGACACGGTGTTGGTGGCGCACATCACTCCCGGCCACACCAGGGGCTGCACCACATGGACTCTGAAGGCATCGGACCACGGCAAAACTTACAACGTCGTAATCATAGGCAGTCCGAATGTGAATCCCGGATATAAGCTCGTGAACAACGCTAAGTATCCGCAGATTGCGCAGGACTACGAACGCACCTTCAGCACATTGAAATCTTTGCCATGCGATATTTTTCTCGGAGCCCACGGAAGCTATTACGGCATGGAAGGGAAGCTCGCTCGGTTAGGAAAAGGTGGAGTGAATCCGTTCATCGATCCCGCCGGATACAAAGACTACGTGTCTGAAAGAGAGAAGGCCTTCCACCTTGGCCTGTGTAGCGCGTACACTCTTGTCCGCGAGAACTGACCTGAGTTTGTGCTAGAGCGGCGCTTCAGCGCCGCGTTCGTGTCTTCGCATCTGGCACGCGGACCTGCAAGGTCCG
Source organism: Terriglobales bacterium (assembly GCA_035651835.1). Taxonomy (GTDB): domain Bacteria; phylum Acidobacteriota; class Terriglobia; order Terriglobales; family Acidobacteriaceae; genus JAOAPG01. The sequence continues at coordinate 6,882 of DASRFC010000067.1, forward strand.
CAAAACAATTCCCCCAATTATTGTCATCCCAAGCCCCGACTGAGTTGCTCTGCGAAGAAGCCAAATCGAGGGATCTGCTTTTCAAATCCATCCCCGTGAATCCCTCCCAACCTTCCCAAGGTGAACATTCTGTATACGCCCTAGGGATCGTGCAACTTCGTTCCGAGATCGCCGCATCTAGTTCCGCGAACACAGCTGGATGGGAGCCTGTGTGCTGCCTTCCACACTGGAGCTAGATGTGGATTTTTCTCTGCCCGACCGCCCTGCAGCGGTCGTTTCCCTAATTTGTTCGCCATTCCGTGGCACCAGATTCAGATCATGAGAGGTCCTATGTCGTATATACGTTTTACAGCGAAATGCACTTTCGCCATGCTTTTCCTTGTCGGTACAATTTTTGCCTCAACCTCACCCACGATCACCGTAGCTTCTCCCATAGCGGGAACAGTAGGTAACCCAACTTATTTCGATGCAACGGCGAGCACTTCTTCTTGTGCCGCCGGAATTTCTGCCGTGCGCATCTACACCGCACCAGGCGTGATTGCATTCACCACAAATAGTCCGCATCTCGAGACATTTCTAAAGTTAAAGCCGACGACCTACAACGTTGTCATCCAAGCGTGGGACAACTGTGGGGGAGTTGCTAAATTTCCGATTAAGATCGCGGTCAGTGGCGCCGCAGGTGTCCATATATTTTTGCCGACAAGTACTTCGAGCACCACTCCCGTGCACGTGGCCGCTTCGGCGGAAAACTCTGCTTGTGCCGGCGGAATTTCGGCCTTGCGTATCTATCCCAGTTCAGGAGTGAACGCGTTTACCAGTAGCGGTGCCACACTCGACGCTTTCATTAACTTGCTTCCGGGAACTTACAGCGCAATTGCGCAGGCCTGGGACACTTGCGGCCACGTTTTCAAAACGCCGTTCACCATCAGCAGTACTGGCGGAGCGTTCGGAAAGTTCCTCTATATCGCTCAGAACGATGACGATAGCATCGCCGAGTTTCAGCTGAGCGCAGGTACTCTGATCAACTCCAACGGCTCCAACAATCCGCCACCGCAATTTTCGGTACCTGCCGCACCGAACACGTTTGCCGTAGACCCGCCTGGCAACATTGCCTATGCAGGCTTGAGCGACGGACGGATCAGCATTTTCGATATTAACCGCGCCAACGGAAGACTCTTCTCCAAAGGGACGGTTTCGGCTCCGGGCACTGGGCCGGCAAGTGTCACAGTCGACCGCTCCGGAAATTTCTTGTTCGTGGCCGAGGAAGGATCGAACGATGTCAGCAGTTACAGCATTAATCGCAGTAGCGGTGCGCTCACATTCATAGGCACGGTCCCGGCTGCGAGTAAGCCGATCGCTATCATCACGGACTGGAGCGGCCACTTCGTTTATGTGAGCAATAATAGTTCGGATAACGTCTCCGGATACGCAATTAACACAATGAATGGCAAGCTGACCCCCGTACCCGGTTCGCCGTACTTGGCGAGCAGCCAGCCCTTGTCTATTGGTGCAACCGCAAAAGTGGTCTATACCTTGAACGGCGGTGATGGAACCGCCTCTGGTTACAATATCAACGGAACGTCGGGATCCCTTACACCCGCTCCGGGTTCACCCTTTCAGATGTCCGAATGCTGTGGAACCCCCAATATGATGGATCTCGATCCAATTCACAACCTGCTGTTATTTAGCGCAATTGGCTTTACCTTTGGAACAGACAACATCCAGACTACGACCATCCAATCGAACGGATCCCTCTACGGCGGCAGTGCGATTGGTGGCGTGTACGGACCAACGTCTGTCGCGCTCGATCCCTCGTACCAGTTCGTGTACACGTGCGAGGTCGATGGCTACACCGGGCAACCGCAAGTCATCTCAATCAAGTATGCGCCGAATGGCACGGGCAGTATTTTCAGTGGACCGCTGGCTCGTCCCGCAGCGAATCCAATCCAAATTGCCGTATCCCGCTAGAGCGAAAGTTCGGCCAACTCAGCCGGAGGCAGGGGAGTCTCCGGCTTTTTTCTTTGCTTAGACACTTATCCTTTCGCTTTCAAGAATCACAACAAGTTGGTAGAGCGGCGCTTTAGCGCCGCGTTGGTATGCTGCAGTGTGCACGCCGGGCCCTGCCAAGGACCCGGCACTCAGGCGATGAAATTTATTCGTTCAGCCCATTGCTCTTACTCACCCGGTGGCCGCCAGCTCTTTTGGATTCGTACATGGCGGCATCAGCAAAAGAGAGCAATTTCGTTTGATCCTCAGTAGACTCAGGAAAGCATGCAACACCAATGCTGGTACTGAGGCCATGTGCTATCTCATCGGTGCGAATCGCACACACCTCACTTCTTATGCGCTCGCCAACAGCCGAAGACTCGTCGAGAGAATGATTAGGTAAAAGAACACATAGCTCGTCACCTCCGAAACGGTATGTGATGCCTTTGTTTTCGCAGGCGCGAAGCACCGCTTCAGAAAGAGCCTTCAACGCGCGGTCTCCGGCTTCATGTCCGCCGGGTCCATCGTTGATAGATTTGAACTTGTCGAGGTCCATAAACACCAGCGCTAGAGGGGAAGAGCAAGATCCTCCCGAAACAAGTTTCGTCAAGTCTGCATCGAACTCAGATCTGTTGTAAATGGGTAGGAGCACATCGCGCCGCTTCTCTCGATGCTCGATTTTCGTCGGCGGTTTGAGCTGGCTCTTTGCTTTCCATATTTTCCACTTCCGCAGGACGGCATCATAGCCATGGTCTGAACCGTGCTTCAGCTGAGATTCGATACTTCCAATCGTTACCGCAATTGGAACCCGTGAACTGATGAAGCGTTCAAGCGCCTTGGTCGAATGTTTTATTTGTAGGACCTGGACTTCCTTGCATTCGGTGAGAATGTCTGTGAAGTCTTGGCCGGTAGGTAAAATGTCGCTGTCGCCGTGCGCTTGCTGGTAGGACTCCAGCCTAGACGTCATGCATCGCTCGATGTGGGCGATAAATAGCTTAATTACTGTCTGTATTCCTACGCCCGAAACGATGCGTCCGCTGTCTTCTGCGGCAATCTTCTGAAACGCATTCAGCCGCGCGTCCCGCAAGAGATTGCTCAAGTCCATGAGAGCAGCTTCGTAGAGCGCGTCCGCATATGTCCTAATTTGTTTGTCCATAAAGTGACGATTCTATCTCAGGGGATTGTCCACGTAAGTGGAGCAAGAGCACATCCAAGGCAGGAAAAAACATCGAAGAGTAACCACCAGATGTAATGTCCGATAACAGGTATTATGTCAACTATGCTGCGAAAGCGACATTTCTCGCTGCATTCAGTCCGGTACGTGCAACTATGAAGCTTAAAAACAAGCTGGACCCTCTGGCCGACAATATCGACGCTCTCTGCTACTTTGTGGAACGGGTTGGATTGCGATTAGCGTTACTCGCCTTGGCTGGTATTGGCTTAATGAAGGTGCTTCACATTCAATAGACGAAGCGTTGCAAACGCCGGCGAGTCAGCGCGAAGTTTTACTTATAGGAAATAGATTGGCGAGTCAATCCTTACATCACATCTTATATCGACCCATATCCTCATCGTTCAACCCTTCCAGCCACTTGCGCAGTTCTTCGCTAGTGACGCGGTCCGAGGCATTGGTCGCCAGCTTGGAATTCTTCAAAACGTCATCTTCCACAAATATCGGACAATCCACCCGCAGCGCCAGCGCCAAAGCATCCGAAGGACGCGAATCGATGCTCACAATCCGCCCCTCGCGCTCCATCCAAATCACCGCATAGAAAGTGTCATCCCGCAGTTCGGTGACAACGACCTTATGAACGCTGGTATCGAGTCCCACCAGAACATTCTTAATCAAATCATGCGTCATAGGACGCGGCGTGCTGACCTTCTCAATCTCAAGAGCAATCGCGTTAGCCTCGTAAATGCCCACCCAGATAGGAAGCACGGCGTCGCTGCCCGAGTCCTTGAGAATGACAATAGGCATATTGGTAACCGGATCAACCATTAGCCCGCGGATTTTCATTTCTACTTCCATCTTTTTCTCCCGCTCTTTATTCTTCCGCTATACCACCATTGCGCCCAAGAGGCTATTCGGGAAACTTCCGGTAATCATTACCTGGATATAGCTTCCCATGGCTGGCTCGACTCCTTCGGGGACTTTGAAATTCAGGATCGTGTTTTGCGTGGTGCGCCCGTTCCATTGCGCACGCTGCTCGTTCTTCCCTTCTACCATTACTTCCACAATCTTTCCTATATGTCTTTGGTAGCTACTTCTTTGAATGTCGCGCTGCTTTTCGAGCAGGACATTCAGGCGGCGGGCTTTTTCTTCATCCGGAATTGCGTCTTCCAACGCCAGTGACGGCGTATTTGGACGTGGTGAATACTTAAAGCCAAAGATTGCATCAAAGCCGACATCTTTCAGCAACGAAAGGGTTTGCTCGAAGTCTTCTTCGGTTTCTCCGGGGAAGCCGACGATTATGTCGCTGGTCAAGCTGATTTCCCGCTTTGCTGCTTTCATCCAGGAGACGCGTTCCAGATATTGATCGCGAGTGTAGAGACGCTGCATTGCATCCAGCACTCGAGTCGATCCGCTTTGCACCGGAAGATGTACGTGATCGCAAAGTGTTGGGACCGCGTCTATGGCTTCAATGATGTCTCGTCCGAAATCTCTGGGATGCGATGTTGTGAAGCGCACTCGCTTGATACCACCGACTTCCCCAACCGCTGCCAGCAATTCCGCAAATGTTTTTTTACCCGACGGATCTTTATAGGAATTTACGTTTTGGCCGAGCAACTGGATTTCGGAATATCCCAAGTCAGCCATTTGCCGGGCTTCGGCGAGAACCGATTCCGATGTCCGGCTGCGTTCTTTGCCGCGCGTGTATGGCACCACACAGTACGCGCAGAATTTGTCGCAGCCTTCGATGATAGTGATGTATCCGCGATAAGGATTGGTTCGCGAGGTGAATTCCGTCTCGAAACATTCATCCGTCTCGCGGTCATCGAGTCCGGTGACGCGGCTCTTCCCTGCTTCGATTTGCACGAGCATTTGCGGCAAGTTGCGGTACGACGCCGATCCGGCGACCAGTGACACGTATGGCGCTCGCTCAAAAATCTTTTCGCCCTCTTGTTGGGCCACGCATCCGAGCACGCCGAACTTCTTGCCTTGTTTCTGAAATTTCTTGTAGTCGTTGAGGCGGTTAAAGACCTTCTGCTCGGCCTTGTCGCGGATGGAACAGGTATTGTAGAGAACCAGTCCGGCTTCTTCGACGGTTTCAACCTGGCGGTAGCCCTCGGAAACAAGCGTCCCGACAACCTTTTCGGAGTCGTGGACATTCATCTGACAGCCGAAAGTCTCAAGATAAAAAGTTTTCTGGGGCTCGACGGGCATGGCTAATGTCAGTATAACGCGGCAGGGCAAGCGATTGTAGAAAGGGGTTCGATTCAAAGAGTTCTCAAGGCATGAAAGGTCGTTGCGTTTGGATAGGGAGCGAGAGTCTTCAGGAGGTCCGTCGCTTGATGATCTCGAACGCGCTGACCCACGGCCTTTTATTCTTAACTAGCTCAATTTGCTTTTCCGCCAGCAGAACATCAAATGCGATTTGGCAATCTAGTACACAGCGCAAGTCGGAACCATCGAACAGTATGACGCGCTCGTAGTCGCCTCCACCAACGCTCGTGAGACAATCTTGAGAGAAGCCGTTAAAGGAAACGAAGAGAGCTTTGGTGTCGCCTCCGAATCCGCGCATGGCGCGGTCTCGCAAAACGGACACCTCAGCAGCATTGCTCTTGTCAGCTTTCCAGCGAATCTCGACGAAATACCAATGTTTGTCAAAATAGAATAAGCCATCGACCTGCTCTCCACTTCGTCGAAATGGGCCTTCTGATCTTTCGCTGTAATAGGCGAAGATATCGTTCATCAGAACTTCGAACCGATCTCCTCTTTCCTTTTTGCTGGGTAGAACGTAGACAGTGTCGAACTCATCTCTGAATGTTTGCAGTTTTACGTGGTCTAACTTACTGATGCGACCGCGCTCCTCACGTTCTTCTTGCATCGCGCGTTCGCGGTCCTCTCGTTCTTTTTTCCCTTCGCGTTCTTGCTCCGCTTGAAACTCCTTCATAACCGAACGAAATGCCGCAAGGGATTTCTGCGCCTGTGCTGCTCGCTCGATGGGGATGTTATGCATATCCTTCCAATAGTTCATTTTGGTCAATATTCGTTTGGCTATTACCCATCCTTCATCGCCGTACTTCGCGAGTTCTTCGAGGACAAAATGCACAGTCGTGATAGTTGGAGTACTCGCCTGTTGTTTTTTTATTTCCGCCAGAAGGGGCTTGGGGAGGTCACAGTCTTTGTAGAAAGACAATACATTTGCCTTGTACCAAAGAACGTCGCGAATCGCGACTGCTAATGGATTCGCTATGTCCTGGGGCACACGCATACAAAATTCTAGCTTTGGATTCGGAACCAGTCTTTTACGAACAGCTTGAATCGCATGATCTCGTCATCATTTAACTCACAGCTGTGGGCAACAACATTCCTGATTTTGTTAAATTGCGACAAGATTTGTTGCATAGCTTTCTGACTACGGAGGGTGTCCGAAAAATCAGTCCAATTCGCATCAAAGATGCTTATGAGCTCACCGAAATTTGTGTAGGTTAACGGATCTTCTGAGCGAATTGACATTGTTGTGTCTCTCTCCTCTTTTTGCTTCTTCTCAACCTCCTTCTGCACTCCTTCGGGAACTTTGTCCCGCCACCAGGCGGGTCCGTGCTTCTCCGAGAGTCGACCGAAGATCAGGCGCCGAATCGAATTTTCTAAGGAGTAGTAGATGGCGTAAAAATCAGCCATGCGTCGCGCTTCTTGGAGAATGTCGTTTTCGAACAAGTCGACATCGACGATCTCACTTTTCTGCAGCGTCTTTGTGTGCTCAATCTGGATACCGGAGCTCTCCACCTTACGGAGTTCCGACTCCAGTAACAGATTCTGCATGCCGAACAGCTTAAGCAGTTCTTCCGTGCCCATTTCACTGTCTCAACAAATTTTCCCGAAGGCTTTTGAAGATCGCATTAAACACTTCAATTTCCGTCGTTGCCGGTAGATTCAAGTTGATTGTGTAAGAGAGCCTGAGTCCCGCGGTCAACTCATCTCGTTCGATCGGCTTTCGCATGGTTTCGGTTAGCTCTATCGTGTCCTTCTTTAGCTTCGGCGGAGCTCCGTTCCAACTAGCCAATTTTGATAGCTCGATAAATGTGCCTGCGACATAAGCGAGGTTCGCGTCGTCCTCAGCTGCCCCTGTCAGGCTCTTCAGTTTTGAGAGCAACTCTTTTTTATCCAATTTCCAAGCGTATTCGTTCGCTGCAAACAAAGACTTGTAGGCGTCGCGTAGGCGTTCCGCCATAACACTACCGGACAAGGAATCTTCACGAAAATCCTTGTACGCTTGCGTTGGCACATTGCCTTGATCGATAAAACCGAGCCTTTTGAGCAAGGGAATCATCGCTCTATAGCTGGACGATTTCAGATCAAGAACAGTGTTAACGAAGTCTTGAGTGAACTTGGGAGGTACCGCTGCATCTTTGACTTTTGCAAACAGCTTGGGAATGCTTCCGTAGGCATTCACATAAGGAGGGTACTCTGCCATGGCGGGACTCCTTTTATTGTCAGCCAATTAAGAGTAGCATTTCCGCTAACATGTTACAACGATATCTGGTTTCACTTATTATGCTTGAGATGATCACGAGGTTGACGTTCATAAGCACCCGTTAATTCATAAATTTATGATAGTTGTTGCTTCGCAATCCCGTTGATTGCGTACGCCACTTTCTATTAACATAATTAAGATATTGGCGTTCTAGAGTCGCGCCCGCATGTGTGCGGAGCGAGCAGCCCTTTCCAGGGCCGCGTTCTTCAAGGCCAACCTGGGACGCGGCGCTGAAGCGGCCGCTCTACCATACGTTATTTTCTTTCGCGTGAGGATGGGCGTTATGCAAAAATCCCCACTCTAGTCTTTCTAAAAACCGGAAAGACTAGAATGGGCCACTCTGAGGGATTTCCCAGGATTCGCGGGCGAGTGTGCCCGCGCTACATTGAGCTCGCGGCTTGGCGAAGAGCGGACAGCCGAGGGCGGCTGTCCCTACGTGAGTTTCGTCACGAATAGCGTCCATTTCAGATTCGATTTCGACGGTTCCGATCTTTCGCAGCGAATAATGACAAAAGCTGCTTCGCTTCCCTCTCCGGGTTCGGAACGTGATGGCAAGATTGGGCAGTGGTTACACTGACCTACGTTAGGACGACCAAAAAATCAGTGGCTCTTTGCTTTTGCAGAGCCACGTGATCAAGGTCAGGACTGGGACGCGGCGCTGAAGCGTCCACTCTTCCACTCTTTCACGGGACGACAGAATGCAGTATGGGCGCTATGCAAATCCCACTCCGATTTCTGCCGGGTGCCCTACGTTCACGCTGCTCTTAGCGTTAACCTGGGGTTTAAGGAATATTCTCGCAGAGCCGCTCTTTGTATCTTCCTTCCTTCCATTCGAATTCGACTCAAGGATTCCTATCCCCCGCTGCGCATATAGCGAAAGCTGCTCCACAAATGATACATAGATCCCTTTCGTTGGGAGTCGTTCGCTTGCGGGCGACTCCTGCTACCCCGGAATGACAATCATCGAATGTGAATCCGATCGAGTTGCCCGGATTATATAGTTGACAAAGTCAACTATATCGCGTAATCATGATCTTCAAGAATTTCCATGCGATCGGCAACTCTGACCAACGACATAGCAACCTTCCGCCGCTTCAACCGGATGTACACACGCTTAATCGGAACCCTGAATGAAGGCTTCCTGAACAGCGATTTCACCTTGCCGGAAGGCCGCGTGCTTTACGAACTGGCCAACCGCACCTCTCCCAACGCAAAAGCAATTGCCAAAGAACTCGATATGGATCCCGGATATTTAAGCCGTTTGTTGGGGAAGTTCGAGCGCGACGGTTTGTTGCGGCGGAAAACAGCCGATCATGATGGGCGTTACGCCGAACTTTCACTTACACCCAAAGGTAAATCGTCGTTCAAGAAGCTGAACGCTCTTTCAGAAAAACAAGCTCACACACTTTTGGACAGGTTGCCGGCCGTGTCACGTATGCAACTGATCCAGTGCATGCAAACCATCGAAGCCATCCTCAAGGAAAAGGGGGACCCGCATGAAAGCTGATCGCAATGTTCTGCCGTACACCCTGCGCTCTCATCGTGTCGGCGATATGGGGTGGATTGTTCACCGCGAGGGTATTGGCTATGCCGAACAATTTGGATGGGACGAAATGTTCGAAGCTCTGGCAGCGCGAATCGTAAACGAGTTTCTCACCAACTTCGATTCCAGCTGCGAGCGTTGCTGGATCGCCGAAGCAGATGGTCAACACATCGGACATATCTTTCTGGTCAAGCATCCCACTGAGCCGCATACGGCAAAGCTCCGGCTTTTGTTTGTGGAGCCTGCCGCAAGGGGTATGGGCCTGGGAGATGCCTTAGTAAAAGAATGCGTCCAATTCGCGCGCGCAGCTGGTTATCACAAAATAGTTCTCTGGACGCAGAGTATTCTTACCGCCGCCCATCGCATTTACAAAAAAGCAGGATTCCGCCTGGTCAAAGAAACACCGCACCATAGCTTCGGGAAAGATCTTGTGGGCCAGGAATGGGAGTTGGATCTTCTCAAATGATTACGCGTCTTAGTGACGAAGCTCACGTAGGGACAGCCGTCCCCGGCTGTCCTGAGCGAAGCCGAAGGGCTGTCCGATCTTCGCGAAGCCGTAAACAATCCAAATCGCCCTCGCCTGGGTTCAGATGCATGTATATAAGAGAGCTATATATATATAAGAGAGCGGCGATGTCATTCCCAAAACAAACTGCTGACATCTTTTATCCTCGAATACTCTTGACTTCAATTTCTCCGCACGCCATGCTGTGAATTGTAGCTCTGTTCTTTGAAATTTAGATCGCACTTAACTACTTTGGATTCAGTATTTTACCTCTAAATCGTTTAAGTTTTAGATTTTGACATACAGTCATGTGCCAAGTAGGTGATTCCAAAAGATTTAAATGCATTATAGGGGAGGGGTACCTTTCCGCAGCAATGCCGCCCTCTCTCAACCCTCGCGTCTTCCGCGCAAGTCTCTCCATCTGTCGCACTTAGGCCCATTACACCCGCGTGATAGGCTAAAGAACGATTCATGAATAAGAAGCGTTCTATCATCTATGGGCTGGTGTTTGTCGCGCTCGCCGTACTCTTCTACCTTCAATTCCGAACTTGGCGAAATTTCGATTGGCCGACTTTTTGGAGTCAGACGGGACAGGTGCGCGAGCACAAGCTACAGGTTTTCTACGGCATTGCGCTGATTTATCTTGCCTACATAATGCGGGCAATCCGTTGGAAGATCTTTTTGCGGCCGGTAAAACAAACATCAGTGGGCAGTTTGGTAGTGCCAACCATCGTCGGCTTCACGGGACTTGCATTGCTAGGCCGGCCAGGAGAATTCATTCGTCCTTATTTGATTTCCCGCAAAGTTGAGCTGAGTTTTTCTTCGCAACTTGCGGTGTGGGCAGTGGAGAGAATTTTTGATGTAGGATCCTTCGCGCTGATTTTGATATCCGCGATTTTCTTCGCTTCCTCTACAAGGGAAGTTTTGTTCTACGAGCGTTTCCGGCTGGGGGGATTTATTCTTGTCGCACTGGTGGCAGTGATGGCTACCGGAGCGGGTGTGATTAGCTGGAAGGGAGAAGCGCTGGCAAACTGGATTGCCGCGCATTTTTCTCATCTCGCTGCGAATCTCGGCCACAGGCTCGCAGCTCGCATTCGCGAATTTCGCGACGGGCTCAATACAATTCATGATTTTTCAGCGCTGCTTCAGCTAGTCGCGGTGTCTCTGGGGATGTGGTGCATGATTGCGGTGGCTTATTGGGAGGTCATGCAATCCTATGGGCCGGGAGCGCTGGATAGGCCGATCTCCCAAGTCCCATTACTTATGGCTTCGAGCATGGTGGGATCGCTGGTTCAACTTCCAGGTGTGGGAGGCGGCTCGCAGTTGGCGACGATCTCGACCTTGCAGCACGTGTTTGGCGCGGCTCCAGAGCTGGCCGCAAGCTGCGGAATTCTGTTGTGGCTGGTCACGTTTTTTGCGGTGGTGCCGCTAGGGCTGATTTTGGCGCACCAACAGAGACTCTCGTTGCGCAAGCTTTCGGAGCAGAGTCAGGAAGCTGAAACTGCGGCGGAGCTGTCTTAATAACGACAACTCTGTCCGTATAAGTGCATTAGTTACGAAGGTTAGTACCGCTACTTCCCTGTCATTCTTCCCCTGATACAATCATTAGTTCCCATTCAATTGCTATGAAGTGCCCTTTTTGCGGGTTCGCAAACGACAAAGTGGTTGATTCGCGCGAGAGCAAGGAAGCCGATTCCATTCGGCGGCGACGCGAGTGTCTGAAGTGCGAGAAGCGCTTCACCACCTATGAGCGCATCGACGAAATTCCCTACATGGTGGTCAAAAAAGATGGCCGGCGGGAAAAATTTGATCGCCAAAAAGTATTGAATGGATTGTTGCGAGCCTGCGAAAAGCGACCAGTCCCGATCAGTAAACTGGAGCAAATCGTAAACGAAGCCGAAGGATTCGTTATTGAATCTCCAGAGCGCGAGCGTAAGACGAGTGAAGTGGGCGAGCTGATTATGAGCCGCCTGCGCCGCTATGACAAAGTCGCGTATGTGCGCTTCGCTTCCGTGTATCTCGATTTCAAAGACGTGCAGGAATTCATGACGGAGTTGAAGGATTTACTGAAGACAAAGGAGCCAGCAGATCTTCGCGGCAAGGTTACGGTAAAGACGCAATAGATTTGATTTTGATATATGGCGCACAAAATTACCCTCATACCCGGTGATGGCATAGGCCCCGAAGTTACGCAGGCTACGGTGCGCATCCTCGAAGCTACGGGCATTAAATTCGAGTGGGAGCAGTTTGCGGCTGGCGCGGAAGCTTTCGAAAAGTATCACGAATATATTCCGAAAGAGTTGACCGAATCGATTGAGCGTACTCGCGTCGGATTGAAAGGCCCAGTCACTACGCCGATTGGCGGAGGATTCGCCAGCATCAACGTCCAGCTGCGCAAGCAATTCGAGCTCTATGCGAATTTCCGTCCCATCAAAAATCTACCGCACATTCCTACGCGTTACCCTGGGGTCGATCTCATCATCGTTCGTGAGAATACTGAGAGCCTTTACTCCGGAATCGAACACGAGGTGGTTCCGGGTGTAGTCGAGAGCTTGAAGATCATCACCGAGAAAGCATCTACTCGTATCGCTAAATTTGCTTTCGAATACGCACGGAAGAGCAAGCGCAAGAAGATTCATGCCATCCACAAAGCCAACATTATGAAGCTTTCTGACGGACTGTTTCTTCGCTGCTCTCGCAATGTTTCAAAAAATTATCCGGAGATTACTTACGGTGAACACATTGTCGATAACACCTGCATGCAGCTGGTGATGAATCCTTATCAATATGACATTCTCGTCATGGAGAACCTTTACGGCGACATCATTTCCGATCTTTGTTCAGCCTTTGTCGGCGGATTGGGATTTGTTCCCGGAGCGAATTTCGGTGATCAGTGCGCGATCTTTGAAGCTGTACACGGCTCCGCGCCGGATATCGCGGGGAAAGACATTGCGAATCCCACAGCGGTTCTGCGTTCCGCCCTGCTGATGCTGGAACATCTGGGCGAACATGAGGCTGCGGCGAGAATCACTACAGCGCTTGAAGAAGTTTACCGGACGAAAGAAAAGCTGACACGCGATGTTGGCGGAAGTTCGGGGACATCAAAGTTCGCGGATTCGGTTATTGAAGCGATGCAATCGGACTATAAACCAGCGCCAATTACACAGGCGTCCAACGCATAGCTAAAATCTCTTGACTGCGGAGTCAGTTGATCAGACTCACTTGAGTGACTTACGACGTGGCGTTTTGCGTAATGTACTTTTTCGGATCGAAGCTTTTAATTTCTCACTAGTATGAGCTCTGTTAGCGGCCAGTTCCGTCTGTGTTCGTTTCGGCAGCTTCGCAAAAACCAAGTCATACGAAATCGTCATTAAATTCTGCAATTCAGACGATCGCAGCGCATTCATGTCTTTAATCGCCACCCAATGACTCTTCGCCAGATATGGTGAGGGGACGATGCCGGGGATTTCCGTCAACTCATAAAACTTTTCGGGCGTGCACTTAAATGCCAATCGCCGTTCGGGGCCGGCTTCCAGATTGAGAACTGCAAACATCTTCTTCCCTGCGATTTTAAAAACCAGGCTTTCGCCCCATTGCAGAGTTTCAGTTGCATGCGGCAGAGACAAGCAGTACTCACGAATCCAATCGATATTCATGACGAAAATCTAAATCGCGGCCAAGGCCTGATCCAAGTCGGCAACGATATCAGCGACGTCTTCAATGCCCACGGAAATTCTTACCATACCATCGGTAATTCCAATTTCTTTTCTTCCCTTCACACCCACTCCCGCGTGAGTCATGGTTGCCGGATGTGAGATCAGCGTTTCCACTCCTCCGAGCGATTCGGCTAGCGAGCATACCCGCACTTTTTTCAGCATCTTGTTGGCGTTGGCAAGTGAACCGGTTTCAAAGGAAATCATTGAGCCAAAGCCAGTCATTTGACGTTGCGCTAGTTCATACTGCGGATGGTCAGGCAATCCCGGATAGTAAACCCTTTTCACTTTTTTGTGAGTCGAGAGATAGCCGGCGACAATTCGTCCATTTTTATCATGCTGCTCCATGCGAACGGCAAGCGTTTTGACACCACGCAAAATTAGCCAAGACTCAAAAGGAGAGAGAATGGCTCCCGCGGCTTTTTGCACAAAACTCAAGCGTTCAACTTGCTCCGGCTTTGTGCATACAACCACCCCGCCGAGACCATCACTGTGACCGTTTAGAAATTTTGTTGTCGAATGCACCACCATGTCCGCGCCCAATGTGAGTGGCTGCTGAAAATACGGCGACATGAAAGTGTTGTCCACGACAAATTCAGCTTTAGCACGGCGGCAAACGCGGCTGATGGCCTCTATGTCGCTCAGTGCCATCAGGGGATTCGTTGGCGTCTCGATATAAACCATTCGAGTGTTCTTCCGGAGTGCGCGCTCGACGTTCTTCACGTCAGAGGTGTCAACGTAGGTAAATTCGAGCCCGTATCCGGTTAGGATTTGGTTAAAGAGCCGTGGTGTACCGCCATAAAGATTGTTACCGCAGACGACATGATCACCAGACTTATACATCGTGGTGATCGCATTAATCGCGGCCATCCCGCTTGCGAATACGCGCGAGGCGATTCCGCCTTCAAGTGTGGCAAGATTTTCTTCCAGCCGAGTACGAGTGGGATTCGACACGCGGGCATATTCATATCCCTTGTTCTGGCCAATCGCTTGTTGTACGTAAGTGGATGTTGGGTAAATGGGAGGCGAAACCGCGCCGGTTGCAGAATCAGGCTCTTGACCGGAGTGAATGGCGCGAGTGGCAAAACCGGATTGGTTATTCTTTGGCATGTTTATTTCAGAACAACGTTGTCGTAATTTCATCATTAGTGTCGAGCGATGCTCGACTGGACAGCCGGGGGCGGCTGTCCCTACGCGATTTTGATTCTAGATTCCGCCCTCGAAAATCTTTTTTGACAAATAGCGTTCTGCGGAGTCTGGAATCATAGTCACTATTCTCTTCCCTTTCCCTAGCTGCTTCGCAACCTGCAAAGACGCAAATACATTGGCTCCAGCGCTCGAGCCTCCCAGAACACCTTCCTTTGCGGCCAGTTGTTTCACCATGTCGAAAGCTTCTGGATCGGTCGCGACTAGAACCCCATCGCATACCGAAGGATCGAAAATTTCAGGAATAAAGCTGGATCCAATGCCTTCGACCTTGTGCTCCCCTTTTTCTCCGCCCCCTAATACAGATCCTTGCGTTGTCACAGCATAAGCAAGAACTTTGGGTAAATGCTTCTTCAAATACCGGGATACGCCGGTAAAGGTACCCGCTGTTCCCACGCCGACAACAAACGCGTCGATTTTTCCTTCCATTTGCTCAACAATCTCCAAGGCAGTTGTTTCGTAGTGGAAATCGGGATTAGCGGAATTTTCAAACTGGCCAGCCATAAAAGCTCCGGGAGTGCGAGCCGTAAGTTCCTTGGCCTGGCGGATGGCACCTTGCATTCCGTCGGCCTCCGGAGTGCGCGTGACTTCTGCGCCAAGCGCACGCATGATGATCACTTTTTCTTCCGAAAACCGTTCGGGGACGAAGAGAGCGACCTTATACCCGCGATTCACCCCAATGAGAGCCAGACCTATTCCCGTATTCCCGGCGGTTGCTTCCACGATGGTCCCGCCGGTTTTGAGGAGTCCTTCTTCCTCGGCTCGTTTAATAATGCCAATTGCGGCCCGGTCTTTAACGCTTCCGCCAGGATTCAGGTATTCCAGTTTGGCAAAAACGGTTGCGGATCCCGGTGGGACCAGCCGTTTCAGTTGAAGCATGGGAGTTTGGCCGACGAGTTCGGTAATGTCGTCGGCAACAAGCAATTGGGTGCTCTCGGAGGCTCTCATGGGCACCCTACAGAGTACGGAAGCGAAGTTAAGGCGTCAATTGTGGGAAGAAAGTTCGCACCTGGATGATCATTTGTCAGTCGTGAGCAAAATCGGAGGATCCCACGCTAGCTGAATGGGGTGCGGGAAAGATTCCTCCTCGGCAAACAACACCGAGTTCGGAATGACAGTATTGAATTGATGGTGCAAACAAGCAAAGGGCATACTGACGGACCAGAGTGACGGCTCTCGCTTTTGGCATTCTGAGTTTGGCGGAACTACGCGATCTGTCGCCAAACGCAATTTTTCTTCTTCTTCCCTAAAGCAGCACAGTGATCCGATGTTAATTCATTCCGCCGGGAGGCGGTTCCTGTCCGGGATAATAGCCACTGCGAGTTCTAACCGTCAGTTTGCCATCGCCTTTAGCCATGGCAGTGACATGAATAGTACGGTACCCGCCGGCGCTGCGAGGTGACGTAGGCTTGTAACCAATGGTGTACTGATTTCGGATGTCATGAGCAACGGTTCGGCTAATATCGTCTACTTCACCGAGAGTGCGGGGAAGAAATGCTATTCCTCCCGTACGTTCTGCCAGGGTTTGAATCGCTCGTCGTGCCCGGCGCTGTTTCTCTTCCCCTAACAATCCGATCGCATAGACCGTGGGACCATTTTCGCCTGACAACCGCTTCACCGCCTCTTCCAGCGTGTCCCGGCTCGCGTTATCCTCGCCATCCGTCACAACAAAGAGAACTCGTTTCTGCAACTTAGATTGCTTCAGGTAATCGGATGAAGCGACAAGCGCGTCGTAAAGCGCTGTTCCGCCTCGCGATTCTACTTTCTCGAGAGCATCTCCCAATTTCTTAATATTGCTGGTGTAATCCTGATCGAGGTAGAACTCGTCATTGAAATTAACTACAAAGACTTGGTCGTCAGGGTTGCTAGAGCGCACAAGATTTAGCGCAGCCTTATTTACTTCTTCGCGCTTTTCCCGCATCGACCCAGAATTGTCGATGACGATGCCCATCGCCACTGGAACATCCTCGTGCCTAAATGATGTGATTGCCTGGGGCTGATTGTTTTCGTAAACCGTGAATGCGGTTTTATCGAGATTGGTGATAAGGCGCATCTTCTCGTCCACAACGGTGGCATGAAGCGTAACTTCCTCGACTTCCTTTTTGAACACGAAGACGCCGTTATCGCCTTGATCGTTTTCCGGAGCTTGTCCCTGGGAAGCGGGGGGCGCGGTTTGGCCGGACTGTCCAGCTTGATTCCCTGACGGCTGGGCCTGTGTCGGTTCAGATCCCTGCGGTGCGGGTTGAGAAGCTTGCGGCTGACCAGTGGCTTGCGCCTGACCTACTGGCTGGTTTTCTGAGGGCCGTTGCGTGGTGGTGCTAGATGTAGGGGGCGAACTTGCACCTGAGGACGCGGGAATTTGAGAAAACCCAGATAAGCTTATGAAAACAGGCGCTATAGCTAGAAAAAAAACACGACTATTCCGTAGGAGCATAGTATCCCGTCTTAGCGTAAACCTTGAGCGGCGGCAAGCCTTTGGGCGCAAGGAGTTTCACCTTGATTTTACGCCATTTGCCGTCGTGACCAGGGTTCTTTGGACGGTATCCGAGTACATATTGGTTGCGTAGCTCAATACCAATTTTTGTAGCCACATCTCCTAAATCATTGGGGTTGTCGATGGTGAATGCTCTGCCACCAGTCAATTCTGTAACATCCGTGAGCAAAGCCGGTCCTAAACGTTCTTCTTCGGTTGGAAAATAGTGATCGTAAAGCCCTATCGCATAAATGAGTACATCTGCTTCCTTCACCAAAGACTTGATCTCACCCTCTGTATAACGGCTATGGTTATCTCCACCATCGGAAATGATCAACAATGCCTTTTTGGGGTACTTTGCCTGACGCATCTTGCTCACACCAAGGTAGATAGCATCCAACAGAGCAGTGCGGCCCTTAGGCACGGTGTAAATCAGCTTGCCCTGGATATCCTCGACTGAGTTGGTGAAATCGGAGATTTGTTCTGGCTTGTCGGCAAACGCGATCATGAAGAATTCGTCTTCTGGATTGGCCGTTTTGAAAAACTCTCCCACCGCCTCGCGAGCACGTTCAATCTTGCTGTTCATACTGCCGCTCATGTCAAAGATCACGCCCAAAGAAATAGGAGCGTCTTCACTGGAAAAGTGTTTGATTTCCTGAGAGTCCTTACCCTCAAAAACCTGGAAGTTTTCCTTATCAAGGCCAGTCACCAGACGGTTCATGGGATCGGTAATCGTGACTGGGACCAAAACTATATTGACATCCTTCTTGATGAAGGGGGTTCCAGTCTTTACGGACGCGGTTAAAACATCATCCGTCTTTGGCTTCTCTGTCACTCGGGGCTTGATATGTACGTCCTCAACATCGGCAGGACTTTGAGCCCAAGCTTGGGTGAAAAGGCAGCAAATCAGCAACACGATTGAGGCGAACAAGCCGAACGGGAGAAAAGGATTTTCCTTGGAAGACAGCATAAGGGCTCTCGGTTCTGGGAGTGATGCGGGGTGGGCTCGGGCCGGACGACCAGAGGACCTGCGCCCATCTTTGCGGGCCATGGATACCTCGTCAATTGCCGCTGATCGTACCATACAGAGGATAGCCGTGAGCCATTCTTTTTACTAAATCTTTCGATGGCCTCTATATCGCAAGAGTTTGCCTGCCATCCAGTTGCCTGTATTTAATCACCTCACGCATGAGATGATTGTCAAATTAAAGTCATTTTCAAGCGCAACCGCAGATCAGCATTGCATTCCGCCAACCACTCAGAGTTCTCTGCTCATTAGGCTTCCACAGCAGCGATTAAACCACTGATTACATTTACAGGTCTTCCTTTTGGTTCAACTTCTTCATAGATCGGCCTCTTGTACAATTGGCTTTTCCCCTTCATGGCCAACATTGCACCTTTTCGAGCGCACCGTTACGACCCGACGCGCGTGCCGCTATCTGATGTCGTTACTCAGCCTTACGACAAAATCACTCCCGAGATGCAGGATCGCTATTTCAATGTTAGTCCGTATAACCTGGTGAGGATCATATTAGGGAAAGAAGATTCCTCGTCCCATCCTCAAAAAGACCGGTACGTCCAAGCTGCGGATTATTTCTTGCAATGGCGACGAGAAGGTGTCTTTCTGCACGACAAACAGCCATCTCTTTATCGTTATGTGCAAACATTTAGCTCACCCGACGGAAAAACTCAGTTACAACGTAGCGGTTTTGTCACCCTTGGCCAGATCGAAGACTACTCTGCAAAGATTGTTTTTCGGCATGAACAGACGTTGGCGAAACCGAAAGCGGATCGTCTCGACCTCCTTCGAGCCACTCGTGCCCATTTCGGGCAAATCTTTATGCTCTACAGTGACTCTCGCTCTGAGATAGAAGCTGCTCTAATCTCGGAAAAGTGTCCCGAGGTGGAGTTACGCGATGAGTATGGAGTGCTACATCAGCTCTGGCAAGTAAATGGTCCCGATGTCATCGAACTGGTCCGAACCAAAATGCAGGAAAAGAAGCTGATTATCGCGGACGGCCATCACCGCTATGAAACCGCGCTCACCTATCGCAACGAGCGCCGGGCGGCAGAATTGGCGTCGGTAACCGGGGATATTAGCGAACATGCCAAAGAAAACAAGCTACTTCGGCACAGGATCCAGCAACTGCCTCCATACGAAATGGTTATGATGACTTGCGTCAACATGGAGAGTCCAGGGCTCGTCATTTTGCCTACTCATCGAGTAGTGCATGGTCTTGATTCATTTTCAGCGGACACGCTACGGGAAAAGGCAAGAGCCTACTTCAGCGTGGAAGAGGTAGATCCAGCCATCAGCGCCATCCGGGCTACCGGGCTTTTAAGGGAAGCTGGGCATGCTGGAACCGCGATTTTGGGTATCACTTCAAACCGTGCATTTTTATTCGATACTCCGAAGACCTTTGGATCGAATTTGTTGGCTGGATCGTCATTGCGTCAGCAGTCGCTGGATGTAGTTCAGTTGCATAAATGCCTGCTGGAAAGTGTATTGGGAATCTCGGAGGAGGCAATTCGCAATCAACAGAATGTCAGCTATATTCGCGATGCGGAAGAGGCCTTATCGCGAGTTCGCAATGGATCAGCGAACGTTGCATTTTTAATGAATCCAGTACGCATGCAACAAATGCGGGATATCGCACTTGCCGGTGAGGTATTGCCGCAGAAATCGACAGATTTTTATCCAAAATTGCTGAGTGGATTAACGGTTTACGCACTGGATTAATATTCTTTTCGCTGGCGATTTCCGATCAAGTTGATGATGAACGTATCCACGCATGGTATCGGATTCTGGGTTGCTGGAACGATTCTCGCGTTAACATTTCCCTTCAGTGCTTTATTTGTTTCTGGTTTCTCTAGAAATGAGCAGCACATCTCCATCTATTCGACGGTCGCGAATTATTCTCTCGCTGTAACCGATCGCAACGGACAAGAATACGTTGGCCTGCTTGAAATTCTAGATCCCCTCGGCAAAGTACGCGCAAAGGGCAAGCATGAGAGCTGGAAAGTTCGCTATAACGATGTCGAGAGCGAGTTCACCGCGAATAAAACTCGAGTTCGCGTCCACGGCAATGATTTTGATTTGCCTGCCCCATTCTTGCTGGAAGGCAATCGTGGGCTGGTTCCTTTGTCTTCGTTATCTCTGCTTCTTCCGCGTATTCTTGGAGGACCTGTCACTTTTCATGAAGCGTCTCGGCGTCTTTTTATTGGTACGGTGGGAGTCCGTTTTGCAACTCAGATCAATAAGACGATTCCGCCGAGTTTGGTAATCAATTTTAGCTCTCCGGTAAATCCTGTCGTTGCCACCGAACCCGGGAGGTTGCGGATGACCTTTACCCGCGAACCGCTTCTATCGAGCGATAGTCCCAATCTGAATTTCGACAACAAAATAATTCCTTCCGCAATTTATCAAGAACAGGATGGCACAGCAGAAATTACAGTAAATGGCAGTTCTCCGTTGTTCGCAACTTTCAGTAACGACGGACGAACTATCACGATTGCACCCGCTCCACGCGCACCGACCCCCACAACCCAAAACACACCTTCCTCGTCAGCTATGCCTGCTGCTTTTTCAGCTTTAACTAATTCAAGCACCAAGCGATATTTCGCGGTCATAGATGCAGCCCATGGCGGCGAAGATCGTGGCGCTATTCTGAGCCCGCAATTAGCAGAGAAGGATATCAATCTGATATTTGCGCGTCGGCTGCAGCAGGAACTTGAGTCGCGGGGAATGCCCGCGTTGTTGCTGCGTAATGAAGATACGAATCTCCCGGAAGATAAGCGGGCGAATGTGGCAAACTCGCTGCATCCCGCCATTTACATTTGCTTGCATGCGACGGCGCAAGGAACGAGTATAGGGCTATATTCGGCGCTGCTGCCGTCGGGCGAAGAGATCCGTGGGCCATTTTTGCCGTGGAACCAGGCACAATCTCCTTACCTTGTATCGAGCCGGAATGCGATTAAGATTTTGACCACTGAGTTCCAAGCTAATCATGTTGCCAGTCACAACTTCAGTGCATCATTGAAGCCTCTGAATAATATTTCAGTTCCTGCAATTGCCATCGAACTCGCACCGCCACAGGACGGAGTTCCGGGATTCAACTCTGTGGAATATCAACAACTCATTACAGCTTCCATGGCAATGGGATTATCGGAGGCACGCACGAGTTTGGAGGCAGTCCATTGATTCCCAGGCACTTGCTGATTGGAGTGGTTATCCTATTGACGGCTTCGCTGACAATGGGCGTTTATTTATGGAATATGCGCGCGCGTGTAGAGGAAACTCGGCCATCGTCAACCAACAATAAGCCCGTCACGGCGCCAGTAACTGGTGCTAGCGAGCAAGTCACTCTTTATGTGGCTTACGATGATCCCGGTATTCTGCGGGCGCAACCGTTCCGCATTCCTCTTCCCGAAGGCCGCCAGCAACGCGCACACGAATTATTACAGGCATTGGTGGCACTTTATTTAGACAAAGCCTCGCCTCATGAACTCAGTGCTGGTTCCGAGGTTCGGGATGTTTATTTGGTCGACCCTGGTCTGGCTGTCATCGACATAAATAGCGCTTTTGCCAATGGTCATCGCTCCGGAGTCCTGGTCGAGGAACTGACGGTGGCTTCCATGGTGCAAACGCTATCCGCGAATGTCCCAGGGCTGACCCGGGTAAGAATTCTGGTAGATGGAAAAGAGCGGGACACGCTAGCTGGACATGCCGATCTAATGAATTTTTATGATGTTGCGGCCGTAGGACAAATGGCAAGCGAACTACAAGTGTCGCAATGATCATCTGCCGCCTTTTTGAATTATGTAAGCTTTAGATTGTCAAAGACGGAGTCGAATCCGTTCCCTTCCGGCGATGCACACATAATTCCGACTTCAGCCGGACGATCCGGAACCAAGTAGCCTTGGCGAACTGACGTAAAGATTTTCCCATCAAGAGAACACAGGGTCTCGAGCGAGTTGCCTTTGCGCACCACACGCCACCACACTGGTTGATCCGGTGATAAATCGTTCATGGTCGATCCATCGGAAAATTCGCGGGTAAACACAACCGCGGCATAGCGGGTCCCATCAATTAATTCGGTACCACACTTAGCCCAGTTTTCGGCGTCGACCCGCACCATTAGCCCAGTCTGGTCGTAGAGCGCGGCATATTGCCCGTTAATTCGTGCCTCGAAAATGAAGTCGCCCTTAACGGGTAAGTGAAAAAAATGACCATTATCGGCAATGTATTCACTACTAGCAGTTTTGCGCCAGAAATCCGTTTTAGGTCGACTGCGCACGAAGAGCTTGCCAGCTGACTTCTTCCAGGATGCGGGCTCATTCATCCAAACCATGCGGTCAAATAAATCATTCTGAATCGGATTCGGCTCTTTGCCAGTTGCAACAGGCGTCAGTACTGAGACCGGCAGGAACGCGCCGCAGGCAAGGGCAACAGACTTGGTCAGAAAAACACGGCGATTCGTTGAATTCATCGAGGGTGACCTCCAAGAGGATGATGGTTAACGTCGCATTGTAACAGTGCATGCGTTCCTCTTCAGGTGGCAGTTTTCATTTACAATCGCCAACTTATGCACTATCGCTCAGACAATCGCACGCCGGACCAACTTCGTCCCGTTAACATCATTCCCGATTTCATTCACACCGCTGAAGGTTCGGCTCTGATTGAAATTGGCAACACCCGTGTCATCTGCACCGCTTCGATTGAAGAAACGGTTCCCTCATTTATGCGTAACAGAGGTAAGGGCTGGATCAGCGCCGAGTACAGCATGCTTCCGCGCGCAACCCTAACCCGCACACCACGCGAGATAAACAAAGGCCGAGCCAGTGGACGCACTCACGAAATTCAGAGGCTCATTGGCCGTTCGTTGCGAGCTGTCACTGATTTGGAGCGCCTTGGTGAGCGGACCATTTGGATCGATTGCGACGTGATTCAGGCAGACGGCGGAACGCGGACGGCGTCGATTACTGGGGCCTTTGTTGCTCTCGGAATTGCACTCGAAAAGTTAGTGGAGGCTGGAAGCTTGACCTCAGTTCCCTTGCGTGATTTTGTCGCCGCTGTGAGTGTAGGAATTGTCGAGGGTGAGATTCTGCTCGACCTGTGCTACGAAGAAGATTCGCGAGCTGACGTAGACATGAATTTTGTAATGACAGCGGGACATAAATTCGTGGAAGTGCAAGCCACCGCCGAGCATCAGGTGTTTGATGAGAATCAATTTACCAGCATGATCGGACTGGCCCGACAAGGCGTGCAGACTTTAATCGCGAAGCAGCAAGCAACTTTGAGCAAGCTGACATTAAGACAATAGCGGGTGGTTTAGGAACTCAGTAAATCCGCAAGCAATGCATGTTTTTCTTTGGCGAATGGATTGATAACTGTGACACTGTTCCAGGTGAACCCATCTTGCAGATCTTCAGAGAGGAGCAGCCGGCATCCTGCCGCGGCCGAAGCCGAGACAATCACCGCGTCCCAGATACCGAAATGATGATTTGCGGCTAAATCGATGGCAGACACTAAAACTGCGGGTGACGTTTCGATCTGAGGGAAAACATCTTGCCAACTCAAAATCGCGGTTCGAGCTCTTTCTGGCGAACGGCCCACCTTACGCACAAGCACATTGAAAAGTTCTCCAAGAACTTGCGTCGGTAAGAAAGTATCCCGCTCTGGTAATTTTGCAATGATGTCGAGGGCAAGTTTCTTCTTGGGGAGTCCGTTCACCCCCTCGGCATAAGCCAGTACGTTAGTATCGAGCGCAAGGCGCATTTGGTATGAGTTGAATCATGGATTTGGACGCACTATTCGTACAACTCGTCTCTTTTCCAGCGGCCAACTTTGACAGTTCTTTCTGAACGCAATCGCCCTAGCAAAGAAGACCTGGCTCCAGATATCGAGCGATCATCTTTAACCGGCATGATGCGCGCCACCGCTCGGCCATGGCTTGTAACGAGATAACTTTGCCCTTCCTTGACATCCCGCAGTAACTGCGAAAATTTCCGGTTTGCGTCTGCTGCCGAGATCGCCTTTTCCATATCGGCTCCTAATGTAGTTATATTACCTACTTCTTAATGTTTTTGTCTACTTCTTAAGCAGTACCCGCGAGCTCTGGCCTATATTTTCCGCCTCTGGTTTACAATAATCTGTTCCACTATTCAATTGGAGGATTCTCATGAAACTCACCCCTGGCAAACTCGCCGGGCTCAAAAAAGTGTCCAACGAAAAGGGCGTAATCGCCGCCGCTGCCATGGATCAGCGCGGCTCATTGCAGAAGTCACTCGCTAAGGAAAAAGGCTCGGCTGTGTCCGACGAGATGATGGAAGAATTCAAATCGCTCGTCACGGAAGTTCTCACGCCACACGCTAGCGCGATCTTGCTCGATCCTGAATGGGGTCTACCTGCATCAAAGCGCCGCGCCAAGAATGCCGGCTTGCTGATGGCTTATGAAAAAACTGGCTATGACGCGAACACGCCAGGACGTCTTGGCGACCTGCTCGACCACTGGTCGGTTCGCCGATTAAAAGAAGCTGGCGCGGACTGCATCAAGATTTTGCTCTACTACACTCCGTTTGACTCCAAGGATGTGAACGATAAAAAGCATGCATGGGTGGAGCGCTTAGGGGACGAATGCCGGGCCAATGACATGCCTTTTTTCCTTGAATTTGTGGGATACGAAGAAGGCGCGGATGAAAAGGGCCTTGAATACGCCAAGAAGAAGCCGCAGATCGTTACCGAGAGCATGCGTGAGTTCGGCAAGGATCGTTATGGTGTAGACGTCCTCAAGGTCGAGGTCCCGGTAAATATGAAGTTTGTCGAGGGCACAAAGTCCTTCGCGGGAAAAGCTGCTTACAGTAAGAAGGAAGCCGTCGATCTATTCCACAAGGCTGCGGGCGTTACGAAAAAGCCCTTCATATATCTTTCCGCGGGTGTGAGCAATGCCGAGTTTACGGAGACTTTGGATTTAGCTTCCGAAACCGGAGTGAAGTTCAACGGCGTATTGTGCGGTCGCGCCACCTGGAAAGACGGCATTCCGATCTATGCGAAGCAGGGAGCGGGTGCATTCCGCAAATGGCTTGAGACAGAAGGGGTGAAAAACATCAATAACGTGAATGATCGGCTGAAGGCAGCTACCTCGTGGTATCCCATTTATGAGGTTCAGCCAGCTACCGTCAATGCCTAGTTGGTCGGTAATCGGGGGCGATACCGCGTAAAAATGGCTGCGCCCCTGATGATCTACTTAATTGGTCCGATGAAAATCAGGCTTTCATTATTCCTGCGACTGAAGGACGGCTTCTACAGTGTTCAGCAGTCCGAAAGCATTGGCTTTCGACACAACTTCCCGAATTCCTACGGCCAGAGCTTCCTGCTCGATAAAAGGATCTTCCCCAAAGTTAGTAAACAGAATCACTGGGACTGTTGGGAGTAAGGTCTTCAGAACACGAGCCGCCTGCAAGCCATCCATTTCAGGCATAGAGAGATCAAGCACAATCAAGTCAGGTTTAAGCTGCTGAGCCTTTTCAATGGCATCAAGTCCATTGACAGCTTCTCCGCAAACTTCCCATCCTGCATGGGACTCAAAAAGTTGCCGGAGCGTCCGCCTGATGACAGCGTGGTCGTCGACGATAAGAATACAATTTGGCAAAATACTGGAATGTAAGGTTTCTACAACTCGTAAATGTAACATCTTAGTAATATTTCGCAATAGGGTAATGAGGGTATTTAATCCTGCACGTACTTACATTCTCCATAAATGGAAACCGACCCAATTGAGGAACAATGGTTTGGATCATTGCTTTAAAATTACAGGAGCCTCGTACCGTGCAGGAATCAAGCACATAGACCATAAAATTTACTCCCAGTATGAGAATGGCGATGTAGCTACGGATGTTGCCCGTTACTGGGATGGAATGATGCACGCGGTGGGAGCGCGGTTCAGGTAAGCTGACGCGACCGCTACGGCTGCTCACTTTCCGAGATCATTTATGGGCGGAATTAACTGTCTTGGTATTAACGATATTGTTATCAATAATATCAAATATTCTTGTATTTAAGTGCCGTCTCTAAATTCTTAGGTGCGGCGATCAGTCACGTTGTAGGTATTTCGCCTTGGCCGTGCAGAGCAGGCAAGGCTTGCTCGCTGCGCGCGAGCAAGCCCTGGTCTCCGAACTCCTCCGGTAGAAATACTCCACTGCCTGCGTTGGTTGTCATTCTTTGCTCGCCTGTCGTTTTGCTCGCCTATCGTTAAGCCACTTGTGCATTGTCTGGCAAGCTGCGCCACGCTGCCAGTTCCTGCTCGGTTAAGTACGTGCCCATGGCGAAGCTCAACGCCGTCAAGTAAGCCGCCGGCGCTCCTCCCGGATTGCTGCGGTTAAATAGCGGCAACATGCGATAGATGCGTCCCATGCCCGGATTGCCCGCCGGTGGAATCGCCCGCACATTGTCGATCGTGAGTTCAATCGGCTCCTTGTTGAACAGCGTTGCGCCAATGCTGGGGACATTGAAGAACGCTCCCACTGCCATGCGGCACGCCTTCTCCGGTTGCGCCTGTGTGCGGTCTTCCCATGGCGTGGTCAATTGTCCGGTCGACAAATAATCTGGATTCAAGCTGACATGAATGCTGCCCAAACCTTCGGCTTGCCCCAGC
>DASRFC010000068.1:0-22678 GCA_035651835.1 Terriglobales bacterium
CAAGAATTGTGCAGCTTTCGTTGATCCGAATAATGCTAGCTCGCTGTTAGCCACAAGCTCACAGCTAATAGCTGTTTACGAGGCGCGTCCAGCAAATGGCAGCAGGGCAATATTGCGGGCCTGCTTGATAGCCAGCGACAAACGCCGCTGGTGGGGCGTGCAAACGCCAGTCAGACGGCGCGGCACGATCTTGCCACTCTCAGCCACAAAGCCTGCGAGCAGACGTACATCCTTGTAATTGATTACTGCAATTTTCTCGACGCAAAATTTACAAACTTTTTTGCGGCGGAAAAACTTGCGTCCGCCGCCTTCTCGTCCGCCTCCAGCCGGGCGCGGTGGACGGCGTTCGCCACTGCGGTCTCCACCGGAAGAATGCTCACTGGGTGCTGCTGTTGATCTAGTTTCGTCAGCCATGATGCTCCTTAAAATCTAAAATCTGTCGTTAGTCGCCAGTCGTTGGCCTTAAAATCCCTGAGCTTGCATCGTCCGCATCCCTGATACTGCGAACGACCAACAGCCAAGGACTAGCGACGGTTCTTATACCGTTGCTGCCGGTGCTTCCGCGGCTGGTTCTTCGGCCGGGACCGCAGGCGTAGCGGCTTTTCGCTTCGCTTCTTTAATCGCTTTCAGCTTGTCGAGGCGCTTCTGTTCCTCGTCAATGCGAACAGTTAGAAATTTAATGACCTGTTCCGTCACCCTCAAACGACGCTCGAGCTCGTGAATCAAACCACCGCTGCCCTCGACTGTGAGCAGAATGTAGAGGCCATCATGAAATCTGCGGACCACATAAGCGAGACGGCGCTTACCCATCTTCTCAACGCTCTTCACTGCGCCGCCCGAAGTAGTCACAGCAGTTTCCAAAGTAGAAATCAGTTTGTCCTGATCCTCTTCCGTCATATCCGGACGGACAATGAACATCAGTTCATAAGTACGATTCATTTATTAATTCTCCATTCGCGTGCGGATCAATCCAGGTCCTTCCCTGGATCCCGCAGCTAAACTTCTTCTGTTTCTTTCCGGTTAAAGCGGTTCATCGCCGCTGCCGGACCTTCCGCCAAAATCGCCTTCACCGCATCCGCAGTTTTGTCGAGCACTTCGTCGATTATCTTGAACTGCGACTTGCGAAATGGCGTTAGTACATAGTCCGCGCCATCTTTCACTTTGTAATCTGGTGCAACTCCCAACCGAACCCGTACAAAATCCTGCGTGCCCAGTGCTCCGATAATGGACTCAATCCCATTATTTCCAGCCGAACTGCGCCGTTGATGAATCCGAACCGTCCCTAGAGGGAAATCCAATTCATCGTGAACCACAATCAAGTCGGTTTCTGGCTTGAGTTGATGCTCATCGAGTAGCTCTCGTACTGAAATACCACTTAGGTTCATGAACGTTTCCGGCTTGGCTAAAATCACCGGCTCTGAACCAATCACTATGCGTGCTGTCAGTGCCCTGCACTGACGGTTTTTCACCACCACTCCACATCCGGTTGCAATGTGATCGACGGCAAGAAACCCCAGGTTGTGAGGCGTGAGCTGATATTGTTCTCCCGGATTTCCCAGGCCTACGATCAATTTCACGCCCTAGTTCCTTCACCACTTTCAGGACCATGACCGACTTAAACATCCGCCAAAAATTATTTCTTTTCTTTCTTCTCGGCCTTCTCTTCACCTTCAGCTTCTTGCTTGCCCTTCTTGATGACCTCGGGTTCCGCTGGCGTTGTTCCGACTTCAGCAGCCACAGCTTCCGGAGTCGCCGCAACTTCTTCCTTGATCGTGATTACGTGCGCCACGGGCTGATTTTCGTCAGTCAAGAACTTCAACTTGCCGTCGTGAGCGAGATCAGAAACGCGCAGCACTTTTCCAAAAACCAGTTCGCTGACATCCGCTTCAATCGCTCTTGGAATATCACCAGGTAAGCACTCGATTTCAATTTCACGCAAAAGCAATTCGAGGATGCCGCCAAACTGTTTCACTCCAATGGCTTCACCCTTCAGCACAATAGGAACATTGACAACCAGTGTCTTGTCCATCGCGATGCGCTTGAGGTCGATGTGCAACAGCGCGCCTTTAATCGGCTCATATTGCCAATCGACGATCATGGCCTTGGCGCGTTCGCCGCCATCGACGGCCAGATCGAAAATCGTATTGTGACCGCTTTGCGAATGCAGAATGCGCGTAACTTGCCGCGGATCGAGGCTCAATGGAAGCGAGTCTTTGCCAGCGCCATAGAGGATGCCGGGAATTTTCCCGCTCACACGCACGCGGCGCGCGGCATTCTTATTGCCGGCTGGCCGGGGTTGCGCTTCAAGCAAATTCTTGTCGGGAGCGGATTTTTCAGTTGTTGCAGTTGCCATAATTAGATTCCTATTTATAAAAACAATTTACTCACAGACGTCTCTTCGTGAATCGACTGGATTGCGCGTCCGATCAACCCAGCGATGGAAAGCACTTTAATCTTGGGCTCCGCTTTCGCTTCTTCGTTCAGCGGAATCGTGTTGGTGACAATCACTTCCTTAATGCAAGACTTCGAAATATTCTCGACCGCCGGACCCGACAGCACCGGATGCGAACAGCAAGCGTAAACTTCACTAGCGCCGTTTTCCATCAGTGCAGCCGCAGTCTTTACCAGCGTTCCTGCTGTATCAATCAGATCGTCGATCACTAAACAAGTACGTCCTTCGACGTCACCGATCACGTGCATAATCTCGGCGACGTTTACTTCCACGCGGCGTTTGTCCATGATGGCGAGTGCAGCGTCCATCTTCTTGGCAAAAAACCTTGCCCGCTCCACGCCGCCTGCATCCGGCGAAACCACAGTCAAATTCGGCAGGTTCAATCGCTTAAAGTGATCGACCAGTACCGGCGAAGCAAACAAGTGATCTACCGGAATATTAAAAAATCCCTGCAACTGCGGCGCGTGTAAATCAACAATCAAAGCCCGATCCGCGCCGGCAGTCGTTAGCAGATCCGCCACCAGCTTCGAAGAAATCGGAACTCGCGGCTTATCCTTACGATCTTGCCGCGCATATCCAAAGTACGGAATCACTGCCGTTATACGCCGCGCCGATGCGCGCTTCAGCGCGTCCATCATCAACAGCAGCTCCATCAAATGCTCATCTACAGGGCGGCACGTCGGCTGGATTACGAAAACATCCGCCCCGCGCACGTTCTCTTGGATCTGCATGTAGACTTCGCCGTCTTTAAAGCGAGTCACCTGCGATTGGCCGCGAGTCATGCCAAGAAACGCGCAGACCTCATCGGCCAAGGCTTCGTTTGCCGTACCGCAAAAAATCTTAAACTTATCGTCAACCCGCGCTCGCTGAGGCTTCCGGTCGGTCTTTTCGTCGGGGTTCACGATTACCTTTTTTTCCGTCGCTGTCGCAAGAGTGGCCATATAGCTTCTAGCTCCTTGGCAATGAGCTCTTAGCTGTTAGCTCCTAGCTTTGTAACCTAATCTCTTTGGCAAGGCACCGGAAACCTGGCGCCCGAAGCCTGTTTTTCTGGCTGGGCCGCTAGGATTCGAACCTAGACAAAGTGCGTCAAAGGCACTTGACCTACCATTAGTCGACGGCCCAGTAATCCGCTTGCATATTCTAAGCGGCCCACAGTTTACTCGAAACCCACTCGAATCTTAAGACCCGGAAACTAGAAACTTTTTCCAGTACTGCCTGCGTGTCAATGTCGTCGTGACAACCGATGGTATGCCGCGCTTTGCCAGCCTGCCGACAGCCTTTTCGGCAACTGCCTTGGACTCAAATAACCCGTAGAGCGAAGATCCAGAACCGGAGAGCGAGGCGTAAAACGCTCCTGCTCGTTGCAATTCGCTCTTAACCTCTCGCAATTCGGGATACTTAGGAAAGACGACCTGCTCGAAGTCGTTTTCGATCCCGGTACGGACAAGGTCGAGAAGCGGAGTCTCGGCCCGGCCCCTGCCTTTGCTCACAGGGACACCGGATGAACCGCTCAACCACGCAGAAAGCCTTTGGCCAAGCTCATTCATTCTATCGGAGGGAGAAGCGGGCGTCAATTTATCTGTTTCTTTTTCGATGGAGTGACGGGCGCCCTGGCCCGTTTCAGCATGAATCGTGTGGGGACGGGCACTTGTACCCGCCTCGGCTTTGCTTGTGTAGGGATTCGTATTCGCCTTAACGCTGCTTGTGTAGGGACGGGCGCCCACGCCCGTCCAAGCCGAGCCTCGCTCGGCCCGCTTTTTTTCGAGTGCCCGCCTTTCGCGGGCGAGGGCGCCCGCGCCACACAATGAATCCCAATCAGCAAACGCTTGCGGAGTCGACACTCCTATGTCTGGCAAAGCTATCACGCACGGAACCGATGGCAAATCCGGCATAGGATAAACCTCCTCGCCTCGTCCCACCCCTAAGACCGTTCCCCCGATCAGGAATAGAGGCAAGTCCGACCCAATCTCGGCTGCGATTATTAGCCTTTGCTCTGTGCCAAGCTTTTTCTTCAAAGCAAGCTCGAGTGCAAGAAGAGTCGCGACAGCGTTCCCCGAAGCCCCGCCCAACCCGCCTTGTACCGGAAGCCTTTTTTCAATTTCGATGATCACCCGTCCGCGAGCTTTGAGAGCCAACATCGTTCGCTCGGCAATCCGGTAACAAGTGTTGGACTGATCTCCGGGAACGCGGGGATCCTCGCAGCGGATCTCAATGCCAGTACCATGAACTACGTGCACCCGAAGGATGTCGTGCAGTGCGATGGTCTGATAAACAGTGCGCAGTTCGTGAAATCCGTCAGGCCGGGAAGGACCAATGGCGAGGCCAAGGTTGATTTTTGCGAAGGATCGGACGGTAACGAGCATGCGAAACGATTGTAAACAGAAATCCCTCAAAAACACGAAAGGGCAAGGTTCAAACACTTTGCCACCGAAATCCCATTAAATAGTCCGGTACGCGCAAACCAAACATTGATGGAGAACAACCATGCGCATTCCCCGAATAACTTTTCTTTTCGCTCTAATAGTATCGATGCTGCCACGCTTGTTGTCGGCCCAGACATTGCCCATTTTTAACCACGTATTCGTCGTGGTGGAGGAGAACAGCAACTACTCATCGGTGGTTGGCAATTCTTCCATGCCATATCTGAACAGCCTGATTAAGCAATACGGCCTGGCGACGCACTATTACGCCAATACACATCCTTCGATTGGCAATTACTTCAATCTCACTACTGGAGCCACAATTACCAACAATGACAACTTCAACCAAACGGTAACCGCGGACAACGTGGTTCGTCATTTACTGAACGCCGGCAAAACCTGGAAGGCATATGAAGAAGACTTGCCGTATGCGGGTTATATCACTCCCAACGTAAACAAATATGCCCGTAAACACTGCCCCCTTTCGTTTTTCTCGGACGTGGTCAACAGCTCAGAAAAGCTCAACCTGGTGCCATTCGCACAGTTTAAAACTGACCTTGCAAATAACAGCTTTCCCGAATATTCGTTCATCACTCCGAATCTTTGCAATGATGCGCACGATTGTTCCCTCGGCACCGCCGACGGCTGGTTTAAGAACAATATCGGACCGCTTATTCAGAGTGCGAGTTTTAAAAATGGGGGACTGTTGATAATAGTCTTCGACGAATCCGGATCAGACAATACACACGGCGGGGGACGCGTCGCTTGGGTGGCAATTAGCCCGCAGTTTTCCAAGCCGGGTTATAAATCCACAGCGTTCTATCAGCACCAAAATACGCTGCGTCTGATGCTCCAAGGTTTGGGAGTGAAGACTTATCCGGGAAATGCAAAAAACGCGGCGAACATGGCTGAATTTTTCAAATAGAAGCGCCTGACGCTTGAAAAAACAGCTAACGCATCGTCGTAAACAGCGGCGGGTTATTGAGACAGCGATGCCAAAGCAGTCACCCGAGCGTAATTTGCGAGGAATCCCTATGCCCGGGCAATCTCGCAAACATAGGGATGCTTCGACTCGCCGTTGTCTTTCGTGAACGAAAGCAGCGCCTTCGCTGCAAGACAGGGCTGTGACTCACTCCCGCGATCGAGGGTGTAGCGAAGTAAACCTCTAACTTTTTCGTTTGAAGTAAATCGCGAATTCGTACCCGGGATTCGCCGGGAATAGCTCCGCCACTTTTCTTAACCTCTCAGCCATTGCTGATGGGGCCAGCAATGGGTAATCCCGTTCCCGCAGATCGTAATAATCCACGTCTATAAACAGCGAAAGCAGATAAATCGAGATTGAGTCCGAAAAGGCAGCCGCCAGGTATTCGTTCTTATACTTTTCCGTGTCCGGTCCTGAGCCAGTTGCCAGCTTGCGCGCCTCCCACGCATCGAGCGAAGTCTCGCCGCGCACATTTCCTTCCGCTTGTTTCCAGACCAGATCCGCGAAATCCCTCGATACTCCTGCCTTCTCGACCACGGCATGTCCAACATTTATATAAAACTCGAAAGCTACCGAAAACTTATCATCCATCAGGCGAGTCGAGATAAATATGCACTGCGAGCCGCCCAGTTCAAGATTGCGATGGCAAACGGCATTGTCACTCAGAGCAACATCGTAGCGATCGGCGATTACCGTGTCCTCACCCTGATTGACCGTAAGAGGGACAAAATAATAGGCCTTCCGTTCTAGTGCATGAGCAGCGGCGTCGGGAACGGCGGCAACCATACGTTCAAGATCGGGAGCGGTAACGGTCATCTCGCCCGAGACGGCGTAACAGATGCCATTCGGCGCCTGTGAGACAGGCGTCTGACGAACAACCTCCGCCGGGGGGCGCGTAAGTGGAGGTGCAGCTTGCGACATCTACATATTCTAGCGCACCCAGCGTCGCTCGCCAGACCAAAGTAGCTTTTGCTATGCCTGCCGAGGGATTCTCATCGTGATTATCTTGGCGTACTTTGCGTAGTTTTCGCGATCTTTGCGGTCAAAAGCTTCCTTTTATTTCTATCCCTATTGCCGCGAGTTTCGCAAATCGCCCAGTTTCTGATGGCGTTACAATGAATAACAATGCCATCCACCAAGACAATTTCACGCAAGCCTCGCTGGTACTTCATCCCAGTCCGAGTGGTGCTGGCGACGGTCATTGCTACGCTGCTCTCGTTTGCAGTCAGCTTGTTCCTTGGGATCCTGGGGATCGTAATTGGATCGCGCCTGCGGGGAGTGCCTGCCAATATGGCAATGGCTTATCGTCATGTCGCGGCTCCAGTCGCTATCTGTGTGGGAACAATCGTGTTGGCTTCGGCAATTGTGATGGAGGTTCGGCACTATCGCCAAGCCAGGGTCTTAGCCGGAATCGAGCACGCAAGCAACTCTTAGCCGTGCGCGTAGGGACAGCCGCCCTCGGGTTCCGCCTAGCTAATCTCTTTCCAAAGAATTATTGATTAGGCTCAGTGATCGGTTCAACGCGTACATCTGGACTGGGTTGAACTACTGATGAAGGCTGCCTTAGGATTGCACTTGTCCAGGTTTTCGCGAGATTCTTCGTATCGCAAATCCGATTGAAGGGCGCAATGTATACGGAACTGGATTTTAAGGTTAAAGGGTGAAACGCGAAACTATTATGAAAAACTTGCTGACTTTCACTTTCATTGTTCTCTTCGTGGCAACGGGTGCGATCTTCTCCTCGGCAGCAACTTCAAAAGACGTTTCCTACAAAAGTGGGGACGACATAGTTCACGCCATTCTTTACACGCCTGAGAGCAAAGGACCGTTTCCGGGCATCCTCGTCATACATGAATGGTGGGGGTTGAACGACTGGATTAAAGAACAAGCTTCAAAGCTGGCCGATCAAGGATATGTCACCCTCGCGATAGACCTATACAGAGGTAAGGTCGCAACTACACCTGATCTCGCTCATGAAATCATGCGCGGCGTTCCCGATGATCGCGCTAAACGCGACCTGCACGCTGCATTTGAATTTCTCAAGTCACAGCCAAATGTAAGAAAAGATCGCACAGCAGCGATTGGTTGGTGCATGGGTGGAGGGTATTCCCTTGATGTAGCCCTGCAAGAGCCAACGCTGACTGCGGATGTAGTTAATTATGGCCATCTAGCTACTGACCTGGAGTCACTTAAGAAAATTAATGCGAGTGTTTTAGGTAATTTTGGCGGCCAAGATCAGGGTATTACGCAGGACGATGTGAACAAATTTGCACAAACTCTAAAGCAGCAAGGCAAGAGAGTAGATATAAAAATCTATCCTGATGCTGGTCATGCTTTTGAAAATCCCAATAACAAAACTGGATATCGGGCGGCAGATGCAGCAGATGCGTGGACTCGCACCGTTAACTTCCTAGCTACCATTCTGAAGAACTAAAGAAGCTGAATTTTAGCTTTGGGAAAACATTCCGGGAGACTGGCATATATCGATTTAATGCCTCCAAACATGCGTACAACTCACACAATTCAGGTCCAATGAATTTTCTCTTGCCAGATGATACTACTCTGGTTACTATGCAGTCCATCGTCGGGGGTTTCAGTTGGCCGTTTTTTCTATGAACATCGGGGAAACAATCAGGAACTATCGGTTGCAAAAAGGTATGTCACAAGGGGACATTGAAAAACGTACTGGTCTTTTGCGCTGCTATTTGTCTCGTGTGGAAAATGGCCATACCATTCCTTCTCTCGACACGCTTTCTAAGATTGCCGGAGCCATGGAGATTGCCCTATCACAATTTTTCAACGACTCCGGGCATGCGAACGGCTCGAAGGGCTTGCCGCAGTTGTCGGATGATGAGATTCGTTTCCTAAGCCAAATTCGCCGTTATTCCGTAAGTTTGAATGACAGCGACCGCAAACTAGTCTTGGCGATGGTTAAAAAAATGGCGTCGAGCTCCAAGTAAAGTGACTTTCGTTCTATCCCTCCCGTGACCACCGGGTACCTCCTCTCGTCACACCAGAACTCCTAAACTGTTATCAGGAGATTTTTCGAGTGACGATCGACGAAGAACTAACAGTGCTGGAATCGCAGCTGAGACGACTGAAGATCGAATACGAAGTTTACTTCAGCAACCCTACCAAAAAGCCGCCCACCGATATCGAATGGAAGGTGCTTAGCTTGTTGCGTAAATTCAGCGACGGCGGTCGAATGAGTTTTTCCCAGCGGTTTCGTTACAACGAAATGGCACAACGCTATGCGGTCTATAGTGACCTATGGCGTAAGAAGGGCCGTATTCGCGAGGAAGGATATCGTCGTCCACAAGACGCGATTCTCTCGGTGCAAGGAGTCAGACCGACCGAACACGAGCATGGACACAAGGTCTACGGAGTCTCACAAGCTGCCGCCGCAGTTGCTGGCGGAGTCTCTGTATCCATTAGCTCCAGCATGGCAACTCCAATTCCTGAAGCGCAACCACTTACAGTCCAGTGTTCCGACGCTCGCGCCGAACGCGATAAAGTCGAAAAGCTCTTTTACGCTTTGACCGAAGCAAAAAAGAAAGCCGGAGAGCCTGTCTCTGGCAACATGGATAGCTTTACCACTTTCGTCCAGAAGAAGACGGATCAGATTCGTCAGCAATACGGCTGTGAATCCGTGGAATATACGGTAGAAATGCAGGAAGGGCAGGTTCGGTTAAAAGCTCGGGCAAAAATTTGAACTACTAAAATCCGAAAATAAATTTGTCTGCCCAGGTTGCGTAGACCGCTCGCTAGAGTGGCCTTTCAGGATCATTTTAAACCATCCAAACTCGATCTGATGCGCCGTCTACGGCTGATCTCCTGATAGAATTTCTAGTTACCAATCCATTTCTTGAGGCCTGAATTGTCCCACCCGCAATCAAAAATTCAACGTGCCATTCTCAGCGTCACTGACAAAACCGGATTGGTGCTATTCGCCCAACAGCTCGCCAGCATGGATGTAGAACTCATCTCCACGGGTGGAACAGCCAAGTTGCTTCGCGATTCTGGTATTCGCGTCGAAGACATCTCTGACCTGACCGGCTTCCCTGAAATGCTCGATGGCCGGGTCAAGACACTACACCCAAAAGTTCATGGAGGCATTCTCCATCGACGAGACAACGCTGCCCACCGCGCTGCAGTTGCGGAACACGGTATTCAGCCCATTGATATGGTTGTAGTTAATCTTTACGCATTCGAGAAGGCCGCTGCAAAATCTGACGTGCGCTTCGAAGAGCTGATTGAAAATATCGATATCGGCGGCCCGTCGATGATCCGCTCAGCCGCGAAGAACTTTCAGGACGTTGCTATCGTCACCTCTCCCGCGGATTACCAGGCAATTGCCGAAGAAATGAAACAATCTGGAGGATCTCTTTCCTTAGCCATCAAATGGCGTTTGGCACAAAAGGCATTTGCAACGACGGCAGCCTATGACTCGGCAATTGCATCCACTCTTGAGCGAATTACTGACGCCGGACAAATCGGCCCAGAGCAATCCAACACATTCCCTCAAACACTCCGGCTCTCGTTTAACAAGATCACGGACCTCCGCTATGGCGAAAATCCTCACCAAAAAGCAGCCATGTATTCGGACGGTTCTGGTGTAGGCGTAGCGAATGCGCGGCAACTTCAGGGCAAAGAGTTGTCGTACAACAACATTGTGGATTTGCAGGCTGCCTGGGATTTAGCGCAGGAATTTGCCGATCCTGTATGTGCCATCGTCAAACACACGAATCCGTGTGGAACCGCTACTGCCCAGACTCTGGTGGAGGCATACACAAAGGCCCTCGAATGCGATCCAGTTTCAGCGTTCGGAGGCGTTATTGGCGTGAATCGGCCAATTGATGGCGTCACCGCCGAAGAAATGGCAAAGCTCTTCCTGGAAGTTATCGCGGCGCCCTCTTTCGATGATGCCGCCAAAGCAAGATTCGCAACAAAGAGAAATCTGCGACTGGTGAAGGTCACGCCGAGTCCAGAGAAATGGGTATTGAAGAATGTCTCGGGCGGGATTCTCGCGCAAGATGCTGACACACGCAAACTGGAAGAAAGCGATCTGAAGGTAGTAACGGAACGTCAGCCAACGCCAGAAGAAAAACGCGCGCTCCTGTTTGCCTGGAAAGTATGCAAACACGTCAAATCGAATGCAATTCTCTACGCCCGCGATGGACAGACAGTCGGAGTGGGAGCTGGCCAAATGAGCCGGGTAGATTCCTGCAGAATCGGTGCAATGAAAGCAGTCTTGCCGTTAAAGGGGACCGTTGCAGCTTCGGACGCATTTTTCCCCTTTGCAGATGGGGTTGAGGAAATCGCAAAAGTAGGCGCGACCGCAATCATCCAGCCCGGTGGATCGGTTAACGATCAGCAAGTCATCGACGCCGCCAACCGGCTGGAATTAGCGATGATTTTTACCGGCATCAGGCATTTCAGGCATTAATAAGACTATTCACGAGCTTTTGGTTTGATAAAATCTCGTCTGTAAATCGGTCAGGATAACCAGTCGAAATTATGCCAGACGAAAGCCAGCAATTAAGGTGGATTGAACTTTATCAATCGGCGCTCCTCGAGTTAGATCATGTCAAACTCGCCGCATGTTTAGAAGTCACTACTATTGCGATTCAGGAACGACTGAAAGAGTTGATAAATGAACCGGGGTCCTCGCCAGAGCGCCAAGCAATTCGTGACGCTCAACAAAATTTGCGAGTTTTGTCTCAAGAGATTGAATCTTCCTTCGCGCATGATTGTCGCAACGCCGACTCTCACTCCCATCCCGAGATGGCGGGAGATTATGTAGCCTGCGTTGACACCAAACGCCGTTATGTGGCTGTTACGGATGGCGTCTGTAGATTGCTGGGCTACTCGCGAGCTGAATTATTGCGCATGTCTATCGATGAGATCACCGCTCCCGAACTCCGGGAAAGCGTTCCAGAAGCTTTTGAGAAGTATGTGGCCCAAAGGGGGATGGAGGGCGTTTTCGTGCTTCTCTCAAAAGATGGACGTAGCATAGCGATTCAATATCAAGCACGGGTCTTTCCGGATGGATGCATGGTAGCTCGTTGGCAGCCACTTGAAAATCACAGCGAGTTCGTAGCCTGAGCAGATTTAAATAGTTTCTTTGGGTTATTGTACTTTCGAGTAGCCGTTTTCCCTCTCTGTGTAGCCTAAATCTCCGCTTTACTTGACTAAGGTTTACAATATTATGAGCACCCGTCGGCAGCGGTTCGGCATCCAATCGCTATGCTTTGGGGAACCCGAAGGTCTTTGATGAAAATCATTTTGCACTCTACTTTTCTTATATTTGTGGTCACAACTCCTCTCGTTCAAGCTTTAGGCCAGTCCGACTCAAAGGCCGCGACGCAAACAGCTGTTCATAAAACAGACCGGGCTGCAGCTTATTATCATTACACGCTGGCTCACATGTATGAAGATCAGTTCGCGGTTTCGAACCGTGCCGATCTCGCCAGCAAAGCGATATCAGAATATCGCCTCGCAATTGATGCTGATCCGGCATCGGAATACCTCACGGCAGGGCTGGCGGAGCTCTATTTCAGAACTGGCCGAATTCGCGATGCTGTACTCCAGGCGCAAGACATACTAAAAACAAATCCGAATGATCTTGAGGCACATAAACTGCTTGGGCGCATTTACCTCCGCTCCATGGGAGACATGCAGGCCGGCAATGGTACGGATAATATTCTTAAGTTAGCGATTGAACAGTATGAGCAAATAGTCAAGCTTGAGCCCGACAGCGCAGACAATCATCTGCTGCTCGGCCGTTTATATGCTCTCAATAATGATCTACAAAAAGCCGAAGCTGAATATAAATTAACTGTTAAGCTGCAGCCGGACTCAGAAGAGGCGATCACCACTTTAGCGCTTCTTTACAATCAAGAAGGTGATAGCACACGGGCAGCTCAGACCTTAAGTTCTGTTCCCGATGCGGCCCGTTCCGCGAAGCTTTATTCTGCTCTCGGATCCACGTACGAACAGCAAAAAAATTATGCGAAGGCTATCGATGCATACAAGAAAGCCATTGCGCTTGACCGGGATAATCTCGACGCGATTCGCGGCCTTGCCCAAAATTTGATGTTTGATGGGCAGACCGATGCAGCACTGACGCAATACAAGATTATTGCTGACGCTAATCCTGAGGACGCGGAAGCGTTTATCAGCATGGCGGAAATTTATCGCAAGAGCGGCAAGTTTGATCTGGCATTGGATAATCTTAAAAAAGCTCAATCCATGGTGCCAGACTCGTTGGAAGTTCCCTATAACATCGCAGCCGTCTATCAGGCGCAAGGACGCTATGACGAAGCAATCCCAGTGCTCCAGGATCTTCTGAAAAAATCTGAAAAGCCCGAAAGCAGTTATAGCCAGAATGAAAAGAATAACCGCGCTGTCTTTCTTGAGCGCCTGGGAACTATATATCGCGACAATGGAAACAGCCAGCTCGCCAATGATACCTTCCGTAAGATGTTGAGCTTAGGCGATGACAATGCGGTACGTGGATATCAACAGATCATCGACACTTATCGTGAAGCCAAGCAGTGGCAACAGGCGACTGACGCGGCGAAAGAAGCTACGGAGAAGCTGCCCGAGGATCGCGGTTTGAAGATGGTCTATGCCTCACAGCTTGCCGATCAGGGGCAATCGGAGCCAGCTCTTCAGCAGGTACGTTCTTTACTCAAAGGCACTCCTGAAGATCGGGAAGTTTATGTCACGTTAGGTCAAATGTATAGCCGTCTTAAGCGTTGGCCCGAAGCCGAAGAAGCGCTCCAGAAGGCTGAGCAACTCTCCACCAAGCCAGATGATAAAGAGTACGTTCAATTTCTGATCGGTTCTATGTATGAGCGGCAGAAGAAGAACGATCAAGCGGAAGAGGCTTTTCGTAAGATTCTGGCAAACGACCCTCAGAGCGCCATGACTTTAAACTATTTAGGTTACATGCTGGCGGATCGCGGGGTGAAGTTGGACGAAGCCTTGAGCCTTATTAAGAAAGCTGTCGACCTTGAGCCAGCGAATAGCGCATACCTCGATTCGCTGGGTTGGGTTTATTTCAAACTCGGCAAATACGACCAGGCTGAAGATAACCTAACGAAGGCCTCTCAGCACATGGGAGCTGACCCAACTGTTCAGGAGCACCTCGGCGATCTCTACCAGAAAACCGGCCATCTCAAATTAGCTGTTACCCACTGGGACCGCGCATTGCAAGAATGGAATAAGACGGTCGGTGCAGAAGTCGACACAGATGATGTCGCCAAAGTCCAGAGAGAACTCGAATCGGCAAAGGTCAAGCTAGCCAGGGAAGAGTCGACCACGACAAAGTAATTTCCGCTACTGAGAAACGGGAACAACCACTTGAGCTGCTTCATACAGGACATGGTGCAGCGTTGGGTTCTCCCAATATTCGACATGCGCAAGAAGCGGAATTCTAGCGTCGTGATCGACGATGTTCTGCACAGGATTGAACCCGCTTACGTTGTGTCCATGAGGTAGATCGTAATAATCCAAATGGCCACTGACGATGTCCGCTGCGGCGTGGATATTAATCCATCGAAACCTATCCAGTGGACGGAATTTTTCATAATCAAGAATTAGAGGCTGTTGCCGAGCAGCTAGTGCCTCTCTTAGGTTACGAGCAGAACTAACCTGGGTACGGAATAGAAAAGCGGTTTTGTCTAAAGGGGAACCGAAGGTGATGAGGCGGGTGGTCCGTTCCACAACTTTTCGCTTAGAGCCACATTCGACCTGATCCCAGTTGATGGAAGAATTCAGGGTGTCGTAGCTGATGACTGATCCCAATGAGTGGCCCACAATCACGACGCTGTCGTAAGCGGGATGTGTCTCGTCGCTAATTCCCGCCGAGTAGATTTGCCGCGCAACGGAGCAAACCTCTTCAAGGATCTTGCTGCGAATAGTATCAAACCGGCTCACTTTATACGAAGAAACATAGATTGCCACGTCTCCCACATATTCGACCACACAATAGCGAATGATCCAGGCCAACACCATGGCGAGGAACGCAGCGAGCGCTACTCCAATTTGGACAACCAGCGGCCATTTCAAATAATGATTTGCATAACCATCAAACAGCCATTTTCCTATCGATACGCCGAGCGGCGTGAAAAGCAATAAGGCCGGCGCTAGCAGTAACGAGACGGAAACCACAATTGCAATTAGCTCCAGTAACGTATTTCTCTTGATCGCCATGTCATGGAAGTCTCCAAATATCCAACGATCAAAATGCCTGAGACTATTTCGGTGCATCTTGGGCTTCTGCCGGGGAGTGTGATCGCTGGTAGATACTTGTTGGGCCGCTTCCCTCCTGCGCCTAGCTGATGAAATGCATGTTTTGATACCGTTCCAGCCGGCTGAATACAGGAAAGCCACCGTTTGGAGAAAAGAAATCTGGCCTTCAGTGAATGGTGCCCAGTAGCTCTCATAGAGGTGCAAATCCAGTTTGTCTCCCTTCTCGCTTCCGAAAGTTATTTCAACGCGAGATAGTTCTGGAGCATCGGGTGCCGAAGTCAATCGCACACGTCGTACGTCTGCGCGTGAATCCACTCCCGCTTCGGACGCCGAGCTCCTCTTTGTGTGTTCCGTGATTAGAGATTGTCCAAGCATACTCAACGTTTCGAACGGCACCTGCTGGCCCATCCCATGAGTGACCAGAAAAGCTACTTGGCGACGATGCGGAACGGAATCGTCATGTTCCAGATTTCGGACTATACGGTCTACATCAATGAAAAGATCACGATCCACTTCGGCCGCTCGTTGACCATGGACAGTTCCTGGATCGATAAGAATCGAGTCGACCGCTGAGGTAAGCGGCTCTTTTTCTACGGCAATGGAAGGAGTATCCGGAGTGAGAGCTCGAATTTTGAAGTCCGATCGTAGGGTCATGGGTCCACCTTCATCCTTGAATTTGGGCCTGGAGATTACCTGGGAAGTGCCCAAACATAGCAGGTCAGATATAGGAGTCAAGTAAAACTTGGAATGGGAAATCAAGTCGCGGAGGATTTGAGGGAGCTTTTTAGCTCCCTTAATCCTGCCGCTAACTTCTGCTGTCATTTGGGAACAACAGAACCTTAGCGTATAACGCACTTCTCGAAGCTGTTAGAAGCTGATCTTTGTAATCTGGCCTCCCGTAC
This sequence comes from Terriglobales bacterium, assembly GCA_035651835.1. GTDB lineage: Bacteria > Acidobacteriota > Terriglobia > Terriglobales > Acidobacteriaceae > JAOAPG01. Next base: position 16,015 of record DASRFC010000068.1, read on the forward strand.
CAACAAGCCATCCATCATTCGGGCTGGCAAATGCTACCGCCCATCCACCCGTGATCCCCGGCAGCACATACCACGTTGTGCCTTCATCGGGAGTCCATGCCGCCCCACCCGTATCGGCAGTGATCACCGCATAGCGGGTTGTATCCTGGCATAGTGCCAGACAGTTCCCAACCAGCTTCCGCACATAGCTGAGCCCGAAAATCGCTCCGGTCACCGGAGGCGCATTCGTCAGCGTCCAGGTCTTTCCACCATCGTTCGAGATTGCCGTCCGCGCATTGTCTGGATCGCTCGGATCAAGGTCGCCGCCACCTACCAGTCCGGTAGAAGCATCGCGGAAATCCACCGTAAAAGCGCCCGCACTTGGCGAACTCACAATCGGAGTACTATAAGCAGCCCATGTGTCGCCCCCATCAGTCGTTGCTAGGATCCGGGCAATGGTCGAGCCGCCAGTTGCAATCCAGGCATTGTCCGTTCCCTGAGTTGTGATGCAAGTACCACTCGAAGAGAAGGAAGCCTCACCTGGCAATGCTGGCGGCATATTACCGCTAATACTCTGCCATGTAGTTCCGTCGGTGGTGCGGATATCCGGGAACACTCCATTCACCGAATCGCTATGTGAAATTCCCCGCTCCGGACCCCAGAAGGCGAAGCAGTCATAGAATGCGCCCGCAAGCTGATTCTTGAACTCCATGGTCCAAGTCGCGCCGCCATCGACTGTCTTGTAGATGCGAAAATCTGAAGGAAAATTTCCAATCGATTGCAGATACGCGACTTTGTCGCTTACCCCCTGCACATCCCGGAATTGCAGCCCTTTAGCGCCTTTTACTACACCGGACTTCCAGGTCTTTCCGCCGTCAGTTGTGAGAACAAATGTTCCGTGCGTCCCTGCTGCCCAAACGACTCGGGCATTCACAGGACTGACTGCAATCAATAATTCCGAAGTACCGCTATTTTGTGGAGTCAACTTGGGAAAATGAGTTACTGAACTCTCTTGCGCAAAGCTCAAGCTTGCGAAGACAGTAATTAGTAAAACATCGAGAAGGTTACGAAGAATACGCATAGGGAAATTCCCTCCTTAATACCAATATCTTTTAAGCTCATTTGCGTTGTGGGATGTATTTCATGGAATTCAGCAATTGCACTCGATCCGCATCTCAACGCAAGAACCTGTCTGTTGGGAGCGGACCGAGCCGTGCTGAGTGTAATACAAATGAGCGCCTGCCGTTCAGTAAAGGAAAAATTTGATCTGTATAGGGCGCGGTAAGCTTCCGATGCGACTGCTCCTATTGCCCGGACGATGTAGAACAAGGGCAGTGTTCAAGTGGCATGTCGAAATGTTATGTAAACGCTGGACCAAATTAAGTGAAACAGGATCTGTTCAGCTCTTTATTCGCCCCTGAATGATAGTTTTTACTTCCAGCGATCACAGGCTTATAAAAATAATCTTAGATTTTCTATTTGTGGAGCTTCGCGCATGTATTCCTACAAGTGAAATGCAAGGAGTTACATCCAGAAGCGTCAAGCCTTTAAAACATTTGTCGATGTAGTGATATGTGTTCGCCCACCTGGGTCCTACCAAAATCTGAGATGTCATCTGGGTCTAAGTTAGTGAGAATTCTTCGGATCTCTCTATGTATGCCTTCTTTTTTTATGCTTCTTTGCATCTGGATGCATGCCCAGGAAGTGGCAAATTCAAACGAAAGTAATTGCCTTAATGGACGTATCAGTTCCATCCCGAGCCGCCCTACAGTCACCAATGCAACCGACACTACACAATGCGGCGTAGTTGAACTTGAGTACGGGTTGGAACGGCAGTGGTCTGGTGTTGGAGCACTTCGCGACGATCTTTCCGGTGGTTTGCGTTTCGGCCTGACTCCCAATTTGGGTTTCCATTGGTCTTCAGGAGACTTCTTGAATGTAGTTGACGGGAGTGGGAGCCGAACCGGCTTCGGCGATACATGGCTTGGGTTGAGATATAAACTTTCTAAACAAACGAAGAAGACGCCAAGTTTTGGCGTGTTCTATGCAGCGAAAATGCCTTCTGCGGGCGCAGCGTTGGGAGGTTCAGGCCATGTGGATCACAGCCTCTCGTTTCTTGCGAGCAAAGATATACGCCGCCTTCACTTTGATTTCAATTTCATTGAGCTGCTGGCGGGCCGAACACTCAGACCCGGGTTCGACCACAATTCGGGGTTCGCGCTGGCTTCCTGGTTAACAGTAACTCAACGCTTCAATTTAGTTTTGGAACCATACGGCTACACGCTTCTCAATCACAACAACGCCGCTTTTAGCTCCATGATGATTGGATTCAACTACAAGGTTCAATCCCGCCTGTACCTGGACACAGGGGTCGATGTCGGAGTTACATCCTATGCTCCACATAAGCGGGTCTATATCGGTATAACTTATGCCATCGTCAATTTATATGCGTGGATCAAGACCCGCTAATGGTCAAACGCGTCTACCAATGGTACGCATCCATTAAAGTCCAAATTCCTGCCGTCGATAGAGTTATCCGTAAGGCGAATGTTACGCGGGAGTTCTTCTGCAAAGCGTAATGTCTCGCGGCAAAACGAAGGGAAGGTCCAGCGCGTGAAAAATCTCAAATTCAGAACTAAGCTGTTTTTACTCACGGGTATTGCAGTATTGGGCCTTCTGATTCTCGGCATCATGTCTTACACAACTCTCGAGAGAGTTAAAATTGGCGGCCCCATCTACAACGAGATGCGAACGGTTTTTGATCTGGATGCCGATCTTACCCCTCCCATTTTGAACATCATGCAGTTTCGCTTACTCGCTCGACAAATGATCCTGGAAACCGACCGCGACAAAGTGCAGCAGAGTGTCGCGAAATTTCAGCAGTTGAAACAGGATTACAAAGATGCGAACGATAAATATGTGAAATTACTCCCCGACGGCCAAATTAAGGATTTGCTCGTACAAAAAGCGCGCCCGGCAGGTGAGGCGTATCTGCAGGAGATGGAACAGGAATTGATTCCGGCGGCACTAAAAGGGGAAAGGAAAAAAGCGGAGGCTGCACTTGCCTCCATGCAAGAGGTCGGAAACGCTAACTATGCAGCCACCGCTGAAGCTGAAAAGCTAGCGCAAGAGCTGATTACAAGCAAAGTTAAGGAAGCGGGAAGCACAGTCAGCACTCGAATAGTGATTCTCATAATTACTGCAATAGGCGCGGGAGTTATTGTCGCGCTCCTGGGCATCATAATTGGCGCGAGTATTCTTGGTCCCCTTAATAAAACAATGTATGTGCTACAAGCGCTTGCCGAAGGCGACCTGCGCCAGCATGTAGAAGTCGCTTCAACAGATGAGATCGGCGTTATGGGACAAGCGCTGAACAAGGCCATTGACGGAATGTCGCAGACGATCCAGTCCATAGCATCGACAGCCGAGCATGTGGCGAGCGCCAGCGAAGAAATCTCCTCTGCAGCGAATCAGCAATCGCAGGGCGCTGAAATCCAGAAAGGCCAGACCGATCAGGTCGCTACGGCCATGCAGGAAATGTCTTCCACCGTACTTCAAGTATCTGAAAATTCCAACAAAGCGGCGGATGCGTCCCGCGAAGCTGCAGAGACGGCGCGCAAAGGGGGAAGCATTGTCGAAGATACTCTGAGCAAGATGCGGGTTATCGCAACCTCCGTCGAAAGCACCGCCCAAAAAATGGAGGGACTGGGAAAAAGCTCCGATCAGATCGGGCGGATAGCGGGCGTGATCGACGACATTGCCGATCAGACCAATTTACTGGCGCTGAATGCCGCCATTGAAGCCGCGCGCGCCGGCGAACAAGGCCGCGGGTTTGCCGTAGTCGCCGATGAAGTTCGTAAGCTGGCCGAACGTACGACCACGGCTACCAAAGAAATCGCCCAAATGATCAAGAATATTCAGGATGAAACCAAGTCTGCCGTAACCGCGATGGAGGCCGGAACTAAACAGGTGGAAGATGGCGTGAAATCGACTTCGCAAGCCGGCGATGCATTGAAAGAAATCATCTCCATGTCGGAACATGTAGGGGAAATGATCACTCACATCGCCACTGCCGCCACTGAGCAATCGAGTGCATCGGAAGAAATTAACAATAACATCGAGCAGATTGCCAAATTAGTAAAAGAAGCGTCAGACGGGTCGCAGCAATCAGCGAAAGCTTGTCAGGATCTTTCCGGGCTGGCTCTTGATTTACAGAATATGGTAAGCAATTTCAAGCTGAACGAAAACGAACCTCAGAGTCAACAACGTCCCGAACGTAAATCCCTGTCTCAAAACCGCCAAAACCACCTCTTACGGCCATATGCAGACAAACGTCCCGGAAAGACTCTAGCAGCGCGCGCTGGGCATTGAAGACGGTGTTTAGCGAAGTTTAAGCGCAACAGACCGCGGTGAGCGTGCTGCTTCCAGATTTGCATAAGCGTATCTGCACCGCTAATGTTTCAATCCTCGTGTGCCGATGAAATCTGACAGTTGTCTAACCGATTGATGTGTCAGAAACTTTTGCGGCCTTTTTCTTAAGAGCGAAGGGAATGATGAACAAACTGGGCCTAAAGATCAAGCTGGCTGTCGGTTCCGGGCTACTTCTTTTCTTGCTGACGCTGAATGGAGGTTTCGGCTACTACTCAGTGAGACGGCTGGTATCGAGCGCTGAGGAAGTTAATAACGCCCTGCAGAAGAAAGAACTTGTTATCTCTATCGAAAATACGATGCGGAAGCAAGTCAGAGCGGCCAATGACTATACGTTTACCGGTGAAGATGCGGCGACCCAACGTTATGACCAGACAAAGAAGCAAAGCACCCAGCTTATTGCGGAAATTAAGTCGAAAATAACTGCCCAACACGGCTTGGATTTACTGGCGAAAATCCAGCAGAGTACCGATAAATTGACTGCGATTACCGATCAAGAGGTTTGGTTACGTCGGCAGAGCCGGGCTTATGAATCTTCTGATCTCGCTTTCAGCGCCCCTGCGCAAGAAGCCATGAATCTGGTAATGGATAGTTGTGCTGCTCTAGAAAACCAAGAAGATCAGCATGCGCGGAGCAGCCTTGCTAGTGAACACAAGACCGAATCGTCGAATCAATCTGTCACGCTGAGCCTAATGGTCTCGGGTTTTGCGCTTGGCATGATTACATCGGTGTTTGTAGCGCATTCCGTTACCCGCGATGTCGCCGGTATGCTCTCCATGCTGAAAGAGATTGCCGGCAACAACTTGGCAATCGAAGATATGGAAATTACTTCCAGCGATGAAATTGGCCAGGCGTGTACCGCGCTAAATAGCATGAAAAACAACTTGCACGGGTTAATGCGTTCTATTGCCGATACGGCTGAGCATGTGGCGATTGCCAGCAAAGAAATTTCTTCAGCCGCTGCCCAGCAATCGCAAGGTGCTGGAACCCAAAAAGACCAGGCTGCAAAAGTTGCAACAGCTATGCAGCAAATGTCTTCCACCGTCATGCAGGTCTCGGAAAATTCCAGCAGAGCCGCCGAAGCTTCCCACCATGCCGCGGATACCGCACGTCAAGGTGGTGCAATCGTTGAACAGACTCTAATTAAAATGCGTGTGATTGCCGATTCAGTCGAGGGCACAGCTAAAAAAATGGAGGAGTTGGGCAGGAGTTCTGACCAGATCGGGCGCATTGCCGGGGTAATTGATGATATTGCCGATCAAACGAACCTGCTAGCTCTCAATGCTGCGATAGAAGCGGCGCGGGCTGGCGAACAGGGTAGAGGTTTCGCAGTTGTTGCCGATGAAGTACGAAAGCTGGCTGAACGTACGGTAACGGCAACTAAAGAGATTGCGCAAATGATCCACACAATTCAGGAAGAAACCAAAGCCGCAGTCACTGCCATGCAGGCCGGCACTTCCCAGGTGGAAGAAGGAGTTCAATTCACTTCGCGAGCGGGTGATTCGTTGAAACAAATCATTCGGATGGCGGAACAAGTTGGAGAAATGATTACGCAGATCGCGACAGCAGCTGTGGAACAATCCAACGCTTCGAACGAAGTGAACCATAACATGGAACAAATCGCCAAGCTGGTAAATGAGTCTGCTAGTGGCGCGCAGCTATCCGCCAAGGCTTGTCAGGATCTATCCGGGCTGGCACTGGATCTGCAAAAAATGGTCGCTAATTTCAAGCTTAAACACAGCGGATATGGAGACGAGAATGGTTACAGGCAAGTAGTCAAAGGAGTAAAACAACAATTTAGTGACGAGGCGCCCCTGAAGGCGCTCATTGCTGGCGCCCATTGACGCGGGCCGTGACGAGATCTGTTGTGAGAATCAACTGAAATGAAGGAGAAATCAAATGGCATCGCCTAGCATGGTCAATCAAAATTCCAGCAACATGATGGGCCTTCACGACTCTGGGCAGGGACATCGCGAACTTTTGCAGCTGGTGAGTTTCCATATTGCCGGAGAAGAATTCGGCCTCAACATACTGCGAGTGCAGGAAATTATCCGCGTACAACAGCTAACCCGGGTGCCAAATTCTCCCGAGTTTGTCGATGGCGTCATTAACCTGCGCGGCAAGGTAATTCCCGTAATTGCGTTGCGTAAGCGTTTCGGGCTTGAAGAGCTTGCTCACGATAAGCAAACGCGAATTGTAGTAATCGAAGTGAAAGGAACGGTGCTGGGATTCATTGTAGATTCAGTCTCTGAAGTTC
>DASRFC010000069.1:0-114236 GCA_035651835.1 Terriglobales bacterium
GCACTAGCTCACCAAGGTAGCGAGTAATCGCATGTCCGACCGTGATGGAGTGAATGAGGACCCGATATCCTACTTCTCCCGTTTGTCGACAAAGCTCAATACCTTTTGGATGCGCAATACATATCCCTTTGCCAGCTTGGGGAATGGTGTTTCAATTCATCACTCATGCCAAATTTCGAGGGCTATGTCGCCATATATAAGCATGGGTAATGAAGTTTATCTTGCTCCGGATGTTTGGTTGAACATCGCACCTGGGTCTGAAGGATCAGATCAGAGAATCATCTTGAGCAAGGGCTGCAAAATAGGACGGAGATCGACGATATCCGCTAAAAATCAAATTCTTCTCGGAGATGACGTTCTCCTCGCTCCCTCCGTGCTAATCATGGATCACAATCATCAATACAAGCATCCAGATATGCCTATCCATGCCCAAGGACTCACGGAGGGTGGAAGAATCAGCATAGGTCGGAATTGCTGGCTCGGATATAACTCCGTTATTTTCTGTGGTGCCGGAGAGTTAAGCCTGGGAGAGAACAGCGTGGTTGGAGCAAATTCCGTAGTAACAAGAAGTTTTCCCCCGCTTAGCGTAATCGTTGGGAACCCGGCGATATTGATCAAGACATATGATCGGGCATCCGGATGCTGGAGACGCGTAAACGAGCACGGCCCCGAACAAGCACTTTCAAGGAGCTTCAATGCGGACCGAAGTCGCTGAACTTTCAACATCTCTAAAGGCCTGCTGTCCCATCTGTGGAACTGGTAGAGTGGAGAAACTGTTGCAGGCTCCGGATCGTTACCACGGGAGACTGCAACTTTATGAACTGCTGCGTTGTCCGTCGTGTTCTCTTGTATGGTTAAGCGAACCTCCATCGCCCGATAAAATGGGAGAACATTACGGTATTGACTATGACCGTTCCGTTGCGTCCGCAGGCGATTCACCCGATCGTTGGAAAGGACGTCGCGATGTTTTGTCCCACAGTAAATCCGGTGGCTCCCTTTTGGACCTCGGCTGCAGTTCTGGAGGTTTCCTTAGCTCAATGAGGAGCGCATCATGGAAGCTTTACGGCATTGAAATGTCGGAGGAGGTTGCAAGAAAGGCTGAAGCCAGCAGCGGTGCTGAGGTCTTTGTTGGAGACATATTAGATGCTCCATTTTCCCCAAACAGTTTTGACGTCATTACCTGTTTTCATGTGTTCGAGCATCTCTATCAGCCTCGGGATATACTCGAAAGAGTTGCGAATTGGCTAAAGCCAGGCGGGATCTTTTACGCCATGATGCCCAACATCGATTCCGCTGGAGCGCATATTTTCGGGTCATATTGGTATGCCTTGGAGCTGCCACGTCATCTTTATCATTTTTCGCCAACTTCACTGAAAGGCCTTGCTAGCTCAGTAGGCCTGCAAGAAGTCTCGGTCACCACCCACCGGGAAGTCTTCATCGAGCAGAGCACGCGGTACATCCTTGATGAAATGTGTCGAAGAGCGGGAGTTCCGCGGACACCTTTAGCTAGGGCTAAGCCTAGGACCTTTCTTCGCAAAGCATCGCGTAAGATGTTCCGCTTAACCCTTCTTCCGATTCTGAACGCACTCGCTGCGCTCGCCGGAGATGGTGAAAGCATCCATGCGATTTTCGCTAAGCCGAGCAAAACGATGACAGTTGAGAAGTGAAAGCGGATGCCAAACCAGAACCACGATATTGGCGGCGGTGCCACTGTAAGCCTTTTGAGCCCAATCGTCCTGATTGGTATGCTCGTCGCCATAATTCTGATTCTGGTTTTACCGCGTAAGTATGCCATTGTCCCATTTCTTCTTTGCACGTTTTTTGTCCCTCTAGGACAGCAAGTGGTTTTAGGCGGGGTGCACTGGCTGGTTTGCCGGATCCTTGTCCTATCCGGTCTTGTTCGGTTAGTTGTGATGAAATTCAACTTGAAGGGATCGCTTATTTCCGGCGGATTCAATTCTGTCGATCAAGCGTTTTTTGGATGTGCGCTGTTCCAGGCAGTGGCCGTCACTCTCTTGTACATGCAGTCTCAAGCTCTAATTAATCAACTCGGGTTCTTAATCGACTGGGCAGGTACTTATTTTCTTCTTCGATGTTTGATCCGTGATCGAAACGACATCTACACTACACTGAAAGTCTTAGCCTTCGTTACGCTCATCTTGGCCGTATTCATGGTCCGTGAACAATACACCTTACAAAATGCATTTGGTGCTCTTGGGGGAGTGCAGAGCGTACCGGACGTACGAGAAGGGAAAATACGTTCGCAGGGCGTCTTTCAACATGCATTAATGGCCGGTACCTTTGCGGCAACTTTGCTTCCACTTTTTCTCTTGTTGTGGAAGAGCGGAAAAGCAAAGTCAATTGCGACTATTGGTTTAGTTGGCTCAACAATCATGACGATCACATCCCAGTCAAGTACGCCATTGTTGGCATATGTCGCTGGAATCATTGGCGTATGTCTTTGGACAATACGCAAACAGATGCGAATGGTCCGTTGGGCTATTGTGATCACACTAATCAGTTTGGCTCTGGTTATGAAGGCTCCGGTTTGGTTTGTTATTGCTCACATCGATTTGACTGGCGGTTCTTCCGGCTATCATCGCGCGGAGCTAGTAGACCAATTTATAAGACACTTGGGGGACTGGTGGTTGATCGGAACCAACAATGCCGCCAACTGGGGTTTCGACATGTGGGACACACAAAACCAGTACGTCAACATTGGGGAAACCGGAGGATTGGCGGCCTTTATATTATTCATCACAATGATTACCCGAATGTTTAAGAGACTTGGGAAAGCTCGAAGAGCAGTGGCGGGTTACAACAAACAAGAATGGCTCGTTTGGTTCCTAGGTTGCGCATTGTTTGCTCACCTGACTGCTTTTTTTGGAGTGAACTATTTCGATCAGTCAAAAGTGAGCTGGTTTGCCTTAATGGCGATGATATCTGCAGTAACCAACATACAAACGCCGACAACGAAGGTTACGCCGAAAGTTTTGAACTACGAGGAAATCTATGTGCCCGTAGGTTAACCATCAATACGCAGTTGAGTAAAACCCGAAATATATCATCATCATGCCCACGAAATACGTCGTCATCACTCCCGTTCGCGATGAGGAAGAGTACTTGCCGCTGACGGTTGAAAGCATGCTTCGCCAGACGATTCGTCCGGTGGAATATGTCATCGTCGACGATGGATCAAAAGACCGCACCGGAGAAATCATCGACGATTATGCCCGAAAGTATTCGTGGATTCGCGCGGTTCACCGAAAGGATCGCGGATTCCGCAAGTGGGGAGCCGGCATCATCGAAGCGTTTTACGAAGGCTTCAACGCGCTCACCTGCAAAGATTGGGATTTTATGTGCAAACTCGACGGAGACCTCTCCTTCGAGCCCAACTATTTCGAAGCCATGTTCGACAAATTTGCCGAAAGCCCCAAACTCGGCATCGCCGGAGGCTTCCTCTATCACAGTGAAAATGGGCAAAAAACTTTGGAAGGTCACCCAACTTTTCACGTCCGAGGTGGGACAAAAGTCTATAAAAAAGCCTGCTGGGAGGCCCTGGGTGGACTTTGGGTCGGCCCCGGTTCTGACACTTTAGACGAAGTGAAAGCGAACATGCTCGGCTGGAAGTCGATGAGTTTCCATGATTTACAAGTAAATCATCATCGCTGGACAGGAGCAGCTTATGGAAAGTGGGGAGGCATAGTGAAGAACGGAAAGACCGACTACGTCTCCGGTTATCATCCTTTGTTTTTATTTGCGAAAGCTTTCGCCCGGCTTCGGCAACGGCCTTACATACTCGGAGCTCTAGCTTTGCTTTACGGATATGTCTCGGCTTACTTTCAACGCATTCCTCAAGTCGATGATCCTAAATTAATTCGCTATCTTCAAGGTCAACAACTCGCCAAGCTCAGTGGTAGAGAAACGATCTGGAAGTAAACCACATCCCGATGGAACTCTCGATCATTTATGTGAACTGGAACTCGCTGGATTATTTGCGCGAGTCTATTGCCAGCGTTAAAGAACATACGCGCAAAGTTTCGTTTGAAATCGTGGTTGTGGACAATGCCTCGCCAGAAGGCGGAGTCGATTCTTTGAAGCAGCAATTTCCGGAGATCACAATCATCAAGAGCGCTAAGAATCTTGGCTTTGCGGGCGCCAATAATGTCGGGTTTAAACATTCTAAGGGCGATTATGTGCTTCTTTTGAATCCGGATACAAAATTAATCACACCGTCCATCGACATCATGATGGAGCACATGAGGTCCTTGCCTGACGCCGGCATTGTCGGCTGCAAATTACTCAATACAGATCTTTCAGTTCAACTGAGCTCGATACAAAAGTTTCCAACCATTCTGAATCAGGCGCTGGATGCGGAATACCTGCGACTGCGCTGGCCCCATTGCTCGCTTTGGGGAATCGCCCCGCTTTTCTCTGACAGCGTGAAGATCATGAAAGTGGATGTGATTCCGGGAGCGTGCATGCTGATTCGGCGAGAAACGTTCGCGAAAGTGGGCATGTATAGCGAAGACTACTTCATGTATGCGGAAGATCTGGACTTGAATTACAAGCTCAAGCAAGCCGGATTCACTAATTATTACGTAGGCGAGACTGCCATTATTCATCATGGAGGCCGCAGCAGTTCGCGGCAGAGCGTGAGTTACTGGGCAACGATCATGAAATACCGGGCGATGCTGAGGCTGTTTCGAAAGATGCGGGGTGGAGTATACGGCTTCACCTACCGCATAGTGATGGGTTTTGTTGCCCTGATGAGATTAGCAATTCTCGGACTACTGCTTCCTTTCGAGACTATGAAAAGAAAGAAAGGGTCTCTACGATTTTCCGTTACGAAATGGAAGGCAGTTTTGAAGTGGGCTCTGGGTTGGCAAGACCTGGCATTCGAAAATCGATAAATTTAAGAATAAGACAGGGAGGTTTTTGTGTGTGGTATTTGCGGAAAACTGAATTTTAACCGGGAAGAGAATGTTTCGCCTGCGCTCTTGAAGAGTATGGCGAAGTCTATTCATCATCGAGGCCCAGACGATGAAGGATATTATTCTTCCGGTCCGGTCGGATTCGGCTTCCGGCGTCTTTCCATCATTGACTTAAACACTGGCCACCAGCCTATTTCCAACGAGGACGGTTCGGTATGGATTGTATTTAACGGAGAAATCTACAACTACCAGGAACTCAGAGAACAACTCCGGGCAAAAGGGCACATTTTTAAAACACAAACGGATACGGAGGTAATTGTCCATCTCTACGAAGAATTCGGTGAGAACTGCGTTGAGAAGCTTCGTGGAATGTTTGCCTTTGCAATTTGGGATGACCGGCAACAGACTTTGTTTTTGGCCAGGGATCGGGTCGGCATCAAACCGCTTTATTATTGGTTAAGTAACAAGTCACTTGTCTTCGGGTCAGAAATTAAAGCGATTCTGGCGGATCCAGAGGTGAAGCCGGACGTCGTTCCTGGAATGATCGACCGTTTTCTGACTTTTTATTACGTTCCCGGCGAAGAAACTCTGTTCCGCAATATTTCAAAACTTGCGCCGGGACATTCCATGACCATCAAGAACGGCAAAGTGCAGGTAAAACAATATTGGGATTTGCGATTTTCTCCCAAAGCGCAAAACTTCGAAGAGGCTGAAAAAGAGCTGCTGAACTTATTCGAAGAATCAGTTCAGTTACACATGATCAGCGATGTGCCTGTTGGCTTCCTTCTCAGCGGCGGCGTTGACTCTACAGCGATGCTGGGTTTCGCCGTGGGGAAGACACCTCATGCACTGAACAGTTTTACACTTGGTTTTTCCTCTCCCGGCCTGGCTGACGAAAGGCCTTACGCAAAACTTGCTGCTGAAAGGTACGGAGCCATCCACCATGAGATGACAATTACTTCGCAGGAATTTGCAGACTTTCTGCCGAAGTTTGCATGGTATATGGAGGAACCAGTTTGTGAGCCGCAAGCGGTGGCCTTGTATTACGTCTCGCGGCTGGCAAAAGAATTTGTAAAGGTCTTAATCTCAGGTGAAGGCGGAGATGAAGCTTTTGCCGGTTACCAAACCTATCGTGGTGTGCTTTGGTTAGAGAGACTCAAAAGTATTTTAGGACCGCTGAATGGCGCCGTCTCGTCTAGTCTTTCAATGATGAACCGTGCGCTCGGTTTGAAGCGTCTTAGCAAGTACGGCCCTTTGTTCCAACTTCCGTTTGAGGATTACTACTACAGCAGAACCTCCAGCCCGTTCAGCTATTTCAGTACTCATGCCAGCGAGCTGTACTCAAAAGATTTTTTGGAGCACGTGGATCACAAGTTTTCAGCTGCCTCCGTAAAAAGATATCTGGGCAGGGAAGTCGCCGAGAGCAAGGTGAACAGGATGTTGTATGTCGATACCAAGACCTCGCTGCCTGATGACTTATTGCTGAAGGCAGACAAAATGACGATGGCGAACTCCATTGAACTTCGGGTTCCATTGCTGGATCACAAGCTGTTGGAATTTGCGGCGGGCCTGCCCGAGAATTTCAAAGTTCGCGGCCTCACAACGAAATATATCGTCAAGACTGCTTTGCAGAACCGCCTACCTAAAGAAATTCTTCAGCGTAAAAAGGCCGGTTTTCCTGTCCCGTATGAGTTGTGGCTGAGAACTGAGTTAAAGGATTGGTTACAGGATATTCTGTTGGATCGGGAGACGTTGTCGCGGGGTTATTTTAAAAAGCCGGCAATCGAGAAGCTAGTTGTAAAGGATTCTCAACAGGGTGGCCATTCGAAGGAGTTACTGTCTCTGGCCGCGCTCGAGCTGTGGCATCGTGCATTCCTGAAAAATGAGACGGTGGATCCTGACGAGGCCAGCGATCCTGTCCTATCCGTTGCCGCAAACTAGGATGTTTTGAGATGTTCTTGCAAAAACAGTTGAGTCAAATCGGTTAATGTACGAGACAGAAGTAAATCATAAAGTTGAATCGGGGGCGCAGCTTCCAGCCGACGTGATATCTGCATTGGAAGAGCTAAAAGGCAGAGTCGTAGCCCGCACGGTTCTTCCGTGGAGCGAGCACTGCACGGAATGTGTCTGGCCAACCTGCTACACCAGTTGCGATCTGTATAGTCCGCGGGAAGATGGCAGGTGTCGAAGGTTTGTGGACGGAATGGTCCGCGTTGAAACCTCGGCGGCGTTCAGTTCCTATTTGTTGAAGATTCGTTTCAAACGCTGGGGAAAGCTGTGGTCACCTGGTTCAGTTCGACTGTTTTCTGCGGACAAAGCGCAACAGATTGAGAACAGGGATCGACGTATCGGGAGTGTGCTCTATCAGATAGCTTTACCTTCGAAGATTAAACGAACGCTTAGTGGCAAGCGTTACAGTTTTAAAAAGAGAATGGCGCAGCAGCCGGGCAATGGCGAGATGCCCACGTCCTTCATGTTGGAGTGTTACAATCCCGGCGCTCATGCTGTCCGGCTCTCGTTGACGATGCGCGCGGTTGACGAGAATGTCCGTATTCCATTTCAAAAGCTAATTGAACTTACGCCCGGGTTTCATCGAACACAAATATCAATGGAAGAAATTCGTGGCGTTCTCGATGTGCAATTGCCTTTTAATATTGAAATTATTCCGAACGACGAAAGCCGCGAAACTACTCTCTATTTTGGATTGATGGAGTTTGTCCGGGAGATTCCGAAAAAAATTAAAAACATTGAAAAGCCCGAAAAAGCAAAGAAGATTAAGTGCGTGGTGTGGGATCTTGATAACACAATGTGGGACGGCACTCTGGTCGAGGACGGAATAGCAAAACTGAAATTGAAACCCGAAATTATCGATGTTATCCGCAGGCTAGACGACCGGGGTATTCTCCATTCCATCGCAAGCAAGAATAATGCCGAAGAAGCGTTGCAGGTATTGAAGAATTTTGGGATCGACGAATATTTTCTTTGTCCGCAAATTTCATGGCAACCAAAGAGCGAGGCTATCCGGGCGATAGCAGCGCAGTTAAACATCGGCATCGATACTTTGCTTTTTGTGGACGACTCCAAGTTCGAATTAGAACAAGTACAGGCCGCGCATCCGGACCTACGCGTTTTAAGCGCAGAAAAGTATTTAACAATTTCTGAAATGAATGAATGTCAGGTTCCAGTAACGAGTGAAAGCAGGGAACGACGGAAGATGTATCAGGTGGAAAACAAACGTCAGGATCTGGCGCAAAACTTCGGCGATGACTACATGGCATTTTTGAAACACTGCGACATCCGCCTGAATTTGCAGGCGATGACGGAAGCGAATATCGAGCGGGTGCACGAGCTGACACAGCGCACCAATCAAATGAATTTTTCAGGGAATCGCTATGACCGGGATGTCCTGAGAAAGATTCTGCAAACGGGGTATCTAGACACATTCGTGATTGAGTGTGAAGATCGATTTGGCAGCTATGGCACGGTTGGATTTTGTATTGTGGATAAGCGCGAGCCACGAATGACCGATTTGATGTTTAGTTGCCGCATTCAATCGAAACGAGTGGAGCACGCATTTCTGTCCTACATTATTCGAAAATATATAACTGAATGTGGGAAGGACTTTCACGCAAACTATCGAAAGACCTCCAGAAATGCGCCTTCCGGGCGAGTGTTTGATGATCTCGGGTTACAAGAATCTGGAATAGAAGACGGCGTTTCATTACTTTTATTTCCGCAAAAGCGCGTTGTTCCTGACGACGGAATCATTCATATTAGCCTTAATAGAAATCCGCTGGTCCTCGCGTGAAATGAGTTTGCGCTCTCAACTGGGTGATGCACGACGCCAACTATTGTGTTCTCTCCATTCGCGATTGGTGCCTTTAGCAGGTGGTCCTATTGTTTCGTTCGGCTTTGATGATTTTCCTCGCAGTGCTTATATGGCGGGCGGTGAAATTCTGAAGAGCTTCGGAGCGAGAGGAACCTACTACATCTCACTAGGCTTGATGAACACATCAAACGATCTTGGGGAACAATTCAGATTAGATGATTTGCATTCTCTGGTGAAAGACGGGCACGAATTGGCGAGCCATACGTTTAGTCATTTGTCCAGCCGCAGAGTTTCGTTATCTGCGTTCCTGGAGGACGCGCGAAGAGGTCGGAATGAGCTTCGCAATATTAACGGCGGTGCGGATTCAGCAAACTTCGCCTATCCATATGGAGACATTACGTTAGCGGCGAAAAAATCTTTGGGTTCGGAAATGGCGAGCTGCCGCGGAACTACTGGTGGTTTAAACGGGCCAGAGGTGGATTTAAATCTGCTGCGAGCTAATAGCCTCTACGGCGATATTGATCAATTTGAAAGAGTACAAAAATTAATCTTGCAGAATGAGAAGCAAAGTAGTTGGCTGATTTTTTATACGCATGATGTTCGTCCAAATCCTTCTCGCTTTGGATGCACACCTGCGCTATTTGAAGCTGCCGTGTCTTTCGCGGCAGGCCGAGGCTCGCGCATGATGACGGTGGCCGAAGTCTTAAAGAGCACGACTAGAATCACGACGGATCGTTTGGTGCCAGTCAGCGTTTAAGGTCGATATAAACTTTCATGCCGTCCAAACAACCAATTCGAGTTTTGTACAGCTTTCCGCACAAGATCGGAGCAGGGAGAATTTGCTATACCGCCTGGCAGCAAGTATGTGGTCTCGCTGAGGCAGGTGCTGATGTCGTGGCTTTCCCGGGAGCGATTGAAAGGGTTTTGCCAAAAACGGTCAAGGTTCGCCCTACATTGGCGCGGGGAAAAGTCCGTATTCCCTACAAGCTTCTTGGGACAATGCGGGCGCTTGCATTACATGATTACATTGTGTCTCGCCGGATCGAGAAGCTGGGGAAGAAAATAGACATCGTTCATACATGGCCGACGGCAGCATTACAAACATTAAAGGTGGCCAAGAGATTGGGAATCGTGACAGTGCTAGAGCGACCCAACGCTCACACGCGATTTGCCTATGAAACCGTTCAGCGAGAATCCAAACGGCTCGGAGTGACTTTACCGCCCAACAATGAATACGCGTATAAGGTCGATGTTCTGCGCAAGGAAGAAGAAGAATATCAGCTCGCAGACTATTTGCTATGCGCTTCCGAATTCAGCATACAAACTTTCCTCGATTATGGTTTTAAGCGCGAGAAATTAATGAAGCACCAATACGGATTCGACGAAAAAGCCTGCTATCCGGATATGGGTCGAACAGCAGATCCTCAGCGTGGACTGACGATGTTGTTTGCCGGAGATGCGGCAGTGAGGAAGGGAGTCCACTTCGCACTTGAGGCATGGCTGAATTCGCCGGCACATCAAAACGGCACATTTCTAATTGCTGGTGGTATGTTGCCCGCGTACGCTGAAAAGCTTTCATCGATGTTGGCTCATCCGAGTGTTCGCGCGCTCGGTCATCGAAATGATATTCCAGAGTTGATGCGTAAGAGTGACATTCTCGTCCTTCCAAGTATTGAAGAAGGTTTTGGCTTAGTTTGTGTGGAAGCGATTGGCAGTGGATGTGTTCCGCTAGTGTCGAGCGCTTGTACGGATATCTGCAAACACATGGAGAATGCTCTGGTACACGAAGCCGGGGATGTGGCAGCACTCACAAGACACATCACGCAATTGCATGAAGATCGTTTATTACTGGCGAAATTGCGCTCGGCGTGTTTGAGAGTTGCGCCGAAAATTACCTGGACTGCCGCTGGCGTTAAGCTGCTTGAGGTTTATCGCGAGATCTTGGACAAAAAAGGGAAAGATAACGATGTATTTGAATCTAATTCGTGCCTGACCGAGGCGGGATCAGCTTACGATTAAGGCTAGTGATGTGGCGTAGTGCAAGACTGGCCAGCACCTGATGGAAATATACGAGCTCGATCCAATTCGTGATCCGCGCTGGGAAAGATTGGTGCAAAGGCATGGACACGGTTCCGTTTTCCACAGTCCGAACTGGCTTGCGGCATTGCAGCATGTCTACGGATATGAGCCGTTGGCAATTTCTACTTCTTCTCCGACACAAGAGCTGACTAATGGGCTTGTCTATTGTCGCGTGAAAAGTTGGCTGACAGGACCGCGTTTGGTGTCGGTACCGTTCTCGGATCATTGCGACGCTCTTGTCGATAACTCGGAAGAGCTGGATTCGTTGGTGCTGCATATGAAACGCAGCGTTGACGAAGACAAGTGGAAGTACATAGAAATCAGACCGGCCAGCTTGCATCCTGGTATTCAAGTCGGGCTAGGGAAGAGCGATACATATTATTTTCACGTTCTGGATTTGGGGAGGAAAGCAGAAGAACTGTTTCGAAGTTTTCATAAGGATTGTGTGCAGCGAAAAGTGCGCCGCGCAGAACGAGAGCAATTACGCTACGAGGAAGGAAGCTCAGACGCATTATTAGAGCAATTTTACAAGCTGCTGGTTATGACTCGCCGGCGCCAGTTCTTGCCGCCACAACCGCTGGATTGGTTTCGCGGACTCATCGCTTCGTTTGGTGAAATGCTAAAAATTCGGGTTGCTTTCAAGGGCGATGTTCCGGTTGCCAGCATTCTCACCGTTTCTTACAAGGATACGATCACCTATAAATACGGGTGCAGCGACGCAAGATTCAACAATTTAGGAGGCACGCCCTTCCTGTTTTGGCGAACCATTCAGCAAGCGCAGGAGGGCGGATTTGAAAAATTGGATATGGGAAGATCAGATACAGATAATGCAGGACTGGTTGCCTTTAAGGAGCATTGGGGAGCGCCACGTTCTGTGTTGAGCTACTGGCGTTATCCCAATCGGCTCCATGTCCGCCAAAGCACCTGGAAACAAGACCTTGCGAAACAATTGGTTTTGATTGCTCCCGATGTGTCATTAACAGCCGTCGGGAGGCTTTTGTATCGTCATATCGGCTAGGTTCCTTGCTAAATGAACATTTCAACCCAGAACGTGACTTATCAATAAGAGAGCGCCTTAACAAGATTAGATGAGTATGAACGTTTGCATGATTTCCTATTCAGTGTATGAGGCCGATGGCCGAGTCATACGCTATGCGGAAACGCTGGCACAACGCGGAGACCACGTCGATATAGTCGCTCTTTCGCGTGGCGATCGAACCGCGCCCGAGGTCATCAATGGGGTGAATGTATACCGCGTGCAGGGCCGGACTCACGATGAAAAAGGAAAATTTTCTTATCTGTTCAGAATTCTGGCTTTTTTCTTCCGTGCAATGGTGTTTGTGATACGCAGGGAACTCAAGTCACATTATGACTTGGTGCATGTTCACTCCGTCCCAGACTTCCTGGTGTTTGCAGCATGGTTTCCGAAATTGCGGGGCGCCAAAATTATCCTTGATATCCATGATGTCCTTCCCGAGTTGTACGGCAGCAAATTCAACGCGAGTGAAACATCTACAACTTTTAAGCTCTTGCTGAAAGTAGAACAAATTTCCGGAGCCTTCGCCGATTACGTCATCGTCGCTAACCATATATGGCAAGACAAAGTAATCGCACGCTCAGTCCCGGGCCGTAAATGCGCGGCAATATTGAATTTTCCGGATCGTTCGATGTTTCGTCAACGTGGGCGGACTCGGAAAGATAATCGATTTGTCATGATCTATCCAGGTACGCTGAACTGGCATCAAGGGCTGGACATTGCAATCCGTTCATTCGCTCATATTAAAGACCTGGAACCTAATGCTGATTTCTATATTTATGGGGTGGGTCCGGCTCAGGAGTCGCTCGCCCTATTAGCCAAAGATCTCGGACTTAATGGACGAGTGAAACTGGAAGGGTCTCGCAAAATCGAAGAAATAGCAGAATTGATGGAAAATGCTGATCTTGGCATTGTGCCCAAGCGAAACGATTCTTTTGGAAATGAGGCTTTCAGTACAAAAATTCTAGAATTCATGGCCATGGGAATACCGGTGCTTGTTTCAAACACAAAAATTGACCAGTATTACTTCAACGATTCGGTAGTGCGATTCTTTCCGGCGGGAAACGAAGCAGGGTTGGCTGATGCAATGCTGGCAATGATCAGAGACGAAAAGTTGCGCACTACCCTCGCCCGCAATGCCTCGGAATTTGTTAATAATTATGACTGGCAGAATAATAAAGGTAAGTATCTGGATATTGTGAGTCAATTAATTCCGAATGGGACTGGTATTCGACAGAGTTCCTAGCTTACTTCGAGCGGCAATTTAGAACTTGACTCCGCATCATTCCGCCTCTAGTTGTTGGCAACCATGAAGAAATGGGCAATGGAGTGGCCGAACGTATTTTTGTTAGTTTGGGTGCTTCTTCTTGTGGTTTTAATTCAAGTTCTCCCACAAGTAGACCTACCTGACACAGCTTTTCAGGGCGGCACGTCGCCGATCATAATTCATGCGCAATACACATCCGCTCCTTCTACTGGAACGATCAGCAGTCCAGTTCGAGATGCATTTGCCCGAAATATCCGGGAACGCCATCTTCAGCATAGCCCGGTAGCGATTGGCTCAACTCGAAGTATTCTTCCAATCCTATATCGTTCTTTACGCTGTTAAGAACTATTGCGAGGCTGCAATCGACTAACGTTTGATGGAAAGATGGCCAACAAGCCGCTTCGTCAGACGTGCCCGCCGAGTAGAAGCTCAAATTCAGGAGCCATCGGCCTTGAAGCGAATTTTTGACCAGCCCTGTTTGCTATTGTGAGGTAAACAGTTCCCCCTTTGGGAGTCCCGTTGATGAATCAATCTCTTGCTCAGTACTTTCGATGTCCTGAGCGTTACATCCCGCTTGCTTTAAAGGGAATACCCTCCGTTGGCAACGGATATTTCAGTTTTGGCAAGAATGTCATTTGCTATGGAAAGTATTGTGATCGCGTTCCCTCACCCATTCCCGATAACGGGATTTTCGATGCATTAAAGGATACGGCCATTGAACGAGGCACAACGTACCTTCCTTTTGATGCGAACCAGGTAGTCGATAGCCTTCGACGGGAGCTCTACGCAACCGACTCACGAAACAACGTTTCCGCGATGCAATCGACAATTGCGGGATTGTATTACTTCATTCGTCCAATTTTGCCGGTCGAGATCCGTAAGTATCTGCAAAAAGTACGTTTGAATGATTGGCAGGAACTGCAATTTCCACATTGGCCGGTGGACCGGACAGTAGAAAAGATTTTCCAGCAAATACTACTTCTCTCGCTAAAATCGCAAGGGTTGCGAGAGATTCCGTTTATCTGGTTCTGGCCCAATCGCGCTACAAGCTGCGCGGTGATGACTCATGATGTCGAGACGAAAGCTGGCAGAGGTTTCTGCTCAACCTTGATGGATGTGAATGACGAATTTGGAATCAAGGCGTCTTTCCAGGTTGTTCCGGAGCGTCGATATGAAGTGCCGTCGAGTTATTTGGATTCCATTCGTAACCGCGGATTTGAAATTAACGTTCAAGATTTGAATCACGATGGGCGCTTGTTTAGAGATCGGGAAGAGTTTCTTCGGCGCGCTGCAAAGATAAATTCCTACGGTCGCGAATACGAAGCAGTAGGGTTTCGCTCCGCGATTCTGTATCGAAGACAAGAATGGTATGACGCACTCCAGTTCTCATATGACATGTCGGTGCCGAATGTGGCGCATCTGGACCCGCAACGCGGAGGATGCTGCACGGTTATGCCGTATTTTGTTGGTGACATGCTGGAGTTGCCAGTTACTACGACGCAAGACTACTCACTCTTCCATATTCTCAATGATTACTCGATTGAATTGTGGAAACAACAAACGGAACTGATCATGCAAGAGCATGGTTTGATGAACTTCATTGTGCATCCCGATTACATCATTGACGATCGGGAAAGAAAGGTTTATGAGAGTTTGCTTACCTACTTAGCCCAGTTAAGGTCTGAGAAAAATACATGGATTCCGCTTCCGCGGGAAGCGAACTATTGGTGGAGGCAGCGCGCGCAGATGAATCTGATCGAAACCGCTCATGGCTGGCAAATAGAAGGCGATGGCAGCGAACGTGCATGCGTTGCGTATGCCCGGGAAAAAGAAGGGCGACTGGAATTCTCATTTGAGTCGAAAGAGAAGAGCGAAATTTCCATAAAGATTGGCGACAGGCATTCACCCGCTTGAACACAGACTATGGCGCGTGAACCATGCAGCCATAGCATAGAACCCCTTACATTTAATGGCGAAAGGAGAGTGTTTCATGACGACGGAAGTCGCTGTCGCGCGCGACACTGCAGCTGGGCATATCGAATGCGATCCCGCGGAATTTCGGCAGAAGTTCAATAAGCGTTCCTTCGAACTTAGCCACCACTTATCTGGCCATCCTTTATTTCAAATTCCCAGGCTGATTGAACTGTCGAAGACGCTCGCGAGCACGGGCAGTGTTTATTACGATGCTGGAGAGGTGCGCGTTGATCAACGTTGGGATGAATCGCCAGCCGGAAGCTGGTCAGTCGATGAAACCATTCGGCGTATTCAGGATGCAGGCGCCTGGATTATTCTTCGGCGGGCAGAGCAGGACCCGGAATATGGCGCCTTGCTGGACGAATGTATGGACGAGATACAGACCCTGTTGGGAAAGAATTTGAAACGGGAGATGAAGGTGCAGGATGCCATAGTCTTCATTACTTCTCCCAATCGCGTGACCAGCTATCACATCGACCGGGAATGCAATTTCATTCTTCAAATTCATGGCGAGAAGGACATCAGTGTCTTTGATAAAGATGACCGTGTGGTTCTAACGGAAGAAGAGATCGAGCGCTTTTGGATGGTGGACAACAATGCCGCTGTTTATAAAGAGCAATTCCAGAGCAGGGCTAAGGTTTATCGAATGGGACCAGGCAAGGCGATTCATGTACCGGTAAACGCGCCACACTGGGTGAAAAACGATAACAACATTTCTGTAACTTTGAGTGTAAATTTTCAATTTCGCGAGAACTTTCCAGCGCACGTTTATCGCGCCAATTACCTGCTGCGAAAGG
The DNA here is from genome assembly GCA_035651835.1 of Terriglobales bacterium. GTDB lineage: Bacteria > Acidobacteriota > Terriglobia > Terriglobales > Acidobacteriaceae > JAOAPG01. The sequence goes on from DASRFC010000069.1 coordinate 15,917, forward strand.
CCGGCTTGGCCCCGACTCCTCCTGGAAAATCGACGGTTCGGGACGGATTGAAAATGTTTGCAATGAACGCTACTTATGTCCCCGCGCGCGGAGTACGGCGCCTTTTTCACAAGATCCGGCCTTAGGTATTTCTGCGGGTTGTCTCCGAATCAGCTGCTCCAGCGGCTTTTTATCCACCTGCATAAAATATTTCCGCATTCAGAGTTAGGCACTATAGACACGACAACATTTTTGTCAACTAACAGGGGGAGCGGTGAGTTCTAGCACGAAATTGAATAATGGCGAAACAAGAGGCGCAACTGCGGGCAGGGGCGTGGCGCTGGCCGAATATGATGTGGCAATCATTGGTGCCGGACCCTATGGACTTTCCGCGGGCGTTCATCTGCGCGCGAAAGGTTTTGGTGTACGGGTGTTCGGAGAACCGATGGACTTCTGGGCTACAAAGATGCCGCATGGAATGTTATTGCGATCGCCGCGCGTGGCATCAAATCTTTCCGACCCTGATCATGCATTTACTTTGGATGCCTACGAGTCAGCGTCTGGTATCCCGCCATCAACGCCATTGCCTCGAGAAACATTCGTCGAATATGGCCGCTGGTTCCGGCATCAATTGGCAGACAAGCTGGACCGAAGATCAGTCACCAAAGTCGAACGGGAGTCTTCAGGATTCAGAGTCGTTCTCGAAGATGGGGAAGCGATCCGATTCAAACGCGTGGTAGTGGCTGCCGGAATCGGTCCATTTCAGAGAAAGCCCGTGATATTTGCGAATTTATCGGCGTCACTAGCCTCGCATTGTTACGAGGGGCGTGATCTCCGTGATTTTCGTGGCAAACGGGTTGCGGTGATTGGGGCGGGGCAAAGCGCGTTGGAGTCAGCAGCTTTGTTAGCGGAAGCCGGAGCAGAGGTAGAGGTGCTTGCCAAGAATTCATCTATCCGATGGATAGGAATGCATTCTTGGCTCCATCATTTGGGTCCGATTTCTTCATTGCTTTATTCCCAGCACGACGTTGGTCCTGCGGGAATAAGCCGGCTGGTCGCATACCCACACCTGATGTACCGCGTTCCTCTGAGGCTGAAAGATAAAATCCGAAAGCGCGCAGTGCGTCCTGCCGGGTCCAGATGGCTGCCTGCACGCCTAACTAAAGTTAAGCTCACTACGGCCCGCTATGTAACAAAGGCCGAGCCGCAAAACGAAGCAATAATTTTGAAATTGGATGACGGTTCTGAACGTAACGTCGACCATGTGCTTTTGGGCACGGGATACGATGTGGATATTTCCCGCTACGATTTCCTACCGTCAGAAATTGTGCAGAACACACGGATGATGAATGGATACCCGTGCCTGACCAGAGGTTTCCGCAGTTCGGTTCCGGGTTTGCACTTCATAGGTGCTACTGCAGCGCGGAGTTTTGGACCCCTCTTGTACTTTGTAGCAGGAACCGAGTTTGCTTCGCGAGAGCTGACAAGGCATATCTCTCGAAATCGGGTAGTTGCTCGATAGAAGTTGTGAAACACCATTATAAATTGATCGCGCCTACAAGCGCTAAATGAACGAACAAGAACAGTCAATTGGCGCGCTGGTGGTCGGCGGGGATCATCCTGGCCTTGGAATAACCCGTAGCCTCGGGCGGCGCGGCATCCCCATTTATGTCATCGACGATCAACATTCGGTATCGCTTTTTTCCAGATATCCGAAAAAAGTAATACGAGTGAAAGATTTGCGAGATGAGCGAAAGACAGTTGACGCCGTGCTCGAAGCGGGACGGAAGTTTGGTTTGAATGGTTGGGTATTGTTTCCGACGAGAGATGAAACGGTCGCGGCCTTTTCACGCTATCGAGAAGAACTAGCCGAAGTCTTCAAAGTCACAACGCCCGCATGGGAAACAGTACGCTGGGCTTGGAACAAGAAAAATACGTACGACTTGGCATTGCAGCTGGAGATTCCAGTACCCCAGACTTGGAATCCTCGTACGGAGAGTGAACTTTCTGCGCTTCATGGCAGATTGCCTCTGGCGATCAAACCGGCGGTCAAGGAAAACTTTTTCTATGCAACCGGCGCCAAGGCATGGCGGGCAAACACGGTAGAAGAATTACATCATTTCTTTGAAAAGGCAGCCCGACAAATAAAACCTGAAGAAATTATGGTTCAGGAAATAATTCCTGGAGATGGCCGGCAGCAGTTTTCGTATTGCGCATTCTTCCGTGAGGGGCGTGCGCACAGCAGCCTGGTTGCGAGAAGAGGACGGCAACATCCCAGAGAGTTTGGCCGTGCCGCGACCTATGTGGAAAGCATAGAACTTCCCATTATCGAAGAGCTATCGGAGCGATTCTTAAAAGCCATCAACTATTATGGACTGGTCGAGGTCGAATTTAAGCAGGATGCTCGCGATGGGAAATACAAGCTGTTGGATGTAAATGCCAGGGCGTGGGGGTTTCATAGTATTGGCGGACCTGCGGGAGTTGATTTTCCTTATATGTTGTATGCTGACCAGACCGGCGGCAGCACCGAGCCTTGTCGCGGAATACCCGGCGTTGGATGGTTGCGCGCGATTACTGATGTTCCCACCGTTTGTTCTGAATTACTACGCGGAGAACTTGGTTTTGGTTCTTATCTGAAGTCGCTCAAGAGTACACGCATTGAATCGGTGTTTTGCCGTCACGATCCTTTGCCATCTGTAGGTGAGCTGCTACTTCTGCCATATTTGATTAGCAAGAAGTACTTTGTGAAGAGTTAGTATCCATTACCAGCCTCGCCGATTGCTAGAACATTCACGACAGATTTAGAAGAAATTCAGAAATATACAGATCTTATTGCTCCTATCTCTTTACTACGAGCAGTCTTTATTTCCGAAAACACAGGAGAAAACCATGGTATTAGCTCAACATGACGTCGCGAACTTACCGATTGAAAAGCGGCACCGTCCTTCTTATACGGAGTTTGCCCACGACTTTCTGAATGCCAATAAGCCGGTCATCATTTCGGGGGCACTCGATCAATGGAAAGCTATGCAGTGGACGCCGGAATATTTCAAGAAGAATTTCGCTGACTTGCAATTGGGGATTGATGGCAAAGAATATCGCATGGCGGATTTTATCGACTTGGTATTGAACTCCAACGAAAACAAACCAGCGCCATATCTTCGCAATGCCCTGATCGATCGTGTCATTCCCGCGCTGCTGCCCGATATTCAACCTATGCCAGAATATTTTTCACCAAATTGGCTGGTAGGGCCACTTTCGCAATTGCTGCGTTCCAGGCTGCACGGGGGCAGCTCCGAGCTATACATTGGCGGCAGGGGAGGGAAGTTTCCGTTCTTGCATTACGATACATGGCACACCCATGCTTTTATCAGTCAGATCTACGGCACCAAGGAATTCACTGCATACGCACCCGATCAAGCGCCGTATTTGTATCTGAAGCCCGGACGTAAGAATCAATCACTGGTCGATATTGAAAATCCGGACTATGAAAAATTCCCTTTATTCGCAAAAGCAATTCCCATGCGCTTCCGGCTGGAACCGGGCGAGATCATATTTATCCCTGCGGGCTGGTGGCATACGGCAAAAATGCTTTCGCCTTCAATCTCAGTTTCAGTGAACCGTGCGAACGCTTCGAACTGGAGCGAGCTTACAAAGGATATGTGCTCCGGAGCGCCATTGCCGATGAAGCCGGTTGCGGCAGTTTATCTGACGGGGATGCGTGTGTTCCGAACGATTTACGGTTCTTAAGAATGGTTGCAGACTAATTAGAAAAAGATCAGTTAGATGTTTTTTAGCTTAAATCTCGGATATTGCATCGCTAGCAGCTTGCCGGTTGTACAAGGCTGTCTGCTGGCATTCCTGCCACTTGCGGCTTTTCTGACAATTTTTAGGGTCTTGCGATTGCGAGGAGAGGGGTGGCGGGCAGCGGCATTGGGATCTGCGACGGTATGGGGTGTCCTTCTCGTCTTGATTACCGAATGCCTGAGCGTACCGCGGCTGATTACGCGTCCTGCATTGGCATTGAGTTGGTCGGCAGTCACTTTGGGATTTCTATTTTATGGCTGGCTGCTGCAAAGGGGCGCGTCGGAATCGCCAAAACTTAGAACTACGGACGAAACCCCCGGCCAAACCTTTACCAGGCTTGACTGGATAGCCATCAGCGGCACCGCAATTTTGCTTGGGTTGATCGGACTGACTGCGATCCTTAGTGCCCCGAATACTTGGGATGCCATGGCATATCACATGTCGCGAGTCGCACAGTGGATGACGAATCGCGACGTAAATCTTTACCCGGCTTTTTACAGCGCACAACTATTCCTGTCGCCATGGGCTGAGTATGCGATTTTACATTTGGATGTTCTTTTTGGAGGCGATCGCCTTGTAAATCTGGTTGAGTTTCTGAGCATGATTGGCACCGTTGCAGGTGTCTCTCTAATTGCGGAGCAATTAGGCGCAGGCCGCCGCGGACAGTTACTTGCGGCCATTGCATGCGCCACGCTTACCGAGGGTGTGCTCGAAGCATCAGGGGCGATGAATACATACGTAGGCGCCTTTTGGATCGTCGTGGCCGTTTACTATCTTCTCCGATGGAGAAACGAGCAGAGTTTGACGGTGATCCTGGCTCTCGGATCGAGCATGGGGCTCGCCATCTTCACGAAAGGCACAGCTTATCTGTTCTTGCCTTGCATTTTGTTGGCTTGCTGGTGGAGCAGCAAGGCACAAGCTCGGAAGCTTCTGCTGATACGCTTACCGATTTTATTGGTTGTAGTGCTCGTGCTGAATGGACCACTATTCATTCGCAATTACAGACTCAGCGGCTCTCCCCTCGGATTTTCTACACCTTTGGGCAATGATCCGGAACGGCAATATTCCAATAGCCATATCTCTCCATCGGTGATGTTTGCCAGTGCAGTTAAGAATCTCGCACTGCACGTTGGCACACCAATGGATGGAATGAACCGACGCATCAGTTCAGTAATTCTTGGTACTTTTCGAATTCTAAGGATTGACCCGAATGACAAAGCCTCCACCTACCGTGGAGGTTTTCATTTGAATGGTCCATCGAGCCATGAGGCTCGCGCCGGCAATCCTTTGCAATTGGCTTTGATTGGAATTGCAGCAGTACTGCTCTTCAGCAAACGGTTCGGCGATAAGATCACACGCTGGTATGCGATCGGCCTAGTTGGATCATTTTTGCTTTTTTGCGCAATGATTCGGTGGCAGCCTTGGAATAGCCGCTACCATTTACCTCTGTTTGCGCTCGGTCTCGCCATGGCCGGGGTGGTCATCGAGCGAAGCTGGCCGCGCATTGCAGTCGAAGTCCTAGCATGTTTTCTGGTCCTCTGCGCAATACCTTTCACGCTAATGAACTCGATAAGGCCGCTTGCTCCATGGATGCCTACCAGCATTTTGCGTGAACCCAGGCTGAACTCCTACTTTGCGGATTCCCATCGCGGGTGGATTCACTCCTATGTTTCTGCGGCGGAATTTGTTAAAGCCAGTCATTGCGACAATATTGGAATTGACTCATCACTTGAAGATTTTGATTATCCAATGTTCATGCTTTTAGACGCTGGTCATGGAGAACGGCAGGTTCGCTATGCTGAAGTTAGGAATTTGACGTCAGTCTACGCCCGGCCCGATAGCAAAACTCCTTGCGCAGTGATATGCCTTCGTTGTGCAAATGCCTCAGCAAAATGGGCGGAATACAAACAAGTGGGCGGAAGAGCATCCGTATTCGACGAGATTGCAGTTTTCAATGAGAACGGAAATATCGCCGATACACAAGATTTTGTTTCGCCCACTCCACTACAGGCTCAGCAAATCCTGAAAGAGCTGGATGACTATCGTGAATCGCCTCGTGGTGTGAGTTTTGCCGCTACTGAAGCTAGTGTAAGAAGTGCGGGCCGCGATTGGCCTAATAAAAGGGCCGATTTGAAGGACCGATTAGATGCTCTTTACACAAACAGTTTGACGCTCTGGAGAGTACGGGATTCCGTTGATCCGTTGCGGCGACGAGGAGAACCGATTGACGATTTAAAAATCGATCCTGTCCAGTTGATGGCAGCATCTCAAGTTTTTACAAACTGGAATCAGACGCTCCCTAAAAGAGTCGCCGAAGTCAACGGACTTGTTGACCAGCTGTATTCTTCATGGGAGACCAAAGCCACTCCAGTCGCGTTGTCGAACGGACAGCAGAGTGGTTGTCGAGTGGATGTAAAGACTGAGACACACTTTAGGAAAGTGGCTTCAGTAGCTCGGACGACAACGGCAGTCGAACAAACGGTAGATTTCCCGGGATGCTCCTGTTTGCCAAAACACTCCAATGGAGAAGTACTGTTGGCGCGTAAGAGTTTTGGGGCATACGATTCGGAAGCAGAAAATCTCTCGAAATGCATGACTACAGTCTTTCGAGTGCCGCTCGCGGCAGCGCCTGTCTACAATCCTCAAATTGCCGCCGTAACGCGCTGAGTCAATGTCGATACTTTAGCAATCGCTCGTTTCTATTTTGAAGTATAAGCCACTGTGGGACGAGAACGATGCCTCGGGATGAAACGGAATCCTTCCGGAGTGGCTTGGAACAGGCCATTGATCTACCAGGTGATAGCCAAGAGCACGAATCGAATCAATAAATTCCTGACGGTTGAAAACATACATAGGATGAAAGGCTACGCCGCCATTCTGTAGAGTCACGAAAGTGGGCTGATCATGTAGCGGCGCTTTGTTAATCAGAATATTCTTGGGTAACGATTTCAATCTGGAAAGACTTGCTGAGAAAGACGGCGAGTCAACATATTGAAGAGAACCAGCCGCGAGTAGAACGTCGGCTCCATCGGCGTTTTGAAACTGATCCGTAAAAGTTAGCTGATGTTTGCCCTGCTCAAGGGCAATTTTTTTTCCTGCACGAATAATTTCCGGCAGATCGCAAACTTCCCACCGCAATTGAGGAGAATACTCCACATATTGGGCGTAGGCATAAAAGTGTGTTCCGCAATGTCCACCATAATCAAAAATCCTGCTTGGTCCGCGCAAGAAGGGAGCTAGCCAAAACAGGATTGGGTAATCGAAAGAAAATATTTTTGAGCGGCGGTCGGCAAACTCTTTAGCGTAATCCTGAGTGGAAAAACCCAGGGGTTTTGTACTCGGAGCAGAGCGCCCAGCTTCGGCAAAGCTAGGAAACACTCCACGGAAGCATCCGTACCCGTTTGTCGCAAAACGGCGTTCATAAAAATGCTTTAATACGTGACGTATACCCGGCCAAGTTTCCAGGCGTGAGAACCAGTCCGTAATACCGGGTTTGATCGCGTCGTTTATAGAGAAATCCTGAATAAACACCGGGTCGAACAACAAATCGGGTTAGCTGACGATTCGATGTTATTCATCGATATCATACAAGTACAATTGAAGAAACGGGGAAAACGTTCTCATTAATCCATTTACCTGTCTAAGAGATACCTTGAAACCGAATCGAAAGATCCAAAAAAATTACGAGTGGATATTTGAATAGACGAAAATTCTTGCAGGCCGGCGTGGCAATTTTGGTAACTGGCGGCGTGGCTGCCGGGGCTGATTCGTTATTTATTGAACCGAATCGGCCTGTGCTGAACCGAGTGACTGTGCCCTTAAGGCGATTGCCCGAAGAGTTCGACGGATTTACCATTGCGCAACTGAGCGACTTTCACTACGACGAACATTTTTCTGCTGTGCCCATCAGGACTGCCGTTGAAATTGTTAATAGCCTAAATCCCCATTTAGTTGTGCTGACTGGGGATTTTGTGACCGAGCCATTTCTTGGGCATCGCCTTCACAGAAACCTGAAAAAAGCGGCGGAGGCGGCTGAGCCATGCGGTGCATTGCTGAGCAAATTAAAAGCTGAATTTGGAGTAATGACGGTCATTGGCAATCACGATGGAAATACAGACCCGGACCGGGTGAAGGCTATTTTACGGTCGCAAGGTTTGCCGGTGATGTACGACGAATCCCATCCCCTTGAGCGGGGAGGCAAGAAGCTCTGGATCGCTGGCCTCGACGATAATCCTGACGAAACCGACCTGATCGCCGCTTTAAAAAAAGTACCTTCTGATGAGGCCGTAGTCGTTTTAATCCACGAGCCCGATACGGCAGATTTTGTCTCAAAATACCCGGTGGATTTGCAGCTTTCCGGGCACTCTCACGGTGGCCAGGTAAGATTGCCATTGATTGGTGCCCCCTATCTACCGCGGCTGGCAAGAAAATATCCACGTGGATTGCGCAAAGTGGGCGGATTAACTCTCTACACAAACATAGGAATTGGCACGATTGGTGTACCGGTGCGTTTGAATTGTCCCCCTGAAGTTACTTTGTTCACTCTTCGAAGTGTTTCCGCATGATTTTTTCAGAGTGCTCACGGCGTAATTTGAAGAAGAGCGAGTTGCACCGTTTCTGTTCTTAGGTAGGATTCGCACCAGCACTATAATGACTCGCCGCAACAATTTCGATTGGTTAGGCAAACGAGATGGCATTTTTGCATTGTTAATTGCCGTATCTTTAGTGATTTGCTCGCGGTCGGTTATCGGCCTTCTTCGAACCGCGTGGCGGACCGACGAATACACGCATATTCTGCTCGTCCTGCCCGTCAGCCTGGCATTGATCTTTCTAGAGGGACGCAATCTCAAGAATCTGCCGACCTTTGCTCCTGGCGCGGGATTTGTCCTATTTTTGCTATCAGCAGCCACATGGTCGGCGATCCATTTATATCCGACAGCACTTGGCGCGGATATAACGCGAGCACTTATGATCTTCGCGCTGGTTTTGTTTTGGCTTGGCAGCATTGTTGGATGTTACGGGTTCCAAGTCTTCAAAGCTCTACTGTTTCCAGTTTTATTTCTATTTCTGCTGGTCCCGATACCTGGCTCTTTACTTGATAAAATCGTTGTCTTCTTGCAGCAGGCCTCGACAGGTGCCACATTCGTGCTCTTCAAGCTAAGCGGCATGCCAGTGATGAAAGACGGCTTCATTCTGTCATTGCCGACATTACAGATTGAGGTCGCAAAACAATGCAGTGGGATTCGCTCTAGTGAAATGCTGCTTATCACGGGGCTCATCTTGACCCATTTGTTTCTGCGGACGCTTTGGAGCAAGGTTGTTTTCGTGGCCTTCATTGTCCCAATGGCCATTGCAAAGAATGCGATTCGGATATTCACGCTGGCCATGCTGGGCATTCATGTAAACCCTGACTTCCTCGAAGGGCGACTTCATCATGAAGGGGGAGGAGTTTTTTTTGCTCTTGCTCTCGTGGTGTTGCTCGCGCTTTTATGGGTGCTACAAAGAGTGGAGGGCAGAATCGCGAGACCGCAGTCGACCACCATGCACTTGGAAACATTGGCAAGATCGCTTGATTAAAATCAGGACCAGCAGAGAATTCAGAGCAAATTATTTAGCGCAGACGAGCCATCAGATATTGCATATTCTTCATGTTGTGGGTGCACGGCCTAACTTTGTAAAAGCAGCACCTGTCTTGCGTGCTATACGAAATCGAGGAGTTCGCCAAACTCTAGTCCACACCGGTCAGCACTATGATCGGGACATGTCGGATATATTTTTTATCCAGCTCGATCTTCCCCATCCAGACGTCAATCTTGAAGTAGGTTCTGGCAGTCACACTTGGCAAACCGCTGAAGTGATGCGCCGATTTGAACCTGTGGTTCTGGAGCGAAAGCCAGACCTGGTGCTGGTTTACGGAGACGTGAACTCCACGATTGCCGCCGCATTGGTGTGTTCGAAGCTGTTGATCCCGGTTGCTCATGTAGAAGCCGGGCTTCGCTCCTTCGACACCACGATGCCGGAGGAAATAAATCGTGTCATAACTGACCGGCTCTCCGATTTTTTGTTTACTCCTTCCGAAGACGCAGATGCGAACCTTAATCGAGAAGGTGTGTCGGAAGGAAAGATTCATCGTGTCGGCAATGTGATGATTGATTCTCTTGTGCGGCTATTGCCGGCTGCGCAGGACCATAAAAGAAATGGGTTGCCGGACCGCTACGCTGTCGTTACCCTTCATCGCGCAGCTAACGTGGACAATAACGAGAATTTGGAAAAAATTATTGATGCGCTGGTTGAGGCGAGCGACCGGCTGGAGGTGATCTTCCCGGTGCATCCGAGGACGCGACAGCGGATCAATCAATTCGGGATAGACACGAGGCGATTGCGTTTGTCGGAACCCCTTTCTTTCATTGAGTTTCTCGCCTTGGAAAGCCGTGCTGCGTTTGTAGTTACGGATTCCGGCGGGATTCAAGAAGAAACGACTTATTTGGGCGTACCTTGCCTGACAATGCGGGCCAATACCGAACGTCCGATCACGGTTACGTCCGGCACAAATGTTCTGGTTGGAAATGACAAACGCAAATTGATCTTCGAAATAGAGAATATATTGTCGGGCAAGGGTAAGAGGGGAACCATTCCGCTTTTATGGGATGGTCACGCAGGCGATCGAATTGCGAATATTCTGTGCGATTCCTAATTCATGATGAGATTCTGGAATTATTTACTCAGGGCACTTTCCTTTTATTTCTGAGCTCGCCAGAAACGAATTTAGTACTCCACGCTTGTTGATATGATTACTGAAGTGAGTTCTTAGAGAACGTGACGCGACCCGGTTCCGCCGTTCTGATTTAGAATTGTTAGAATCTCCACGTATTCGTGAGGCTTTTATAGCTGTCCACAACATGCAGACAAATCCAATTATCGTGACTGGCGGCGCCGGATTCATCGGCTCCAATTTCATTTTGCAATGGCTGGCGACTGAGCGTTGTCCAGTCATTAACCTCGATAAGCTGACCTACGCTGGGAACCTTGGAAATCTGGAAAGTGTTTCGACGGATACGCGGTACAGCTTTGTTCACGGGGATATTGGCGACCGGGCGCAGGTCGCTGATCTATTGCAGCGTTATCAACCACGCGCGATTGTCCACTTTGCGGCTGAGAGTCACGTTGATCGATCCATTCATGGGCCGGACGATTTTGTGCGCACTAATGTCAACGGAACTTTCAGTTTGCTCGAAGAAGTACGCGCATATTGGTTTGCGCTCGAGAACGAAGAAAAAGCAGCCTTCCGTTTTTTGCATGTTTCGACAGATGAAGTTTACGGTTCTTTGGGCGCAGATGACCCTCCTTTCACTGAGACTTCGACTTACGCGCCCAACAGTCCGTATTCTGCCACTAAAGCTGCGTCGGATCATCTGGTTCGCTCTTATCATCACACCTACGGCTTACCGACTTTAACGACCAATTGTTCGAATAATTATGGCCCGTTTCAATTCCCAGAGAAGTTGATTCCGCTCGTAATTCTGAATGCTCTCAACGGCAGGCCGCTACCCATCTACGGGGACGGAAAAAATGTTCGGGACTGGCTCTTTGTGGCCGACCATTGTGACGCCATCCGTACTGTGCTTGGCGATGGCAGGGTTGGAGAAACCTATAACATAGGCGGATGGAATGAGAAGAAGAATATTGAAATTGTTCATACCATCTGCTCGGTCCTCGATGAACTCAGGCCATCTGATCCCGTTGTGCCCCATCGCAAACTTATAACCTATGTGCAGGATCGGCCTGGCCACGACCGTCGTTATGCTATCGATGCCCATAAGATCGAATCTGAATTGAGCTGGAAACCGAAGGAAACATTCGAAACCGGAATCCGCAAAACTATCGATTGGTATCTGGCAAATGATGCGTGGATCCGCGAAGTGACCAGCGGTAACTACCGTCAATGGATTGCCACCCAGTACTCTGTATAGCGCGCGTCATCTTAATCAATGACTTCAACCAAAACTGAAAACTATAAAGGCATTATTTTGGCGGGCGGATCGGGTACGCGACTCTATCCCGTGACCCATGCGGTTTGCAAAAGCCTGCTTCCCATCTACGACAAACCCATGATCTACTACCCGCTTTCGACGTTAATGTTGGCGGGTATACGTGACATTCTGATCATTTCCACTCCCGAAGACGTGCCCAGGTTTCAACAGCTCCTGGGAGATGGAGCGCGCTTCGGCGTGAATTTTAAATACGTCGTCCAGCCGCGGCCAGAAGGAATAGCTCAGGCTTTTATTGTTGGCCAGGACTTTATTGGATCTTCGTGCTGCGCTCTTGTCCTTGGCGACAATATTTTTTACGGCCATGATTTTGCCAAGAGCGTAATGAAAGCTGGCGAGGAAAGCAAAGGAGCCAGAGTATTTGCTTATCCGGTGCATGATCCCGAACGCTATGGAGTAGTGGAGTTTGATGAGTCGGGCAAGGCGCTCAGTCTGGAAGAAAAGCCTAAAGCTCCAAAGTCCCGCTACGCGGTGACCGGGCTATACTTTTACGACAATCAGGTTGTAGACATCTCGAAATCTTTGAAGCCTTCCGCGCGAGGGGAACTTGAAATCACCGATGTAAATAAGGAATACATGAAGCGGGGCCAACTCGCCGTTGAGGTTATGGGAAGGGGCATGGCATGGCTGGATACTGGTACCCACGAAGCCATGCTGGAAGCTTCTCTATTCATCCAGACGATTGAAACCAGACAAGGGCTCATGGTTTCCTGTCCGGAGGAAATCGCTTATCGCTACGGTTACATTTCCGCCGATCAACTGGAAGCCACCGCAGCCTCAATGAAAAATAATGGATATGGAACTTACTTGCTACAACTCCTGAAAGAAAAGGTATTTTGATTTGTCTTTTAAGACTCTAATAATCGCGGTTCCCGCGCCAGCTATATCCATCGGTTTGGCGCGATGAAGGTTACACAAACTTCACTTCCGGGTGTTCTGCTCCTTGAACCAAGAGTTTTTGCCGACGAGCGTGGTTTCTTTTTGGAGAGCTATAACGAAACCAAAATGGCTGAGATTGGAATCCGCGAGCGCTTCGTGCAGGACAACCATTCCTACTCATCTAAAGGAGTACTGCGAGGCCTTCATTATCAACTTCGCCATCCCCAAGGCAAATTGATCCGCGTCGTCTCGGGGGAAATCTTCGATGTAGCGGTAGATCTTCGTCGTGGCTCACCGACTTTTGGCAAGTGGTATGGAGCCATGCTTTCCGCAGAGAACAAGCGCATGCTTTGGATACCGCCAAGCATGGCGCATGGCTTTAGTGTGCTATCCGACAGAGCGGATGTCCTCTACAAGGCCACCGATTTTTATCATCCCGAATCGGAAAGAACTATTTTATGGAATGATCCTCAACTGAATATCGGTTGGCAGATTAAGGGTGAGCCTATTGTTTCTGCCAAAGATCGCATGGGTGTCGTATTTTCTGTGGCCGAAGCTTTCGAATAGATAACTATATTCGACTTTGTGCGCGAATCTTCACGATCAAAATCCTTCCGGCCTAATCCCGCTAAATTCTGAATACGCGAAACTCAACGCCCTTGGAACTGAACTGTTAGTTCCACCTCATGAGTATCCGGTTTGCCATTGCACATGGCGGGAGTGAACGACCACTGCTGCACTTGGGTTATCGCTTCCGCGTTTAGCTCGGGACGCTCGGAACTCTGCACGACTGCATCGTGAATTTTCCCATCGACACCCACCACACTGCGCACTATCACTTCAGTATTTTCCCCGCCGTTGCCCGCTCGTGGTTGCGGCATAGAAATGCCAAAAGGACGACGAAAAGTTGTACAGAGCTGGTGCATTTGCGCGTTGGCCGGAGCAGCGAGAACATTTTCGCTGGCCTCATCCAGCACCGTCATGGTTTGCGTCACTTCCATTTTCTGCGTACCCGCATAAGAGTAGCTGATCTTTCCCGGCATCAGCGATCCGGCAAAAGGGAAGAATTCGCTGTACTCAATCAACTCCACGCCAAGTTTTTCTAATAGCAGCGCGCCATTTGACTGGTCCACGCAGATTTCATTATTGTCCGTTTTTTCGCCTCGAATCGTATCGAATTCAATGCACCGGGCTCGGTGCCCACTGACATTTCTGCCGATGATCTCGTGAATGACATCTTCGCCATTGAAGCGCACCAGCAGAATCGGTGCGATATGCATTAAATTCGTAATTTCTGGCGGTGCAAGAGCGGCAGGCGTCCCCGCAACTGCAACTTGTTTCTCTGTCCATACATTAAGCAAGTGGTAGCTGCCAAAGCTGTACTCGTCGCGCCTGCCGGTGCCTTGCACTACTACACGGGTAAAACTGCCTTCCTGCATTGCTGGCTGTCCACCGAATACGCGAAACGTGTCGACACGCTCGAGGTTGGGAAGTTTGGGAGAAGTACTCACACGGTTCGCCTGTTCCAGCAGGCGGACGGCTTCTTCTCTCACTTTAACGTCTTGGCAGAAAGAAAGGCTGGATACAACAAGAATTACCAGGAGTGTCAGGGCCCATTTCATAACCTAACCTCCAACAGCGTGCACATTTCCTACAAGTGCCGCCCATTGAGGCCTCAGTATACCGTTGGAAGATGTTTCTGGCATACCTGAGGGAATAAGAAATGTTCCCACGTGGCGTCGTTAAAAATTTAGACGCTGGAATACTCTACTCCATTTTGCCAAATGCAGTTTGGGCTCTCTGAAGATTCTAGACGATTCGAAAGTTACGCTCTCGTCAAAAACATGGACATGGACGTCTTTCCCCATGGTTGAAGACAGCGGAAAAGGGCAACCTTTAGTGCGCCAATGCCTGATTTGCTCCCTCGCTCCAGCTCACTTTCCTACGGAACCATTGCCGAAGCCTGGTTCGAGTATCCGCTTTCTCCATTCCCGTCTATCGCTGTAGCCACATAGTAGTAGGTTGCGCCTGACTGTACAGAACTGTCCACATAATCAGCAGCGGTCAGAGGAGTCGTAGTCTGCTTGATATATGGTCCTCCCGACTTTGTACCCCTGTAAACGTTGTATCCGGTTACCTGCTGGCTGTCGGTCCACGACAGGTTTACGGAGTGGCTTGCCGCCTGCGTTCCCGTACCGCTCAGAGTCACAGTCGGAGTGTTTGTTGCGTCACTGATAAACGTAATCGTCCCCGGGAATTTTCCGGCTGCTTGCGGACCAAAAGTTACGGTGAATGGAACGCTCTGTCCTGCCGGAATGGTCGTCGGGAATGTAATGCCGCTCATGGTGTAGTCCTGAGCAGTCTGATCAATTGTCGAGACAGTGATACTCGAGCTTCCCGCAGTAAGAGACCCGTTCTGAGCTGCGGTGCTGCCCACCGCCACGCTGCCGAATGGCATAGTAGTCGGAGAGACCGCGAGTTGACCCGCAGCTAGGCCATTTCCGGTGAGGGGGACAGAAAGATTTGTATTCCCAGCATTACTTACTATAGAAAGGCTTCCGCTTATTGTGCCACCTGTCGTGGGGGCAAAAGTGATGCCAAGCGTGAGGCTCTGCCCCGCCGCTATGACTACAGGCAGCGCAGGGGCTGTGCTTAGAGTAAAGCCGGTTCCACTAACGCTGGCCTGCGACACCGTGATCGCGTTTGTAGTGGACGGATTAGTAATAATTAATGTGACGTTTTTACTGCTCCCATCGGCAACCGCTCCGAAATCCAGCGGATTGGGAGAAGCTGTAATGTCCGTGGGCGTGTTCTGCCCTCCCACTCTGGCATTTTTGGTGGGCGCAATGCTACAGCCGACGAGCATTGTCGTAGCCAGGAATACCGCGCCTAAAACGTAAGCTTTCTGCATAGACCGATATACCTCTCCACAACATTATTTCGGCAAGACCTCTGGTCTACTAGAGTCCCGAAATACATGTTCCTGTGGAAGCTTTAATCAAATACTTAGGTAATTCGGCCAGTGAATAGAATGGCGCTAAAAACAAAGCTGAACGGTTCTGTGTTGCGGCGCTAATTGTTTAATAATTAATTGGATTGTAAATTGATAATGCACATTGGTTTTGCACAGGGGTGACTTTAGTAACCGTTTAAGTCCGGGGGGATTTTATGAAAGAAGAAGGGCGGGAGAGATCCCGCCCTTCTTCTTTTCTCGTCAACGTCCTTGATCGTGCGTTACGGCACAACCGCCTGGACTTGGTTTGAATATCCACTTTCCATGCCGTCAGTTCCCACAGCAGTGGTGACGTAATAATACGTTTGCCCTGATGTTACGTTGCTGTCCACATAGGCTGTACTGGAATCGAGAGAGTTATTCACTTTCGAATACGGACCACCTGTTTTACCGCCCCGGTAAATGTTGTATCCAGCTATCGATCCCTGGCTTGCATTCCAGGAAAGATCGACGCTGTGAGAGGTTCCGCCCTGTCCGTTGCCTGTTAAGGTTTGGCTAATTGGCGAATTTGACGCGTTACTGACGAACGCCAAAGTGGCAGAGGCTGAACCCGCGGCTTGTGGAGCAAAAGTTACCGTAAAAGAAACGGTTTTGCCCGCGGAAATAGTGAAAGGGAACGATACTCCGCTCAGAGAGAATTCTGAGCTGTTCAGCGTGGCCGAAGATACGTTAACTGCTGTGCCCGACGCCGTTAATATTGCGCTCAATTGTTTTGTATTTCCCACAGTCACACTGCCGAATGGCAAGGTGCTGGGGGAAATCT
This sequence comes from Terriglobales bacterium, assembly GCA_035651835.1. Taxonomy (GTDB): domain Bacteria; phylum Acidobacteriota; class Terriglobia; order Terriglobales; family Acidobacteriaceae; genus JAOAPG01. The sequence continues at coordinate 32,406 of DASRFC010000069.1, forward strand.
TCAAGACTCCAGAACTTGTTCCCACACCGGAGAGCGGAATCACAAGATGAGAAGAATTGGCAGTTACTGAAATGCTGCCCGCAGCATTCCCGGCGACTGTAGGTGCAAATGTAGCTTTGAAAGTAAAGCTTTGCCCGGCTGTCAAATCCAGGGGAAGATTAAGGCCGCTGAAACTAAATCCGCTCCCGGAAACGGTTGCTTTAGAAATGGTTACGGCAGACTTCGTGGGATTGGTCAGAGTTATTGTCTGTTGTGTGTTGTTGCCAACCTGTACATTGCCGAAACCGACGCTCGATGGTGAAGCGGTGATGAAGCCGTATAAGCCGCTTCCGGTTCCGTGGGTATAAAGCTTTAGTTTGGCTCCCGAGCCGGTAATGGAAAACGCAAATTGTCCGTCCAGATGTTGGGCAACTTGGGGAGCAAAGGCAATTGTGAATTGTTGGCTTTGTCCGGCACTTAGCTTAATTGGAAGGTTCAACCCGCTTGCACTGAAGCTGGTGCCACTTCGAGATATCGAAGAGATTGTAACCGCAGAAGATCCATGATTGGTCATATTGACAGAGATGTTTTTACTCTGCCCCACCAAGACCCCACCAAACCACAATGTGTCGGGCTTGCAGCTCAAAGAAACGCTGGCATTGGCGGCAAAGAGTAAGTGTGAAGATGCAAGGCTTATTCCGAGACAGAAAGCCATCAGGATTAGCGGTATTCGCGTACGCTGGGGGAGGTGGCGCATGAACAAGAGTTTCTAGGTTTTCTCGCGAGAGACATAGGTCTGAGAAGTGCATGCTAGTAACTCGTTAGTTTGAGAACTCCCAGAATAGGACTTGCGGGATTAACCTCAATATGTTATCCGGCTGAAAACGCAGCCGGGGCACTTTGACCTTGCGTTACGGGGTTGGCACCGTCGCGGGGACCTCATTTGAATATGCACTTTCGACCCCAGCGGTATCGACTGCGGTCGTCACGTAATAGTAGGACTGACCAGCCGTGACTGAGTTGTCGGTATACGCCGTAGATGCATTCAGTACAGGGTTTATTTTGGAGTACGGTCCGCCCGTCTTGCTTCCACGATATACGTTGTACCCGGTTATGCCTTGACTGTTGCTTGGATTCCAGGATAGATCGACTTGATGTTGCGGCGGGGCTGAACCAGTTCCAGTTAACGAGGCTATAGCCGGCGAGTTTGCCGCGTTGCTGTTGAAGGACGCAGTAGCGGTCGCGGTTCCACTCGCTTGTGGAGTAAAGGTTATGCTGAAAGACGTGCTCTGACCGGCTGCCAGAGTGAACGGGAATGACAAGCCGCTCAGCGAAAATTCCGATGTACTCATGGACGCGCCCGAAACTATTACGCTTGAGCCCGTCGCAGTAAGACTCGCGGTAGTGCTTTGACTTGCACCCACGACAACGTTGCCAAAGTTATGGCTGGTTGGGGTGACGGATAATTGTCCACTGGCTGTACCTGTGCCGGAAAGAGAAACTGTCACGTTTGAGTTCGATGCATTCGAGACGATTGACAAAGAACCAGTCACGCTGCCCGCAGACGGTGGAGTATAGATCACATTAAATGAGACGCTCTGTTCAGGGGTAAGGATTAATGGCAGACTCAAACCGGTGGTGCTGAATCCACTACCGCTTGTGGTTGCCTGAGAAATGGTTAAGTTCGATCCCCCGGTATTGGTAAGAGTCTCGGGCTGAGTACTGGCATTCCCTACCTGCACATTTCCGAAGGCAAAGCTCGAGGGATTAGTCGCGAGAGTGGCCGGGGTCACACCAGATCCCGATAGAGATATCGCGACGGTCGCAACATTGCTGAGGATTGATACGCTGCCGTTGGCATTCCCTGCTGATTGGGGAGCAAAAACGATACTAAAATTCGCGCTCTGGTTTGCGGTCAATGTTAGTGGCAAACTCAGTCCGGTTACGCTATATCCAGACCCGCTCAGCGAAGCCTGAGTGATCGTCACGCTCGATCCGCCTGTATTGGTTATGGTTTCCGCAAGTGCCTGGTTTTTACCGGTCTGCACATTTCCAAAGTTAAGCGACGAAGGGCTTGCGCTTAGAGCTCCAGAAGAAACTCCGTTCCCGGACAGCGGAATTGCCAGTGTCACAATATTGCTGATAAGAGCCAAGCTGCCATTCGCGCTTCCTGCTGATTGTGGAGTAAACACGACACTGAAATTCGCACTCTGGTTCGAGGTCAAAGTCAATGGCAAACTCAATCCGGTCACGCTATATCCGGAACCGCTTAATGAAGCTTGGGTAATAGTGACACTCGACCCGCCGGTGTTGGTCACGCTTTCTGCAAGAGTTTGGGTTTGGCTGGTCTGCACATTTCCGAAACTAAGCGAAGAAGGAGCGGCTGAAAGTGCTCCGGGAGTCACGCCCAAACCTGATAGCGGGATGTTTAACGTGGGGTTTGAAGCATTACTGGTAACAGCTATATTTCCCGAAGCGGTGCCTGCAGACTGTGGACTAAAGCTAGCAGTCAGAGAGACGCTCTGACCAGCGGCAATAGTGAATGGGAAACTGAGGCCAGAAATATGGAATCCCGCACCGGTGGCTGTTGCTTGGCTTACCGTGACACTCGATCCACCTGAGTTGGTCAGCGTCGCCGACTGATTTTGCGTATTTCCCACCTGAGTATTTCCGAAATTAATATTGGCCGCGGAGATCAATTGCCCAGGTGCCGCTCCCGTACCTGTGACTTGAATGACTGTGGTTTGACTACCAATGCGTGCATGCGAGCGAATGTATTGTCCACGTCGGTCGTTTGCCCAATCCGCAGCCTTTGAAATCAACGTTATATTAGCCGTAGCGGACCCATTCGAACTCGGCGTGAAAGTTACATTAAAGGGTGTGCTCTGGTTTGCTCCGAGGGTCACTGGCAAGTTTATGCCGCTAAGTTGAAAACCGTTTCCGCTTATGCTGGCTTGCGAGATCGTTACATTTGTGCCGCCGGTATTGACAAAGGTTCCCGTTAAAATTTGGCTGCCGCCCACCATCACGTTGCCAAAATTTAAGCTAGCGGGACTCGATATCAGTTGACCGAGGACAACGGCAATTCCGGATAATTGCAATGTCGCCGGTGAATTAGGTGCATTGCTCGAAATCAAAACTGTTCCGCTCGGCAGGCCTGGCGCGGTCGGCGCGAATAAGATAGAAAGACCAATTTGTTGGCCGGCAGTCAATGTCACAGGGAATGCAGGGGCCGAGATGGCGAATCCAGCTCCCACCACCTGCGCTTGATTGATGGTAATGCTGGAAGAACTGGCGTTGGTAAGAGTATCAGTGACGGTGGTGCTGTCGCCGACTACAACCGTTCCAAAGTTTGGTGTTGAGTCGCCAACCACTAGCCCAGTGGGGTTCTGGCCATGGGGATGTGCGAACATCACCTGACAGCCAAGCACTGCAACGAAAGTAAAAAGAACGAAAATTGTGTTCCAACGCGCGCGGAGATCCTTCACGCAAGGCCTCTTGTCTGGTCGTACCAAGCTTCGATACGACGGGGGATTTAGACCGGCCGCCTTTCACTTCACAACAAGAAGTGCTTTGCGACTGGAACAGTGTGCGTGGAAAGTCGCGAGTGCGATAGGTCGCAAAAGATCAAACGAGCGCTGGAAGATGGACTGCCGGGAATCGGTCTATCTGTCGGAAACAACCTGCAACTGGACGGGAACCTGGGTGGACTCTGGTAACTGAAGTTTTGTGGGAAGAGTTTCCGAAAAAAGAATGCCGGAACCTGGATGGCTCCGGCATCTGTAAATGCAAGCTGCGGGAAAGGCGAACGAAACTAGTTTTTTGCCGCTTGTACTCCGAACCGTTTTCTGGTGGCCGCTCCCAAGGTCAACAGCACCATTCCAAGCATAGCGAGGGAAGCGGGCTCAGGCGCACTCACGTGTCCGTAACCAATGTATTCTTGCGGCAGACCTCCCCAGCTCTGTGTTCCAGCGACCGGCGTGTATAACACTAATCCGCTGAATGCGCTGTCTGGAGCACTAGCTGCAGCGATGAGATATTGACTCGCGAGCGTGCCTGCACCGCTGCTTAAATAGAACGGATTATTAATAGCATTCTGGGAAAACAAGCCCCAGATTGCCCAGTTACCAACTGTGGCATTAATGGTGCCACCAGTGATGCCTTCGAAAATGAGACCAGCTGCTTTGTAGTCGGAGGGATTGCTGCCAAACAGCCCTGTGCCACTAAGAAGGTTTGAAACGGTGGCTGTCCATGTCTCTCCACTTACGACTTCATTATCAAATGTGTCGCAAATAAGCGGAGTTGAAGGGCCGCCATTGATTGAGAAATTGTATGGATATGTGTAGACTCCGCCACCGTTGTTCCCGCCCGGGCCAATAAACGTCATATTCACTGTGGAGTCCGCGAATGCTAGTCCTGAAAGCAGTAGCGCGGAAATCAGAACGATAAAAAAGCGTGAAAGTCGCTGTGGCATGTATCCTCCCAGGTTGCACTGTGCTTACGTTGCATCTTCGGCCAAGCACAGCCACCATTGGTCTTTTGTAGAAGCAATCTCGATTCCAAGATCGAGGCATTGAAAACATGGCAGTTAGCGCTGCGCGACAATGTTGTGACTGAAATGGTTTTCACACGCTGGAGACATAGGCGGCTGGAAGCGGAATGAGACGCATGGCACGTTAGTAACCTGAGGTAACCTCTGCAAAGAAACAAGGGCTTGCTTCGAGAGTTCGCAATTAGCCGCTTTCAAGCAAAAACCTACCTGCAGATTGTCGAATTCTGATCCGTTACAATTGAAAAGGCATTTTGTTGCGAGGGTGTTTATCCCCTGCTTCTCATGCCGGATTAAGGATGGTATTTAGTTGCCGCTGATAACCCGACGGAAGTTTCTCCAAGCCACTGCGGCAGTGGCTACAACAGGTGCTTTTGCAATTGGTGCAGATGCGACCATCCTGGAACCGAACGATCCGCAGCTTGTTAGGGTTGAAATTCCGCTGACCCGCTTACCTCGTTCTTTCGATGGATTCACCATCGCCCAACTCAGCGATTTCCATTATGACGAGGTCTTTTCCGTCATCCCCATCCGCAAAGCCGTTAAGAGAGTAAACGATCTGCATCCTGATTTAATTGTGCTGACGGGAGATTTTGTTACTGTACCCATGCCTGATGATTTTCTCCCTGAGAAATCCGCCAATAGATATACGGTAAAAGAGGCTATCAGGACCGCGGCTCCCTGCGCCAAACTTCTGCATCGATTGCGAGCCCGTCTGGGCGTGTTTGCGATTCTTGGCAATCACGATGTTTTCTCTGCACCGGATTTCATCACAAAATGTCTCTCAGATCGCGGCATTCCGGTTTTGCGCAATAGCTCGATCCCAATCGAAGTGGGAAAGGCGAGGTTTTGGCTCGCGGGCATAGATGACGTAATGCAGGGCACTCCAGATCTAAATGGTGCGTTAAATTCAATCCCGAAAGATGAGGCGGTTGTGTTGCTCTCGCATGAACCGGATTTTGCGGATGAAGCCTCTCATCATCCAATAGATCTCCAGCTTTCGGGTCACTCCCATGGAGGCCAAATCTGGCTTCCCATCATCGGCGCGCCCTGGTTGCCGCCGTTTGCCCGAAAATATCCGCGAGGAAAATACCAAATAGGCGGGCTGACACTTTATACCAACATCGGGCTTGGTACGATTCGCATACCGATGCGTTTGAATTGCACTCCCGAGATCACTTTGTTTACATTACGTACTGGGCGAAGCAGCTAAATATCGATCTCTCCGGAATAGTTATTCCCATTGCCAACAACTTACGGTCCAGTTTCTAACTCCTTCCACGGCAACTGCCGCGGCATAGCCGCTCCCCGAAGTTATTTCCTGCAAAGACCATGCCTGTGATAATGAATTCTCCGGTTCTCGGCATTCGAGTAATTCGGCGGGACTTCCAGGAGCCAGCGAAACGTCAAACCTGTCCAGTGGAAACGACAGGCCTTCTCCCCTGCCCTTGATGTAGGCTTCTTTGCGAGTCCAGCAATTAAAAAATGCTTCGGTTTGTTTGTCGCTTGGAATCGATAGAAATGTGGCGACTTCTTGCGCCGAAAAAAATCGCTCAGCAATTTGTTGGGTTGCGCGGTCTTCGCCGATGTGCTCCACGTCTACACCAATGGCGCGATCGCGAGTAAATGCGTATAGAACGACTTCGTGAGAATGCGACACATTAAAGCGTAAATCGCTATCCGCAGGATGTTTGATCGCCGGTTTCCCATACTCAGAATAAGAGAAGCGCAATTTCTCAGGAGCTTGTTCGAGGTACTTGCCCAAAAGCGAGCGAAGTATTCCGCGTGCGCTAATGAAGCGTTGTCGATCCCGCTCAAAAATGAAGCGATCAGCTCTTTGGCGTTCATCCGGTGTCAGCAGGCTGGAGTAAAAAGTAAGTTTCTCAAGCGATTGAACAAGACTGGCTCGCCAAACGTGCACATCTGTACTAGCAAGCGTGACGGATTGCGGTGCGGATAGCCATGAATCTTTTGCTGTGCTCCGTCTCGGATTGTAAGACTTTAGTTGCAGAGTCTGCTCCACTATACCGTCGAGAACATCACTGACGTAGACGAGACTTAATCCATCCTAATTTGGAATGCTTCAGAATCTTACGGCTGGTTTCGCGTGTCAATGCCTTTATGCGCTCCGCACGAATTGAGTTGCTATCGCCAACATTCACTTCCACCAAGGTTACCGAGTTGCTCTCCATCGCTGCGCGCAACACAGACTCCGCATCTCCGTCCAGATAAGCATAATTCGCACCAACAGCCTGTGCGAACAGTTCTAGGTTTGGCGTCTGTAAATTAGTGGCATGCGTGTGTCCGAAGCGAGAAATCTGCTGGAGCCGGATCTGCCCCAGAGCACCATCATTAAAGACGATGATCGTGAGCGGAATTTGTTCGCGCACTGCGGTGACGATCTCCATTCCAGTGATTGCGAAGCCGCCATCGCCTATGATAGCGACAATTTTTCTGTTCGGGCAGGAAAGCTTTGCTCCAATAGCTGAGGGTAAGCCGAAGCCCATGGATTGAAAATCCGAGGGCGAAACAATTCCACGTGGGCTTTGCACGCGGAAATGCCTCGAAGATAGCACCTGGTGTAATCCTGAATCCGTCACCAGGCAAGCGTCAGGTGGCATTGCCTTTCTGAGTGCAGTGAAAAATCCAGCCGGTGTAGAAGGATTCACTCCGTTGACCTTAGGCTCAGGTTCGTTTGCGTAATCGGCTCCTGATTTTTTGTATGCCGATAATTCTTCCGCAGTCCATTCACTGTGTGGCAGCGCCACTGCCGTGAGCGAGCCTAATAATTGGTCGAGAAAAATACCCGCATTCGAATGAATGGCGAGCCGCGCTGGATAATTCGCATTCAGCACTTCCGTGGATGCGTCAACGTGAATCAGTTTGCTTTCCGGAATCCGAAGTTGAAATCCGTGAGTTCCGTTCTGCGAAAACTTGCATCCGATTGCGAGAATCAAATCGCTGCGCTCGAACACGGAGTTGAGGGCGTGCAGTGCAGGTTCAGAATAAACAAATCGCAAAACTTGAGGATGATCTTCTGGAATCACACCACGACCGGAACGAGTCGTAATCACGGAAGCATGTACTAACTCAATTAATTTTCTAAGTTGCCCAGCAGATTCGCTGACACCTTGTCCTACAAAGAGAACAACGCGGCGGCTTTTCTCCAATGCCTGAACAACTTCTTTTATAGCCGCTGGGTCGAGGGAGGGAAGTGATCTGTTTTGAATGTTCTCGTTCGCAGTAAACTCTGCTTCCTCCCAGATCGCTCGATTTTTTACTAGCAAGAGCACGGGGCCCGGCTCCCCAGCGGTTGTAGCGGCATAGGCTTCCCTTACTGCATTTTGTATATCGACGCCGCGATCAACCTCGACAACACGTCTCACCATAGGTGCCAAAAGAGCCCGCTGGTCAACTGATTGGCGATGGAACTTTTTATTCGAGTCTTCAACTGGCTGACTGGCTATATAGAGAAGAGCCGAAGAATCCTGAGAAGCTTCTGCAATCGCGGCAACTGTGTATGCAAATCCTGGCCCTGGGATTGTGGTCAAAACACCGGGTGTTCCCGATGCTCGATAATACCCATTCGCCATGAAAGCAGCTGCTAATTCGTGGGTTGCCAATATCGTGCGAATCGACGACTGGCGCAGGGCTTCAAAAAATAAAACATTCTGCGATCCAGGCAAGCCGAAGACGTGCTTAACCCCGAGTTTCTCGAGTGCCGTGCAGAGAATCATTCCTCCTGACAGCTTTCCCATAATCAATAAAGCAGCTTACAGCAGAGTAATGGTTTATTCACTAATGCAGTCTGGGGGCAATGACTGAGTTTAAGCTTTAGCGGCTAAGATGCGTTCAGACTTCGCGCTGTCCTTGGTTCGGAGCCACTCGATAAGCGTTTTGCGACATGGGGCGGAGACATCCGTGAAGCGGATGCCGAACATGCCCCCTGTGCGTTGCCATACTACTTCTGCTGTCGCTTGGATCATCGTCTGCGTATCCGGGAGTGTACATTCAAAGCTAAAATGAGCAGAGTTGGGAAGCGGTTCGTCGCAACGAATTGCAGCGCCGGTATCACTGAGGTCCTCAATCTTGCCGGAGATTGTTCGGCCGTTCTTATAGGCGAGCTTGATCGGGAAGTCTACACGAACCCGTTTCGACCCACGCCGGCGTTCCCGCGCCATTAAATTTCGAACGGCTCTTAACCCGTGACGTACCCTGTCCTGAGACAGCGGCTTGTAAAGAATAATCTGAGCGCCGTTTTGAAATGCGGCACCCACTCCTGTCGGTGCGCCAGCTAGTATGATGCGAACAGATTTTTCGCAACCGGGATGACTCAGCGCATTATCCAGTACACCGAGAGAGCCTGGCACCTGATCATCCACCACAATTGCATCGAAACGATCTGATGTGAGTGCCTTCGTAGCCTCCAATGGATGGAGACAATGTTCAACGTCCACTCCGAGATCTTTGAAGATACGAGTTACTATGCGTACCGATAAGCCGTCCTCACATAGTAAAAGGGCCCTGAGCATACAAATCAATGCTATGAATTACCGAAGATGTGGGCAAGTTACAATAGTTTCCTGCGTTATCAAAATAAGGTAAAGTCGTAAGTTTTCATGGATGATCGGCGAAAAATTCGACGCAAAACAAACCTAACTCAGCCGAACCCAGCTCCGTGTGCTCGCTGACCTCGCGACAGCATCCAAAATCTTCTGTACCGCAACCCCATCCTCAAAATTTGGATGGAAACGGCTCATCCCGCACGGCTCAGCATCCAATGTATTTAGGAAATCCCCCAAGCTGGCGATGAACGTATGTTCATAGCCAAGGGCATGCCCAGGTTTCCAGAAATTTTGCCAATAAGGATGATCGGGGCCCGTCACCATCAAATTGCGTGAAGCCTGAAGATTCGGAGCATCTGTGGCATCGTAAAATTTCAAGCGATTCATTTCTTCAAAATCAAAGCTCAACATTCCTTTCGACCCATTCATTTCGAAAGTATGGCGATTGCGGCAGCCCACGCCGTAGCGGGTGGCTTCAAAACTTCCAATGCTTCCATTGGCGAATCGAACCAGGATTACGGCAGCATCATCCACGTCGCGTCCCGCAGCGAACGTGTGCGCCATCGCGTTCAGCTCAAAAATAGGCCCGTTTAGATAAAGCGCGAGGTCTACGACATGGGAGAGCAGATCTCCGATTGCGCCTGATCCAGCTTGAGAGCGCGCATAACGCCAGGTGTTCGTCTTTGATGGATCATTCCCCGACTGGTTCAGATACACAGCGCGATAATGATAGGGCTGTCCAAGCTTTCCTTCCGCGATAAGTTTTTTTGCGAAGGTGATCGCGGGAACACGCCGATAGTTAAACCATACGAGGTTAGGAATATTTTTCGCTGCTTCCGCCATTTGCTCAGCTTCTTCTACAGACACGGCGAGCGGTTTTTCGCAAAGAACAATCTTTCCGGCTTTGGCGGCGGCAATGGCAATTGGAGCATGTAGTGCATTCGGAACCGCAACATCAACAATCTGGATGTCTGATCGCGCAACCACTTTCTGCCAATCAGTTTCGATCTCTTCCCACCCCCATTTGGAAGCCATAGCCTCCAATTTGCTCCGATCTCTTCCACAGATTGCTTTCCGATGAAGATCGTAGGAAGAATCGAAGAAGTGACCCACTTGATGAAATGCATTGGAGTGGAGTCGGCCCATAAAGCCGGAGCCGATCATGGCAATATTCAATATTTGCTTTGGCATTGATTTCTCAGGTGATTAATTTGTTCGCTTAAGAAACAGTCAGAGTATCACCCGTTACAAAAGCTTGCTTAATCTGCAACCTTTTTCACTCAATTCAATTATCACTCCAATGCAGTGATCTCAAGCCACACATAATAAACCGCTTAGAATAGGCTGTTCTTGGCGTTCTAATTGCCGATGACAATAGTAACTTAATAGAGTTGTGGAGTTCCTCTTCTCCGCCACCACTCGAGAATGGTTGACGCCAATGTTGCTCCAGAAGCTCTGGCCGCTTCTATTGTTTGTGCATACGTTGGCCTGCTTTGCCTTCCCCGAATTCGTTTCCTCGCGAGGCTCGGAGAGGCAAAGTTCTCTATTTACCCGTGAGAAACAGATCTGGCGGCTGGCAATTCATGAATCGAAGTTCTCGACAGTACTTCATTCTACTAACCAGATAAGGTGTGCGGAGACAGCAATCCCCGAGCCAATTGCCACACCAAATCCTTTTCTAGAGCGGTTCGATCAAGATACGAAACTCAGTATTAGTTTTATTGTTGGCACCGATGGCCGCGTTCATAGCCCTTTTATCCTGGACAGCACCGGGTTAACGGAGGCTGGCAATGCGCTAAGCGCTGTACGTAGCTGGCGCTATCGCCCAGCAACTTGCAACGGAGTTCCCACCGAAGCTGAAGCTAGAGTCGAGTTTTCCACTCGCTAAATACCTTTTCGGCTAAAATGACGCTACAAGGACGATTTCGTTGGATCAGGAAAAGCTCCCAAAATCGGCAAAAAATGCGGCTCGGAAAGACCCTGAGGAAGAACTCACTCCTGACCCCACTGTAGATGAATTCCTGAATCGCATGAAGTACGATCTGCGTCGTCCCAAGCCCGGACAGGAAGCGATCGAGGCTGCACTACAAGCTATGCAACGGCTTACGCTCGAAACCGATAGCGAAGACTCAGCTGATTTTACAGTCAATAATGGGACGGCAACCGGGATTGCCTGTCAGGCTTGTGGCGGAATCAATCCTCTTGGACACAGGTTTTGCTCGACCTGCGGTGTTCCGCTTCCGTCGGTTCAGCATCAATCTTCGACCCCAGTCCCGAACCCCACTCACTCGAAAGAGGCGCCTTCTACTGGGCAGCATCATTATCACCATCATTATCATCATCACTATTTCAATTCGGATGCATCCCAATCGGCGACTGCTGAACGTAGGCCTGCAATCGCGAACGCAAGCGCTGCCTTACCAGCAAATGACGCCACCAGAACTCGTGCCTCGCTGGGCAGCACTGCTCTTAGCCGCAATGAGACTGCAGCCAGAAAAGTAGCGCAGGATTGGGTCAGCGCCTGCAACACCAAGCATCTTGATGATCTGGTTGAACTTTATCTTGCCGACGCTATTGTGCTCCGGCCCAACGTTCCCGCGGTACGAGGCATGGCGGCAATACGCGAGTTTTTCTTTTCCGTCTTGGATGCCGGACTGGGTGAGGTTGAGCTTGAGCCGCTTCGAGTGGAACTGATCGGGGATTCCGCCTATGAAGCTGGCCGCTGCAAAATGCTGGTTCCGAGCGTCCAGGGGAAGCGGCGCGAAGAGCGCGGCAAATATCTCATCGTGATGACCCGCCAGGCGGGAGAATGGAAAATTGTATCCGATTGCTGGTCGAGCGACTTGAGCCTTGCAGCTGGCTCAGAGCCGGTTCCCGCGAAGTCGAATGCTCAGCCTGCCAACCCTCGCATACGCACGTAATTAAGCTGCTACTCCCAAGCTTTTTAATTCTTTCCGTAGTTGCGAAACATTTTCCATCTGTATCGTATGCATCCCCAGTTGACGTGCGCATTCCAGATTGAGGGCCCGGTCATCGATGAAGCAGCATTCTTCAGGTGATTGCTGGACGACATCGAGCGCCAGTTTATAAATCGCTGCCTCCGGCTTGCGAAATCCCACAAAGCAGGAGCTGACAAAAACGGTGAAAATATCTTTTAAGCCGAATTCTTTAATCCGATGAAGATTCAGTTCTCTCGACTCGTTATTGATCGTGGACATTAGATACTTTCCCGACTTTACTAACTGCCTCGCAAACTCAAGCGAATCAGGTTTGGCCTGCGACAACGAAAATATATATTCGCGGAACGCCTCCAGCGTGAAAGGCCGTGAACGATAAAAAACTATCTTCTGTAAATATTCGTCGAGAGTGATCTTGCCACGCTCAAACGAGGAAACCACCATTTCGTGGCGATCATTGAATTCCACTTCATCGAGTTCGAACTCATTGAGAGCGCGCAGCCGCTGCGTCCTATCCCATGCATCAGTGAGTAGCACGCCGCCTATATCCCAAAAAAGTGTATTGATTTTGGCCAAAATATCTCCTTAAAAGCAGGCAAACGATAATCATACATGGGGTAAAAAGAAGGGAATTCGAACTGAACAGTTCAGTGCTGATAGATAGTGGTAGCCGGATGATAATTACGCCAGTCAAACCAAAAATCCTTAATCGCGGGCAGTGGTTGCAGGCATTTTCCCAGCAATGGACCAGCGACGGCGCACCCCTGAAAGTTCCATCGGCCGCCTTGCGCATCGATGAGTGACCAATCTGTAGAAGTAGCTTGGTTCGCAGTATCACGAAATAATTCAAGATCCGTTCCATCCATTCGGCTCACGAATGCGCGAATCGATTTCTTATCGGGTCCTGCAACTAGGACGATGGGTGATCCGCCAAGACGGTCCTGCACTGGTGATTCCGCGAGTAACGTCTTCACCGGATACGCCCGGCTCTCTCCAGCCAATTCAATTCCGATCAAGGTTTCGCGCGACTGCAATGGTGTACCGGGAAAAGAAATTACTACTGGCTCTTTCTGGATTTCGGTCTCCCAATCTTTTTTCTCGTACTTGCCGGCGTATTTCGGGACTGGAGCAAGCACCTGTCCGGTAGGAGATTCCTGTTTCCACAATCCGTACGTCAACTCGTCACTCAATATAGGTTCAAGCTGCTGGTCTTTCAAAGGGCCGAAGATGGCTTTGCCGGTAATTTGCTGCCACCAGCTTCCGGTTTCGTCATCTCTCATCAGAAAGTTTTGGTTATTGATTCCCGCAAGATGGAAATGCAAAGGCTTCCCGTTTACAGTTCGCTTCCACACCAGACCGGTGTGACACAACGTTCAATAGGTGACCGCGATCGGCACTCCCGAAACCACATCGTTGACGATGTGGTGATAGCCCATCTCAAGAATGGGATAAGCGCGAGCCTCAGCACCTAAACGCACCGCCAGCACCATTTCTGAAGCGTCAACTTTTGCTTGACTGACAGATACGAATCCCGGTGCCGCCACGGGATGAAACATCCACTCAAAATAATCGATTCGGGTCATTGCTGTCGCCGCACATGCCAGACACAGCCCTGCTACAAGGGCAGACTTCTTCCAGCGTGAAGCCTGCTGCCAAAGCACCACTGCTAGCAACAACGACGCAGCGGAGGTTACTAGAGTCCAGAAAGGAGCGGCTTGCCTCACCGCCATGGCCAGAACCAAGCCGCGTGCCGATTGGAAACTGAAAGGCCGAATGATGAACGCAGGTATGAAAAACAATCCAAAAGTGATACAGATAGACGCAGCGAAGGCCGCCCATGGAGCTATCAGATTTGCTTTCCTCTTGCTATGTGCAGCGTCGGCCAGTGAGGTCATCGAATCCATTAATAAAAAAAATATCAGGAAACTGCGATTCTACTGGTCTCAGTAAAAATAAAAAAGCCCCAACCCTGCAAAAAGCAGGATCGGGGCACACGCATATTCAGTTTTATTGGTCGGCTCCTCCGCGCGGTGTGAAGTCCTGGCGATAGCTCAGATTGTCCACATCGCGAATCACTGGCGTCCCAGGTGGAAGCCCGGCGGGTGAGGAAAATAGTGGATCGAAAATATAGTTTCGAACCGGTGGAGAATACGGGTTGTTTTTATCTACACCAGTAGCATAGGTGGAGTAGTAGAGACTGACCATCGAGCCTTTGTAGTTGAGACTCTGGCCACCCCAGTTTTCGAGCATCCGCAAGAAGTTATGCAACCCTCCGTCGGTTCCCTGATCGCCGCCAGTAAACCATGCCAATGTGGCGGTCGGGAAATTCATGTTTTTCCCGGCACAAATCGCGGTGCGATAGTATGTCGGCACGGCAGCAGCCACGCCGCCAGCCTTCACTGGATTTTGCATATCAACCATATCTGACCAGTTGTTGGAGAGCATTGTGACCGCATCGGCAATGACTCCCGCGGCGGAATGAGCAGGTTCGGTCGTTGAGTTTGCGGGCGGCCAGGTTAAATCAGGCACGGCGTCCGCGTTGGAGGCAGTGTTGTAATTTCCCCAAATGTACACAGGATTTTCCGACCCAACTGTGAAACCCGGCAACGGCACGTTGCCTAGCGAACCGTCAACCAGCCTCAAAATATGCCGTGCGCCGCTTACCCAATTTTTACGACCGGTATATGTGCAGCTCGCGATGCGATTTGTATAAGGATCTCGGGGAGCGCTGGTGTTGACACCAAAGCCGTTCCCAAGGTTAAGGGCTCCAACATTATCGAGCTTACCGTTGCCATTGACATCTTCTGGAGAAGGTGCAGTAGCTGGGGCAATATATCTTCCCGGCTCGTTGGGCATGAGGTCGCCATCCAATTGTTGGTCCGGCTTTCCAACAGCGCTGCCTGTGTTAATAGAATCTTCCAAACCGGAATCCCCAAGTTTTTGGCCTGCAGCCTCTCCCGATACTGGCCATTCGCTCTTCTGCATTCCTCGACGATCTGAAAAATAAAGAATGTAACCATTATCCGAGGTCTTATCGACGGTTAAGCCAACTGCGTCGTTTTCGAGCCAATATTTCAAATTGCCCACGTCTAGCTCGACAGCGTTCATCACGCCATTTGCGGTGCAACTACCTGCCGCTGGAGCACCATCGCGTGCTTCCCCTTCGCGTTGGTCGTAGAAGTTGATGGGATACCAGTTATAGCGGCTGATACTGTCGGCTTGCGATGTATCTCCATAATATGGAGAACCGGTATTCGCGTCGGTTAAGAGTTCCGGGGGTTTTCCGTACTTGCAAGTGAAGTTAGGCGGAGTTGGCGTATGTGCTGTGCAGCTTGGAGGAACTCCGACTAGGTCAGGAGTTCCTGTCGAATTGTTCGAATTTCGAATTGCCAGTTCTTGCAGGATCAGAATAGCTTTCGGGTTTATTGGGTTTGCGCCCGGAGTTGCTGGATTGATCGCCCCAGGTGCTGTCGGAGCTGTGGCGCCACGAGCAAATCCAAGCGCCAACCATTGTTGTGTCACTGGCGTGACAGCTCCGCTAGGTGCGACAACCTCTACCCGTAAATAACCATCGATCACGTTCCATGTATTCATACTAGCCGGTGATGTTTTGCTAGTTGGAGGCACATAGTAAGGAGACGCAGGGCACACGCCAGTTGTTGTGTTGCACGCCAGAAGATTGACGGCGGGAGCGGCATTGGTGACCGGGACTGTTCCACTCTGGAGCAATGGCGCAGCGCCCACGGGTTGCAAGAGGATGTTAGTCAGAGAGGGGCCGTTTGGCCAATCCGGACGTAAAGTCCCCACGGTGTTGCTCCAAAGAGTGGTATCGGGAATTGCAGTTGATGCTTCTGCGAAGTAAGTGGTGCGGGTCGAAGGCAAGCCCGGTGTACTAGCTGGCACACCCCGAGTGTAATCCGGTCCGCCTCCAGCTTGAGCGACATTGGCCAACCGGATATTTTGCGAATCGGCAGCGCCTCCAGGCAGTTCAGCGGGATCATCGGAAAGCAGAATACGAATCTCCGCCTGTGTATAAAGGCGTGATGGATCGACGGGTGAACCGCCATTTGGAGGCCGACGAATTATTTCAAATTGTTGGGCGTTTGGAGCTCCGGTCACCAGCGAAAGCTGCAGCTTTTTAGCGCCCGCATTATAAACTTTCGGCAGCGCAGGGCTATTGAAATTCCCATTGATCAACCAGGAATTGTAAGTGCCTGCAACGCCTTGCCATACGCCGTTGTAACCCGATCCCGGCCCGGCAACAACACTTCCCTGAGTGAAACCTAATGCCTGGCAGTTGGTGTCAGGAAGAGGAGGAGCGTTGGGGCAACCTCCATTTGAGGTTATAAGGTTAATAGTTCCATTGTGACTGACCGTATAACTAACCCCATTAGGCATCTGTTGACGAATGATGTTTCCATAAGCCGATACTTTGTCATGAAATGTCACAGAGCTTCCATCTCCCGAGAGCAAGTAAAGATCGCCATTGGTATGGACACGCCCCTGGAATTGTAAGTTTGGGCCCGCGAAGAAAGCTAAATCGCTATCGGAAAATATGCCGAACTGGAATACCGGAATAAGCGCCATTTCGGATTGGCGGGTCATACTGACTTCTTGCCCAAGCAGCCGGTTGGCAGTCACCGAAAGTGTGACAGGAAGAGTCTGGGCATATAACCCTTGATTTGGTCCCGTTCGAATAGAGTTAAAGCCATAGTTGGGGATCGTGTTACCGTTTGCGTCTACCTTCGTGGCTGGAGTCAACGTGTAAACAACATATGAAGTCGTTGGGTCTCCCGTTGGCACCAAAGCACTCAATGCTTGTATCTGAGAAACGCTAGGCGCTTGATATTGCGCGAATAGATTAGCCAAATCCGCGGTCATCTTCTCGATGCCACCTTCCGCGGAACGGTAAGCCATTGTGTTTTGCAGATCATTTCCGCCGGCTCTTTGCTCGGTGTTAACCGACATTAATAATCCAATGGCAATTCCCGAGAGGAGAAGCAACATTAACAGGGAAGCAATCAGGGTAAATCCACGTGCATTTGTCTTCTCATTCTCCATCGCGTAGCTCCTTATACCCGTTCCAATGCTTCGCATATATGCCTTCATAATCACTATTGATATTGTTGTGAAAAGCTCAGATTGCGTGCACTAATCGAGGTCTGCAAATCTACGCCCTGGTAACCTTTTGTTGTCTGACCTAAGGCGCCATTTGCACCGGATAGCTGGTTGCGCATGGTAAGGTGCGCAATATTAATAGTGCGAATTTGACTGGGGGTTACGCCGACAGATTGGCCACCATCACAGCTTGCCGCGAGTAAGTTTCCGGCACTGTCGTAAGTGTCGTAAGTGAACTGAAGGTTCACGGTGTTCTCAGCAACTGGTACAGGCGTACGTCCATTCACTTGCCTCATCAACGTGGGTATGCCAGCACCCACACCCAGCGGGTCGGGCGTCATCTTCAGATAGTAAGTAACCACCCAGATACGGGTCGCTACGGTGTTCGTTCCCCCCAAGAGAGAGGTCAAATTGCCTGACGGTGCTGCGGGATAATTAAATTTCAATGGATCTCCAGCACCGAAATTGACGGTATAAGGTCCGAGGCCCGCGCCAGTAATAGCGGGGGTAGTCACTTCGGCGATTGCGTATGCAGTAGTCGCGCCAGACGCACTGGCGATTGTGGATTGAAAGAGGACTAAATCGCCGTTTTGCAAACCGACAGAGGCATTGTTGACCGGTGGATCCGCCGCATTCGCGGTCGTGAATTGCGCACTTGTGCCGCCGGGCTGAATGGTGACAGTGCTGTAATCACTTAAGGGAAATACGTTATCTGAATAAACGATAGTAATCGTGTCGGTTGGGGTGGGATTCCCAGCAATCGTAATTCCGGCCTGACAACCAGGGACCACTCCATAAACGTAGGGGGTTATTACTCCCCCAGGACTTTGCGTGGGAAAAATCCCAGCCGCAGTATTATTCGGCCCTAAATAGCATTGCCCCCCGACGTAGCCACATCCGAAGAGTTGGATCACGCCTGTGCCGCCCGCTCCGCTTTTAGGCGGAAGTCCCACACCGCCTGTCGGAATCCCCGCGCCAGCTAAGCTGATGTCTTTGACGAGCAGGTTGGAGGCGGCTCGGGCATCCTGTTGCAATTCAGATTTCTGCGAAACCGCCCAGGTCAAACTCACACTTTTACTAAATAGCTCAACCGCCGCGCCTAAGACTAAGACACCGATACCCAAGGCGATCATCATTTCGATCAACGTGAACCCTTTGTGCGATTTTTTGGATATCGTGCGCATGCGTTTCCTCTTCATTTGTACTGGGATATATAGCTCACCAGAGAATATGTTTTGGGGAGCTTGAACTGAGGCGTCGTGTATTGCACCGTGACGGTTAATTGCCGCAAGTTGCCATAGGGATTTCCGGGATTGCTAGGATCAGCTACATCCGCGATGGTGATGCTACGTTGAAAGTTAGTCAGTGATGTGCAATTGTCGGGAGGGCAAGTTCCGGCATATACTCCAGTGTTTCCTGCTGTTTCCATTACTTGAGGCAAAGCTGCGGAATCATCCGCTGTACCGATAATTCCATCTACACCTGGTTGATTAATAGCCTGAAGACCAGCGACGAAAATGCCTCCGGAACCAACGTTTTCAATTTGACTCCACGTTACATTGGTTGTGTCGCGAGCAGAGTAGATACTTTCTACCGCTTCCTGTGCCAGCTTCTTGGCGATGGCGTCTTCTCCCGATGTCTGCGTGGCGGTCATGGCAACAGTAAGTACAGCCAGCAAAGAGATAAGCCCCACTGTTAAAACGACCATGGATATAAGACACTCAAGGAGGGTGAATCCCTGTTCGCCTCTATTGACGCGCTTTGAAAAAGCTTGTGTGGTCGTCACATTTGCCTCCAATAATTGCCGCCGTTGGAGAGAAGCCGCCAGCCCCGGAGCCTGCCGGTCGCTCCCCAGAGTGTTATTGCGCGCGAACTGTATAGATCACCCGGGCGGCAGAGATAGACAACGCCATTATTCATGTTCTGATTGATATCTTGTGCCGAGCCATCCGGATAAAAATAAATCTGAGTCTTGGCGCCTGCCGCTATGTTCTGATCAAAGTCAATCGCTGTAGCACCTACCCCAAAAGTATCGGGTGTGAGGGGAAATGCTGCCTGCGAAGTGGGGAATCCCGCCTGAACAGCGAATTGAACATCATTTGGAAGCGTGTAAGTGCTGGTTACTACGCCGGTATCAACCTGCGTAATTGTGATGGTGTTGGGAATTGCGGCATTCGAGAATGTCACCATATAGATTCGACGAGTTCCGATCGCATCTTCACGTGCCTTCCGCATGGTCGCCAAAGTAGTGTTATATGCATTGTCGACGTGAATTCGTTTCATCACAGGCGTCAGGGTGATGAATCCGATGGAGCAGGCAATCAGTAGCACCACCATCACGATCATCAGCTCAATCAGCGAAAAGCCGCGCATTTTCTGTTTCAACATGCTGCCTGTCTTTCTTCTCTGCATATCTCTTTGTGTCTTCGGGGAGGGCTTCGGAAGTGGTCCTGATGTTCGTGTATCAGGATCTCCACTGCTTTGCGCCGTCCCAGTTGAGTCTGGCGTTGCCTACTGCATTAGTCAGTGGGGAGGGTGTTTCTCATATGCGGCAATCCCGCATGCACGCTAATCGTAGGGACAGGATCGGAGAGCGTCAAAGTACCAAAGTCGTAGTGGGAACGACTGGACCTGCGTAACGTAATTTGCGGTGGTAACTCCGGTAATTTTGGCATTCCAGAGAGCAGGGATCCTAAGCTCCCCGCGCTTTTGCTGACAATCCCTTACCGGTTTTGCTAGCTGCGCGTGTACTCGGAACATATATACAAGAGCGCACGTCATAGTGCTGGCTTAGACAGTTGCCGCACAAGTGAAGTTGATGAATTTTGCATTGCACAACCGGAGCGTCGTTTGCGCATAGCTCACAAACCGTACGTGATCGGGTTGGATTTGTAGCTGCCTGTAATTTTTCTCCGGTACTGGTCGATTGAAGAGCCCGAGCTTTCAGGTAGATACCCGTAGCTAGTGCAAGTGCTCCCATGGAGAACAGTCCCGCGCCAGCAGGAACCTCATCCGGGTCTCCATTCTTTCCGAAACTGGTGCCGAGCACGCAAAGCCCGAGGAACAAAACAAAGGCGCCTATCGCAACCGTCCAGTTACCAAGCCGTGACGACATGTGTTTCCTTTTCTAGATGGAGTTTGCCGCCGCGAGGGCCAGGTAACACCTTTGATGAGTACCCATAGAGAACATAACCTTTGAACAAGATCGGCTCCAAATGACGAAGGTCATCTTCCAATTATCGAAGAACAGATGACATAGGTAACTTGTAGCCCTTCAGGTGAGTCTCCTACCATCCACCCATATGGCGCTCACATCGCTTCTGGTGTGCGCGGACGCCAAAGCTGTCCACGTACTCAATCGTTTGCTGCAGGATTTGGGTATGCGGGTGGAACTATGCGGCGATCCGCAGCTGGCGCTGAACCGGTTATCGGAGCAAGCGTTTGATGTCCTTGTTGCCGATTGCAACCATGAATCCGCCGCTATCGAGTTAATCGCGTATGCCAGAAACAATTCTCCCAACAATGCGGCGGCCGTGATTGCATTAGTCGATTCGCGGAACGATGTTCGGGAAATATTCGCGCAAGGAGCCAACTTCGTTCTGTACAAGCCAGTTTCTGCGGAGCGCGCCGCGACGAGCTTGCAAGCCGCGCGCACTCTGATTGGCAATGAGCGTCGATCAAAGCGGCGAGTTCAGGCTGATGCGAATGCCGCCATCGCTTATGCAAATATAGAAAACATTCCAGTCAAACTTGTTGATTTGAGTGAAGAAGGCATTGCGATATTAAGCAAACAAAAGTTACCTGTGCGGAGCAAAGTGTATTTTCAGTTTGTATTGCCTGGAAATGCATCAGTTGCGCGACTTTCAGGAGAGGTAATGTGGCAGGACACTTCCGGCCGAGTAGGAATCCGCTTTGCGGATGTGCCCACAACATCACGGCGGCTGATTAGCGAATGGTTGGATAAGAACGGAAAACAACCAGAGCTGACTCTATCTCTCTCCTCAAATCAAGCGAACACTGGCAATCTCAACAAAGCAAATTTGGCAGCGGGGCTCAGCTTATTGGCTGTTTCAGCGGGGGATCGACGGAACCGTTCGCGCCGCGCTTGTTGTATTGGGGTGGAAGTTTATCGTTTTGGACATACGATCCCACATCGTTGCACTTTGACTGACGTCAGCATCGGCGGTTGCTATGTAGAGAGCAGCGAACCGTTTCCATCCGGCATACCAGTGGAAGTCGTAATTCGGATAAATGAGCAGAAGTTAAAACTAGAGGGGAAGGTGACAAGCACCCATCCCGGTTTTGGAATGGGAGTGCAGTTCACCCAAAGAACTCAAAGCCAAAAAGATCAGGTGCAACAATTGTTGGCTTACCAATCGGCTCCTCCTAAACTCTCACTCGAAAAAATATAAGCGGAACGATTTACGATTGGACTGCAGTCGTCAGCTCTGCTGTTGCCTGTTGGAAATATGCAAGGGATAAATTTAATCCAGTTTGCAGATCAATCTTTGGATTCCAACCCAATAAAGTCCGTGCTTTTGTAATGTCAGGCTGCCGCTGTTTAGGATCATCCGGCGGTAGAGCCTCATATCGGATGGTGCTCTTGGAAGCGGTCGCTTGAATTACACGTTTCGCACATTCGAGAATCGTGAACTCATTCGGATTTCCAATATTCACCGGCAGATGCTCTGATGATTTCGCTAATCGTAGAAAACCATCGATCTCGTCACTGACGTAGCAAAAGCTCCGCGTTTGACTTCCATCTCCATAAACCGTCAGCTCTTCACCGCGTAGTGCCTGCTTCATGAAATTCGGAATGACACGGCCATCATTCAATTGCATACGCGGGCCATAGGTATTAAAGATTCGTACAATACGAGTGTCGACTTTGTAATAGCGGTGGTAAGCCATGGTCACCGCTTCTGTAAAACGTTTAGCTTCGTCGTACACCGAGCGGGGACCGATGGGATTAACATTTCCCCAATAGGATTCCTTCTGGGGATGCTCGAGTGGGTCGCCATAGCATTCCGAAGTCGATGAAACTAAATATTTCGCTCCATACTTTCGCGCAATATTGAGAGCATGAAATGTTCCCAGGGACCCAACTTGTAGTGTCTCGATGCCGTGAACCGTATAGTCCACTGGGCTTGCCGGACAAGCGAAATGAAAAACATAGTCCACGTGTCCGCAATCGAATGGCTGGTTAATATCAATTTTGCGAAATTCGAACCGCGATTCTTTGCGTAAATGTTCGAGATTGGAAAGGCGCCCGGTAAGAAGATTGTCAACAGCAATTACCGAGTAACCCTCGGCTAGCAATGCATCACAGAGATGGGAACCCAAAAAACCAGCACCACCGGTGACTAATGCGCGTTGTTTGTTCATTGTAAATTGAATTTCTTTGCAGGAACCGCCGCGCTGGTCAGTGGGGGATCCGGAGATGCGGCAGGGCGTCCCACGCTGTAATAGGTGAAACCGTGCCCTGCCATTAATGCCGGTTCGTAAAGATTGCGTCCATCCACTATGATCGGATCCTTCAATTGATTGAAGAGCCGCGGCAAATCAAGTGTCGCAAATTCCTCCCACTCAGTCAGAATGAGCAGGGCGTCGGCATCGCGCGCAGCTTCATAAGGGCTGTTGGCGAATTCCACGCCGGAAGTCAGCACCTCTTCGGCTCGCTTCCGCGCAGCCGGGTCATAGGCCGAGATCTTGCAGCCTTCTTGCAGCAATTCCTGTACTAAGAGGATAGCGGGGGATTCGCGAATATCATCAGTCCCACCTTTGAACGCCAAGCCCAGTACTCCTAGCCGCTTTCCTCTCAATGTCCACAGAGCGCTGCGAACTTTACGCACAAACCGCCTGCGCTGTTCTTCATTGATCCGCATCACTTCATCGAGCAAACGAAATTCATAGCCACACTCTCGAGCTACAGCACGAAATGCCATTAAGTCTTTTGGAAAACAGGAGCCTCCGTACCCAATGCCGGGACTGAGAAACCGCGGTCCGATCCGGCTGTCTGTTCCAATACCCTGGCAGACTTGCTGTACATTGGCACCTACCGTTTCGCAAATTGACGCTACGGCATTGATAAAAGAAATTTTCATTGCAAGAAAAGCATTGGAAGCATGTTTAATGAGCTCGGCGCTTTTAGCGCTGGTGACTATAAGCGGTGGTGGAATCTGGCTTCGGTCGGGCTGGGGAATCGCATCCGCACGAAGATAGTATGTGCCATCCGTCAGTGGCGCATAGATCTCACGCAAAACTGCGGCGCACCGTTCATTATCAGCTCCAATCACAATTCGGTCGGGATACAGAAAATCGGTTACCGCAGTGCCTTCACGCAGAAATTCAGGATTGGATGCCACATCGAACTCATCAGGCGCTGCTGCATTGCGCAGAATAATTTTACGAATCCAGTCGCTCGTATATACCGGAACCGTACTCTTCTCGACAATTACCTTGTAGCCATTGATAGCACCAGAAATCGCGCGCGCCACCGACTCTACATAGGAAAGATCGGCTTCGCCCTGCTCAGTAGGAGGCGTGCCCACAGCGATAAAAATCGCTGCGCTTGCTTTTACTGCAGACTGAAGATCATCGGAAAAGGTAAGCCGGTTACCGCGATAGCGCTGAAGCAATTCCGGTAAAAAATTCTCATGGATCGGAACTTCCCCCCTCCGTAACTCCTCGAGCTTTTTTTGATCGTTATCAACCAGGACGACTTGATGGCCAAGGTCAGCGAAGCAGGCTCCCGCGACCAGTCCCACATATCCCGATCCCACTACCGCAATTTTCATCCCCATGCCTCCGAACAAACACGGCTGCCAAACTGCGCAAAACCTACTTTAGCAGCTTTCTTTTCGATGCAGGGAAGTGATCAAAGATATGCCACCGGAGTAGAACAAAATGGGAATTTCGCTAATTTCGATCCTGCGAGCGCCCATCGATCTTTCGGAATGCGGCAATAAACCATAAGGATCACTCGCCTTTCCAGCAGCGATATCCTACAATCGAGAGCTCAATCCCATGCGCAAACTTATTTCGCTTCTACTGGTAACTTCTTGTGCTTCAATTTGCTGGTCACTCGAACGCCAGCCCAATGCTGACTATCACGCCCGGCGACAAGCACTGGCAAGCAAGGCAGCCAACGGAATCGTGCTCCTATTCGCCCCCAACGAGGCCGATGGGCCGAATGACCTTTATGGTTATCGGCCGGATGATAATTTTTTCTATCTCACAGGATGGAGCGAACCAGGCGCGGCTCTACTGATTACCGCAGCCACGGAAGCAAAAGATAACCTCCCGGCACACCCTTACAGCGAGATCCTTTTTCTGCCCGGCAGGAATTATTCTCAAGAACGATGGACCGGGCCGAAGTTAGGCCCGGAGAATTCCGATGCCGCCCGCATTACTGGCTTTGACAAGGTCGAGATTCTCGACAATCTACGAACTGAGCTTGTCGACCTTCTGACCAAACCTCGGACCGCCGTTTACACCGATATTCCAGCCGAAGGAGAAATCTCAAACTCTACCGTCCCACTCCAGTGGCTCAAGGCAGCCAACGCCTTTCCTATCGGCACCTCGTTTCAGGATGTGCGCCCGTCGCTCTCATTGCTGCGTACATTCAAAGATGCGGACGAAATAGAACTCATTCGTACAGGAACCAACGCTTCTATTGCAGCACAGCTCGCTGCCATGCGTGCGATGAAGCCAGGCATCAACGAACGCGAAATTTCGGCTTTGGTCCAATACGAATGGGGTAAGCGTGGATGCGAGCGTCCGGCCTACGCACCTATCGTCGGCGCGGGATTGAACTCGACAGTTCTTCATTATTCCGACGACTCTGGCCCCATCAATGCCGGAGACGTGATCGTGATCGACGCGGCTGGCGAGTATTCACTCTATGCCTCCGATATAACTCGGACCTTGCCTGCCACGGGAAAGTTCACTCCCAGGCAGCGCGAAATCTATGACATCGTTTTAGGAGCGCAAAGAGCTGCCATTGCCGCCTTTGTATCAGGCAAATCGCACCTGCAACGTAAGCAATCCGATACGCTCTATCAAGTTGCTTTCGACTACATCAATTCGCATGGAAAAGACCTGCATGGCGAGCCACTGGGGAAATATTTCATTCACGGACTCGGACACTATGTGGGACTCAACGTTCATGACCCTGGCGACTATAGTGTGCCACTGGGACCGGGTGCCGTCTTCACGATAGAGCCTGGAATTTATATTCCCGAAGAAAAGATTGGTGTCCGTATCGAAGATATTTTCTACGTGGACCAGAGCGGCAAGCTGATCAATTTCACCGAAGCGCTACCGCATACGGCAGAGGACGTAGAACGAACCATGGCGGGAAAATAAAGGAGATTTCAACCTTCTCCCGAGATGGTCATCCTGAGCGCGGTCACACCCCGCTTGCGGGACAAGATCAAGCCGAAGGATCCCTACATCTACCTGCACTCTCGATTTTGTTATTCCGAGTAGCTCATAACCGCACTTTGTGCTGTAAGAGCGGCCGAGGCCTGCTGTTTCCTAAACAAAAAACAGATCATCACAATCCAGACATCGACTGTTTCTTTGGTATCCTAGTACATCGTGCGGATGATCTGGTGGTTTTTGATTCTGGCTTTCAGCGCCGGAGCGGTGTTCTGGGCTGGCGTGTCGGCGTATCTTCGCGTGAAGGGACACATTGCCGGCTCCACGACGACGGATTCAGCTTCCGACACCGCACATAAAGATAAAGAATGACTGGTCAAATACTTGTGACACGCGAGGACTTTAATGGCACGAACAGCGGCTCAGGTTTTAGATACTCAAAACTCAACTCTTGATTGGGCGAGGCAAGTTGCCATCGTCGTTGGGGCTACTCTTTTTATCGCCATATGCGCGCGCATTACTGTGCCTCTTCCTTTCACGCCAGTGCCACTAACCCTGCAGGACTTTGCTGTTCTGCTGGTTGGGCTAGCTCTTGGCGCTCGACGCGGTTTCGCTGCGCTGGTTCTTTACTTGGCGGAAGGTGCATCGGGGATGCCCGTGTTCAATCCGCTGGGACCCGGCGGAATCGCGCAGCTACTCGGTCCGACGGGAGGATTCCTGTTGGTGTATCCATTTGTCGCGGCACTTGCCGGATGGATCCTGTCCACAGGAAAGAGCACGTTTGCCAGAGCCGCCATGGCCAGCTTGTTAGCTGAAATTGTTTTGTTTGCGGGTGGTATTTCCTGGCTTGCTGTACTCACGCACTCTGTGACGCGTGCATTGCAAGCTGGACTGTATCCGTTTATTCCCGGCGCAATAATAAAAATCATGTTCGCAGCCGGAATCGCTTCCGGATCTAAATGGATTTACAACACGCGAATTCGTAAGGCTCTACCGTGAGTGTGCTTTCACCCGAGCCATCCAAAATTATCCCAACTATTTTTTGCCAGCGAAGTTAAGGATACTATGTCGAGCAGTTCGTCCACTTTCACATCCGCCGTCACGTTAAACGAAGTCCGTGAAATTACCGTCGCTCACAGCCCTGATTCCGATGACGCATTTATGTTTTATGGCTTAGCTACAAATAAAGTGCGCTTGCCTGGACTGCGCTTCACGCATACTCTATGCGACATTGAAACGCTGAATCAAAAAGCTAGAGAAGGCGACGGATATTATGACGTCACCGCCATCTCTTTCCACGCGTACCCATATATTCAGGATAAGTACGCGCTATTGCCGAGTGGCGGAAGTGTTGGCGATGGTTACGGACCGATGATTGTGGCGCCTCGCGCCTACACCGAGAGTGAAATCAAGGCCAAGCGCATTGCCATTCCCGGCACGCTGACCACCGCATATCTCGCTTTACAACTTTTTGCTCCAGGCGTTGAAACTGTCACTGTTCCTTTCGACGAAATTATTCCGCAGGTCCTTGCGGGTCAGCACGAAGCGGGACTAATTATTCACGAAGGCCAGCTGACCTATGACAAGTCAGGATTGCATCGCATTGTCGATCTCGGCAAATGGTGGCAGAAGGAGACAGGCCTGCCGCTGCCATTGGGTGGAAATGCTATTCGCCGCAGCCTGGGTCCTGAGTTGATGATGAGCGTGGGGCAGGCATTACGTGACAGTATTCAATACGCGTTGGATCATCGCGAGGAAGCGCTTGCTTATGCAATGCAGTTTGCGCGCGATCTCGATCCGCAACTCGCGGACAGATTTGTGGGCATGTACGTAAACGAACGCACCTTGGACTACGGCCCCGATGGACGCGAAGCGGTCAAGCGTCTGCTCGATATGGGACACAA
This sequence comes from Terriglobales bacterium, assembly GCA_035651835.1. Classification (GTDB taxonomy): domain Bacteria; phylum Acidobacteriota; class Terriglobia; order Terriglobales; family Acidobacteriaceae; genus JAOAPG01. The sequence continues at coordinate 59,860 of DASRFC010000069.1, forward strand.
GGCCGGAATTATCCCGCAAGAAGCCCGCGTGGAATTTGTGGGCTAGGCTTTCTAAGTTGGCGCTAACGTAATATTCCCATCGGATCGCAGTGTTCTTCCCCCTAAGAACGACTGGAAGGCGAGGACAAGAGTGTTCGCCCTGAATATGCTTTAAGTTCGCGGGCAACCCGCGCCACCCCTTCTTGCCTGCATTCCTACATCCAAATCTTCACTTCAAATCTTCACTTTCCCAAGAACGCGAAAAATGGGCCAGCCCTATCCCCACAGCTTTGAAGAATTTTTAATTTCAGCAGTGTCGTCGATGAGCTACAAGGGGGATGATGGATTAGAGAATCTCTCAAACAAATTGCCTTCTCAATCTTGCATCTCAAGACTGTGCCGCGGCGAATTACCAAAATTCGCCTAGGGAGCAAGACCGGAGATGAAGATGAACAAAGCAAAACTTCAGAAATCCTATAAAGAACAAGAGGAGGAGGAATAAGCGCCCGAGAAGGCGAAGCGAGTTGGGGAGGAACATGCCGCCAGAACGCAATATCCAAAAGAGCCTTTGGAAATAGGTGGCGGAGATGATCGCTCTCCTGCGGCTCACTTGAACGCCAGCCAGGGCGGTCCGCACAAACCTGCGGGAAACCTTCGTCAGGGATCGCATCTGCGAGCGCGGCGGCAGCCTTGAGTTAATCCGAATCCATTTAGAAAACGAAGGAGAAACACGTGGCACATTCCACGACACCACACACGCAAACGCAGCAAGACACAAAACCAGATCAGACCGACCTTGAGCAGATCAATTGGAGCAGACGGCGGGCACTGGTCCCGACGCGGAACTTTACAGCAACATGGAAGGTGCGCAAACAGGCGGAAACCGTGCTCGGCGAAATGCTCCCAATACGGCCGGCAATCTCAATACAGAACCCGCTGTTGCAGCTTTTGAAGGTTCCACATCAACGCGCACTCCGGGTGGAACGGGGCAGGGCATCTCGTCGCAGTCAGCCAACGAGGAAAGTTCGTGGCAAGAAAAAGTAGTGAAGGAGCGTCCGGATGCGCAGGCAGGCGTGAATCAGAACCGGAAAAGTTGAAGCACGGTCACGAACACTGCTTGAACAAAATTCAATTGGGAAAAATGAATCTATGATTTCAGTACAGGACTTGGAATCGTTAGGCAAATTCTGGGCTGATGAGGGAGATGCGATTTCTTTCTACCTGCAGCCGCCGATCCCTTCGGAACTCGCACACCGGGAAGAACCGATATTAGCGAAAGATAAAATTCGCGAAGCGCTGGGCGGACATCATGCAAGTTCGAGCACAGTCCGTGCGGATCTCAATCGCCTGCAAGAGATGGCCGCTGCAATGAAGGGCAACAGTCGTGAGACAAAGATTGTCTTTGCATGCGGTCGCCAACAGTTCTGGCAGGAGTACAATTGCCAGGGCGACTTTGGGGTTCGACTCGAGATTTCCCATTCTTTTTCACTTGCTCCTCTGACCGGTCAAGTCACAAAACGACCGTGCTACTGCATTGCACTCGCGGACATGAACCGTGCACGCCTGCTACTGTTCGAGGCAGGCAAAATCAGCGAGCATAGTCAGGTTCTCGATGAAGAAAAAGAAAAAATCAGAACTACCGGAACCAAATCTTCGGTTAGCGCACAGCGCCAGAAGGACGAGCTCGTCAGAAAGCACTTCCAGTTCCTTGCTGACCATTTATTGCATTTTTATGAGCATGGAGATTTCGATAATCTTTTAGTGGGGTGTCGCACGGAAATATGGCCTGAGATCGAGGCTGTGCTGCATTCGGAGCTTAAACGCATTCTGCTTGCACACTTCCATGTTGATCCCGGGCTGGCTTCGCCCCACGAGGTTCAGGAGCGGGCACAACAATTAATTGACGAGAAGGACCGCGAAGATGAGAACGCATTGGTGCAAACTGTTACTGGCGAAGCGGCCCGCGATGGTCTGGGAGCAGTGGGTTTGTCTCCAGTGGCCCGATCGCTTGAAAAAGGAGAAATACGAACTCTGATGTGGACAAATAAGAATGGTGCATCGCCGCGTGGCGCGTCTATTTGTCTGCAATGCGGACACCTGAGACTCGGGACTGCTCAAAATTGCGATCTTTGCCGCGGACCCGTGCATCAATTCCCAGACGCTAAGGAGGCTCTCGTGCGCAAAGCAATTGAAAATAGTATTGAGCTGCGAGTGCTTGAAACAGTGCAGACTCCGCTGCCTGATGACATAGGCGCACTGCTGCGTTTTCGTTCGGATCACAACACCGCACAGGCAGAGGCGGCCGAGCCTGCTGCATAGAGAAGCCGACGATTATTGCGCAAACACTGCACACTAATTATTGCTGTGACGTTTTCAATGGCTATTTTCTCCTGAATGGTCGACCAGGTAAGTTCCAGTTATGTAGCCGAGGGTTCCACCCACCAATACGTCCGAGGGGAAATGTTTCTTGCCAGTGACTCTCGCCAGGCTCACGCCGGTGGCCAGCCCGTAAACACCCACCTTCAGCCACCAATTGCGAGGATAACGATGCGCAACCACGCTGGCAAAAGCGAAGCTGGTGGCTGCGTGTCCCGACGGAAACGATTTTCCGCCCTCCCAAAATTCACCTTCCGTAGATCCAGTGTACGGATATTCACGGTTTAGCAGAGCCTTTATCCCTTCGCCAAGCACGTTCGCCGCGCCCATGGCTTCGAGCGCCGTCCACCCAGTATTGGCAAGATAAGGCGAACGTTGCCCGTGACATCCCGCAACATACATAAGGCCCGCGCCACCAAGCTCTAATCCGAGTCCGATATTTGAAGCCCGCGCCGAATTATTCACAAGAGAGGCGGAATGAATATGGTTTGCGACGTGAGTGTCTATGCCGGTCCCAATTAATACCCCTGTGGCCGCAATGATGGGAAGCTCCCATTTGAGGTTAGCTGGTCGAATCGCATTGCGTGGCGCCATCAACATCCCGTGTCCGAAACTCGCAGCATCACCGGGTAAGCGGCCGATGATTCCTCCGCATCCGCTCGGTTCCGGTGTCTGGCCCCAGGCAGCCGGAGCCGCGCTCATGCATAACAATAGGAAGAAAAAGATGCATAACCTGTCGCACCAACGCATTTTGCTCTGTCCTCCAAATGGAACCAAGCAACATCTCTGATGCAATTTCGCAGCTCTGCGAAGATTGCATTTTGTGATATCTCGCTGCGTTCCATTGTCCTCACAACCCACTCACGATGTATAATCGGCCCGGTCTTTGACGCTGAGGAATGCCGCCCCCCCCCGCCTCTTCGTCAGAGCGCCTGGAATTTCAACGTACCTTAAGGAAAAATCAAACCTCGAAATACAGCAGGAGACCATCATGAAATTGCGTACTGTTGCTATCGCTGTAATTTTTTCCCTTGCTGCTGCAACCGCAGCTTATTCTCAAGCCTGGGTCCCGCTGGTCAATCAACCAAATCCAAATTTAGGGCTCGGCAATCCTCTACTACTGACCGATGGGACGGTAATGATGCATGCGGCTTGCGGACGCGCCTGGTATAAGTTGAGCCCTGATCAATCCGGTAGCTATATCAATGGCACTTGGCAGCGCATCGCTTCTCTCCCCGCCGGATACGCGCCTTTATATTTCGGGTCAGCCGTGTTGCCCGACGGGCGCGTCATGGTCGAAGGCGGCGAGTACAACGCCTCCAACGGAAATAACTGTCACGCCGTTTGGACCAACCTCGGCGCAATCTACGACCCAAAAGCCAATAAGTGGACGTCGGTTGCTCCGCCTTCGGGATGGTCAACTATCGGAGACGCGCAGTCTGTCGTGTTACCGAACGGCACCTACATGCAGGCCAACTGCTGCAACACGCAGCAGGCGCTGCTCGATGCTTCGAATCTGACATGGACGATCACCGGCAAAGGCAAGTTCGACGTTAACGACGAAGAAGGATGGACCCTTCTGCCCGACGGCACCGTGTTAACTGTGGATGCCTATGTTTTCAAGTACCACGCTAACGGCGTCAATTATGAGATCTACAATCCGGCTACAGGAAGATGGAGAAGTGGTCCGCCCAGTGGCACTATCGTCCAGCTCTGGGATTCGTATCCCAATGCGCAACAAGCTTCTCAGGAGGTCGGTCCGGCTGTACTGCGGCCTGACGGGACTGTGTTCGCGACTGGCGCGAATGGCGTGCCAGGGGAAAGCGGACACACCGCTATCTATGACACCAACACCAAATCATGGACTGCGGGTCCTGATTTTCCCAATGGCCTTGATATAGCTGACGGTCCCGCAGCGCTGCTGCCGAACGGCAATGTGCTGATGGAAACCAGCCCAGGCATCTTTAACTCGGGTAGTAGATTCTTTGAGTGGGATGGATCCTCGTTCACCGACGTCACCGCAGGTAATACCGACGCGCCTAATGGTCCTTCTTACATTGGCAACATGCTGGTGTTGCCGACCGGAGAAATTCTGTGGTCCGACTTCGCCAATGTATGGGTCTATCGTCCGAAGGGTAAGCCCGATGCCGCATGGCTGCCGCAGATCACTTCAGTTCCGGCACAAGTAAGCCGCGGCGGTTCCTATAAGTTGTCCGGCTTGAATCTAAATGGATTTTCACAAGGCGCTGCTTACGGAGACGACACGCAGGCGGCCACGAATTATCCGTTAGTGCGGTTCACCAACCGGCTTACTGGGGATGTTTCCTTCGCGCGAACCCACGATCACAGCACCATGGGAATTGCTTATACGGAAACAGCGTCAACGCACTTTGATGTGTCCAGCAAAACCGAGACAGGACTAAGCGAGTTGCAGGTAGTTGTGAACGGCATAGCCTCCGCTCCAGTATTAGTGAACGTGAAGTAACTGCTGGTATCCCATCCTAAGCGCGTTTTTTGTTGTTGCGCTTAGGGTGGGGATTTTGATTTTGTTGGTTTCGGGACGGACACTCTTTCGACTCACTCAGGCTTTTACAGCCTTTAATTTAGGTGGTGCACCCGCGCATCGACAAAATAAAGTTTGGCGAATTCCCTAAATGGCTCTCCATCGACAACTCCAATCAATCCAAGTACATCATACAAGGCCGTACGTACAATTCCGTATACCAGAATGTTCCTACTGGAACATTACGACGATATGTTCCCGTAGGAACACTGCCTTTCTAAACTCCAACAGGAAAGGGTTTCGTGTGGCTCTCCGTGGTCAATGCTATTCCACTGAAGCGCCCCTGCAATAACGACATCAATCCTGTGTACCAGTAGCCGACTACGAACAATACAAGGAACGGCACCGTCAAATAATTTTCATTTTGGACTGCGTAGGCCACAGTTGCTGCGAAATAGGCGCCGATCAATAGCTCGAGCCAGGGGATCCATCCCAAGCGCCTGCGATACTTGGCTGCGGCTACTTTATCCTTTTTCGATTCCACACGATATTTCGGAGTGCGTGCGAATGCCGTCTGCTTGCCCATAAGCGCTTCAATAACCGCGCGAGTGTTGGTGATGGTTAAACCGATTCCTAACGCCATAAGAAATGGGATATACAGCAGAGCTCGTGGCCATCGCCGTGGAAAAAGCTCTCGCTGCGACACGAGATAAAAACTCGAAATCGAGAAGCTCGATGCGATGAACAACGGCAAGTCGATGTAGAGCATCTGGAACCATCCCTGGTAGAAACGGATAATCATTGCGGGCAGCAGCAGAACCGAGAGCACGATCATCAGCGGATAGCTTAGGTTCGATGTCAGGTGATACCAGGCTTCGAGTTTGACATGGAATGGCTGATCGCTCTTGAGAACGCGCGGCAAAACTTTCTTGCCGGTCTGGATCAGTCCTTTGGCCCAGCGCGCCTGCTGCGTTTTGAACGCGGTCATCTCAACTGGCAGTTCTGCGGGACACTCAACGTCTTGCAGATAAACAAATTTCCAGCCTTTGAGCTGCGCACGGTAAGAAAGATCGGTATCTTCGGTGAGGGTATCGTGCTGCCATCCACCAGCCTCTTCAATCGCCTGTTTCCGCCAGACACCGGCCGTTCCATTGAAATTAAAAAAAACATTGCTGCGGGCGCGTCCCGAGTGCTCGAGCACGAAATGTCCATCGAGCAGGATGGCTTCGACTTCGGTAAGAAAAGAATAATGGCGATTAATGTGTGTCCAGCGCGTTTGTACCATGCCGATTTTCAGATCGGTGAAATGGTGAACTGTGCGCAACAAGAAATCTTCAGGCGGAACAAAGTCCGCATCGAAGATCGCGATGAACTCGCCCTTTGCCGTTTTCATCCCCTCACTTAACGCGCCTGCCTTGTAGCCCTCACGATTCGTGCGATGGTGATAGGTGATGGGGAATCCCAGAGCAGCATATTGTTCGACTAGCTTGCCGGCGACTATGACAGTTTCGTCGGTCGAGTCGTCCAGCAATTGGACATCAAGCTTCTCTCGCGGATAGTCGAGCTGGGAAATTGCTTGTAGTAAGCGATCGACAACATATTGCTCATTAAAAATCGGGAGCTGAACCGTGATCCGCGGGAGTTCTGGGAAATGCGCCGCTGGTTCGCTGGTGTGATTCTTTCTATTCTTATAATAGAGATAGACGAGGATGTAGCGATGCACTCCATAAGAGGCCAGCAAAATTAGTACGATGAAATAAGGAATTAACAGGGCAATATCGAAAGCATTGGCCTGATATAGCCCCTGAAAAGTGCGGTCGAGAAAATGCTGACGGATATACTGGCCGACGCCGTGGGGAGTTGCAAATGTCGCTAAGATCTGAAAAGCGATGGACATTCTGACTGGGAAATCCTGTGACTGCCGGAGGATAGCTTTCCGGGAAAAATCATTGTACCGCATGCAAGCGCGGAAAAAACTTTGCTACCACAGGGGGCGCAGTGGAGCACAGGGGAATTGGCGCGGGAGAGCACAGAAGAAATTAATGTGAGTACGTAGAACACTCACGGGATTAAGGGTGGCAGTTTCCTATTGAACCGGGGTGTAGAATTAGTTGTAAGAAATTTGGATATGAGATGGGACCTGTTCCCGTCATCCGAGGCTCTTGATGAATGTCCATATCACCTATAAATTTCACAAAACTGCCTCTCTCGACAAGGAAATCAATCATTCAATAGAAAAGCTGCAAAAAAGACTACAGGCATTTCGTCCTGAGCTAATCCATTTAAAGGGATGCATTGAGGAGAACTCAGCCCGAAAGGGATTCGCGGTCTCTCTCAATCTGCGCCTGCCTTCCGGACAAATGGCGGCGCACGAAACCGCCGCAACAGCGCTGCCTGCAATGAAAGCTGCTTTTGAAGATTTGCTACAGCAACTCAGCAAGCATAAAGACTTATTACGTAATGTCCACAAATGGCATGGACGGCCGCCCTCCGGGATCAGGCAGAAGCAAGTGCCATTTGAGCAGACTTTTGCATCCTTGCCTCCGCTTACAGTTTCTTCTGATGATGTGCGTTCTTATATCAATGCGAACCTGGCGCGGCTGGAACGTTTCGTAAATCGTGAGCTGTCTTTCCGGCAGGTTTCGGGAGATATTCGTCAGGGCTCGTTGGTGAGGGAGGAAGTTGTCGATGAAGTGGTAGCGCGAGCGCTGGGGGATGGATTAGAAAAGCCAGATCGAATCGCACTAGAGCCCTGGCTTTATCGCTTATCGATTCGTGTCATCGATGAATTAGCTGCAGAGGATACGAACGACATATCCGATATTCATTTAGGAGAACCTGCCAGAAGCCCTCATATTAAAGGCGATGATGAGAGTCGATTACAGTTCCATCAGCCGGATGAAAACTTGACGGAAGAGAACGTGATTGCCGATCAAGGAACCAATACGCCGGAAGACATTGCATATAACGACGAAATGGTTGCGCTGGTTGAGCTTGCGCTTCGCGCCGCTAAAAGACAAGACCGCGAAGTTTTTATTCTTCATGCCATAGAAGGATTTTCAGTGGATGAAATCGCCACGATCAGCGATCGAAAGCCGGAAGAAGTCCGGCGCTCCATAGAAGCAGCACGCGACAAGTTGCGTAAATCTCCCCCAATCGCCAACCGCTTTAAAGATGAGCTACTCCGTACTGGAACCGCGTAGCGATTTGTGCCGAATCTTTAATACTACTCACGGAGGATCTCAAGCAGAGACCGATGCGTGCTATTCTGTTCCGCGCTCCTATGAGAGCTAGGAGGATACATGGTAGTTTCGCGCCGTGATTTTATTGCGACCGCGGTAGCTGGTTCGCTGTCTTTGGGTCTGCAAGCTCAGCCGACTCCTGAAACAAATAATCAGCAACAAGCCTCAAGAAAACCTGGTTCCGGTGTTGGTAGCGGCAAAAAGCCAATTATCATATCTGCTGCCAATGGGTTTCCTTATATCGAGGATGCTTATAATTTTTTGGCCGGCGGCGGCGACACTCTCGATGCCGCGTTGCGGGTTGTAAAAGGACCGGAAGACGATCCCAACGACACCAGCGTCGGGTTAGGCGGCTTGCCCAATGAAGAAGGTTTAGTCGAACTCGATTCCTGTTGTATGCATGGGCCTACGCGGCGGGCTGGCTCGGTCGGCGCAGTTCGCAATATCAAAAATGTTTCGCTTGCGGCAAAAGCCGTGATGGAGCACACAGGCCACGTAATGTTGGTCGGTGAAGGTGCTGAAAGATTTGCAGTCGCTGAAGGATTCCCGCGCGAGAATCTGCTCACCGACAGCACACGCAAAATTTGGCTTCTGTGGAAAGAAACACATTCCGACTGGTGGGGGCCGGGACTGGCTGATCCGCAATGGAAGAAGCGTCTATCGCGAAGTCTCGCGCAGCAAGCCGCGAACAATCGGCAGTCCAAAGACGAATGGCAACTTCGAATCAGCCATATGGAAGAAGTTGCAGCCAATCTAGGCATTGCTCCCGAAGAACGTATGGCTGCGATTCGCAAAGTTTTATTTCCTCCAACTGGCACGATCCATTGCTCAGCATTGAACGACAAAGGAGAAATCTCGGGCTGCACAACCACTAGTGGCTTGGCCTGGAAGCTCCCCGGTCGTGTGGGAGATTCGCCCATCATCGGAGCCGGTTGCTATACCGATCAGGACGTGGGTTCTGCCGGAGCGACGGGCAGCGGGGAAGAGAACATCAAGGTAGCGGGAGCGCATACGATCGTTGAGAACATGCGTCACGGAATGTCGCCACTGGATGCCGGGATGGACGCGCTCAAGCGCATTGTGCGCAATTACGACGGAGATATGGAACGGCTCAAATTTGTAGACATGACTTACTACATTTTGCGAAAAGATGGAGCCTATGCCGGAGTTTCTCTCTGGGAAGGATATGAGCCCGGGAAACCGCACAGAATTGCAGTGCATGATGGGACGAAACGCAATGAAAAAACAGTAAATTTGTTCCCTGGAGTTTCTCAGGAATGGCCGCCAACTCCGGCGGCATGAATATTTTCAAAGTAACTGGTTACAGGAACCGCCGCGGAAGCTCTCATGCGCAGTCTCAGTCACGTGTATTCTTCAGGATCCTATACGCGAGAACAGATGAATGAGCGTTAAAGCAGAGCGGGGCGAAGCTCTTCAGCATCACCAGAGAGCTTCGCTTCATATTTGTTTACAACGTCTACAAGGTTTGTAAAAATGCAGTCAGATCCTTCTTCTCTTGATCCGTTAATTTCGTCCCTAGAATCAGATTGAAGAATTCCACTGTATCGTCCAATGTCATCAGTCTTCCATCATGCATATATGGTGGCGAATCCTTGATTCCCCGCAGTGGAAAAGTCTTAATCGGACCATCCGCTGTCGCCATCATTCCATTAATCATCTGCGCCTTATAGAAGCGTTCGGCTTGCAGATTGTGCATGTAGTTATCCGTATAGTACGGAGGTTGATGGCAGCTCGAGCATTGTCCTTTGCCGTAAAAGATTTCCTGTCCGTGAAGTTCGGCAGGCGTGGCCTTCGCCGGATCCAGTTTGCCAAAAACATTTAATTTTGGCGCCGGAGGAAAGTCGAGCAATTCTTCGAACTCCGCCATGGCATGTACCTGGCTTCCCCTATCCAAAATGTTGACTCCCTTCTTTTGAGCTATGACGGGATCACCATCGAAATATGCCGCGCGTTGCTCAAATTCAGTGAAATCTTCCACCGTTTTCAAGGCCCGCTGCGACCCAAACAGCCGTTCATTGTTTACGCCACGCAACGTGGGGGTCTCAATCCGATGGCGAAATTCCTGAGGACGAATATCACCTACCAAGTGAGTTGCACCGTTTGTGTGGCCGTTAGCATGGCAGTCGAAACAGGTTACTCCCATACTCGGTTTTACTGATCGGCGATCTGCAGTGAGGTTGAACTGCTGCTGTGCGAAAGGAGTCACGAGCAGGCGAAGACCTTCCAGTTGCTTCGGATTTAAAATCCCATTGAAGAGCTCATAAAAGTTTTGATTTGTAACCAACTTTCCCTGAGAAACATCGCCCAGGTCGGGCCGAGTGGTCAAATAAATTGGGGCGGGAAACTCGGGGAGAAATGGATCTGGAATATCAAAATCCAGATCAAATCGCGTAAGATCCCGTCCCTCTTGCTGCTTAACTTCCTCGATATGAAAGTGCGGGAAAACCATGCCACCTTCGGGATGGTTTGGATGAGGAAGAGGTAAAAACCCCTTTGGGAAAATGCCTTTATCGCGAATCTGATCAGGACTCATCGTAGCAAGTTGCTGCCATGTCACACCTGATGGCAATTTGACCCGAACTCCGCCCTGAACGGGTTTGCCACGACTCATGGTTACACCCGTAGCCGGATTGTCGCTTAAATCGTAGCGTTCATTAAGCAGGTTTTGTTGCCGCTGCATGATCGTAGGCTTCGCGGCGCTCATCTTCTGCATGACATCCGGGAAATCCTGCTCAACGACAGGCGTGTAGCTGCTTTTTCCTCGTAAAGGAACGGTTTCTTGCTGCGTCTTTGTCTGCCCTTGATCGGGTAGTTGGGCATGAAGGACTCCAAAAATCGACAAAATCGTAATCAATGCGCCGGATATTACGAACATTCGTTTTCTTGTCATGCTATCTCCTAAAAGACGTGAATTGAGGAAACGTGGAACTTGAGGACGTCGTCGCACATATCGAGAGAAACAGTGAGGTTCTTCGAAACATTACTACTCCCTAAGATGATGGTCTAAGACTTATGTTCTATGGAAGACATAGGCGCAGCCTTGGGCTGACTTTAGATAGGCGTATCATATCGATGGCTATACGAAGATAGGGTTAGACTATAGGAGGAATAATAAATGGAACTCCACCAACTACGCTATTTCTGCGCGGTGGCGCGCACAAGCAATTTCACGCGCGCGGCGGAACAGGAGCATGTGGCGCAGCCCTCTCTATCCCAACAGATTTTGAAGCTTGAAGATGAATTGGGATCTCGCTTGTTTGATCGCCTGGGACGCAAAGCGAGCTTGACGCAGTGTGGAGAATCCTTTCTGCTACGGGCGCAGCGCGTATTGAATGAAGTCACTGAAGCCAGAAAAGAGATTCAGGAGATGGCCGGCGGAAACAGCGGGAAGATTGTGCTTGGCACAATTCCGACAATTGCCCCCTACTTTTTGCCAGGCCGCTTATCAAGCTTCGCCAAGCATTATCCAGCGGTTCAGGTGAGCGTAGTTGAAGAGATCACATCCGTTTTAGTTGCGCGGCTGCATGAAGGAAAAATCGATCTGGCTGTGCTTGCGCTTCCTGTTTCGGGAGATGAACTCGTATCTTCGGAGCTGATGCGTGAACCGCTTTATGTGGTTTTACCTGAAAAACATCGATTGGCAAAGAAGAAGGCGATAGAGCTGCGGGAAATCGAAGATGAACCATTTCTCCTTTTAAAAGACGGGCACTGTTTCAGAGATACGGCAATCGCGGCATGTCGGCGAACGCGGATCCGTCCGAATGTCGTTTTCGAAAGCGGTCACTTCTCCACCATACTCGCCATGGTTGCTACGGGGATGGGTGTTTCGATCGTGCCAGAAATGGCAATTGAGAGACGTCCGGGGTGCCGGTTCCTGAGAATCAATGATGAACGTTCTGTTCGGCGAATCGGTCTTGTCTATTTAAAAAATCATTTCCAAACTCATGTTCAACGAGTGCTGTTGCATCACTTGCAACGCAAGGCCATTCACGATGGTGTCGCTCAGTTCGGAAAATGAATCAGGCGAACCGCACCTTAACATCTGGGCCTTTGTCCAAGTGTATGCTGTCGATGAAACGCACCTTCCGCGTCTTGAGTGTCATGATCGCCGATGAGGTTCGCGTGCCTTCTCCAAAAAAGCGAACACCTTTCAATAGTGCGCCGTCTGTAACACCTGTGGCCGCGAAAATTAATTGCTTGCCTGGGGCCAGATCTTCAGCCTCATAAATTTTGTCTTTATCTTTAATTCCCATCTTCGCGATGCGATCTTCCAGTTCTGGTTTGTCGACAATCAAACGTCCCAGCATGTAGCCGTTCAAACATCGAATTGCCGCGGCCGTGATCACGCCTTCAGGTGCGCCGCCAGATCCCATGACTGCATGTACTCCCGTCCCAATTACGGCAGCAGCTATACCCGCCGAGAGATCGCCGTCGCCGATGAGTTTAATCCGCGCTCCGGCTCTGCGAATATCTGTAATGAGTTGCTCATGGCGAGGTCTATCAAGCACCATCACAACTAAGTCCTCTACGCCTCGGCGTAAACGTTTGGCGATATTTTTCAGATTGTGGGCTACGGGAGCATCAAGCTCGACCGCATCTTTGCATGACGGACCGACAACAATTTTTTCCATGTAGCAGTCGGGGGCATGTAGCAGGCCGCCACGCTCGGCTGCGGCCAGCACCGTGATTGAACCAGGAGCGCCGGTTGCGCATAGATTAGTTCCCTCAAGCGGGTCAACCGCGATGTCAACTTCGGGCACATCTGGCCCCGTCGGGAAATCTGATCCTACTTTTTCGCCGATATAAAGCATGGGAGCCTGGTCGCGTTCGCCTTCTCCAATGACAATGACTCCGCGCATGGGTAAAGAGTCCATGCTTTGCCGCATCGATTCAGTCGCGACTTTATCAGAGAGCGGACGATCACCCTGGCCCATAGTGCGGGCCGAAGCGATAGCCGCATTTTCGACTACACGTAAGAATTTTGCCGCGAGATCGCTCTCTAAGTTTTCACCAAAAGTACGGGCTTTGTTTTCGGGTCTGGTTAGCGTCGCCATAAATCCTCCGTATAGACCGGCCTGTGAATATAAACCTAAAGCAGATGAGAGGCAAAGGTGAGAAACGGGTACTTTGTTCGGGGACAACGCTTAGATCGAATCGATTAAACAATTGCGGAGTTGGCGCGAAAATGGGTAATGGGGTTAATTTCCGGGTTGCCGTCATCCGGGGCGCAATTGCTACAGTTTCAGCGCATCCATCTGCGGATTCTCATAGATGTCATCCTCTCGCCTGGATACCGAAGCTCTTTTTCAAACTTTCCGCTTTCCTTTGCTAAAGCCCAGATCAAGATTTCCCCAGCGGGCAAGATTTTCGGCTGCTGGTTGTATACCGGATCTCTGTACGCATATTGCGCATCGACCGGCTTTCCACCTCTTTTTATGGAACATCGCGATCAGATCGCCAAAGAATAGCCCAGCGCTGCCGTTACGGCCGTGTAATGCAAGTACTCTCTGCGGTTCATCGATTCGATAACCCAGATGGGCGCGCTTAAACTCAGAAACTGAGTGTACCGTTCCGATGATCTTTCGGCCATTTCCAAGAATAGTTAGAGCATCATCTGAGCAATGGCAGCGGCTGAGCCGGGATTGGGCAGATCATCGGTTATACGGAAACTCACTCATTACCCAAAGAACGCATGCACTTGGTGAGCACCGCAAACGCTGTTAAAATCATGACACGCGCCAGTGCATTTGAAGTGGGGCTGTAGCTCAGCTGGGAGAGCGCGTCGTTCGCAACGACGAGGCCACCGGTTCGATCCCGGTCAGCTCCACCAAAATTCGTCTACTCATTTCCCAATCTTCAAACTAACCATTATTTGACGAAGATCGTAATCGGGGTTTTTCCCACGCCGCCACAGTTATCCCAGGCTTGTACCACTGTGTTATAGGTCCCGGAAGCTAATGTGATGTTGGTGTCTAACTGGTTCGAATTTACCGTATATGCGGAAACGCCGGGCGCGGTGTATATCCGCATCGCCGCAATTCCTTTTGCACACTGTGGACTTGCGGCTGATGCGACATAGTGAACCGGCGAAGTGACCTGCGAATTGTTCGTCGGTGATGTCACTGTCACAACTGGAGTCGTAACCGTAGAGGGCGTAAACGCGAAGACTTTATTATTGCCGGTTGCGCCAGAAATCCTGGCGTAGCCTGATCCCCAATAGACCACGCCATTCACAATGGACGGGCCATCGAGCACTGATCCACCACTCGCGAAACTCCACAAAATTTTCCCGCTGGATGCATTCAGCGCATACATGTGACCGGCGGTGTCGAGCGACCCGGTATAGGCAACTCCGTTCGCGATGCTCACTGAGGACTCGTCGATCGTTCCCTGCGTTGGGTCTGGCGTTTGCCAGAATCTTCCCTGTGGCTGCATCGAGAGCGCTCCAGGCTCCCCATGTGATCGTTTGTCCGGAGATCAATTTGTAAGAACTTTTCTTCGAATTCGCAATCGCGACGTAGATGTTCTTGCCATCGCTTGCGGTTCCCCATTGAATCCCGCCGAGCGGTCCGGCGGGACCAACCATGGTGTTCCAGACGACTGCGCCCGTGCTGGGATTGAGCGCCCAATAGATTCCGGTCTTCTGCCCAAATCCCACGATATTTTCCAGCAGATTCGGACCAGAGCCACCCATGTCGTAATCAGGTCCGGCAGGATCAGGACACGTAACGCCTTGCTTAGGATGAATGCAGGCTTGTGTCCAAACATCGTACCCGTAGAGATGCTTGCCCCATTTGACTGTTCCGGTGTTTATATCCAGGGCTAATGCTGTATCGAAGTAATCGTGAGCCGGAGTGCAACTGGGATCACCAGGGTTTTTCAACTCGCACTGTTCAACACTGGCTGGGACTGAATAGTTATTTCCGGTTCCGACAAAAATTAGTCCTCGGGTTGTATCGACTGCGGGCTGTTGCCAAATCGCTCCTCCGCTATAGCCAGTTGGCATGACAAAAGTCTGCCAAAGGATTTTTCCAGTATTTGCGTCTAAAGCAAGAACACTACCGCGAAAAGTGCAGCATGGATATCCCGGCTGGTCGGCGAGTCCTTCTTCGATAGACGATGTTCCCACGTACACAGTGCCACCGGCCACAACTACTGGTCCGCTGATGATTGCCGCCGGATGTGGGTCGACTTTTGTAATCCAGAGTAAAGCGCCGGTAGCAGCGCTAACCGCTATTACGCTTGCGCCATTGTGTGATCCCTTAATCAAGTCGCCGAAGATTAATTCATTGTTATAAAAAGCAGGGCTGCCGCGTGAAACGGAACCAGAGACGCCATCGTACTCAGCAATCTGATGTGACCAAATTGCCTTGCCTGTACCTGCATCGATCGCATAGAGATGTCCAGACCAATCGGGTACATATACAACATTGTTCACTACGGTCGGAGTTGCTGAAACGTCAGCGCCAGTAGTGAACACCCACTTTGTAGCCAACGTATTCACATTGGAAGCATTGATCTTGGTTTCGGAAGGCTGGCTGCGAAGATCGGTAGCACTCTGACCTGACATCGACCAACTCTGGGCTGGGCTTTTGTTGGGCCAAACAAAAACCATTAAGAAAAGGGAAGCGATGCTGAGTTTCTTAATAGAACTTGCAAGAATATTCATTGGGACGGCTCCTGCGGCCACAGGCAGCCCCATTCGTCATGACCGCGAGTTCAGCATTGCCGAAAGTTCCTGGGGACGTATATAGGGCTGATACTGTACCGCAGAAGCCTTGATGCTATAGGGCCGACGTAAGTAGCTTCTGCGCAGATGTGGCTAAAAACTTCCAATCATTAAGAGCATGCGCACATCCCGAAAGTTCGATGAAAAGCGAAGGTGGGCATTTTGGAATTCTTGTGACTATAGGCCCCGATGCTTCGCACTTCGCGAGAACTTTCAGCGTTCTTTGCAGTCAGAGAGTTTTGGATAACTAAAGTCAGGCTTCACACAGGTTCCTGATGTACGCAGTAAGCCCTTATGCGGCAAACCCTAAAAGCTACAGCGCATCGAAATCCTCTTTGCAGCCGGAGCCGTAGTCCAAGAGCTGTTAGCTGCTGCAACAGTCAGGAGAACGAAATGCAAGATTTGTCCAGCAATGTAAACGGTGTCTACGAAGAAAATTTATCTTTCATGCTTGATCGGCGCACTATGTTGAAATCCGCGGGAGCCGTACCCGGCGCTACTCTAATGACAAATAGCATAGCGTCTGCAAGCGGGGGTGGTGAACTTCGCCAGACTGCCGAATCAACCAACCGGAGCACTAGCCCGCTGCGCAAAAGTTTGATTGGATTTCAATTGTCCTTCGAACAGTTTCCTGTCCCACAACTTCTTGAGCTCGGCATAGCTTGCGAAGAGGCTGGTTTCGATGTCATCACTTTCAGCGATCACCTGCAACCCTGGCAAGCTAACGAAGGACATGCAGGCCAGGCCTGGCTGACAATGGGAGCGATTGGGCAGCGCACCCGAAGGATATGGATGGGCACTACTGTCACTTGTCCTACATTTCGTTATAACCCGGCAGTAGTAGCCGAAGCTTTTGCGTCATTGAGTTTGCTCACTCCTGGAAGAATCTTTTTGGGTATTGGTTCCGGCGAGGCTCTGAACGAAGAAGCAGCAGTTGGCTCTTGGCCGAATTGGCCGGAACGTTCGGAGCGATTGGTGGAAGCTACGGACATAATCCGGCAGCTCTGGACGGGGCAGCAGATCAGCCACAAAGGTAAATACTATCAAGTGAACATGAAGTTATACGATCCGCCGGCAAAACCAATACCGCTGTTAATGGCTGGCAATGGTCCTAAAGCAATGCGCCGTGTTGGGCAGTATGCCGACGGGCTTATTACAGATTCGAAAACCTGGAAGCAACACAAAGTTGAATTCGAAAGCGGCGCAAGAGATTCCGGCAAAGATCCAAGCCAGATGCCCGTTTTCGTGGAAACGTACGTTGTTGTTGGAGAGAAGAAGGAAGCAGAGCAGGCCGCACAGCTCTGGCGTTTTGGTCCTAAAGCCTGGGATCCGTTCTATAACGTCAGAGACCCACAGGTGGTCGAACAACGCGCAAATGCGGAGGTGCCGCTTGAAAAAGTTACGGAGGGTTGGCCCATTGGCACCGATCCAGCGGTACACGTAAAAGCGATCACCGAACTATTCGAAAGTGGGGCTACTGAAGTTCACATTCATTCGGGACAAGCCGATCAAAAACGCGTGATCGAATTCTATGGCAGGGAAGTAATCCCGCGATTGCGAAAGACGAGTGCCGCAGCATAAATCAGTTTGATGATTGGCAACGCTGCACTCTCAAGTGCAGCGTTTTTGTTGATCGCTTCAGCTGGATTTTTTTCTGGAGCTCGATTTCTTTTTCGAACTTGATTTTTTAGGTGGAACTTTTGCGCCCTTCTTGCGCGCCTCGGAAAGCCCGATAGCAATGGCCTGTTTAGGGTTTTTTACCTTGCCACCCTTGCCACCTTTACCGCTGCGAAGTGTACCTCGTTTTTCGCGGTGCATTGCGCTTTTTACGCTCTTGCCCGCGGCTTTTCCGTATTTACGTCCTCC
The DNA here is from genome assembly GCA_035651835.1 of Terriglobales bacterium. Classification (GTDB taxonomy): domain Bacteria; phylum Acidobacteriota; class Terriglobia; order Terriglobales; family Acidobacteriaceae; genus JAOAPG01. The sequence continues at coordinate 77,576 of DASRFC010000069.1, forward strand.
AGATTTCTTTTTTGAACTAGAGCTCTTCTTGGTTGTAGATGCCATTTGATTTCTCCTGCGGATTAGAGGCAGGAGAATCCAAGTGAGTTGTGCGAGGATTTTCAGCAAAAGCAAGGATTAACAACTCCTTGCTCAATATCCGGTGCAGTATTGGAAGTGCATTGGGTCTTTGGTTTTGCCGTTCCAATCTCCTCCCCATTCGAAACCACTCCCACGAAATACTTCAATGACTCCCGCATCCATATCACCGATGGTGCCTTGTTGATTCGTCACCGGATTTAAATCGATTGCTATGCCCCAACTATGTGTAGAAAGCACAGTTCCGGTTCGTTGCGGGCGAAATGCGAAGCATCCTCCGAAGCTCGTAACCTTGGCTTGCAAGCCGCCGGCCTGAAGCTTTGAAAATACATCCGCGAAAATTGGTACAAGAAGCTTATGGCATGTGAAGGATGCGATTGTTTTGGATGTGTCGAATGAAAGCGTCATTGGAAAGGGCAGATTTACGCGAGCCAGCATCTCGGTTTGCCAGCGTACTTCCAGCGTGCCATCTTCCTGGATGTAATCGTGAATGTTTCCAAACGTGCTGAGTATTTGCGCGATTCCCGCTGGAGCGGACAAAGGAGTAGTCAGATTTGGTATTGCGCTCGATGTTGCAACGACACGTGGTGTTTCCTGCACCATAAATTCTCCTTCTGGTAAATTGCGCCGCAAATCGGGTGAACGATAAGAGCGATGTTCCCGGGGTGTGCCGCACGACTATGCGAGAGCCTTCGCTAAGGGTGAGAGGCAGAAGCTATCGGCTTCTCATCTGATCGCTTGTAGTCGGAATATTTAATGATTTCACGCATCACGACGTTTCTGAACTTGAAATGTATGGTACTGTCAACGCGCGTGTATGCGGGGAACCAAGTGTGACCGTCAATTTGTTGTCGATAGGTGACGAACATCGGTTGAATATCTTGAAACTCCTGTTTCTTGGTATGAACTCGATCAGGAAGACTTTTGCCGCAAGTCTTGACGATTTGAAAATCCCTACTATCGACCCAGATCCTGCCTTGAAAATAGCGCTTGTCTGGTTGGATTTTTTGCGGCTCTACATGAAATACATATGTATTAAGTTCATCGATGCGCTGCTGGCCGGCATAAAGCAGTTTGTATTCTGGAAGCTCCGCCGTTCCCAGAGAAAACGGCATAAAGACTCGTATGTCTTCCAAATCTTCTTGACTAATTTGAATGCCTCGCAAGGTTGATTGTGTGGCGTAGGCTACATTTTCCAAACGCTTCCCATTGCTGTCATACGAGATGTTCGTAACCTCTCTGAATTCACCATCAGCCTCGATGCCGTTCAAAGTTTGTATGAGAACATCCTGCCGGTAGGTGTAGTGGTTTCGCGCCAATCTCATCGCTGTTTCGGCTGCAGCGAACTTTGTGATGATCGCTTGCGGAGTAATGGCTTGAAGCGGAGCCGAATCCAACGGTCCGTTTCCGTCTTCACAGTTAGTGTCAGCTGCGAACGCGGCAAGACTTGCGGTGACGATTAAAATCGAAGATAACGCTACGATCCCCAGAGGTCGGACACCAATTGGCGTGTGCGTCATCAATGAGGTACCTCGGTATTTCGCAGAAACAATACCTTGTAAATGAGCAGCGTGCAACTGCAAAAAATCACTCCCAGACTATAATTGCGGTTTCCTGATCTTTTTCGAGAAAGAGGATTCTTGGCTTACTACGATCTACGCGAATGGATTAAAGCGCTCGACCGCGCCGGCGAACTGAAAAAAATTAAAACCGAAGTCGATCCGATTCTGGAGATTACGGAGATTGCTGACCGCGTCTCGAAATCGGGCACCCCGTCCGGTCACAAAACGAAGGTCGGGAATCCAGGGGGCTCCGCGCTGCTTTTTCAAAATATCAAAGGCCATCCCGGATCACAGGTGCTCATCAATCAATTCGGCTCAGTGCGGCGTATGAAACTGGCGCTTGAAGTTGATGAACTCGACGAAGTTGCGGATCGCATTCGTCATTTCATGGACGTAAAATCTCCGCAAGGCTTTCTCGATAAGGTCAAAATGCTCCCCATGCTCGCGGAAATGGGGAAGTTTTTTCCAAAAATAGTCGCTACGGGTCCCTGCAAAGAAGTCATTAAGCGCGATAACTTTTCTTTGCTCGATTTTCCCATTCTAAAATGCTGGCCCAAAGATGCGGGACGCTTCATTACTCTGCCCTGTGTGACCACACGCGATCCGAAAACTGGCAAGCGCAATGTAGGCATGTATCGACTTCAAGTATTTGATGAGCATACAACCGGTATGCATTGGCAACGGCAGAAGATCGGGGCTGAACATTATCGTGAGCGGATGCGAGCCGCCGCTGCTGATGGCGATCCTGCTCGATCGTCGGCTGCGGTCGACGTCATGGCTCGATCTTCCGGGGGCTCTGTTATTGCGGAAGGAAATCGTCCAGCTGGACGCATGGAAGTGGCTGTCGCTATTGGCACCGATCCTGCGATTACTTTTTCGGCGATCGTTCCCGCCCCTCCCGATGTTGAGGAATATCTCATTGCTGGATTTCTTCGTCAGAAGTCGGTTGAACTCGTGAAATGCGAAACCGTTGATCTTGAAGTTCCCGCCGCTTCCGAAATTGTTTTGGAAGGTTACGTTGAACTCGACGAACTTCGCAGTGAAGGCCCTTTCGGCGATCACACCGGATTCTATTCACTCGAAGATCTTTATCCCGTCTTTCACGTCACTTGCGTGACGCATCGCAAAGATCCGATTTATTCGACCACTATTGTGGGCAAGCCTCCCATGGAAGATGCTTGTATGGGCAAAGCAGTCGAGCGTATCTTCCTGCCCCTGATGAAGCTGACGATCCCTGAGATCGTGGACATCAACCTTCCGGTCGAAGGCGTCTTTCACAACCTAATGCTGATTTCGATCAAGAAGTCTTATCCTGGACAAGCACGCAAAGTCATGAACGCGGTTTGGTCGCTCGGACAAGCCATGTTCACGAAATGCATAATCGTGGTCGATGAAGATGTGAACGTGCAGGACATCGGTGATGTCACGCTGAAAGTTCTCAATCACATCGATCCCGAACGGGATATTCAGTTCATGCTTGGTCCCATTGATTCGCTGGATCACGCCTCACGCTTACCGGATTACGGATCGAAGATGGGCATTGACGCAACAAGAAAGTGGCCGAGCGAAGGCTTTCACCGTCCCTGGCCGGATGAGATTTTGATGGATGAAAAAATCAAAGCTCTGGTCGATAGGAAATGGAAAGAATTGGGTCTTGATTGAGACCATTTTCAGGGAAAAAACGAATCGCAATTGCGATTTTTTCCAAGCTCCGGCCAATCAAGAGAAAGTGGCGGGAGCCGTTTTAACCGAAGGTTGGCTCGGTGCGAGTAGAGCAAGAACCTCATTAGCCGCGCGGTCTGCGGGATGCAGTGCATCGCCATTATTGTGAGCGTGTAACCGGGTTTTGACGGTAGCAAGATCTTCGATCATCTGCTGGCGCGCCGGGCCATCGGGAAGAATTGCCTGAAGGTGATGGACCACGTTTTCAGCGGTAAAGTCCTGCTGAATCAGCTCAGGAACGACCTCTTTTTCAGCGATCAGGTTCACCATGGCGAAGTGCGGGACTTTCACCGTTCGCCGCCCGAGAAAGTATGTGAACGGCGTGACCCGGTAGACCATAACAAATGGCGTGCCCATCATTGCGGCTTCGACCGTGGCTGTGCCGCTGGCGATAATTCCAGCTCGTGAATGTGCCAATGCTGGCAGAGCCTCCGGGACTAAGTGGATGATCTGAGTGCCGATCAGTGATTCTAGAAAGTTGCGGTCAAGAGTTGGGGCTACGGGAAGCAGGAATTCGTATGCTTCGCCAAGTCTGGCAGCTGATTCGAGGATTGTCGGAAGATTCATCCGCACTTCTTTGACGCGACTGCCGGGCATTAGAGTGATCCATGGTTTAGCCGGCTCAAGTTGGTGTACCGCAGCATATTCAGTACGGTTTATCTTCGGCTGCGCAAGATCGGCCAAAGGATGCCCAACAAACTTCGCGTCGACGCCGCGGTCACGATAAAACTTCTCTTCAAACGGAAAAATCACCAAAGCTTTTGAGACGTACTTTCTTAGCAAGCGGACGCGTCCCTGCCGCCAAGCCCAAAACTGCGGACAGACATAGTAGACGACGGGAATACCGCGCTTATGCATCTGGCGGGCAACTCGCCAATTAAAAGCAGGAGAATCGATGACAACGGCGAGGTCAGGTTTTCGCTTGTCGGCTTCGGCGATCAGCATGCGAAATAGACCCCAGATTTTTGGCAGATGGTTGAGGATTTCCGCGATTCCGACCACAGCGAGATCTTTGCTGTCTACGATAGTTTCACTTCCAGCAGCCCGCATGGCTGGTCCACCCACGCCGAAAAATTCCAAGGATAAATCGCGGCGGTGTAGAGCTTCAATGAGTTGCGAGCCATACATTTCACCGGAGGCCTCTCCGGCCGAGATCAAAATTCGCACACGACATTCTATAGGGATTCGTCCGTCTATATGAGGCATGTGTTTGAAAGCAGTGAGACTGAGTTATCAGCAGGTCAATTGAAAAGCTCTGACGTTTCATTCCGAAGCGCGATGTCATCGCCCGAGGAATCTGCTACTCTTTAGCCGAAAGCAGATTCCTCGCCGATAAAGCTGGCTCGGAATGACAAGTGTGACTATAGTTCCGGATGTCAGGAGGCCCTCAAGAATTCAACGCCGCTAATGGGCTAGTCGTCTAATAGGCTAGTCGTCCGCATTCGCGGTGACTACACTGCTCCCCGGCGAGGGCGCCCGCGCCACACTGATTTCCTGGTCTTTGTATTGCAATTGATACAGCTTGTAATAAATTCCGCGCTGAGCCAGCAATTGCTGATGCGTTCCCATCTCTCTCAGCTGGCCTTTGTGCATCACGATGATTTTGTCGGCCTGCTGCACAGTTGATAGCCTGTGCGCGATAATCACTGACGTTCTGCCTTCGACCATCCGGCTCAAGGCTTCGCGTACGCGAAATTCGGTTTCCGTATCGACGCTCGATGTAGCTTCATCGAGAATTAATATCCTTGGATTGTGGGCCAAAGCTCGGGCAAAAGAGATGAGCTGCTTCTGTCCAGTGGAAAGGGTTGAGCCACGCTCGTGTACTTCTTCTTTAAAGCCGTTTGGTAGCGTGCGGATGAAGTCGGCAAGGTTTACATCTTCGGCGGCTGCGAGTATGTCCTCATCTGTAATCCAGTTTGTCCCCAGGCGGATATTCCCCTCCACTGTGCCGGTGAACAGAAACGGATCTTGCAGCACCACGCCGAAACGGCGGCGAAGGTCGGCCAAATCCATTTCTTTGACATCAACGCCATCGATTCTGACCGCACCCTTCTGCACATCATAAAACCGCATCAACAGTGAAATAATGGTGGTTTTGCCCGCTCCAGTGTGTCCGACAATGGCCGCGGTTTCTCCTGGCTCGATGGTAAAGCTAACATCGCGAAGGATCCAATCGGGTGTAGAGTCTGGCGTACGGGCGAGGACGCCCGTCGTTACATCAGGTGAAGTGAGAACATCCCGGTATGCGAACCACACGTGATCGAAATCTATGCGGCCCGGGCCATCTGGTGTCTGCGTAACTAATGGAGAAACGATTTCGGCTGGCGTATCCAATAGCTTGAAAATACGTTCGCTGGATGCCATGGCCGATTGCAGAATGTTGTACTTCTCGCTGAGATCTTGAATAGGCCGAAAGAAACGCTGCGCGTATTGAATGAAGGCGAACAGAACTCCGAGCGTGGTTACGCGGCGAATTACATCGTTGCCGCCAAACCAGATCACGCTGGCGATTGCTATTGATGACAGAATTTCGACGACAGGATAGTACACGGCGTGAGCCATGATGGCGTCCTGCCAGGCGTCCATGTGGATTGTGTTGACTTTAGAAAATTCCTCAGCCGCGCGTTTCTCGCGATTGAATAGTTGCAAGACCATCATCCCACTGACATGTTCTTGCAAATACGCGTTAATGCGGGCGATAGCGACACGAATACGCCTGTATGAATCGCGCACTCTAGCGCGAAACATATTGGTAGCAATGAAAATGAAAGGAATGACGGCAAATGTAATCAGTGCCAGCTTCCAATTCATGTGCAGCATAATCGCGAGAATTCCCAGCAGTACGAAAATATCTTCGAAGATCGAGACCACACCAGAGGTGAACATTTCGTTCACCGAATCGACATCGGTGGTGACCCGCGTGACCAGGCGTCCTACGGGGTTTTTGTCATAGAAGCCAATGTGCATACTCTGCAGATGACGGAAAATCTCTTTGCGCAAGTCGAACATGGCTTTTTGACCTGTCCACTGCATGAAGTAGGTTTGCAGGAATTCCAGGAAAAAGCTGATCGACAATGTGCCAACGTAAAGTGCGGCTATCTGCGCAATGCCGGTAAGAGGTTTGCTGCTTAGAAAATGATCAAAGGGCGAGCGTAACCCTGGTACTTTGACAAGATATTTGTCGACAGCAGTTTTGGTAAGATACGGCCCCAGCACGTCCGCACCAGCTTTCAGCACAATGGAAACGAGCGCAATAGCGGTCTGCCACTTGTAGGGTGACAAATATCCAAGTAGCCGTCGCATGAGACGGCCGTCGTATGCTTTACCTAAAACTTCTTCGTCCTGATGGGAAGCCATTCGTCTCGAAAGTCGCTAATTCTACGTTTTACAGTCGATCCCCTTAAGATACCTTATAGATGGGCGGGGAGGCGGTAAGGATGGAAAACGTTTGGCGTCTTAATGTGACGGTAGAGATTCTTCGACTGAACATGCTCTCGAGAGCGAAAGCTTATGCGACGCTCAGAATGACATAAATAGGGATGGAAGAGATGGTATTCTCACGCGATTTTGCGCAATACAATCGCAGAATTCTTCGACCCGAAGCCTACGCAATTGCAAATTGCGTTTTCTATCTTCACTTTGCGGCCGGCTTCGGGCACGTAGTCTAAATCGCACTCCGGATCGGCAATCTCAAGATTAATTGTAGGCGGAATCTTCCCATGTTCCATGGCGATCAGCGTTGCTGCCAGACTGGCCGATCCGCAGGCTCCTTGAGCGTGTCCAATTTGCGATTTCAGGCCGGACATCGGAATTTTACCCGCATGTTCCCCGAGAGCCAGCTTCAGGGCGCGAGTTTCGACGCGATCATTCATCTCGGTGGAAGTGCCGTGCAGATTCACATATTTAATATCGCAGGAAGCGAGTTGAGCCTCTTCGAGGGCCAAAGTGATCGCACGTGCGGGCTCCTCTGGAGAATCACTCATGCGAACGCGATGGAAAGCCTCGCACGTGGAACCGTATCCGGCAATTTCTGCGTAAATATGCGCGCTGCGGGCCCGCGCATGTTCATATTCTTCAAGGATGAACATCCATGATCCTTCGGCGATTACGAATCCATCGCGATCAGCAGAAAATGGGCGTGAAGCGCGTTCGGGCTGGTCGTTCCACGATTGCGTAAGAGCGCGCAGGAGCGTGTATCCCTTAATGATTCCAGGAGTGATGTCGGAATCGACGCCGCCAACCAGAAACATCGGCTGCACTCCTGCCTGAATATGCTGGTATGCATAACCGATCGCGTCGGTAGATGACGTGCAGCCTGCCGTGACTACGTGGCTATAGCCACGAAACCCGAAGCGCATGCTCACTTCACTAGGAATGGTGCCCATGGTCCCGCTCGGGATGCAGAACAGGCTCACTTGCTTGACGTGCCCCGTGTGCCAGAGGCGGTATTGTTCTTCGGAAAATTCCTGCGCTCCGCCGCCGGTGCCGAGAATGACTCCGATCTCGCGCTTTTCGTCCATCGACATCGAAGCTGGATCGAGGCCAGCATCTTTAATGGCCTCAGCCGATGCAGCGACTGCCAGCGGAACGACGCGTGATACATGTTTTCGTTCGCGGGCATCAACCCACGCCAGTTCGTCGAACTCTGGAATTTCTCCAGCAATTTGCACTGGCAATCCCGAAGGATCAAAGCGTGAAATGCGTTTCACTCCCGATTTGCCCGCCAGAATGGCAAGACAGAAGGCTTCTTTCCCAATTCCATTGGGGCTGACTACGCCCATTCCAGTGATCACCACGCGTGGAAGCATCAAGAGAGTGTATCCGATGAACTCTGATTCGCGGGAGCGGAATTCGCAGTTTTATTTTTCGATATCTTTGTCATATTCATGACCTGAGCTTATGGCTTGCAGCCTCCACCGCTTTTGCATCTGTTAAGTGGGATAATTGTCACTTGGACGCGGCATGCCTCTCGGCCTCTACATCTCGGTTCCGTTTTGCCGCACCAAGTGCACTTTCTGCAACTTCGCCTCAGATGTTTTCTCCCGAGCCGTATTCGACCGTTATATAGACCGCGTTCGTTCTGACATGGAACGTTCGCGTGAGATGGCCAGCAAAGCTGATGGTATTGTCCATCAACCTGTGGATTCCATTTATCTGGGCGGCGGAACGCCCACCCTACTGGATAGCACACAGCTGGAGCGATTGTTTGTCACCATTCGGCAAAATTTCGATCTTCAATTTAATGCCGAGATCACAGTGGAATGTGCTCCCGGCACGCTAACCCCGACCGTAATAGACAGCCTAATTCGCTGCGGAGTGAACCGCGTCAGTTTGGGAGCGCAGTCATTTATCAATAAAGAGTCCGCAGCAGTGGGACGCTTACATAATCGCGACACAATTATTGACGACACAGGGCGGCTGCGTTCTGCGGGAATTAGCAATATCAATATCGATTTGATTGCGGGACTGCCGCACCAAACGGCCGAGAGCTGGGAAGAGTCTTTGTCCGAAGTGATCGCTTCAGGAGTGCCGCATGCCAGCGTTTATATGCTCGAGGTGGATGAAGAATCGCGGCTCGGACGTGAAGTGATCGCGGGCGGTACGAAGTACCACGCGCACTTTGTTCCTGATGACGAATTGACGGCCGACATGTATGAACACGCCTGTGGGCGTCTGAATGCCGCCGGAATTCAGCAATACGAGATTTCAAATTTTGCACGCGAAGGGTTTGAGTCTCAGCACAATCTGAAGTATTGGACGCGGCAGCCATATTTGGGATTCGGCGTAGACGCGCATTCCATGCTGCTCACCTCGAATGATGGGGTTGAGGCGATACGGTTGGCGAATCCTGATTCTCTGGAGAGATTCGTTGCGGTAAGTGATGCTGTTCTCACTCCAGTTTCACGTCAGGAAGCTTTGGAGGAGGAGTTTTTTCTGGGGCTTCGCTTGGTTCGAGGCGTGGATTTACTGGATCTCGCCGAAAAATTCGGAGCCGATGCGATTTCCGGCTTCTCGGAAGTCATTAATGATTTTGTTACTGACGGTCTGATGGAGCGCCAAGGAAATTTCATTACGTTGACGCCGCGGGGTCGTTTGTTGTCAAACGAAGTGTTCGCAGGGTTTATCGTGGTATCGGTATCAAATGTTTCTTGATAAAGTTTTGGCAAACTTGCAATCCCAAAGAATTCTCTAAACCAACCGGTCGGTCTGACCGCTTCGTTCTGGTTCCCCTGTCATGTTCTAATAATCCTTCGCCTCAAGCTGCTTTGCTGTTCGATATTCACGGACTAATTTTTCGGAGGAATCTTGGATTTTCAACTCAATGATGAGCAATTGCAGTTAAAAAAGACGGTGCGCGAATTTGCCGAACGTGAAATCGCTCCCAATGTGATGAAGTGGGATGAGGCAGGCGAGTTTCCACTGGAAATCGTGAAGGAGCTCGGCAAGCTCGGGCTGATGGGCATTGTGTTTCCTGCCGAGTACGGTGGCGCGGGCATGGGATATGTCGAGTACGTTACTGCCATCGAGGAGCTGTCGCGCGTCGATGGTTCGGTTGGAATCATTCTGGCGGCGCATACTTCTCTGTGCTCGAATCACATTTTTCTCGCGGGAAATGAAGTGCAAAAGCAGAAATATGTGAGCAAGCTAGCGACAGGAGAATTTATTGGCGCGTGGGGATTGACCGAGCCGTCGTCGGGCTCAGATGCTGGCAGTGCGCGTATGAATGCTGTGCGGAGAGGAAATACTTGGGTTCTAAATGGGACAAAGACTTTCTGCACCAACGGTCATTATGCGGACGTGCTGGTAGTGATCGCAGTGACCGACCGCGCCGCGCACACGCATGGACTCTCAGCGTTTGTGGTGGAGAAGGGAACTAAGGGATTTCGTCCGGGGAAGAAGGAAAACAAACTTGGGCTGCGAGCAAGCGATACTGCCGAGCTGATCTTTGAAGATTGTGTTCTTCCCGCGGAGAATCTCGTAGGAACGGAAGGACAGGGATTCGTAGACGCCATGCGCGTGCTGGATGGCGGGCGAATTTCAATTGCAGCGTTGTCGCTCGGTATGGCGGAAGGCGCATACGAAGCGGCACTGAATTATTCCAAGCAGCGTAAACAATTTGGCAAAGCGATCAGCGATTTCCAGGCAATTCAATGGAAGCTGGCGGATATGGCAACGGAAATCGAAGCCGCCAAGCTGCTTACACTGCGTGCTGCAGCAATGAAAGACGCCGGAATGAAGACGACATTGGAATCATCTATGGCAAAGTTGTATGCCAGCGAAGTCGCGGTGAAGTGTGCAAACGAAGGTGTGCAGATTCACGGCGGATACGGGTTTATCAAAGACTATCCAGCGGAAAAGTTCTATCGCGACGTAAAGCTGTGCACGATAGGCGAAGGCACGAGCGAGATACAGAGATTGGTGATAGCGAGGCAGTTGCTGAAGGACTAGTGTTTGAGCAGCTGGCGGCGACTGTGGCGGATATGCAGAACGTACACCGTCTTATCTTCAATGGTGAAGAGAATCCGATACACGTGCGGAGTATGACCATAGAGCAGATGGCGCACTTCAAAGGGGAAGACAGCGTTTTCTGAAGCTAACGGGCAGCGCTCCGGAAATTCAGCAAGCGATGCGATTGCATCCTGCAGGGCCAGGAACCATCGCATGCCAGCGTCTCCGGCATGCTCGGACAGCAGCCAGTCAAGAATTGCATTTGCGTCTTGCTCGGCTGCCGCTGTCATTTCAACGCGGAAGGTCATGCTTGCGGCGAAGGCCGGCGAGAAATTCGGTGGCGGGTCGGGTACGCCCGGTCTTTACGTCCTCATAACCATGACGGATGCGCTCAGTGGCTTCTGCGAAGTCTTGGCGTTCCCACTCGAGATAGGTGGCCAGAGCATCGTCGAGGGCAGTGGCGGGATCCTGTCCGCGCCGTTTGGCGTACTCTTCTAATTGCGCCTTACGCTCCGGCTTGAGCGGGATTATATCCATGTCGGTCTTAAGTTTACTTCTAATTATCCTAATTATCCTAATTGGGTTCGACGGCTGAGGTCAAAAGCTGTCCGCCTGTTGGGTAAGGAGAGAAATAAAATCATATGTTGAACGGGAATCCACTAATTCTTAGGCGCCTTGATGAGCCTATCGTCGAGGGAGAACGGATATTTGAAGAGTTCAAGAAAAATGAAAAGGGAAGGTCTATTAATCGGGTTCCCACCGTGGACAGTCAATGGAGCGATATTCGCCGGCAGTTGCGGATCGCAATTTCTTCCTTTTTCAATAGGTGCTTTACACTGACAACTTGACCTTCGCCCTCCAACCGCTTATTGATCAGCTTCGCTCTGGCGATCCTCGCGCCCTTGCGCGTGCCATCTCCATCGTTGAGAACCGCTCTCCCGGGTGGTCTGATCTGCTCAAAGCTTTATTCCCGCATAGCGGACATGCTCGCATCCTCGGGCTAACCGGTTCTCCTGGCGCAGGCAAAAGCACTCTCGTCGATCAACTGGCACGGCATTATCGCAAGCAAAATCAAACTCTCGGCATTGTTGCCGTCGATCCCACCAGTCCTTATACCGGTGGGGCAATTCTCGGCGACCGCATTCGCATGCAAGAACATCATGCCGACCCCGGAATCTATATTCGTAGTATGGCGACACGCGGCTCGCTTGGGGGACTCGCACGTTCCACAGCTGATGTTGCTACTGTGCTGGATGCATCAGGCCGCGATCTGGTTCTCATCGAGACTGTTGGGGTCGGACAAGATGAAATCGACATCGTGCGGCTCGCCGATATCACTATTGTGATTTTGGTGCCAGGAATGGGCGACGATGTCCAGACGATCAAAGCTGGCATCATGGAGATCGCGGATATTTTCGTGATTAACAAAAGTGACCGCGAAGGCGCCGAACGAGTCGAGCGCGAGATTCGCGCATTGCAATCGCTGGCGCTACGAAGCGATCACTGGACGCCTCCGATTGTGAAGACGGTCGCGAGTGAGGGTAAGGGGATCGAGGAACTGGCCGCGGTGGTTGCCTCGTACGAGGCGTATCTTAAGAACGAAAACTTGACCGCAAAGCGTAACGTTAAAAACTGGCAACAACGGTTGGTAGAAATGCTTCGCGATACGTTGCTTGAAAAAACTTTGGAGCAATTAGACGGAGATTTGCCGCGCTACGCAGCGGAGATTGCCGAACACAAGCGCGATCCGTATACCTTAGTAGAGGAGATTATCGGTAAGTTGGGAAGAGATTAATGTTCACCATTGACCATCTCGGGATCGCCGTGAAATCCATTGCCACGGCAAAAGGGATTTACGAAAAACTTGGACTGAAGATTTCGGCTGAAGAAATTGTCGAAGGGGAACAGGTTAAGCTGGTGATGATCCCCGTCGGAGAGAGCAGGCTTGAGTTGCTGGAACCCTCATCTGAAAACTCGCCCATTGCTAAATTTCTTACCAAACGCGGGGAAGGTTTGCATCACATATCCTTGCGCGTTCCTGATTTAACTGCGGTGGTTGAGAAATTAAAGAGCGACGGCGTGCGGTTGGTTTCGAACGAAATCAAAGTGGGTGCCGGTGGGCATCGATATATGTTTGTGCATCCCTCCAGTGCTGGAGGAGTGTTGCTGGAATTAGTGGAATCTGCGGACTAGACGACATGCTTCTTCTCGTAGTTGATACATCCGGAAGGCAGGGCAGTGTGGCCCTCGCCGTCTGCCGGGAAAAAACGCACACGTATGAAATTGTCGAGTGTGTTCCCCTCACCGGAGGCACTTTTTCAGCTGAACTTATTCCGCGCATTGCGGCATTGTTGACGCAACACAATCTTAATTTAAAACAAGTTGAGGGGTTCGTAGTCGTTTCTGGGCCAGGATCATTTACCGGACTTCGGATTGGGTTAGCTGCCGTAAAAGGGCTGGCTGAGGTTTTGGAAAGGCCAATAGCCGCTGTGTCTTTGCTTGAGGTCCTAGCCGTTAGCAGTGGAATCAAGGGCAGAGTGCTGGCTATGATTGATGCTGGTCGAAACGAATTCTACCGGGGAGAATATGAGATCCATGAGTCTCGTGCCAAGGTGATTTCCGAAAGGCTACTGACTCGACGAGAACTACTGGAATTTGCAGCAGAGGCGACCATAGTTACATCCGACAAAACTATTGCGGACTTGATAAGAATTGGAGAATTGCCGATTCACGAAGTTGCTCCGAGTATGGAAACAATTGCAAAACTCGGCTATGAGAAGATTGTTGAAGGACAAATCGTGACTCCTGAAAATTTAGAGGCGAATTACATTCGCCGTTCGGATCCAGAAGTACTAAGAGAAAAGCAATTCTTAGCAGGCGGTTCTTAGTTTTTAATTTTGTATTTTCGCGCCATCCCATTTTGTGTTCATCCGACCAGCTACTTCCGCTGACATTGCCGAAATCATCTTTATCGAGAGGGAATCCACGTTTGCAGCACACTGGTCCGAGTCGCAATATCAGCAGGCTTTTTCAAAATCAGCGCCACGCAGGTTAATCTTGGTAGCTTCCGAGAAAGTTCCCAACGAAGAACAAACAAACGCGATAGCAGGTTTTATTGTGGCGAGAGTTGTCGACAGTGAGTGGGAGATCGAGAACATTGTCGTGAATCCGAATTCACGACGCCAGGGTATTGCGATGCAGCTATTGAAGGAAATTCGTGGATTGGCTGAATCGGAAAATGCAGCGAAGATTTTTCTTGAAGTCCGGCAGTCCAACACTGCGGCGCGGGCGCTCTATCAGAAATGTGGATTTAAGAACTGTGGATATCGCGGCCAATATTACAGCGATCCCAGTGAAGATGCCGCTTTATATCTACTAATTTTTCAATAATTTGTCTCATCTTTCTTAAAGAACATTGCGAGCCTTGAACCGACAATTACCTTCTCTGGATTTCCGATTGATACGAGGTAGGTGGTATGTTAGGTTATCTCGGAAAGTTAATCCCGGTTAGGGAGGTCTGCTGGATGCTAGCTTCAAAAGACCAGCTCCTTGCTAGTCATGAGGAATTTCGAAAATTGGCCCAAGAGCATACAACCTACGAACAACGTCTCGATTCACTCACCCAAAAACGCTTTCTAACAGATGACGAAAAGCTGGAAGAAGTGCGGTTGAAGAAATTGAAGCTGCGGCTCAAGGATCAGATGGAAAGCATCGGGCGGCAGTATCAGTTGCAACACAATCAAGTCGCTTAGGTTACGTCCATTCTTGTGCGGCTTTGCCTCTTCAGGGGCAAACTGTCGCGAAAACGGCGCTGATCGGCGCCTTTTTTATTGGTTGACACTCAGATAACCAGATTGCAGATAAGGTATTACCGCTGTTCTGGGCTGCTCTATAATCTTAATTATCTTCTATGGTACGTGATGGTTATTATTACGCGCTTCCGTTGCTCGCTGCCGCCTTACTGGTGGGTTGGCTGGCAACTCCGATCTGGAGTATTCCTGCGGTTCTGTTAGCAGCCTTTTTTCTTTGGTTTTTTCGCGATCCCGATCGGGTCATACCGGATGGAGCAGGAATCGTCGTTTCACCGGCAGACGGGAAGGTAACCAATGTTTCCCCTGCTACTGTCAATGGGGTGACACGCACGCGAATCAGTATCTTCCTCAATGTTTTTAATGTGCATGTGAACCGCTCTCCAATCGCAGGTGTCGTCCGCGATGCGCGTTATCAAAAAGGCAAGTTCATGAATGCCATGAACGCGGCTTCTGCCGAAAATAACGAACAGAACGCGGTTACCGTGGAAGGCGAAGGACACACAATAGTGTTCAAGCAAATTGCAGGCTTGCTGGCACGCCGCATCGTATTCACCAAAAGAATTGGGGACGTTGTACAACGAGGAGAGCGCGTTGGCCTAATTAAGTTCGGTTCGCGCGTTGATGTGTTGCTTGATGCTTCCGCGAAGATCGCGATCAAGGTGGGAGATCAGGTGAAGGGCGGAGCCAGCGTGCTAGCCCATGTGAAATCAGCCTCAGTTATTTCAGGACGAGAAGAATTGGCCTCAATGGGCGGTGAACGAACGCAACAAGGAGCGCGATGATGGATGTCGAGAACTCCGAAGTTCCGAAACGCCGTAAAGAAGACAAACCTTCGAAGCGTCTTCGCAAGGGCATGTACATTCTGCCTTCGCTATTTACCACAGCGAACATTGCCGCGGGATACTACGCAATCCTGCAAGTCACGCATGGAGCCGCTGATTTCACTCATTTTGATAATGCAGCCAAGGCGATCGGCTTTGCCGTGCTCTTCGATGGGCTCGATGGTCGTATCGCGCGGATGACTGGGACCAGCAGTGATTTCGGACGCGAACTGGATTCCCTCGCAGATGTCATCACATTCGGTGTAGCTCCGGCGCTGCTAGCATGGATGTGGGGATTTCGGGAATTGCCGCCCGGAATACTCTCTTCGATTCAAATGGCCGGGAAAATGGCGCAGTTGGGCGCTATTGCCAGCTTCTTATTTTTAGTTGCGGGCGCAAGCCGGCTGGCGCGTTTCAATATCGCTTCCAACCCGCAGCCAACAAATCCCGGGCGCCCGGGAAAAAAATATTTTGTCGGAATGCCGATTCCAGCTGGCGCTGGGGTCATTGCCGCTGTCGTTCATTTTTCCGGAGGGGATCCGCTGGTCTGGTGGGGAAGCGCCATCACCTGGATGCTGATAGTGGTTACGACCGCTTACTTGATGGTGAGTACGTGGCGTTTTTACAGCTTCAAGGATATTGATTTCAACTCACGACAGCCCTTTCGGGTGATTGTTTTACTGGCTCTACTCATCGCCGCGGTTTGGGTTTTTTCGCGCCCAGTTCTTTTTGTCATAGCGTTGACTTACATGTTCTCGGGAATATTTTGGCGTTTGCAGTGGATCTTTCGGCGTAAAGGCGGGTCGCCGCCTCCTGCTTACAAAGAGGCATCACAGATTTCATGAGTTCGAACTTAAAATCCGCTGTTTTGCTGCACAACGATGCGACACGGACAAGCAATCTGTACCGGATCGCAATCGTGGGCGCAAGTACGCTCAAGGGCAAAGAAGTGGCCGAAGTGCTTAACGATCGCAATTTTCCTTCCATCGATATCAAATTGCTGGATGACGATGACACTCTAGGGCAACTGGAAGCTATGAAGGACGAAGTGACCTTCATTCAAAGTGTGCGGCCGGAGCAGTTCGATAATCTTGATTTCGCGTTTTTTGCTTGCGATCAGGAGTGCACACGCAAGAATTGGAAGATCGCGAGCAAAGCAGGAAGTGCGGTAATCGATCTTTCGTATGCGTTAGAGGGCGAACCGGACGCATCCATACGATCGCCTTGGGTAGAGCGGCAGCTTGGGCAAGCCTTAGCCATTGAATTACAACCGCGCCCCGCCGTAATTGCTCATCCCGCCGCGATTGCACTTGCCTTGATTCTTTTACGAACACAAAAATTTGCGGACGTTAAGAAGGCGGTGGCGACCGTATTTGAACCCGCTTCCGAACATGGGCAAAAAGGCATGGACGAGCTCCATGAGCAAACCGTAAATTTGCTTTCCTTCCAGCAACTTCCTAAAAATGTTTTCGACACGCAAGTTGCTTTCAATATGGTAAGCCGCTACGGAGAGAAATCAGCCACTGCGTTAACCGCCGTTCAAGATAGAGTGCTAAAGCATTATTCGCGAATTGTCGCCGATAACGCTCCAGCTCCTTCGGTATTGGTAGTGCAAGCCCCAACCTTTCATGGACATACCTTTGCATTACATGTCGAACTGACGAAGGCGGCGGACATCGCCGAGATTGCACAAGCCTTAGCTGGCGATCATATAAAAATGACCCATCTGGCTGAAGAGGCACCAAGTAATGTCAACGCTGCCGGACAAAGTGATATCCAGGTATCGCTGGTTCCTGATGTGAGAGATGGAAATAGTTTCTGGGTATGGGCCGCATCGGATAATTTGCGCGTTGCTGCAACAACCGCTGTTGAATGCGCGGAGACAATGGCAGCCACTCGGCCACGGGGAAAAATTCAGTGATAAGAAGGCCGGCAGTGCTGGTCACTTTTTTGAGTCTGCTCGCAAATCTCATAGGATGCGGCTATCACACCGCCGGTCACACGGTTACGATTCCTGAAAATGTGCGGACCATTGCAGTTCCGGCATTTGTAAGTCGCACGCAAACTTTTAAGATTGAACAGATACTTACAGCCGCAGTGGTTCGTGAGTTGGTGACGCGTACTCATTACCATATTGTGAATGAGCCAAGCGAAGCGGCTGATGCGACTCTGAGCGGCACCGTGCTTGCGGTTTCCAGCACACCTCTCACCTACGACTCACAAACTGGTCGAGCTGCCAGCGCCCTTGTCGTGGTCACTATGAAAGTTTCTTTAACTGACAACCAGGGCAAGGTTCTCTATCAGAATCCTTCTTATCTTTTTCGCGAGCAATACCAGATTTCAAGCGACCTCGCGACTTTCTTTGAAGAAGACTCGCCAGCCTTCGAACGTCTTTCGCGGCAATTTGCGCAGACTCTGGTTTCGAATCTTCTGGAGGGTTTCTAGAAATGGAGGGCTTCTGATGCGGGCGTTCGCGCAGACGGACCGGTTCGTTTCCGCGGTGCAAGAGCGCAAGTTGCGCCCTGCTTATGTCTTTGTTGGAGATGAAGTGTTTTTCCGCAAGCGTTGCCGCGAAGCGATCCTTGAGCATCTAGTCCCGACCGATCTGCGGGATTTCAGCTTGTACGAATTTGATCTAACCGATATGGATTTGGCGGAAGTGCTTGACCGCGCCCGGACCCCATCGCTCATGGCTCCATTTCAGGTCTTTTTTGTGCGCGGTGTGAAAAGTCTTTTCGGACGCGGGTCGAATGAAGACAAGCTCAGCGCGATCGAAAAATACTGTAAGGACCCGAATCCCGACGCGGTATTGATCTTCATCGCCGATCACATCAGCATCCCTGCGGACGCCCGCCGCATGGACATGACTGACAAAGAACGCTATGAACGCATTCGCGAAACTCTCGGCGAGTATTGCGCGATTGTGGAGCTAGCCCGTGTGGAAGAAAGTGAAGCGGTTCGCTGGCTTAGTGAATACTGTGGTACTCAGGGCGTCAAGATTGAAGCCGATGCGGCGCGTGAGCTGGTAGACGCGCTTGGCGGCGACATGATGATGATCTCAAATGAACTGGAAAAATTGACGCTATACGTAGGGGAAAAAAAGCGCATCACGTTAGGTGATGTTGAAACCATGGTATTGGCTGCCAAACAGCGTTCGTTATATGAATTGACGGATGCAATTTCGGCAAAAGATCGAGTGCGCGCACTACAAATGCTGGATGCAATCTTCTCGACGGGTGGAGGCGAAGAAGCCGCCATCGGTCATTTGTATATGCTCGCCAAGACCTTCCGGCAAATGCTGATAATTCTGGAACGAAATGTCCGTGATCAACGTATGTTGTGGGCAGCACTCTGGCAAGGATTCCGCGTACCTCCTTTCGCAGCGGACGACATCATTAAGCAAGCTCGAAGATATAAATCCAAGCGCGAATTGACGCGAGCCATCCGACTGGTTGCTAAAACAGATCTCGCGTTGCGCTCGAATCCCCCGAGCAAAAGATTTGTGCTCGAGAAACTAGTGCTGGACTTAACGGCAGAGCTCAAACCAGAGGTGGGCTGGATGCAAGAAGAACTACCGGTTTAGAACCCAAACTTCTTCTTCTCTTATTTGAACAGTTCTGTTTAAAGCACTACCATTAAGCTGTATGCCTGTTGAAACTGAGATTTCCTCCTCCACGTACAAGCCCATTCAGGCTCCTCGCGGTAATCAGATTTCCTGTAAAGGGTGGCAGCAGGAAGCTGCCATGCGCATGCTCATGAACAACCTCGATGAGGAGGTTGCGGAGCATCCAAAAGATCTTGTCGTGTACGGCGGAACCGGGCGAGCGGCGCGAAGTTGGGAGGCTTATCACGCGATCATTTCTTCTCTCAAGAATCTCGACGATGATGAGACACTGCTCGTCCAATCGGGAAAACCGGTCGGAATTTTCAAGACACACGAATATGCCCCGCGGGTTTTGATCGCGAACTCTAACCTCGTCGGACATTGGTCGAATTGGGAGAAGTTCAACGAACTCGAACGCGCCGGTCTAATGATGTACGGCCAAATGACGGCAGGCTCGTGGATTTATATCGGTTCACAAGGAATTGTGCAGGGGACTTTTGAAACTTTCTCGGCTGCCGGCGAGAAGCATTTTGGTGGCGATCTCTCCGGCAAGCTGATCGTAAGTGGTGGCATGGGCGGCATGGGTGGAGCGCAGCCGCTTGCAGCCACCATGACTGGAGCGGCTTTCTTAGGGATCGACGTTGATCCTGAGCGCATTCAAAAACGCTTGAAGACCGGCTATTACGACTTCATGGCAACCACGCTCGATGAGGCGTTGCGCATTCTGAAAGATGCTGTGCGCAAGAAAGAAAATATCTCAGTTGGGTTGGCAGGGAACTGCGCTGAAATTATTCCTGAACTTGCCGAACGTGGCGTAGTGCCCGACATTCTCACGGACCAAACCTCCGCTCACGATCCACTGAACGGATATGTTCCCAATGGCATGACACTACAGGAAGCAATGGAGCTGCGGAAGAATGATCCAGAGGTATACCAAGAAAAGTCGCTGGATTCTATAGCGCAACATGTCGAAGGCATGTTGCGTTTGCAGAAGATGGGTGCAGTAACATTTGATTATGGAAATAATATTCGTACATTCGCCTTTCAGCGCGGCGTGAAGAATGCATATGACTTCCCGGGATTTGTGCCCGAGTATATTCGCCCTCTATTTTGTGAGGGGCGCGGGCCATTCCGCTGCGTGGCATTGTCAGGAGAAACGTCAGACATTCATGTGACTGATGACTTGGTATTGGAACTCTTTCCTGAAAATCGAATCTTGCGGCGATGGATTAATCTGGCAAAGAAGCGCATAAAATTTCAGGGGCTTCCAGCCAGAATTTGCTGGCTTGGATACGGTGAGCGGGCGCAGTTCGCGTTGGCGATGAACGATTTGGTCAAGAAAGGAAAGATCAAGGCGCCAATCGTAATCGGACGCGATCACCTTGATTGTGGCTCTGTGGCATCGCCGTTCCGCGAAACCGAAAGCATGAAAGACGGCAGCGATGCGGTTGCAGATTGGCCTTTGCTCAATGCGTTAGTGAATACGGCAGCAGGCGCATCATGGGTTTCAATTCACAATGGTGGCGGAGTCGGCATTGGCTACTCACTGCACGCAGGCCAAGTAACTGTGGCGGACGGTACAGAAATGATGGCGAAGCGAATAGAACGTGTACTGACTACAGACCCAGGCATGGGAATCATCCGTCACGTCGATGCGGGATACGAAGAAGCTAAAGAATTCGCAAAAGAAAAGGGCGTGAAAGTGCCGATGAATATAAGGGAATAGGCTAGTCGTAGAATTGAGCGGTATATCAGCATGTGCTGTTATCCTTGGTGCAACGGAATTGGAAACCTGTATTAGCGGCCTGCTAAACTACTTAATTGAACTTAGCCAGGAAGAGTGCTTACCAAAACGATTGCGCACTGTTGCTTGTCAACATTGGACAACTTCTTACACTTCGCTCTCCTTCCGATAAACCCGGGCCTCGCCGTGGATCAGGCCTCTCCGAATTAGGGATTGTTAAAGATGCATCCGTGCTATGCATTGGTGGAAAGATTGTTTCCTCAGGCAGAACCAAAGACGCCCTTCGCGACCTCTGGATCAAGAAAAATCGGAAGAGAATAGTTGAGATCGACTGCCAGCGACAAGTGGTTCTACCTGGCTTCGTCGATTCGCATACGCATCCGGTTTTTGTAACGCCTCGCCTTATCGATTTTGAAAAACGTATTTCGGGTGCATCATACGAAGAGATAGCCGAAGCAGGCGGGGGTATTCGGTCGAGCGTGGACGGCGTACGGAAGGCCGCTAGAAAAGACTTATCGAAAAAAGCTCTACTAACTTTCCGTGAAATGGCCACACAAGGGACTACTACAGTGGAAGCGAAATCCGGGTATGGTCTCACGCTTGAATCGGAGCTGAAATCACTCGAAGCTATTGGCGAAGCGGCCAGTCACTGGCCTGGAACAGTTGTACGGACGCTTCTCGGAGCCCATGTGGTCCCTAAGGATTTTCAGGGTCGCTCACCAAAATACGTTGAGCTCGTCTGTAAAGAGATGGTTCCGAGAACGGCAAAGCGCAAACTTGCTCAATTTGTTGACGTATTCACTGAACGAGGCGTTTTCACCATCGAGGATACCGCTAAAATTTTCGAGGCCGCACAAAAATATGGTTTAGGAACTAGAGCACACGTTGGTCAACTAAGTGAAACAAATTTACGTACGCTACTCCAATTTAATCCCGCCTCGTTGGATCATATGGATTATATAAAGCCAAGCGACATTCCTTTGCTAGCAAAGCGGGAGACCGTTGCTACGCTTGTTCCCGGCGCAAACTATTTTTTGGGTTTAAAGAACTATCCTCCGGCGCGTAAGTTAATCGATGCGGGAGTCGCAGTTGCACTGGCAACAGACTACAATCCGGGTTCTTCGCCCACGTCGAGCATGCCGTTTGTGATGTCGCTAGCGTGCACGCACATGAAGATGTCTCCTGCGGAGAGCATTGCGGCCGCAACCATCAATGGTGCATGGGCTTTACGGTTGCAGGATCGTAAAGGATCGATTGAGCCTGGGAAAGATGCGGATTTGGCGATATTTTCAGTCCACGACTATCGCGAAGTCCCTTACTGGTTTGCATCTAACCATTGTGAGCTCACCTTGCTGAATGGGGTTGCCAATCGTGCGGGAGTGCATAGCGAACTAGATCTCAGCGATTTATGTGAATAACGCAGGGGAAATCGTGCTATCAAATGTGGAACGAAGATCGGTCTCAATAACACAGATCTTCTAAAAGCTTTAATTTAACTGAGGACAATATGAAGCGATTATTTTGCGTATGTGGAGTCTTGTTATTTCTAAGTTCTTTTTTGGTAGCCCAACGGCTACCTGAACTCGCAGTGCCTGAAAATTACAAACTGAGCTTCGCGCCAGATTTTGCGAAAGACAACTTCGCCGGTCAAGAAACCATTCAGCTACATATTCTGAAGCCAACTATAAAGATTGTGCTAAATGCAGCTGATATTGATTTTCAGGATGTCAGCATTAGCAGCGCAGGAATGTCCCAGAAGGCTCGTGTTTTCATCGACAAGGAAAAAGAGTTCGCTACGCTTGTGGTCGATAAAGAGATTCAACCTGGCCCGGCTACCGTGCAGATCCAATACACGGGAATCCTCAACAATGAACTTCGTGGCTTCTATCTGGGGAAGGACGGTAGTGGTAAGAAGTATGCCGTCACTCAGTTCGAAGCAACCGATGCTCGACGGGCTTTTCCTTCTTTCGATGAGCCGGCATACAAGGCGACGTACGACATCACTGTAATTGCCGACAAGGGCGAAGTTGCGATTTCCAATAAGCCAGTTATTACGAATACACCAGGCCCTGGAGAAAACAAGCACACGGTAAAATTTGCGACCACGGCGAAAATGTCGACTTATCTGGTTGCAATTGCAGTAGGCGATTTTGAATACGTCGAGGGTTCCGCCGATGGAATTCCCATTCGTGTCTATGCTTTGCCAGGTAAGAAACAAATGGGTACTTTTGCACTGGCAACAGCCGAGCAGTGTATTACGTATTATGACCATTATTTTGGAATCAAATATCCATTTGAAAAGTTGGACTTGATTGGTCTCCCCGATTTCGCTGCTGGTGCCATGGAGAATGCCGGCGCCATTACCTTTCGGGAAATTGCTTTGCTCCTGGATGAAAAGCATGCTTCGATTGGCCAAAAAGAACAGGTGGCAGTCGTAATCGCGCACGAGATTGCACACCAATGGTTCGGTGATCTCGTTACGATGAAGTGGTGGGATGATATTTGGCTTAACGAAGGTTTCGCCACTTGGATGGAGAGTAAACCCGTGGCTGTTTGGAAACCCGAATGGAATCTTCCGCTCGATGATGTGCTGGATGCAAATCGGACTCTCGACGTAGATTCACTGGCAAATACTCGCCCTATACACCAGGCAGCTGACACACCTGCGCAGATTCAAGAATTGTTCGACGGCATTGCCTATGGCAAAGCTGCTGCAGTATTGCGAATGTTGGAAACATATCTGGGACCGGAAACTTTTCGGAAGGGTGTTGTTAGTTATTTAAAACAGCACGAATACGGCAACTCGACAGCAGATGATTTCTGGAAAGCCCTCGCAGTTGCTTCTAAGAAGCCGGTAGACCAGATTATGCCAACTTTCGTCAAGCAACCCGGCGCACCTTTGGTCTCGATCAAAACGCAATGCGCGGAGAATTCTACCAAAGTAACGATTTCACAGCAGCGTTATTTCAATGACAGAAAGCTTTTTGAGCAGGGAAGCGGCGAGCTATGGCAGATTCCAGTTTGTGTGAAAACTGAAGCAAATGGAAAAGAGAAACAGCAGTGCGAGTTGCTTACGAAAAAAGAAGAGAGTTTTACATTGCCAGGCTGTGCGGCTTGGGTATTGGCAAACGCCAATGCGTCTGGTTATTACCGCTCAGGCTATGAATCCGAAGCGGTAGGAGCGATTTCGCGGGATTTCGAAAGTAAACTAACTCCGGCAGAACGGATTCGTATGCTGGGAGATACTTGGGCTTCGGTCAGGGTAGGTTTGCAACCAATAAGCAGCTTCCTTGCTCTTTCAAACGGTCTTGCCACCGAGCGGAAGGCAACAGTTATGGAGCAAGGTACAAATCAACTCACCTTTATCAGCGAACACCTCATAACCGATGCGGACCGCGAATCCTATCAACGATGGGTACGAAATCTGTTGAAACCTATTGCAACGGAACTTGGATGGCAGCCGGGCGCCACAGATGACGATGATCGCAAAGTTTTACGCGCTCGCGTGATCTATACGCTAGGTTATGTAGGCCGTGATCCGGAGACACTGGCGCAAGCGAACAAATTGGCTCTGGAAGAATTGTCCAATGCCGGTACGGTCGATCCGACGATGGCATCCACCGTACTTAATTTGGCCGCATTGACCGGCGGCGAATCGCTGTATGACAAGATAATCGATCGCATGAAAACAGCATCGTCGCCAGGAGAATATTATCGCTTGCTGGGAGCTGTGGGGCGGTTTACCGATACCAAATTAATCATGCGGACCCTGGAATTCGCACTAACCCCGGCGGTTCGTAGTCAGGACATGACTCACCTAATCGCCGCCATAATGGGAACACCAGCAGGGCAGCCAATTGCATGGGATTTTGTACGCTCCCACTGGAAAGAAATTGACGCGGTACAAAAGGGGTACAACAGCGGCGCCATCGTTCAAGCAACTGGTTCGTTTTGCAGTGCTCAACTACATAGTGAAGTGCAAGATTTTTTTGCCACTCATCAAGTGCCAGATGCGCAACGCACATTGCGCCAGTCACTTGAGCGGATCGACTATTGCGTAGATTTGAAATCCCAACAATCAAATCAGTTGGCTTCCTGGCTCGACCAGCGCGGGAGTTCTGCTGGAAGTAACTGAGTACGTGAACCTTTGGGGAATTGGTTTTCTCATCCGAGAAGACGGTTCCCCCATTCTGATTCATATCTATTACAGCAAATACATGGAGAGAAAAGTTTAGATTGAAATCTGATTCAAATATTGTTCTTGCTCCGCATCTCGGTATTGGCTTGTCTTGCCTGAGTGTAGGCCGCAAGCACGCTGCTCATCTGACAAATTCTAAGTTTCCTTCTAGTGTTTCGCGTTGAGCGAATTGATATTGATTGCTATAATCGGTGCTGTCTAAACCTGCAGCATGAACAGCTTGCCTTTGCCGGAACTCCCGCCAAAGTCTATGTCCCACAGAGCACAAGCATTAGATCGTGGGATTAAAGTGGCCAGGTAGCTCAGGTGGTAGAGCGCAGCCCTGAAAAGGCTGGCGTCGGCGGTTCAACTCCGTCCCTGGCCACCATGTTTTCAATCACTTGCACTCTCGTATTTCGCTCCCTGGCTGCAATTCCTTTCTGAGTTCAGTTAATACTCGCGCTCAAACTGCTTAGTTTGTTGACCACTCGTTGCTGGCTCTCCAGGACAAAGCATCGTCAATGGCGCAATCTGGTTAGTTCCATGGATGACTGCCGGACGTAGGCCATACTGGCGTGCCCAAACCTTTCACAAGAGAGCAAATCGCTTCGATCTCCTCGGATCCGCCTCCTGCTCAGTCACCATGTGATCGAGACCAAACACCATAGAGTGTCGGTATCTGAACTGAAATCGAGAACCCACCAGAGAGCATTCTTTGACCTGCGGCTGAGGTGCCGCATCGGAGGTTCGCATTCGGGAAACTGTTAACAGTGACAGCTATTGAGACAACAATCTCGTAACAAGCTAATCAGTATTCGAAAGCACCACCGCTAATGATGAATGAGCCAGGTCGACCAATCCGTATCGAACCACGTTGGCCGGTTGCAATCACGGCAGTCGCAATACTCTTCCTATTGGCAGTGTTGCCCTGGCGTATCAGAATTTTTCCGCTATGGGTGTCCTACATTAGTGCGATCGCGCTGATTGTGCCTATGACCGCGGTCACCTTGAGCACCGCAAAGGGAGAGTGGCTCCGCGTAGAACGCGCTACTACTCTGCTTTTTTGTGCCCTTGCGGAGGGTGCAACAGTCATTGCATTGGTGCGCCTATTGAACGCAATGGTTCGAGGCTCGATGGAGATCGGCGGCAATCGACTTCTCACTTCGAGTGTCGCAGCATGGGCCATGAACGTGTTCACGTTTTCCCTCCTCTACTGGCAGGTCGATCGCGGTGGCCCTGCATTTCTGGGTAGGAGAGAATGGCTTTTCCCGCAAGAAGGGATTCGCGAGAATGCTGCCTCCCATTGGCAGCCGAATTTTGTTGACTACCTGTACCTTGCATACTCGACCGCAACGGCGTTCAGTTCTACGGACGTATTGCCGCTGACATCCCGGGCCAAGATACTGATGATGCTCGAAAGTACGATCTCACTTGTGACAATTCTCGCCGTCGCCGCACGTGCGATCAACATTCTCGGTACTTGAGCAGCAGTGCTTCAAAAACCCGCATTCCACTTTACTGTTGGGACCTGGTGCCATAGTGGCTGGCACATCAAACAGTGGCATTGTTAGCGCGCACCCCCGACGACATCATTGTTTTTGGTGCGTGCACGTCAGCGCGACTCCCGAAAGCTATATTCAGTTCTTCAACGACTTCGATGCGTTGCGGGCCCTTCCGATATATCTGGCTGTTGGTAAATTCAGTAATCCCCCTGCACTCAGCGACCTCAATTGGCTTCAGTTTCGGAGTCGAAGACGTAAAGGAACTAAGAAGCTGCAAACCCGGTGACTGTAAGATTCAGCTCCCAGTCGAAAGCATGGAGGCTTATCAGAAATCAATAGATTGGAACGCGCCTGATATTCACGAACGTGTCAATAAATTGCTGAGGCAACGTACTATCGAGCGTTTAAAGATGTATCAGCGTGACGGCAATCGTGCATTGATAACCTATGACGACAAGGACAAGTCGTTAAACATGGCCAAGCAATTTGAAGCCATTTTGAGTTATGCGCAAACCTTGCCAATCAAACTCCCCGACTTTCGTCACTACCTGCTCAGCTACCCAGACGCAAAACCTGCTAACACCCAAGATGTGTTTTATTGGGCAAATGAGAAGTTCGGACTGAAGCCCACGTTACGCGTGATACACGTTGTTACCAGGAAAGCTCAGTCGGCGAACGAACCAGCATACGCCATCGCCGAAAAGCAGCTATATGCAAGCCACTATTTTCAGACCGCTCTGACTCTCACTTTCATAATCCGAGATGCTGAGACTTCCTCGACCGGTTTTTACCTTCTCAGGGCGATGGGATCGACGCAAGCGGGCTTGACGGGTTTTAAAGGATCAATGATTCGAGGCAAGGCTGTGAAACAAGCCGCTTCCTTTCTCGAAAAGTGGCTAGAGGACGTTAAGAACAACTTAGAAAAGCCTGAAACGCAGTCGGAACCACACTGAGTAGGCATCTCCGCTCGACAAACAAGTCCATTGGACGTGATCACCCCATAGGTGGCAAGTTCTTTTTGTCTGGTTTTTTCAATACGCTGTGGGCCGGGTCCGGCGGATTTTCAACGGCGAGTTTCATACGTTTATTTTCGATCAACAATCTGGAGCATTGCTGATGACGTGCTCCGGGCCTCTCTAAATTTAAACGCAGAAAGTACCAGGATGTGATCCTACCGATGTGCGTCGCCCGGCGCATGACTGGAACGCATCGGGAATAGAGTGAGTCATTTTCGATTCTGTACGTCCGCTGTTTAGCAGATCGATATACTTCTATATACCGTATTTTTCCTCTCCGCGAGTGGTTCAGCTGTAAGACGTTACAGTTGGCGAGTTCCGGTCTGTGCGTCACTCTACGTGACAGAACTTCGACCGGAGCCACGCATGATCCGATATTGCAACGTTGTTGCGGCCGCCAGAGCGATGCCTTATTTCTTACAAATCAGGTTATGCGCTGTTGTCACTGCTTTCTGTTTGATCGTTACGCCTGCCTTTTCAAGGCAAATACAGAGGACCGACTCTGCTGCCATCACCGATGCATTGCTGGCTGACGGGGCGACAGCCGGCACCCAGGAGCCAGGCAGCACCCAAGAGCCAGGCAGCACCCAAGAGCCAGGCAGCGTCCAGAAGCCAGGCAACACACAGGAACCAGCCAGCACACAGGAGCTAGCCAAGGGGCAAGCAGGGTCCCCTGAACCCGAAGATGAGCCGAAGTCTTATATGGATATCTATGGCTTTGTGATGTTGGACATGGGCTACGATGTCAAAACAAATGACCCGAACTGGTTTGACGTAAATCGTCCTTCCAAGCTGCCGGCCTTTCCGGGAGAGTTTGGGAAAGACGGGAATACCTATTTCAGCGTGCGGCAGTCACGCTTCGGCGTAAAGGGAGAGCAATACACATCAATCGGAAAGCTGAAGTACGAATTTGAATTTGATATGTTTGGCGTCGGCGTCGATGCCGGCCAAACCACCATTCGTCCCCGTCAGTACTACGGCGAGATCGGGCCCATTCTTGCCGGCCAAACAAACAGTGTCTTCATGGACGGCGATGTTTTCCCCAACGTAGTCGAGTACTGGGGACCTAACGGGATGGTGTTTCTGCGTAATCCCCAGCTGCGATATACCCCGCTGAACGGAGCAACAAAACTCATGTTCGCGCTGGAAAAACCGGGCGCGTCTGGAGACGCAGGCACCCTCGCCGATCGAATTGATCTTTCCAATATTCACGCGAGATTTCAGTTTCCAGATTTGTCCGGTGCAATCAGCCACACATGGAAAAGCAAGAGCTATCTGCGCGCTGCTGCCATTGTCCGCGACTTCAAGATTGACAATGTAGCTAACAACGTCACCCAGAACGTGGTGGGCTGGGGTGCCAATGCAAGCTCAAATATCGTGTTTCACAAAAATATTCTTCGATTGCAATATACGTATGGCGAAGGAATTGAAAACTACATGAATGACGCGCCGATTGACGTGGCGCCCAGACTCGTCCCCTCCAGCATCATTCAGCCGATAAAAGGGAAAGCAGTACCCATGTATGGCTTAAGCGCGTATCTGGACCACAACTGGTCAAAGAAGTGGTCCAGTGCCATTGGTTACTCGCGATTAGTCATGCACAACACAAACTTGCAGACTCCGGAAGCTTTTCACGCAGGCGAGTACGCAAGCACGAACTTGTTGTATTCACCGTTCAAGAATTTTTTGGCTGGGGGTGAATTCCAATATGGCCGTCGCTACAATTTTTCGAACGGTTTCAACCCGAACGATTTTCGAATTCAGTTTTCATTCAAATACAGTTTCGATTTTCGAGTCCTGGGTAAGACCAGCTAACTTCAAGGCGTCCTCATGCTATCGCTTCATTCTCAATCAACACAGCGAGCCACATACAAAAAAAATTTTATAGGTGGCAGGCCGGCAATATTCACCATCGGCGTGATCCTCGTTGCAGCCATTGCTACTCATCAGGGATGGTCTCAAGCGGCGGCATCATCGTCTACAGCGAAGCCCAGAGTAGAAAAAGATCTTTTAGGACAGAAAGAAATCCCAGGCGACGCTTATTACGGTGTGCAAACTCAACGAGCGCTGGAAAACTTCCAGATTTCCGGCGTTCTAATTAACCACTATCCCGAGTTTATTGACGCACTCGCCCTGGTAAAACTGGCCGCGGCGCAGGCCAATACCGACGTTGGAGCCATGAAACCCGAGCGGCTTGCTGCGATCGAAAAGGCTTACAAGGAGATACTGGCAGGGAAGTATCGCGATCAATTTCTCGTTGATTGGTATCAAGGTGGCGCTGGCACCTCCACAAACATGAATGCCAATGAAGTGATGGCCAATATAGGTCTCGAAGCGATGGGCCACTCGAAAGGTGAGTATCAATACCTTGAGCCGCACGACGATCTAAACATGTCGCAGTCCACAAACGATTCCTATCCCACGGCCATTAAAGTGGCAATCGTCCTGCGGAATGAAAAGCTGATCAAAGAACTGGAACAACTGGCACAATCCTTTCGCATGAAGGGCGATGCATACCTTGAGATTGTGAAGATGGGGCGTACTGAAATGCAGGACGCCGTCCCCATGACAGTCGGCCAGGAGTTTCACGCGTTTGCAGAGTCGCTGGAATGGGAAATAAAGGCATTGAAGGATGCTGAGAAATCACTTTACGCCATCAACATGGGCGGCACTGCGATTGGCACGGGCATCAACGTCCCGAAAGGTTACGCGGAAAAGTGCGCGGCGCATCTTGCAAAACTTACCGGCAAACCGTTCGTCCCTGCCTCTGATCTGATAGCCGCTACCTGGGACCAGCAGGGCTTTGTGGATTATGCGGGTGCGCTGAACAGCCTGGCGGTGAAACTTTCAAAGATCTCCGGTGACCTGATCTTGTTAACGTCGGGACCTCGCGCAGGATTGTCAGAGATAGACCTGCCAGCTTTGCAGCCTGGGTCTTCTATCATGCCGGGCAAAGTGAATCCTGTTGTACCCGAAGTTGTAAACTTGGTCGCTTTCCGTGTAATGGGCAATAACTACGTTACGACGGTAGCTGCTCACACTGGACAGTTGCAACTCAATGCTTATGAACCCATCGAAGGGCTGACGATCCTTGAGTCGCAGGATCTCATTTCCAAAGTGTCAACCCTCTTCCGCACCAAATGTATTGACGGCATTACTGTGGATGAGAAGACGCTCGCTCACTACATGGAGACGACTGTCGGTATCATTACTGCACTAAACCCGATCTTGGGTTATGACAAAGCCACGGAACTCGCGCAAGAAGCCTATAAGACTGACAAAGGCGTACTCGAATTAATTCGCGAACAACACCTTCTGACTGAAGAGCAAATTAAACAACTGCTTGATCCAGTCAAGCTGACCGGTCTCGACAAGAGTAAATACCAGCAAAAGTAGCGTGCCCAAACAGCTGAATGACCTCGAAAGGAGTATCCCATGGAGCAGTCTCGAAGAGTTTCGAGTGTATTTCTCATAGCCATAGTCGGCTTCATCTCGCAAGTTGCCCTTGGCCAGACAAGCAAGCCGAATATTGTGGTTTTGGCGACCGGTGGAACAATCGCAGGTGCTGCGGCCACGGGTGCGCAAGCGAGTTACACATCCGGGAAAGTGACAATCGATGCCATGTTGGACTCCGTTCCCGGAATCAGAGACTTGGCCAATCTTAAGGGGGAGCAAATTGCGAACGTAGGCTCGCAGGATATGTCGTTCGACATTTTACTGAAGCTGGCAAAACGGATTAACGAACTGCTGGCCACGAACGATGTAGACGGCATTGTCATAACACACGGCACCGATACCCTGGAAGAGAGCGCATTTTTCCTCAACTTGACAGTAAAGAGCGATAAGCCAGTCGTTTTAGTGGGATCGATGCGCCCCTCTACGGCGATCAGTGCGGACGGTCCTTTGAACTTGTACGACGCAGTAGCGGTAGCCGGCGATCCGAATGCAAGGGGACGAGGGGTGTTGGTGGTAATGAACGACTGGATCCAGGGAGCACACTCGCTGACCAAGACAAGTACAACGTCCGTGCAGACTTTCATGTCGCCGTTGCGAGGTGTGGTTGGCATTTCTGCCTATGGGAAAAACGATTTCTACAACAACCCTTCGTGGAAGCACACCACCTCAAGTGAATTCGACGTTTCCGATGTCACGCAGCTTCCGCGAGTGGATATTGTCTACGGTGACGTGGACATGTCACCGGATTTGATCGACTGCAGTGTGCGAAATGGCGCGAAGGGTATCGTCATCGCTGGCGTAGGCAACGGCAATATGAATAAGGTTTCGGTTGACGCAGCTGCCCGAGCCGTTAAGCAAGGGGTGGTTGTTGTACGCAGCAGTCGGGTGGCCACGGGTACTGTTGGCCGCAATGTGGAAGTCAAAGACGATGAACTCGGCTTTATAGCTTCCGACGAACTCAACCCGCAAAAATCACGAATCCTGCTTTCACTGGCACTGTTGAAATCACACACTCCAGAGCAGATTCAGCAGATGTTTGCTACCTACTGACAAGAGGTCGTTCGCATGAGGCAGTGTCGCACGACAATAGTTGAGGCGTTGCTGGAACAGCAGATTTTGATTGTTGCTTTAGTGATCATCATGTTGGCATCGGCTTTTTCCAGAGCGCAGGAGGCAGACGGAGATACTCCCCAATCTGCTTCTTCCCAATCAACTGATAAAAAGCCTGTGACAGTAACAACTCCGCCTGACCCGACAATCGAGAACAACATTGATGCGGTTGAGTCGGACGAATCCGAGGAAGCGACGCGGGGTTTTAAAAAATGGAATGAGTTCGATGGCAAGTACATCACCGCTCGGGCGGGGGGCGGTTTTCTGGTGGACTATGCTGCCTTTTCGCAGGACCAGCAAAGTAAGGAGCAATTTTCACTCGTCCCTGGTTTCAAACTTCGCGATTTCCGGTTTCTCCTTTCGGGGAAATTTCCTGAGTTTAAGAGATCCGTTACGTACAGCGTCGGAATCATGTACGACGCTCCCACCCACTCTTGGCTAATGCGGCAAACCGGAATCATGGTCGCACTCTCACAGAAATGGGGGTACTTGTTCGTCGGGCGCACCAAGGAGGGATTCTCGCTCAACAAGGTGATGACTGGTTACGACGGCTGGACGATGGAGAGAGCGCCAATGAACGACGCGACTGTTCCTTTGCTCGCCGATGGTATCAAGTGGATGGGATACAAACCCAAGCATGGTTTTTTATGGAATCTTGGCTACTTCAACGACATTTTCTCTAAGGGGCAGTCGTTCTCTTCTTATTCGAGCCAGGAAGTTGCGAGACTTGCCTGGTTACCTATCCGGACGGTTTCTGATACGCATTCACTCCTTCATATAGGAATTAACCTGCAGTACGGAAAACCGGTAGATAACCAATTCCGGCTCCGCTCGCGACCTGAGGCCTTTCCCGCGCCTTATTTCCTCGATACTGGCAAGTTCCCTGCGACTGCGGCGTTTATGACAGGACCGGAGATCTACTACCGCAGAAAATCGTGGCTGTTCGGCAGCGAATACTGGATTGACAAGATTTCTTCTCCGTCAACCGGCAACCCGTTATTCAACGGTGGTGATGTGGTTGCAACTTGGATCATTACTGGAGAGACACGCACGTACAACACCGTAGGCGGATTCTTTAGAGCCGTTATTCCGCAGCGGCCCGTGTTCAGCGGAGGTCCGGGCGCTTGGGAACTCGTATCTCGATACTCATATACCAATCTCGACAGCGGCACAATCACAGGAGGCAGATTCAGCAGATTTTCAGAACAGCTGAACTGGTACCTCTCCCAATACATACGACTGGAGTTTAACTATGGTTATGGTCACTTAGATCGCTTCGACCGCAGAGGTAACACTCAATTTTTTCAGAGCCGTATCCAGTTTCAGCTTTAAGAATAGCTGGCTCGGCTGATAGGCCGAGCTGGGTCATATTTAGTTGGAGGTAGGAAATGATACTCGTGAAGATTCGGTACAGTAATCCCGTCATAGTAGCTGTGTTATTTTGTGCAGGATTTTCGCTTTTCGCGCAAACTGCAGCAACTCAACGCAGTCCAGTGGCACCCAGCCATGAACAGGTGCAGGCCGTAGTCGATCAAGCTTACGAGAAATTCAAGAGCGACACCGGAGGCAAGAATGCGGACTACATCCCTGCGCTCGCCCAGGTGGACTCAAAGCTATTTGGCGTAGTCGCTATAAGTACAGACGGTCAGATTGTCTCCGATGGCGATATTGACCATCCATTTTCTATTCAGTCGATTTCGAAAGTCTTCAGTCTTGCCCTCGCTATGAATGAGCTGGGGCCTGATGAAGTGTTTGCCAAAATCGGCTCCGAGCCGACGGGGCGCCCCTTTAATTCCGTTGAAGCTGTTGTGGACATGCCGAGTCACACAGGGAATCCGTTCGTCAATGCTGGCGCAATCGCTACAGTAAGCCTGATTTCAGCTCCCAATGCCGAAGCAAAATGGGAAAAGATTCTGGATTTCTACAGCAAAGCTGCAGGCGAGAAACTCTCCTTACTCGAAGATGTTTACAAGTCCGAGGCGGCAACTAACACTGGCAATCGGGCTCTGGCGGCTCTGCTGCTCAAGTACGAACATATCTATGCAGACCCGCTGGAATCTGTTGACGTTTACACGAAGCAATGTTCTGTCGGCGTAACCGCGAAGCAACTAGCGGTAATGGGCGCGACATTGGCTAACGATGGTATTAATCCCATCACTCACGAGAGAGTGATGAAGAAAGAAAATGTTCCGGAGATTCTCGCGACTATGACGATGGCCGGTCTATATGACGGTTCTGGCGGCTGGGCGTGGCACGTGGGACTACCCGCCAAAAGCGGCGTTGGCGGTGGATTCATTGCGATAGTGCCCGGCAAGGGCGCAATCGCGGTGTTTGCTCCACCGCTCGATGAAGCCGGAAACAGTGTGAAGGCCCAGAAAACTATCGCTTATGTGGCGGACCAACTCGGAATTAATTTGTTTTCTCCGCGCTCTGTGGGATTGAAAAGCGGACCCACAGGCCGTCAGTAAAGCGCTCAAGTAAATACTCAATATGGTTCTGCAATGCCTGCTTACCTAGAACACCGCTCAACGCTGGAACGGCTTGCTGCCGTCGTTGTCTTGCTACTTTTGATCCAGTGCTCGGCTGTTGCGCAGCGTTCGGAACAGACATTGAATGAAGTGGAGTTCAACGACTCTCACTTGCACTTGACCAACTACATACAGCAAGGCGTCGACATTCGCGATGTATTGCATGTCATGGGAACAAAGGTTGGTCGTGTGGCACTGTTCGGAATTCCTCTGCAACAAATGTGGTCCTATGAGAATTCAGGGGATTCTGCTCCCACTTATTACTTGCAAACGGATGCTCCACTTTACTACTACTCATTTACTGACGCTTATATCGCAATGGCATACTGTTCTCTCCCTCAAGTGCAACGTACTCGATTCGATCCAATGATTACGGGCTTTAACCCGGCTGACATGTATGCCGTCGATCATATTAACCGCGTGCTGCACATCTTCCCGGGGGTGTTTTCTGGTATTGGGGAATTCACGATTCATAAAGAGTTCGTGTCGTCAAAAGTTGCAGGACAAACAGCTTCGCTTCGCAATCCTGCACTCGATCGGATCTTCGACTTCGCGGCCCAAGTCGGGCTTGTTGTTCTGATTCACAATGATATAGACGCTCCTTTTGCAAAGCCGGGCTCCCAACCTGTCTATCTCGACCAGATGAAGTCCTTATTGTCCCGGCACCCAAATACTACGGTGATCTGGGCGCACACTGGAATGGGACGGGTGGTCCGCCCCGTAGCGGGACATGCACTTGTGCTCGAGTCAATCCTCAAGGACCCTCAGCTCAGCCATGTCTACTTCGATATTTCCTGGGACGAGGTAGCCAAATACCTGGTCGCGACACCAGAGTCAATAAGAATTTCGGCTGCTCTAATCAATCGCTATCCTGATCGCTTTTTATTTGGCACGGATGAAGTCGCTCCAAAAGACGAAGATCAATATCTTAGGGTTTATCGGCAGTACGGGCTGCTTTGGAAGGCGTTGACTCCAGAAGCAAGCGAGAAAGTCCGCAAGAGCAATTACGAGCATCTGTTCGACGAAGCGCGTATAAAAGTAAGGCACTGGGAGAATGAGCAAGGCCTGCTTTCCCGATGCCAACTTTCGCAATAAAATTCATGATTTTCAGGTGCATCACGGAGATGTCATGTCCAGGTGGTTCGTTTCATGTGCTTTTTTAATCGCCCTCTCGGTTCTTGCTCAAAACTCTTCCTCCGGGTACCAGCCTGGCACGATTATGAATGTTGTAAAACATTCGAGTGCATTGGGAGACCGACAAAAGCGATACGACGTTTCTGGCCAAGCCGCGGGTTCTGGCACTTTTGCCAGTGGTGCTACGGGCAAAGTCATTTCAGTATGAGATGGGATTGTAGGGCGAGCGTTCACCTGGGCAACGAGTGTGCAGACCAGCAAACACCCCTAAATCGTAAGGGAGAGAATGGAGAGAATCATGAGACCCATGTCGAACGTACTAGCCATAGCAACTCTGGTTGCGTTTTTCTGCCTGACCTCGTCGGCGCAGGAAAAAGAGGAAGGCGGAAACACTGAGCGCACTCGTGTTAAGGAATCGGGTGAGGTACTAAAGCAGGTTCTCGATATGCCAGACAAAGGCATTCCAAAAAACGTCATGAATGGTTCGAAGTGTGTGATCATTTTGCCTTCCGTTAAGAAGGTTGCTATTGGAATTGGCGGTTCCTATGGGCGCGGGGTAATGACATGCCGCACTGGGGCCGACTATAAAGGTCCGTGGAGCCCGCCTATTATGATGGCCTCGAGCGGCGGCAACATAGGCTTCCAGATTGGAGGTCAGGAAACCGACTTCGTAATCATGGTAATGAACGACCAGGGCGCAAAGTCACTGTTAAATAACAAAGTAAAGTTGGGCGCTGACGCCAGCGTCGCTGCCGGCCCGGTAGGACGAACTTCTGAGGCATCGACAAACGGCAAAATGCAAGCTCAGATGCTTTCGTACTCTCGTTCGCGTGGCGTTTTTGGTGGAGTATCTCTCTCCGGCTCGACTCTAAGACCGGACGGAGATGCCAATGAAAACTTGTACGGCCACAAGACGAAGCCCGAAGATATCATTGCCAACAAAGTT